>NZ_JBVIKS010000004.1:0-86067 GCF_055580825.1 Kribbella sp. NPDC031520
CGGGGGTGGCCCTTAACATTTCCAGGCCGAATTTCTCCCGGCCCGACGTCGACGCCGGCCAACACCTCACGCCGGCACCACAACGGCCCGGCACACCACAACGGCCCGGCACGCCACCCCGCCCCGGCACACCACGTCGACGCGGTGCCACGCACCGATCGGCGCCGGCTCTTCGCGGCGCGCCATGCGCCGGCCAGCGCCAGTATCGGGCGCCAGGTGCTGGGCGCCACGTACCCAACCAGCGCGACTACCGGGCGCCATGCGCCCGGCGCGACATGCGGACCGGCGCGACATGCGGGTCAGCCCCACGTGCGGATCAAAGCCACGTACTAGGCGCGCAGGTGTTTGCCGGCGCCACGTTTGCCCGGATGGCTCCTTTGCGTAGGCGGCATCGTGCCAGGTGGCACGTTCCCGAGGTCCATCCGAGGCGCATGTCGCGCGGGTGGCACGCTGCCCGTTGGAGGTTGCGCAGGTGCCGGTTGCGCAGGTGCCGGTTACGCGGGTGGGACGGTGCCGGGTGCAGGTTGGCGGCTGCGGGTTGCGCCGGTGGGACGGTGCCGAGTGGACGTTGTTCAGGTGCGGCGCCGAGGGTGCATGTCGCGGAGATGCGGGTACCGAAGTGCGGGCGCCGAGGTGCGCGTGCATGTTGCTCAGGTGCGCGTGGGGTGGGTCGCGGGTTGTGTGGGTGGCACGTTGCGCGGGCGCGGTGTTCGGTGGCCTTGCGTCGGGGTGTAGATCCACCAGGTGCGGGTGGGTTGCCGTTGGCTTGGTTTGCGGCGGACGTGAGGGTGTCGAGGAGGCGCGGTCGGGGCGGAGGGCGTCGTGCTCGCAGATTGGTTCGTAGATCTCTGGCGGATCGCGGACGGTGAGTTGTTCGGTGCGGTTGATGTTTGCGCGGGCCAGGTTGCCGGCTACCGCTTGGACTCTGTTCAGGAGGCTTGTTAGGTCGGTCAGGTGGTCGGGTCGCGCTCCGGACGGTGGGTCTTGGACGGGGCGGACGGCCTCGCGGCGACGTCACCTCAAGCTCTGGGGATGGCCGGGGGTCGGAAAGCCCTTTGTGGGCTCGGCGGCTTGGAGGGCGAGCTGTTCCGGACCCGACGGCGGGCACTCGGCGCGAGGCTGAGAGTGTCGTACTCGATCTGCGGTGGAGAGGTTGTGGGGGCGGCTGGAGCGGCGGAGTTCGGAGTTGCTGGCCGTGCGACGTTCTCCGGCAGTCGGGAGCTGGAGGAGTGGGCTGGCGGCTTCCACGTGCTCAGCGCGGGTGCTGCGGCGGTGGGAGCGAGGGATTGTTGTGGAGGAGTGGCTACTCTTCGGGGGCGATGCCGACGAGGGCGGCGGCGGCGCAGATGTGTACGGGGGTTAGGTCGATGGGGGAGACCGGGGCCTGGAGGAGGGTGCCGCGTTCGTACGGGGTGAGGGTGATGTCGATGCCCGGGGCGCCGGCGACCATTCCGCGGACGTACGTGAGCCAGCCCATCATCGGGATGCCGCGACGGAAGACGCCCGCCGCGGCGGCGAGTTCCGTGTCGGCGATGCTCGCCCACTGAGGCTCCCAGATCGTCACGACCGCGCGAAGGATCTGAGCGAAGCGCTCCGACTGCTGCAGGGCGTCCTCGTCGCTCCAGTGCAGTGTGAGCTGGTCGGAGATGGTCGTCATCGTGCCGCCCATGGACAGGTCGAACAGCCAGGGCAGCTCGCCGGTGCTCTGCAGGTGCAGCCGCGTGGTGCTCGTACCGTTCGCGAGGACCTTTGTGGTGGCCTCGACCATCTCCTGGAGCGGCGTGGAGCCGTCGGCTTCGAGCACGTGGTAGCCCCAGCGCTCGTCCTGGGTCCAGTTGTGGACGTCGGGGAACGCGACCGCCACGGCTGTCAGGGTGCGGCCGACGCGGAGCGCGCGGTGCTCGACGGACTCGTCACGGTGTGACCATTGGGCGCGGAGTAGCCAGGATGCCATTCACGCCCTCCGATCATGAGGCGGCCGGTTCGGCGGAGGTGCCGTTGTGTCAGTGGGTGACATGCCGGATGCAGGTGACGGTACGCCGTCATACGACTGCTTGACCAGGGTTCCGGTCCCTCGCTGTGAGCGGGTACTGCGGCTCTCCGGAAAAGTCACCGCACCATACTGCTGCACCGTCGGGTCCTAGGTCTGCACCGGGGTCCGCTTTTGGTAACAACGTGTCGAAATCTGGACAAGTGTCAAGTGAGGGTCGGCGACGCCAGCTCGAGGGTCGGGGTGGAACCGCGGTACGACGTCATCCAGTCACGCAGCAGCTCGACCCGGGCCGCGTTGTCCTCGTTGCCCTTCACCACGGGGGCCTGGTTGTACGGCATCGTGTCGGAGCTCCGGCGGAGCTTGACGTACAACCGGGAGGAGGCGAGGGCGTACCGCTCCATGTCGTCCTGGAGCGCGCCGATCACGGTGATGTTCCGGTCGCGGCCGATCTGTTCGAACAGGGCCACGGCCTCGCGGCGGTGCTGCGAGCCCAGGTTTCGCCCGAGCTCGTCGAGGATCAGCAGCAGCGGCCGGTCCGAACCCCCGGCGAGCGCGGCCGCGCACACCAGCTTCACGGCCTTCTCGTCCATCTGGGCGGTGTTGCCCTTTACGTTGAACGCGGAGAACGGGCCGCCCTCGGACCGCCGCCACTTCGGCGTGACCGTCCAGCGCCACGGCTTGTCGGGCTCGGAGGGCGGATCCGGCTCGGGGAACTCGAGTTTCGCGCCGTAGCCGCCGTACTGCTGGTCGAGGCGGTCGAACTCCTGCGAGACGAGCCGCAGCCGCGCCTTGATGCCGTCGGCGAGGGACGCGCGGTGCGCGCGGGCGGTGCTCTCCGCCTCGTCGAGGCCCTCGCGGGCACGTTCGAGGGCGGCGTTGCGCTCGGCGCGCTGGCTGGCGATCTGCTGTTGCTGCAGGCTGTCGAACGTCTCGTGCTGGGCGAGGTGGCTGCTCAGCGTCCGGTGCAGCGCCGGGACCAGGCCGACGCGGTCGCCGAGTGTGCCGTTCGTCCAGCCGTCGGGACCGTTCAGGATCTCCCACAGCTCGGCTGGGATCTCTTCCCGCGAACGCGCGCTCGGGAAGCAGCGGCGGATGACGTCGTCGAGTTGGGTGCAGGCCTGGTGGTTCCAGTCGGCGGTCGTACGGCGCTGGGCGTCGTCGGGGAGTGCGAGCAGGAACTCCTCCGCCTCCGAAGGCGTGCCGCCCCAGGTCGTCGTCCGCGTGGTGAGGTCGAGCGCGCTCTGTTCCTCCCGCAGCGCCAGCCGCCGGCCAGTCAGCTCGTCCAGGATGCGGTTGTGGTCGCGGCGGGTCGCCTCGAGGTTCTTCAGGCGTTCGTCGCGGACGAGTTGCTGTCCGGCGGCCGCCTCGGCGGACTCCTTCGCGGCCTGCAGTTGCGGCGCGAGCGAGTCGCGATCGGACTCGTGCCGGTCGACGGTCTCGCGGAGCGCCAGGATCTGCTCCTGCACCGCCTCCGCATCGGCCAGTGCGCGAGCGGCCGCCGTACGGCGCTCCGCCTGCTCGACCCGGGACCGGGCCTGTTCCAGCGCGGCAGACGCCTGAGTACGCGCCTCGACCGCGGCCTCGAGCCGGCGCCGGGCCGCCTCGATCCGCGCCGTACGGCCGGTGATCGGCTCGTCGAACTGCCCGACCGCGACCACGCCCGCCGCGTCGTCGATGTTGTCCTTGGTCGCCCGCTCACCGATCGCGGCGAAGAACGCGTCCAGTACGAACCGCTTGTCCGCCGACTTCGGCCCGCCCTTCCGGGAGGCCGCGGCGCCGGGCCGATTCGCCAGCACCAGGAGGAAGCCGGCGTATCCCGCGTCGGTCAAGGCGGAAGCTGCCACGGTCGCGTCGCCGAAGTCGATGACGACGGCCTCGCGGTACGGCGCCAGCCGCGGCTCCCACTCCGGCCGGTCGGACGCAGGCAGCTCGGTGATGTCCGTCAGCGCGCCGCACTCGATGCCGGCGTTCTCCAGGACCTGCTGCTGCGGCGCAGACACTGTCTGGCCGCTTTCGGCTTCACGCAGCTCGGCCGTCGCGTAGTCGACCGCCGAGCGGGCGGCGTGGTCGCGGCCGATGTGCTCCTCGAGCACGGCACGCGCCTCGTCCTGTTCCTCGGCGGCCGCGGCCAGGTCGCGGCCGTCCGCCGATCGACCGACGTCCAGCAGCCGCCGGTGCTCCTGACCGAGTCGCTCCAGTTGCTCCCGCACCGAACGCTGCGCGAGATCCAGTTCGCGGTCGCGGGCGTCCAGCCTGTCCCGCTCCTGACGGGTCAGCTGCACGTCCCGGAGCAGGTTCTCCTCGTTGCCGAAGGCATCGATCTCGGCAGCGATCGCTTCCTTGCGGGCCTCCTGCTCGGCGACGCGCTCGTCGAGCGTGGCGAGCTCGTGGACGATCTCGGCGTTCCGCGCGGCGCCGTCGATCAGGTGCCGGGCGGAGCGTGCCTGCCAGGACTCCTTCGCCGCGGCCAGGGCCTCGCGGGCGGCGGCACGCTGCATGATGCCGGCCTCGACGGTCGCCATCTCCTGCTCCCAGCGCTGCAGGTCGGTCGTCGCCTGCTTGGTCGCCTCGCGCTGCGTGTGCTCGGCCGAGCGGTGCGCCTGCTCCTGCTCGAGCTCGTGGTCGAGGCCGGTCAGGGTCGCGATCGCGTTGAAGATTCGGGCCGGGCCGAGCTCGTTCAGCGGCTCGGCGAGCAGGTTCGCGGTCGGGCTCGAACGTACTGACGTCGACAGGAACGAGACGCACCGGACCTGTCCGCCGTACAGCACCTGGGAGAGCTTGTTGGCGTGGAAGTCGGTACGGCCGTTCGAATGCGGGAGGGCGGCCCACAGCGCGTCGGCGCCGGCGGCGCGCTCGGCCTCGGTCGCGCCGTACGGGATGTGGAGGCCGTGTTTCCAGCGCAGGTCGATGTACGACGCCTTGCGGTTGATGCGGATCCAGACCGTGACTGCGGCGGCCTCGATCTCGTCGAGGTCGGTCAGGTCCGGATCGGAGAACACGCCGACGATGTAGCCGCGGTCGACGTTCGACCAGTTGCCCTCCTGGCCCGCGGCCTCGGCGGTGAACAGCAGCTCGGCCGCGCCTGGTGCACCGCTGGTCAGCCGCCATTGGTCGTCCGCGTGCAGGAGGCTGAGCGCCGCGATCCACGACGACTTACCGGCGCCGTTGGAGTCGGTGGGGCCCTGACCGGCGACCGTGATCAGGCCGCGGCCGATCATCGGGATCGGGTGCGTCGACAGCCGGGACAGGTCCACGACCTGCACGCCCAGCAGCACCTTCGACCCCAGGATGTCGAACGGCCCGTCCTCAGTCATGCTTCTTCTCCCACTTCGACAGGGACCCCGTGACGGGCGCGGATGGCTTCGGCGATCGGGCTGGCCGGGGCGGCGGCGAGGATGAGCTGGTCCTGCAGGCGACGGCGAGCGGCCGGTGTCAGGCGCTGCAGCTGCGGACCCGGGATGTACGACGGCCCGCCCGAGTGATCGCCCGACAGCTGGATCAACCCGGCGGCACGCAACCGCTGCAGCGCGAGCCGACGCTCCTCGCCGCTGATCTTGGTCGTCCGCAGTTCGTCGACCGTGGTCGGCCGGGCGGACTTCCAGCTGTCGCTGGTCAGGATGCCTTCGCTGCGGGGGATCGCGACCGAGTGGATCAGTACCAGCACGAGCACCGCGCGGTCGATGACCGACAACGGCTGCCAGCCCTGCGCGGCGAGGCTTGCCGCGATGTCGTCGTCGTACCCGGCGGTCCAGTGGGTGCCGTCGACGTGGACGAGCGTACGGCCGATCAGCTTGAGCATCCGCTGCACCTGGCGGCGGAGCGTGACGTCGCGCAGACCTGCGAGCTGTACTTCGGCGACCGGGTGTGCGGCGTACTGCACCGCGCTGAACGCGGCGAGCACCTCGTCGCGCGAGCGGTCGCTGAGGTCCTGCAGCAACGGGTCGAACAACGCATGCTGGTCAGTCATCCGCCACCTCCGGACCAGGCTCGGCGGCGGCGTCGGACGGGAGCGCATCGTCCGGACCAGGCTCGGCGGCCGTGTCGGACGGGAGGGCATCGTCAGGCGCCGGCTCGGCGGGTGGTGGCCCGGGGGACAGTACGGCCGGGGGCGGATCGGGGAGGTGGCGGCACAGGTCGCGGAGCGTCGAGAGGTCGGTCGCCGTCCAGGTGATGACGCGCGGGCCGACACGGACCTCGGCGGACTTCTCGTCCCACAGCAGCCAGTGGGTCGCGTGCAGGCGGCGCAGGCTGCCGATGATCAGGGTCAGGTCGCTCGGCTGTTCGGGCCGGCCGCGCATCCCGGCGTACGCGGACCTGATCTGCGCGAGCGTCCCGGGCGTACCAGGCCAGGCCGGTGCGCTGCGGTCCGTCCAGCAGCAGGCGACACAGATCGCGAGCAGGCGAGCCGTCTCGTTGGGCAGCTCGACCGGGACCGGGGGAGCGCCGAGCTCTTCGAGCACGCTGTGCCCGGCACCCGACGGCAGCGTCGGCACGAGCCAGACCGTGTCGCCCGACGTGGCCCTGGTCAGGCCCGCGACGGCAGGCGTGTCCGGATCGACGACGATCGGCCCGGCGGACTGCACCTTCGCCCACCAGAGCGCGTTGTACAGCCGCCGCTCGACGGCCTCCGTACTCACGAGACCACCCGGCGGAACACGCCCTCGGTGGCCCACGGCGTACCCGCGGAAGGGTCGATGCGCATGCCGTCCGACCAGACGAGCTCGTACTCCAGCTCGTCGTGCAGGTGTGCCGCGGTCAGCTCGGCGAGGACGCGCCGGGCGGTGATCCAGTCGCCCGCCTCGTCCACCACCTCGACGATGTCGACCGACGTACGTCCGGCCAGCACCCGCTCCGCCTCGCGGCGCAGGTCCTCGCGGTCAGTCGCCGCGGCCGATTCCGGCGCGTCCTGGTCCGCGGTCGGGCGCGGCGGCGCCATCCGGGCCGTCCCGCTCCGGCGGCCCGTTTCCACCGCCTCGACCATCGTCTGCGCCGAGAAGTCGGGCGCTGCGGCGTCGAACAGGAGACCGTCGAGTACGGCGGCCAAGGTCTCCGGCTCGCTGCCCCGCGTGAAGGTCAGCCAGGTTTCGATCGGCAGCAGTCCGAGCGCCCGCGTCGTCCCGGCGCGCTCCACCAGTCGGCCGGCTGCAAGCTGGACGGCGTCGGCGTACGCGGCCAGGGCCATGCGCAGCGACGTACAGTCCCGATGCAGTGTCGGCCACCGGTCCAGGACAAGGCGGTGCACCTTCTCGGCCTGCTCGATCAGGCGCTCGTTGCCCCACGCGAGCTGGGCGTTCTCCCGCAGCTGTGCCGTCGTGCTCGTCGACACCAGGATCGCCAGTTCGTTGCCGAGCAGCCGGAACACCTTCGTCAGCCGCTCGACGGACGCCTTGCCGTCGTCGGCCGTCGCCTGCGGGTCGCTGACGCTGTGCGCCTCGAGCGTGAGCAGCTGGTGCAGCTCTGCCTGACCGCCCTGGACGGACATCCGGCGCAGGAACATCAGCATCACGTACGGCGCGAAGGCGGCGCGGTGGCGCAGCTCGTTCGGCCGGTCGACGAGTTTGGTGATCGCGCCGTACTGCCGGAGGACGTCGAAGCGGCGGACGATCACGTCGTGCGGATACGCCCGGCAGGCGAGCGTCGCCTGCTCAACGGTCAGTCCGTCGCTGCCGGCCTCCGCGAACGCGTCCAGGATCGCCTGATCGACGTCCAGCAGTTCGGGGTCGACGATCATCGCGCCCGACTCGCGAGCCAGCACCGCGAAGACCTGACGGTAGACGCGCAGCACGGCTGCCTCGGCCTCGGCATCGAGCAATGTCGCGTCCATCCGCACTCCCTCCCGTGAGAAAAGGACTCTAACCACCCGCACCGACAGACCAAAACCCACCCGCCAGCCGCCTGTGGAAAACCGGATGACGGCGGCCGGACGGCTGCCTACGATCCGGAGTGTGATGAGAATCCTTGGCTGACGCGGTCGGGAAGGCCGCGTCAGTACCACGGCACCTGCGGGTGTCGCCCCGCCGGAGTGGACCGTCGTGTCCCCGGCGCGCTTGCTGATTCTCTCCGTACGGAGCCTGCACATGACTGTGCATCCTTCTGCTCGCCCCGTCGGCGCGCAGCACCCCCGTGTCCGTGACCTGCTCGCCCTGCGCAAGGACGGCTCGCCCGGCCGGATCATGGTCGAAGGAACGTGGGAACACGACCGCCTGCTGACCACGTCTGCCACCATCGAGGCGCTCTTCTGGTGCCCGGAAACCGGACCGGCCGACGTCACGAAAGTCGCCGAGCGGGCCGAGGAGGTGTACCGCGTCTCGGCGAAGCTGCTCGCCCGGATGGCCCGCAGGACCCGTCCCGAGGGCCCGATCTCGATCGCCCGGCTGCCCGAATGGCGGCCGCAGGCGTTCCGCTTCACGGACCGGTCCCTCGTCCTGGTCGCCGACGGTGTCGAGTACGCCGGCAACCTCGGAACGCTGATCCGTACGGCCGACGCCGCGAACGCCGACTGCCTCGTGCTGACCAGTCGCCGCGCCCGCCCGACCCATCCGGCGGTGTACTCCGCGAGCCGCGGCACCGTCCTGTCGACGCCGATCGTCGAGTTCGACGACATCCCGGCCGCGGCGGCGTGGTTGCGCAGCCACGCGTTCCGCGTCCACCTCGCCGACCCGGCGGCCACCGGGACGTACCGCGTTCCGCAGTACGACGGTCCGACCGCGTTCGTGGTCGGGTCGGAGGGCTCGGGGCTGTCGCGGGCGTGGCACGACGAGGGCTTCGACGCGGTGTCGATCCCGATGCTCGGGCAGGCGGACTCGCTGAACGTCGCGTTGTCCGCCGGGATCCTGTTGTTCGAGGCGCGGGCTCGGAAGGAGGGATGGTGACGCGTTCGGCACAATAGGTTCGCCGACAACAGAAGGAGTGCCCGTGACGTTCGAGCCTGGCCAGGTCGTCGCCCCGTCCGACCCGCGCATCGTCCTGGAAGGCCAGTGGGGCCACCAGCCCGGGGTCGCGATCACGGTCAACTCCGGTTCGCGGATCTCGTTCTGGTACGCCGGTGAGCGGTTGCAGTTGCTCTTCGACACCGACGGGCTGACGGTCGCTCCGCACCTGTGGATCACGGTCGACGGCGAACCGTCGCTGCACGTGCTCGACGGGCCGGTCATCGAGCTGTCGGAGCCCGAGGGCCAGCACCGGGTGACTGTGGTGGTGAAGGACGTGAACGAACACGTCAACCGGTGGAACCCGCCGTTCGAGTGCGCGGTCGTGTTCGCCGGCCTCGTGCTGGACGCCCGGTCGGTACTGCGGCTCAGCGGCCGGCCGAGTGGCCCGCGGCTGGAGTTCTACGGCGACTCGATCACGCAGGGCGTCCGGGCGCTGAGCGAGCACCCCGCGTCGGAGGGTGCGGACGGTACGACGTCGTACGCGTACCTGACCGCGCGGGCGTTCGGCGCCACGTCGTGCCAGGTCGGCTTCGGCAGTCAGGGGATCAGCAAGCCGGGGAACGGCGAGGTGCCGTCGGGGCTCGAGTCGTTCGGGTGGAACTTCGCGGGGTCGCCGGCCGAGCGGGTCGAGGCGCCGGACGTCGTGGTGATCAACCTCGGGGTGAACGACCCGACGCTGGACGTCGAGGAGTACACGGAGTACGTACGGCGGGTGCGGGCGGCGTACCCGGCCACGACGATCGTGTCGCTCACGCCGTTCAGCGGGAAGCACGCGGAGACGATCCAGGCCGCCGCGAAGACCCTCGACGACCCGAACGTGGTCAGCGTCGACTCGACCGGCTGGATCACCGAGGACGACTGCACCGACGACGTCCATCCCACCGTCGCCGGCCACGCCAAGATCGCCGAACACCTGATCGCGGCCCTCGAGGAGCACACGTCTTTGCGCCGTCCTGCCGCAGGATAGTCAGATGGAGACCGTGGACGAGTACATCGCGTCGTTCCCTCCCGAGGTGCGCGCTGCGTTGGAAGAAGTACGCCGTACGATCCACGCCGCCGTCCCCGGTGCGGGCGAGAAGATCAGCTATCAGATCCCGGCCATCACACTCGACGGAACCGCTCTGCTCTACTTCTCCGGCTGGAAGTCGCACATCTCGCTCTACCCGATCCCGCCCATCGACGAGGACCTCACCCAGTACCGGTCCGGCAAAGGCACGCTCAAGTTCCCGCTCGACAAGCCGATCCCGTACGACCTGATCACCCGGATAGCGCAGGCATTCGTCGCCGCCCGTTAGAGGAGGTCCTTCGGGTCGGTTGCTGGCGGGCGGGTGAGGGTCCAGTCGTTGAAGTGGTTGTCGAAGCGGTACCAGAGGTTGTCTTTGCCCAGGCGGAGTTGGAGTTTGCCGGCAGTTACGCGGTTGGCTTCGGTGGTGGAGTTCGGGAGGGCGGCTTGGGCTTCGGTCAGGGCGTCCGGGGTGGGGTCGTACGGGGGTTCGACGGTGACGGCGAGGCCGCCGGGGCCGGCCTGGTGCCAGGCGGTGGCCCAAGTGGTGAGTTGGCGGGCGGAGATGTTGGCGCGGTGGGCCAGGTCGGCGAGTTGCGGCGTACCTAGGAGGGCGGCGGCTCGGCGGGCGAGGTCCTGTTCGTAGGTCAGCGGCAGGTTGGTGTCGCCGGAGGCCAGTTCCCAGGCGCGGCGGGCGGCGTCGGTGGCGAGCGCGATCAGGTCGCGTACGTCGATCCCGGACGAGCGCGGCGGGTCCAGCACCTTCACAGCGGCCGGTACGCCGGGAGCCGCCAACGGACGCGGCGGCACCGGAATCGGCACGACAGACGGGGCGGGGGACATATGGCGGGCGAAGGCGGCGATGGCTGGGATGCCTTTCGGCGCGGGGGTTCGTGGGGGAGCGGGTACAGGTCCCGTACCACCTCGGCGGGCTCGGAGGGCCGCGAGTAGTTCGTCTCTGCGGCGGCCTCGGAGGAGCAGCAATGCGAACGGGTCGTCGTCCAGGGCGTCGGCGACCAGGTAGCAGACAGCTGCCGAATGCTTGCACGGTACGGCGAAGTCGGGGCAGCTGCAGTTCGTCAGGACCTCGCCGGCGCCGGGCAGCAGGTCCAGCCCGGTCGCGCGTACGTCGTCGACGACCTCCGGCGGCAGCTCGCCGTCGAGGAGCGCCGCGACCCGCCCGATCTGCGCCGACACGACGTCGAGTACGGCGTTCCATTCGTCCGCCGAGAACGCGCGGATCCGGACGGTCACCTGGTACGGCGTGACACGACTGCCCTGCACCACCGCCTCGACCTCACCAGGGCTGACCGTCAGCTCCAGCACGCTTCCGCGCCGCGCGTACGACCGCCCGCGGGACAATCGCCCCGGGTCCAGCCGGGCCCGATGCTCCAGCGCCTCCAGCCACGCGCGCCCCCACCAGGTCGCGCCGAACGTACGCCGACTACCCGGCCCCCGCGCCGCCGGCAGCCCCGCCTCCTCGTCCTTCGACCGCCACCACGGCCGCCGATCATCCTCAGCCATCCGCCGCACCCTCTGAGTCGTCCTCCGCGTCCGCCGGGCTGTGCGCCGCACCCGCGGAGCCGTCCGCCCGACCCGCCGGGGCGACGGTTGTGGATTTGCCAACAGCTGAAGGGTTGTACGCGCTCGCCGAGCCCGACTTCGCCGGGCGGGTCGACAGTTCGACGAGTTCGGTCAGTTCGGTGTCGGACAGCTCGCTCAGCCACGCCTCGCCCGAGCCGACGACGGCGTCCGCGAGGTCGCGCTTGGCGTTGATGACCGTCGCGATCCGATCCTCCAGCGTGTTCTCGGTGACGAGCCGATGCACCTGCACCGGCTGGTCCTGCCCGATCCGGTACGCCCGGTCCGTCGCCTGATCCTCGACCGCCGGATTCCACCAGCGGTCGTAGTGCACGACATGGGTGGCTCGCGTCAGCGTCAGCCCGACCCCACCCGCCTTCAATGACAGCAGGAACACCGGCGCTGCGCCCGCCTGGAACTGGTCGACCATCTCCGAGCGTTTCCGCACCCCGATGCCACCGTGCAGGAACAACGTACGCACCTGCCGCGCCGCCAGGTGCGCCTCGATCAGCCGGCACATCTCGACGTACTGACTGAAGATCAGCACCGACTCGCCCTCGGCCAGGATCACGTCGAGCAGCTCGTCCAGCGCGGCGAGCTTCCCGGACCGCCGTTCCAGCGGACCCGGCTCGTGCAGGAACTGCGCCGGATGGTTGCACACCTGCTTCAACTGCGTCAGCAGACTGAGCACCAGCCCGCGCCGTGCGATCCCCGACGCCTCCTCGATCTTGGCGAGCGCCTCCTTCGCGACGGCCTGATATAAGGTGGCCTGCTCGGTGGTCAGCGGTACGACAACGTCGTGCTCGGTCTTCTGCGGCAGCTCCGGCGCGATCCCGGGATCGCTCTTCCGCCGGCGCAACAGGAACGGCCGGGTCACCCGAGCCAGCCGCGCCGTCGCCTCCTCGTCGTGGAAACGTTCGACCGGTACGGCGACGTCGTGGCGGAACCGGTCCAGCGTGCCGAGCAACCCGGGCGCCGACCAGTCGAGGATCGACCACAGCTCGGAGAGCCGGTTCTCGACGGGTGTCCCGGTCAGCGCGATCCTGGTTGCCGACGGCAACGTCCTCAGTGCACGGGCGGTACGTGACAACGGGTTCTTCGCGTGCTGGGCCTCGTCCGCGACGGCCAGCCCCCACGCGACTTCCCCGAGCTGGTGGTGATCCTGGCGGACCACGCCGTAGGTCGTGAGCACGACCTCGTCCGCCGCGAGATCGCTCAGGCTACGACCGGCGCCGTGATAGCGACGGGTCGGTACGTCGGGCGCGAACCGCGAGAACTCGCGCTCCCAGTTGCCGAGCAGCGTCGACGGACAGACGACGAGCGTCGGGCCGCGCCCCTTCAGCTGCAGGTGGAGCGCGATGACCTGGATCGTCTTGCCGAGACCCATGTCGTCGGCGAGACAACCGCCGAGGCCGAGGTTGGCGAGCTGCGCCATCCACGCGACACCGCGGCGCTGGTAGTCGCGCAGCGTCGCGCGCAAGCCGGCAGGTTCGACGTACGGAGCCGGCTCGTCGGCGGTACGCAGCCGGGTCAGCATCTGCGCGAGCGAGCCGTCGGCGTCGAACGGTACGAGCTCGCCGTCGACGTCGATCGTCCCGGTCAGCGCGGCCCCGAGCGCCTCGGCGCCGGTCAGCGTGCGGGTGGATCCGTTGCTGCGCAGATGCCGGACGAGATCGTGGTCGACGCGGATCCAGCGGCCGCGCATCCGGATCATCGGACGCTTGGCCTCCGCGAGCGCGGCGACCTCGGCCTCGGTGAGGTCCTGGTCGTCGAGCGTCGGACGCCAGCGGAACGCGACGAGATCGTTCAGGCTGAAGTCCGGCCCGGTGACGGCGCCGGGCGTCGGCGTCCCGACCGTGGCGCGGAGCGCGAGCCGGCCGGCGAACAGTTCGGTCGGCCAGAGCACCTCGATGCCGGCGCCCTCGAGTTCCGGGCTGCCCTCGGCGAGTTCCTCGAGCGCGGCGTCGTCGATCGGCACCTCTTCCGGCGCGGCGTCCTGCAGCGCGGAACCCAGCGGCGGCCAGACGCGGGCACCTCGCCGGAGCGCGAGGAGCAGGTCGGTCTCGGCACGCTCCCCGAGGGCGGTCAGTACGGCGGCGGGCGCGTTCCACATGTCCGCGACATCGACGAGCAGACTCGGATCCAGCCCGCTCCGCAGCTGCAGCACCGCCCGGAAGTCGTCGTCGGACTCCGGAGGCTCGACCCGGAGCACCAGACGCGTGCCTGCCTGCTCGGCCAAGGCGGTTTCGTCCAACCACTCTGACGGGCCGGGGACCGGAGCAGGTTCAAGCGCGGCGAATGGTGCCGCGCTGGGACGGGTCGCCACCGCGGCGGCCGGTGTCCGGACCAGGGTGTCCGCGAGCGCATCCCAGAACGCGCGGATCAGGTGCTCAGGCTCGATCAGGCGCACCGGACGCGTGTTCTCCAGCGGGAGCGCATGCCCGTACGCAGGCATGGCGGCGCCGAGGTTCCGCAGCCAGGCGTGGTCGATCGGATCGAGCGGAGCCACCCGCCACGCGCCGTACCCTTCCGCGCTCCGGTCCGGCACCAGCCGCCCGCGGCCGATCAGCACCAACCCGGCCAGCCCGGCCGCCCGCCACGCCGCCCAACTGCCGGGCTCGGGCTCGTCCGGCTCGGTCAGCCGTACGAGGACTTCTTCCATCGTGAGAAGCCGCGCGGGGACGGTCGTACGGCGTACCGACGTGCCGCGGGGGAGGACCAGGCCGACCGTGCCGTCAGGTTCCTCGGCGAGGTCGCCGTACAACGCCAACCGGCCCGCACGAGGCGGGTCGGCGGGGACGAAGACGGCGTCGAACATGCCCCGCAGAGTACGCCGCGCCGCCGACAGAAATTTGACCTGAACCAACGTTGAGGTTGCACGCTCGAACTTCCCGATCAGAAGGAACAGACATGCGTGCAGCAGTAGTGACCGCGTTCGGCGGTCCGGAAGTGATCGAGACCCGTGACGTACCGGACCCGGTGCCGGCCGCGGGCCAGGTGCTGGTCGAGGTGCACACGGCCGACGTGATCTTCGTCGAGACAGCGATCCGCCGCGGCGGCCACGGGAAGTTCTTCGACGTCGAACCGCCGTACATCCCGGGCAGCAACGTCGGCGGCCGGGTCCGCGCCGTCGGCCCCGGCGTCTCCACCGACTGGATCGGCAAGACCGTCGTCGGCCGCCCTCCGAACTTCGGCGGTCATGCCGAACTGGCCGTGCTCGCCCCCGGCGTCGAGGTCCCGCCGGAACTCGACCTGCAGACCGCGGTCGCGGTGTACGGCGACGGCTTCACCGCCCTGATGCTCGAAGAACTCGCCCCCTCGATGACCGGTCAGAACGTACTGATCACCGCCTCCGCGGGTGGCATGGGCCTACTGCTGATCCAGCTCGCCCACCAGGCCGGCGCGCACGTGATCGCCGCTGCCCGTGGCGAGGAGAAGCTTGCCCTGAGCAAGGCTCAGGGGGCCGACGTACTGATCGACTACAGCAAACCGTCCTGGGAAAAACTGGTGCTTGAGGCAACGAACAACCAGGGCGCGGACATCGTCTTCGAAGGGGCCGGCGGCGAACTCGGCGGCACCGCGTTCACCGTCACCAAGGACGGCGGCTGGTTCTCCGCGCACGGCGCCCCGTCCGGCAACTTCGCCCCCGTCGACCCGGCCGAAGCCGGCCGCCGCAACATCACGGTCAAGGGCATCATGGACCTGCGCGCCGACTCGACCACTACCAACGTCAGCGCCGCCGACGTCCTGACCCGAACGGCCGCCGGCGACCTCAGACCCGTTGTGGACCAGCTCTACGACCTCGACCACGTGGCCGATGCCCACCGAGCCCTGGAGAACCGAACCCTCCGCGGCAAGGCGCTGATCCGGATCGCCTAGGACCTAGTCGGAGATTGGTTCGTCTGCACGGTCGGTGAAGCCGGGTGGGGTGGGGCGGGCGGCGACGATGCGGTTGCGTCCGTCGCGTTTCGCGCTGAGCAGGGCGTCGTCGGCGGCGAGGATCAACTGGTCCATGGTGTCGGCGACGTCGGGGTAGACCGCGGCGCCGATCGAGGCCGGTACGCCCGCGATCACGGCGTTCTTGGCGTGGCTCGTCTCCACCGCAACGCTCAGCCCGCTCAGCCGGTCCCGGATCCGTCCGGCCACCTCGAGCAGTTCGCTCTCGGAGGCACCAGGTAGCAGTACGGCGAGCTCGTCGCCGCCGACCCGCGCGACCAGGTCGCCCTGGCGAACCTCCGCGCGGATCGTCTCGCCGACCGCACGCAGCGCCTGATCACCGGCCGGGTGACCGTACGTGTCGTTGATTTCTTTGAACTTGTCGAGATCCAGCATCAGTAGTCCGACGCTGCTTCGCAGGGTCTGCGCGCGGGCCAGCTCCGCGGGCACGGCATTGGCCCAGTACGCCGGGGTCGCCAGGCCGGTCTTGACGTCGGTCCCGGCCGCGCGCTGGAACTGGGGCAGCAGCAGGTCCCGGTGCAGGGTGAGAACCGTGACCATCAGGATCGGCACGACCCATGGGTACGACGCCTGGAGTGCCGCGACCGCGACGCCGAGGCCGAGGCCCGCGACCACCACGAGCTGGTCCGCCAGATCGCCCAGCGCACTCCGCGCGGTGGTGTCCGGCGAGGACAGCAGGATCGCGCCGATCACCAGCGCGAAGTTCACCAGCCACCACGTCGTCGTGGCGCCCAGCACCACCACGAGCTCCCACGGACCGGTCGGCACGCGCGGCTCGGTCAGCAGGCCGCCGGCCCGCAGAGCGGCCGCGGCGGCGGCGCTGGCCAGGATGAACGTACCGGCCGAGAACACCTTGCGGTGCGCGATCGTCCGTCCGTAGACCCGGATCCAGGAGTAGCTGTACGAGATCGCGATCAGCGCGACCACCAGGCTGAGCGGGAGGAGCAGCAGGCCGGCGAAGACCCAGAGGCTTTTCAGGTTCGTGTACGGCGAGGTGTTCGCGGCCATCTCGCGTCGGCGCTCGATTCCGCGGGCAGACTCCAGATGCAGGATCGACGCGGCGGTCAGTACCCCGAAGGCGAGCCACTCGGTGTGACTGACCCCGCCCGAGATCGTCGAACCGACCGACAGGGCGGTGATCAAGAGCGCGACAGCATCGACCCCGAGCACGTACAACAGCGCGGGGCGAGGCAGCGACCAGAGCTTCCACCGGCGGGGTGGCACCCAATTGCTCCGACCGATCAGAATCATTGTGGCCTCACCAGGATAGACCTGAACGGTTATCTCTGAATAGTAACTGCCCGGACACGCGAGGTCAGCACCGGCCCGCGTTTTGTTCCATCCATCGGGATGGCGAAGGAAGGAAGCACCATGGCGAAGATCAACACCGGCAACGAGTGGTTCACCGGCACCGGGAACGAGTGGTTCCACGGCGGCAACGAGTGGTTCACCGGTGGTAACGAGTGGTTCCGCGGGACCGGCAACGAATGGCTGGTCAGCGGCAACGAGTGGTAATACCGGAATTTCTTTACCAGCATTTTACGGAGCCGATCGGGAGGTATTTGCGCGGATCTCCGGCGGCTCATCCGGCGCTTGTTTCGGCCGCGCCGGTCCCGGCCCGGCGGGCACGTGCCCAGGCACTGCCCGCCAGGAGGGCGACGCAGGTACCGGCGGCCCCCATCGTGCCCAGCGCGACGGTCGGGGACCAACGGTCGGCAAGGAGTCCGGCGAGCAGGATCCCGATGCCCTGACTGCCTTTCAGCGCGGTACTGGCGACCCCGAAAGCCTGGCCGCGGCGGCCGTCCGGGACCGCCTGGACGAACGCCGCACTTGTCGGCAGGTGGTACGCCGACGCCAGTCCGGACAACGCCCACAGCGCCACGGTGATCGGGAGGTTCGGCCCGCTGAAGCTGAAGACCAGTGGTACGCACGCCAGGATCGCCAGCGGCCCGAGCAGGCGTAGCCGCTGTTCGGGTTCCCACTTGGTGATGAGCCACATGCCGAGGACGGCGCCGGCCGGGCTGGCGGCGAGCAGGAGGCCCGCGGCGCTGGTGCCGTGGCCGATCTCGTGTGCGTACGGAACGGCGAGACCCTCGACGGTCACGTAGAAGCCGGCGACCGTCGCGAGCAGTACGAGCGTCCGGAGTTTCGGCGTCCGGGCGACCAGGGACACGCCGTCGGCGAGATCGCGGAAGTAGTTCGAGGGTGGCGAATCCGTGCCAGCGCCCGGCGCAGGCCTGCGTTCCACGCCGAAGGCGACCAGAGCGGCTGACAGCAGGAACGTGACCGCGTCCAGCAGGAGGCCGCCCGACGTACCGACGGCGACCACGACCGCGCCACCGAAACCGAAGCCCAAGACCTGGCTGAACTGGACGACCATGTCGTTCGCGGCCTTGCCGAGCACGTAGTGATCACCCGGGAGTACGGCGGGCAGGGTTGCTGCCCGTGCCGCGTTGAACGGCGAACCGAATGCCTGGAGTGCCAGCAGCAGCACGATCACGACGATCAGCGGAAGCGCGTGAATCGCCATGCAGGCAACGAGAATGGCTCGGGCGACGTCCGTGACGATCATCACAGTGCGGCGCGGGTGACGGTCGGCGATGCCGGCCAGCAACGGGCCGAAGAGGAGGTCGGGGATGTAGGTGAGCGCGTAGGTCAACGCGGTCAGTCCGGCCGAGGTGGTGCGGTCGAAGACCAGGACCGACAGCGCTACGCGGGCGATCTGGTCGCCTGCCACCGAGAGCAACCCGGCCAGGAACAACGCCCTGAACTCGGCATGCCCGAACACCTCACGCCAGCGCGCACGCTGGACCACCCCACTGCCCATACCTCGAACGTTAACCACAATCCGTGGTCCGACACCTCCTGAACGTGATCAAATCCATGATTCAAGGGTTTGCCTGCGGCGCATCAGTGCCAAATCTCGGCCAGATCGGGACCCGGTGGCGCGAGATTTGGATGAACGTTCTACTCTGGTGTTCTCCGGTGGCGGGGTCTGGGCGGGGCGGCCCCGACCCTGCCACCGGAGCTCTTCTTTGTCAGCCAGGTCCCCGGAAACTGTCGGCGGCGACCGGTAGCGTTCTCAGTGCCAGGGGCGGCTCCTGGACGTGCTTCCTTCTCCTTCACCATGCAAGTAGCGCGTCCGCTCTCCGCCCCTGGCGCCTTCATCCTGAACGCTCACGGGAGACGCCCATGCCGGATCCAACAGCGGCCGTGCTGCTGCGTCGCCGGCGGCTGGTCGACGCCGCGGCGCTGACTCCTCCGGTCCGGCGCTCCGCGTGGCAATGGCTGCGTCGTCCGTTGACGATCCAGGCGGGTCTGTCCGCCTTGCAGGCCGACCTGATCCAACGGGGCCTCCTGCTCTCGGTCGGCCTTTACCGGCACTGCGCTTCGCTGTCGGCTCCTGCCCTGGCCGGATTCGGCCAAGCGCTGCTGGACCTGCTGGACGCGGAGTCCGGTTTCGACGTCAAGCACACGCCGCTGTTCCGTGGCTTCCCGGAGAGCGTGCCTCGCGATACTGAGACCTTCTACGTGAACAGGGTCTTCGCACGGCTGCTGCAGGAGCCTGAGCAGCCCTGTGTGCTCTGTGGTGACACGGCCTCCGTCCACGCGGTGTCGCCGTGTGCGCACCTGGTTTGTCGTACCTGTTGGGACGGCTCCGACTTCAGCGCGTGTCCGCTGTGCCTGCAGCGCATCGACCCCGACGACCCGTTCCTGAAGCCGTCCTTACAAGAGGACCAGCCTGCCCACGTTCGCTCGGAGCGGCTGCGTCTGCTCGCGTTGGCCACCGCCGACTCAGTACGTCAGACGATCGAGTCGCTGCTGTTCCGCCGCGCCCCGTTGTCCGCGAAGGATCGTGCGGATCTGAAGATCCTGCTCACCAGCGCGAGCTCCGCCTGGCTGCCCGACGACATCCCGGTACGCGAGACCAAGGCGCTCGTCCTCGCATACTTCCTGGCCGACGACCCGGACCTGATCGACCGCGCCGAGACCGCGACCGACGTACTGCGGCTGATCTACGCGCTGATGGACGCCGACCCGGGGCTGCGTATGCCGCCCGCGCGCCGGAAGTCGTTGCCCCGGGCAACTCGACGGTTGCTGCTGCGGCGGCTGGACCGGATGCCCGTGGAGTTGTTGGTCGAGGACCTGTTCCGGCACGAGCGGGCCTGGAAGCGGATCGCGGAGAACCTGCACCCGTTCGAGTTCGCGTCGAGATTCCCGGTCGCCGCGCTGGCATTCGCGATCCTGCGCCGTACGGAGCTCGACCTCGGCACCGCGGCCGGGCGTGCGGTGGCGGGGGAGGTGTCGCGGCATCCGTTGGTGCGGCTCGACCACGGGCGACCGGTGCTCACCACGTACGGGTCGCGCGTCGAAAGCTCTTTCGCACAAGGCCGTCCGGACCAGGCGCTCGACCTGCTGCGCCAGCGTCCAGGCGAGCTGGTACGGCGCCTGGTGCAACTGGCCCGGGCGCTCGAGCCGGACCACCACGCGGCGCTCGTCGACGCGTTGACGACTGCCGTCTCGGATGTGTCGCCGGCCGTCATCACCGCGGCGCTAGGGCAAGTCCGCACGCCGCCGGGCGATCTGCGCCTGTTCTTCCCGCGCGGCGGGACGGCCCGGATCTGGACGTCGGTCGACGACCGCGAACCGTTACCTGCCGCGCTCGCCGCCGAACTGTCCGCCGTGCTCACCGGTGAAATGTTGCGTAGGGCAACGGGATTGCCGCGGTGGCGGCGGGCCTTCCTGGACGAGGAACTGGTCCGGCTGGCCGCGCCCGGTTCGGAGCGGAATGCGTCCGCGAGCCTGTTGCGGATGACCCGGGGGAGCGCGGCATCGATCCCGCAGGACGACCTGCTGCGGTTGTTCCTGCACTGGGTGCAGCCGGGTGAGCGGCGGATCGATCTGGATTTGTCGGTAGCGGTGTTCGACGAGGAATGGGCCTTCGTCGGATTGTGCGACTACACCCGGCTGCGGTTCGACGAGGACGCGCTGGTGCACTCCGGCGACCTCACGTCCGCGCCGGCGCCCGGCGGTTCGACGGAGTTCGTGGACATCGACCTGCGGGCGGTGCGCCGGGTCGGCGGGCGGTACCTGTTGCCGGTGGTGTTCAGCTACAACGACGTACCGTTCGACGAGCTCGAGCGTGGATTCGTCGGGGTGCTGCGGCAACCGTCGGGGCTGTTCGACCCGGCCGCCGTGGAGGACCGGTTCGACCTGGCCGGTCCGGCGAAGATCTTGCTGCCGTTCGGCGTCGACCTACACACCAAGGAACTCCGCTGGTACGACGTGAACCTCGGCGCCGCGGGGTACGGCCACAGCATCCGGCGGTACGCCGGTCAGCTCGGGCTGATGTCCGCGACGCTGGAGGAGGTCCACGGATCGGGCGACCGCGCGAGCCTGTGGGAGATCTGCTGCTGGCATGCCGCGGCCCGCACCGACGAGATCGCGGTCCGCTGCGCGGACGGATCCGTGGTCGGCTACCGGCGCGGCGCGGGCGAGGAGCTCGCGGCGCACGCGCGCCGGGTGACCGCGCGACTGGAACCGGACCGGAGTTGGGACTCCGACGCGGCGGCCGGTGCGGATTTCGTTGCCGTGCTCTCCGGAGACGTCGCGACCCGGCCGGGTGCCGAAGTGTACGCCTTGCATCCACGTCTGCTGGACGGTGCGAGTGTCGCGTTGATCGATGCGCCGCACCTGCTTGCGGTGCTTGCCCCCGACACCCGGGCGCGGGCGGGCCTGCGCGTGTCCTGACCCTTCGTTCGGGCGTGTCTGGCAGGAGCCTGAAAGGTTTTTGACAATTCCGTGACGGACGCGCGCCCGGTGCTTTGGTGCGCTCCCGGCCAGGAGTACAACGGAATTGGCGAAGGGAGCCACGAATGACGTACGACGTGGTGGTGCTCATCGAGCGCGAGATGAGCGAGGGCGACGCGCGCCGCGTTGCCGCCCTGCACTCGAAGCGCGAGGAAGCCGTCGACTACCACCTGCTGGTCTCCAGTCATCCGGAGAGCGGGCTGGGCGGTCCGATGGCGTTGCTCGGCTCGACGTTCGAGGACGTGGCCGGTCTGACTGCTTCGGCGTCGGTGACCGGTTCCGCGACGGCACCGTCGGCGCGGGTCGGTCCACCGTTGGCAAGTCGAACGCCGACGGCAACACTCGCCGATCCCGCGGTCGATCTGGCTTCCGTGATCGAGCACAGCTCACGTCGGCTCCGGGTTGCCAGCGGCTACCAGGTCCACGTCTCCATCACGCACGGTGAGGTGTTGCTGGCGCTGATGCAGATGGTGAAGTCCACCGGCAGTCAGGAGGTCGTGGTGGTCGCCTGGCCGGAGACCGCGGCCGCGTTCGTCTGCTCCGACTGGACCGCGAAGGCCCGCAAACTGCTCAAGGTCTCGCGGGTCCGCGTCCTCGAGCACGACACCTGATCAGCCGGCCGGTTGCCGCGGCAGCCGGACCTGGAGCGTGGTTTCGCCCGGGCGGGACGTGATGCCGATCGTCCCGCCGTGGTGTTCGGCGACGATCCGTAGCGCGATGTCGAGACCGAGTCCGGTGCCCTTGCCGACGTCCTTGGTCGTGTAGAACGGCTCGAACGCGCGGCCCGCGACCTCCGGCGGCATTCCGGCGCCGGAGTCGGTGAATTCGACGACGATCCGGTCGCCGTCGGTGCGGGTGCTGATCCGGAGCGTGCCAGCGCCGTCCATGGCGTCGACCGCGTTGTCGATCAGGTTCGTCCAGACCTGATTCAGTTCGCCTGCGTACGCGTCGATGCGCGGTACGTCACCGTACGCGCGGACCACCTCGACGCCGTCGCGGAGCTTGTGCCCGAGCATCACGAGCGTGCTCTCGATGCCCTCGGTGACGTCGATCGTCTGGATCGAACCGCGGTCCAGCTGCGAGTACGAGCGGACCGCGGCCACCAGTTCGGAGATCCGGCGGGTCGACTCCTTGACCTCGCCGATCAGCGTCGCCGCGGCGATCGTGCTGGCCACCCACTCCAGTCCGGAGCCGAGCGCGGTTCCGAGGACGACGGCGACCCGCTCGCACCACTTCACGTCGGCACCGGCCGCCGCGAGCGGCGGTGCGATGAACCAGGACCGTTCGACTTCGTGGTCGTCGAGCCAGTCCGCGATCGTGTTCTCGTGGTCGGCGAGGTCGACGGGATCCGGTGCCGCCGTACTCCGGCCGAGCTCGAGCCGCAGTTCGTCGAGCACACTGAACTGGGCGGCCGACACGTCGCCCTCCGCGAGCCCGCGCAACGCCGACAGCAGCGTGACGCACGCGCCGTCGAGCGCACTGACCGAACGGGTCGCGGCCGCGGCGGGGTTGTTGATCTCGTGCGCGAGCCCGGCCGCCAGCGTGCCGAGCGTGATCAGCGATTCGCGCTGCCGGGTGGTCGACTCGATCGCCCGCGCGGTCCCGTACACGCCCTTGATCAGGTGGCCCGCGAGCGGGAACCAGTCGTCGATCCGGTCCCGCAGTACGTCGGCCGGTACCCGCAGTACCCGTCCGGCGGCGAGGCCGCGGCCGCTGGCGAGGTACAACCCGTGCTCGTCCCACGCCCGGAACCCGCCGGCCCAGCGGCCCGGGACGTCCATCTTGCCCATCACGGTGTCCTCGCGGCCGATCTTGCGGTGCAGCGTGATCGCCCCGTCGACGAGGACCCACCAGAAGTCGGCCGGTTCGCCTTCGTGGAACAGGTCGGCGCCGGGCTCGATCGGCACCTCGCTGCTGCCCGCGATCAGCTCCTCCAGTTGCGCGTCGGTCACCCCGGCGAACAACGGAATCTCGCGCAGGTCGGCGGCGTCCATCAGACGGTCGCAAGGTAGCGGTGGACGAGATAGATCGACATGGCGCCCTCACCGACCGCGGAGGCGACGCGTTTCATCGAGTCCAGCCGTACGTCGCCGGCCGCGAACACACCCGGCACGCTGGTCTCCAGCGCGTACGGCGGCCGGGGCAGCGGCCAGCGTTGCTGGGCGACCAGGTCCGGCCCGGTCACCACGAAACCCAGCGTGTCCCGTACGACGGAGTCGCCGAGCCACTCGGTCCGCGGGATCGCGCCGGCGAAGACGAACAGCCAACTGGCGAGCACCTCCTCGACCTGGCCAGACGTGCGGTCGGCCAGCGTCAGGGCCTCGAGATGCCCGTCGCCGCGGCAGCCGACCACCTCGGTGCGGCACCGCACCTCGATATTGGCGGCTGAGCTGATCTTGTCGACGAGGTACCGCGACATCGAGTTCTCCAGCCGTTCGCCGCGGACGAGCAGGACGACGCGTTTCGCGTACCGGGCCAGGTTGAGGGCCGCCTGGCCGGCCGAGTTGGCGGCGCCGACGATGTACACCTCGTCGTCCTGCACCTGACTGGCCTCGCTGGCGGTGGCGCCGTAGTACACGCCGCGGCCGGTGAGGCCGGCAAGTCCTTCGACGTCGAGGCTGCGGTACGAGACGCCGGTCGCGACGATCAGTGCCCGCGCCTCGATCTCACCGGATCCCTCCAGCAGTACGGCGTGTACGGGGCCGCGCGACTCGAGCCCGACGACCGAGCGCGCGAGCACCATCTCGGCGCCGAACCGGGACGCCTGGGCGACGGCGCGCTGCGCGAGGTCCGAACCGGTCAGACCACGCGGGAAGCCGAGGTAGTTCTCGATCGCGGCGCTCAGCCCGGCCTGACCTCCGGGGGCCTCGCGTTCGACGATCACGGTGCTGAGGCCTTCGGACGCGGCGTAGACGCCGGCGGCCAGGCCGGCCGGACCGCCGCCGACGATGCACACGTCGTACAACGGCTGCTCGGCCCGCGTACGCAGCCCGAGGGCGGAGGCGAGGTCGAGGGCGGTGGGGGAGCGGAGCGTGTCGCCGTCCGGGACCAGTACCAGCGGGAGATCGTTGTCGGAGGCCTCGGCGAGTTCCTGGAGGCGCAGCCCTTCGGCGTCGCGCTCGACGTCGTACCAGCGGTACGGAACGTGGTTGCGGGCCAGGAACGTCTTGATCTCGTGGGCGCGGTCGGACCAGCGGTTGCCGACGATCCGGACGTCGGAGCTGTGTTCGGGGTTGGCGTGCTGCCAGTCCTCGAGCAGGTCGTCGACGACCGGGAACAGCTGGTCTTCGGGCGGGTCCCACGGTTTGAGCAGGTAGTAGTCGAGGCCGATCTCGTTGATCGCGCGGATCGCGACGTCGGTGTCGGCGTACGCGGTCAGCAGCAGGTACTTCGCACCACCGGCGTGTTCGCGGGCGCGTTCGAGCAGCTCGATCCCGGTCATCCCGGGCATCCGCTGGTCGGTCGCGATCAGCGCGATCGGCTGGTTGCGCAGGGCGAGTTTGGTCAGCGCGGCGAGCGCCTGGGCACCCGAGGTGGCGCGGACCACCAGGTAGTCGTCGCCGTAGCGGCGGCGCAGGTCGCGCGAGATCGCCGCCGAGACCATCGGGTCGTCGTCGACCGTGACAATCGCAGGTTTGCTCACGCGGTGCCCCCCACCCCAGTGAACCGATCCCGTCAGAATGCCACGGGATTCCTCAGTCCTCTACGAGTGCGCGCAGGGTTTCCTGTTCGGAGTCGGGCACGTACCCGGCGTAGTAGTCGAACATGTTCTGCCGGGCGATCCGGGCCGCGGCGTGGCCGTTGCCTGCCCGGATCGCGTCGACCACCTCGGCGTGATGGTGCAGGGACTCGAGCATCAGTGCCCGGCTGTTCGGGGCGTGCGCGATCTTGTCCGAGATCAGGCTGAGGACGACGCCGCGGACAACCTCGTTGCAGGTCTGGATCAGCGAGTTCCGGCTGATCCGCGCGATCAGCTCGTGGAAGGCCAGGTCGGCCTCGCTGAACGCGTCGAAGTCGATCTCGATCGCGTCCCGCATCGCGACCAGCGTCGCCTCGAGCTCGTCCAGCTCCTCGGGGGTGCGCAGCCGGGACGCGACCTGGATCGCGGCGCCGTCCATGATCATCCGGAACCCGATCAGCTCGCCCAGGCCGAGCTCGTCGACGCGGGCCAGCCGGGCGACCTGCTTGCGCAGGGCGGACGACGAGTACGGCAGGATCTCCGGGCCGTTCGGGTCACCGGGCCGGGACCGGACCACGCCGTTGCTCTCCAGCACTCGCAGCGCCTCGCGCACGGTCGACCGGCTGACCGCGAACTGGGCGACCAGTTCCCGCTCGCTCGGCAGCCGCTGCCCGGGCGCCAGGTCGCCGCGCGCCAGCGCGTCCTCGACCTGCTCGACGATCCGCTGGTAGGCGCGCACGGGTTGCACCGGCTGGAACTGCGGGCTCTTTGCCATCTCATGCACCCCAATCGCCTTGACAGAGCGGTGTGCTGCGACAAACCTAGTGGACCACTGATACCTAGTCCACTGGTCTGACCAGTCACAGCCGGACGGCGAAGTCTGCCGTACCGGCGTGGCCGGAGGCGGGCTCGGACGTGTAGGCGGTCAGAATGCGGCGACAGCTCGAGGCACTGGAGGAGTTCTCGTGAAGGTTTCCATCCGTGCGGTCGCAGTCGCCGCTGCAGCAGTCCTGGCGCTCACCGCGTGCTCGGCCGGATCCAGTACGTCGTCCGGCAGCTCGCCGGGTGGTGAACAGAAGCTGGCGATCGGACTGGTCGCGGAGCCGGCCAGCCTGGACTTCACCACCACCGACGGGGCCGCGATCCCGCAGGCGTTGCTCGGCAACGTCTACGAGACGCTGGTCAAACAGGACGACTCCGGCAAGATCGTGCCGTCCCTGGCGAAGTCGTGGAAGGTGTCGCCGGACCACAAGACGTACACGTTCGACCTGGTCGACAACGCGAAGTTCACCAACGGCAAGCAGTTCACCGCGAGCGACGCGGTGTTCAGCGTCAACCGCGTCAAGACTGCCTGGACGATCTCGCTGAAGGGCGCGATGGACGTGGTCGCCGACGCCAAGGCGCTGTCGCCGACGCAGTTGCAGGTCACGCTGGCCAGGCCCAGTGACGACTGGCTGTTCCGGATGACCACGCGGATCGGCGCGATGTTCTCCGAGAGCGGCGTCAGCGCGCTCGCCACCGACCCGGTCGGCACCGGCCCGTTCAAGTTCTCGAAGTGGAACCGCGGCGACTCGATCGTCCTGGTCCGCAACGACAACTACTGGGGTTCGAAGCCGTTCTTCCAGCAGATCACGCTGAAGTACTTCAAGGACGCGACCGCGCTGAACAACGCCTTGCTCACCGGCACGATCAACGTGGTCGGTACGGTGCAGGCACCCGAGGCGCTGAGCCAGTTCACCAGCAACTCGAAGTACCAGGTGATCGAGGGGACGACCAACGGCGAGGTGCTGCTGTCGTTCAACAACTCGCGGCCCGTGTTCAAGGACCTCCGGACCCGGCAGGCGATCCGGATGGCGATCGACCACAAGGCGCTGCTCGACACCTGCTGGGCCGGCCGCGGCAAGCTGATCGGCAGCATGGTCCCGCCGACCGACCCGTGGTACGAGGACCTGACCGGCGTCGCGCCGTACGACCTGGCCAAGGCGAAGTCGTTGCTGCAGGCATCCGGTGCGGCGGGCAAGACGCTCCGGCTCCGGCTCCCGACGTTGCCGTACGCAACCTCTTGCGGCCAGGTGGTGAAGAGCGACCTGGAGCAGGCCGGGCTGAAGGTGCAGATCGACCAGCTCGAGTTCCCGGCGGCCTGGCTGACGACGGTGTTCAAGAACGCCGACTACGACATGTCGATCATCGCGCACGTCGAGCCGCGCGACCTGGGTGCGGTCTTCAACCCGAAGTACTACACCCGGTACGACGACCCGACGCTGCAGGCCGACCTGGCCGCGGCCGACGCGGGCGACGAGGCCACGCAGATCGCGGACATGAAGAAGGCGGCGCGGCGGATCTCCGAGCAGGCCGCGGGCGACTGGCTGTTCCTGCTGCCGAACCTGATGGTCGCGGACAAGGACATCAAGGGGCTGCCGACCAACGCGATCACCGAGGCCTTCGACCTGTCCCAGCTGAGCCGATGATCCTCCGCCTGATCGAGCGCACCGCCGTGTTCTTGGTCAGCCTCGCGGTGAGCACGGTGCTCGTCTTCGCGTTCATGGTGATCCTGCCCGGCGACCCGGCCCGGGTGGCCCTGGGCGTGAACGCCTCCGACCAGGCGGTGGCCGAGCTGCGGCGGCAGTTCGGCCTCGACCGCCCGCTGCCGACGCAGTACTTCGACTGGGTCGGCGGACTGCTGCGCGGCGACCTCGGCACGTCGTACGTGTCGAAGGTCGCGATCGGGCCGCAGGTGTTCGACCGGCTCCAGGTCACGCTGTGGCTGGTCGTCGCCGGCATGATCGTCGCGCTGCTCGTCGCAGCCCCGGCCGGGACGGTGATGGCGGCGCGCCACCGTCAGGTCTCCGGGCTGGCGTTGTCGGCGTTCTCGCAGCTCGGCGTCGCGGTCCCGGCGTTCCTCGCGGGCATCCTGCTGATCGTGGTGTTCGCGGTCAAACTCGGCTGGCTCCCCGCGAACGGCTGGACCCCACCCGCCCAGGACCCGGCGATGTTCGTCAAACAGCTGATCCTCCCCGCGCTGTCCCTCGGTCTGGTCCAAGGCGCTGTCCTCACCCGCTACGTCCGCAGCGCCGTACTGGATGTGTTGCGCGAGGACTACCTCCGCACCGCCCGCGCGAAAGGCCTTCGCCCCTTCCAAGCCCTGTGGAAACACGGTCTACGCAACGCCGCTGTGCCGGTGGTCACGGTGCTGGGGTTGCAGTTGGCCACGCTGCTGATCGGTGCGGTCGTCGTCGAACGCGTCTTCGTGATCCCCGGCCTGGGCAGCCTGCTCCTGGACGGCGTGTCCAACCGCGACCTGCTCCTGGTCCAAGACGTCGTGATGGTCCTGGTGCTGGCAGTTCTGCTCGTCAACTTCCTGGTCGACGTCCTGTACGTCGCCCTCGACCCGCGGCTGCGGACGGCAGCATGAGGCGCCGCAACCCGAGCCTGATCGTCGGCGCCGTGATCGTCGGCGTGATCGTGCTGATGGCGCTGATCTCGTTCGTCTGGACGCCGTACGACGCCACCCTCGTCACCCCGGCATCGCGGCTGCTGAAGCCGTCCTGGTCGCACTGGTTCGGCACCGACAAGTTCGGCCGGGACGTGCTCAGCCAGATCATGGTCGGTTCCCGTACGACGTTGTTCGTCGGCGTCGTCGCGGTCGGCGTCGCCGCCGTCATCGGCGTACCGCTCGGGATCCTGGCCGCGATGACGCGGCGGTGGGCCTCGGAGCTCGTGATGCGCGGCAACGATCTGCTGCTCGCGTTCCCGGCGTTGCTGCTGGCAATCATGTTCGGCGCGGTGTTCGGCGCCAGCACGCTGACCGCGATGGTTGCCATCGGCATCGCTTCGGTGCCGAGCTTCGCGCGGGTGATCCGCAGCGGGGCGCTGCAGGTGATGCGGACCGAGTACATCCTCGCGGCCCGTGCGGCGGGGCGCCGGCCGTGGCCGATCGCCGTACGGCATGTGTTGCCGAACGTGACAAGTCTGATCACCGTGCAGGCGTCGGTGTCGTTCGCGATCGCGGTACTGGCAGAGGCCGCGCTGTCGTTCCTCGGGTACGGCACTCCGCCGCCGACGCCGTCGTGGGGGCGGATGCTGCAGGAGAGCCAGGAGTTCCTGTTCAGTGCTCCGCGGCTGGCGATCTTCCCCGGCGTGGCGATCGCGATCGCCGTGCTCGGGTTCAACCTGTTGGGCGACGGTCTGCGCGACCGCTTCGATCCGAAGCTGGAGGACCGGCGGTGAACGACGTACTGACCGTGCGCGGGTTGTCGGTCTCGGTGCGGGACACGACCCTGGTGTCGGACGTGGACCTGACGGTCGGCGCGGGGGAGCGGGTCGGGCTGATCGGGGAGTCGGGGTCGGGCAAGTCGCTGACCGCGCTGAGCATTCTCGGACTCCTGCCGGAGGACGTCCGGGCGGGCGGATCGGTACGCCTCCACGGTGTCGACCACGAACTGGTCGGTGCGGACGAACGACGGATGTCGCGCGTCCGCGGTCGCGACATCGCGATGGTCTTCCAGGAGCCGATGACCGCGCTGAACCCGACGATGCGGATCGGCGACCAGCTGACCGAGGCGATGCTGATCCACAAGACGTTGGCCAAACCAGCGGCTCGTACGGCGGCCGCCCAACTGCTGGAACGGATGCAGTTGCCCGCGGAAACGCTCCGCGCGTACCCGCACCAGCTGTCCGGTGGCCAACGGCAACGAGTCGTACTTTCCCTTGCCCTCGCCAACGATCCCGCGTTGCTGATCTGCGACGAACCGACGACCGCGCTCGACGTCACGGTCCAGGCGCTCGTCCTCGACCTGATCGTGCGCGGCGTGGTCGATCGTTCGTCCGCGCTGCTCTTCATCACCCACGACCTCGCGGTGGTCGCCACCGTTTGTGAGCGCGTGCTGGTGATGTACGGCGGACGCGTCGTGGAGGCGGGTCCTGTCGCCGAGGTGTTCACGCGGCCGCGGCACCGGTACACGCAAGGTCTCCTCGCCGCCTCGGACCTGGATACGGCCGCACGTCGACTGACCACGATCCCGGGCAACGTCCCGTCCGCGGGCACGTTCCCGTCCGGCTGCGTGTTCCGTACCCGCTGCGCGTACGCGACCGCGCTGTGCGAGGAGACACCGGCGTGGACCGGGGCGGAGACGCGCGGGTTCGCCTGTCACCACCCGGTGGAGGTCGCTGATGCCTGAGCACGTCCCGACGACGCACGAGCTGGAGACCCCGACTGCGATCCAGGTGGTGGACCTCTTCCGCGACTACCCGCGCCCGCGGACGTCACTGGTCAGACCAGCTCCCGTGGTGCACGCGCTCCGCGGCGTCAGCCTCGAGGTCAAGCAGGGCGAGCGGTTCGGCATCGTCGGCGAATCGGGCTGCGGAAAGTCCACCCTGCTCCGCATCATCGCCGCCCTCGACCGGGCCACCTCGGGACACGTGATCGTCGAAGGCACCGACATCACCCACCTCCCGGAACGCCGCCTGCGACCCCTCCGGGAGAACCTGCAGCTCGTCTTCCAGGACCCGATGAGCTCACTTGACCCACGGATGCGGGTCCGCGACATCATCGCCGAACCCCTCGTAGTACAAGGACATCCGGCCTCCGGCCAGCGCGTCCGTGAACTTCTCGAAGCCGTCGGCCTCGCCGCGGACGCCGGTGACCGCTACCCGCACCAGTTCTCCGGCGGACAGCGGCAGCGCATCTCGATCGCCCGCGCGCTCGCCCCACGCCCGCGGATCCTGATCGCCGACGAACCGGTCAGCGCGCTCGACGTCTCGGTCCGCGCCCAGGTCCTGAACCTGATCTCCGACCTGGTCGACGAACTCGACCTGACACTGGTGTTCGTCTCCCACGACCTGTCCGTCGTCAAGCACGTCTGCGACCGCGTCGCCGTGATGAACGCCGGCGAGATCGTCGAGACCGGCTACACCGGCGACGTGTACGCCGCCCCGCAGCATCCGTACACGCAGCGCCTGGTGTCGGCGATCCCGACCCTGCAGCGCGCGCTGTCCGGCGCGACCACGTCCGACCTGCTCGCGAAGGGAGATCCCGCATGAAGTTCCCAGCCGGCCTGCCGATCGGCGAGTCGTGGATCGAGCCGGCGGCCACGGCACCGGTGATCTTCCCGTACGACGGTACGCCGGTCGCCGATGCACCGGTCGGGGATGCCGCGATCGCGCGGACGGCCCTCGACAGCGCGCTCGCCGTACGGGAAACGGTCGGGCGGCTTCCGTCGTACGTACGCCGGAAAGTCTTGCAGGACGTGCATTCGGCCGTCCTGGCCGAGCGGGACGCGTTCGTGGATCTGCTGGTGCTGGAGACCGGGAAGCCGCTGGTCGACTGCCGGGTGGAGATCGACCGGACCTTGCTCACGCTGCAGACGTCGGCGGAGGAGGTCGCGCGGCTGCACGGCGAGACAGTGCCGCTCGATCTGTTGCCCAGTGGTGAAGGTTTGCAGGGTTTCTGGGTCCGGAAGCCGATCGGCGTCGTGGTCGGGATCACCGGGTTCAACTACCCGTTGTTGCTGGCGGCCCATAAAATCGCGCCGGCGTTCGCGGCCGGTTGTCCGATCATCGTGAAGCCAGCGCCTCAGACGCCGCTTGCGACCCTGTGGCTCGCGCACGTGATGCGGTCGGCGTTGGCCGACGCGGGTGCACCTTCGAGCGCGTTGCAGGTGGTGACGGGCGGGCCGGAGGTGGGTGCCGCGTTGACCACGGACCCGCGGATCGGTGCGGTGTCGTTCACCGGATCGGCTGCCGTCGGGCATCGGATCGCGCGGGACGCGGCACCGACGAAGGTACTGCTCGAGCTCGGGTCGAACTCGGCGCTGGTCGTTGCCGAGGACGCCGATCTGGATGCGGCCGCGGACGCGATCGTACGCGGCGGGTACTACGCGTCCGGTCAGGCCTGCATCTCGGTACAACGCGTGATCGCTGTCTCGTCGGTTCGAGATGTCCTGCTGGAGAAGCTGGTTGCGCGGCTTCCTGGCGTGGTGGTCGGTGATCCGCGGGATCCGGAGACGCGGGTGTCCGCGTTGATCAACCCGGCCTCGACGGACCGGGTCCGCAATTGGGTCGGGGACGCGGTACGTGCAGGCGGATCGATCGCGTACGAGGCTCCTGGTGATGTGCTCGGTCCGATCGTGCTGACCGACGTACCGGACGGCCTGCCGGCGTGGGACGAGGAGATCTTCGGGCCGGTGATCGCCGTACGGTCGGTGCCCGACGTGGACAGTGCGCTGCAGGCCGTGAACGAGACGCGGTACGGGCTGCACGCGAGCGTGTTCACGTCGTCGCTCGACACCGCGTTCGCCGCGATCGACCGGCTCGACGTCGGGGGAGTGGTGATCAACGACGTACCCGGGTTCCGGTCCGACGTGATGCCGTACGGCGGCGTGAAGGACTCCGGTACCGGCCGCGAAGGCCCACGCTTCGCCATCGAGGAACTCACGACGACCCGGATGGCCATCATCCGCCCGCGCCCGTGAAAGGTGAACCGATGGACTACGCGAAGCTCTTCCGCCTCGACGGGAAGCACGTGCTGGTGATCGGCGCGGGCAGCGGCATCGGTCGCGAGAGCGCCCTCGCCCTCGCCGCCCACGGCGCCCGAGTAACCTGCGCCGACCGCGACCTGACTACCGCCCAGCAAACAGCCGCCGTCGCCTCTGTCTCTGATGGTGGGATGACGGCGTACGAGCTGGATGTGCTCGACGACGTGGCGATCGAACGTGCTGTGGCGGACCTGGATCCTGTGGATGTGCTCGTGTTCACCGCGGCGACGAACGTACGGAAGCGGATCCTGGACTACACGGGCGAGGAGTTCGACCGGGTGGTGGCGCTGAACCTGCGGGCCTCGTTCCAGCTGATCCGCGCGTTCGGGAAGGGCATGGCGGAGCGGGGGAGCGGCAGCATCATCGGCTTCAGCTCGATCCGCGGTACGACGGTCGAGCCGGGGCAATCGGTGTACGCGGCAACAAAAGCCGGACTCGTCCAGCTGCTCCGGACCGCCGCCGCCGAACTCGGGCCGTCCGGCGTCCGCGCGAACGCGATCGCGCCGGGCGTCGTCGAGACCCCGCTGACCGCACAGATCAAAGCCGATCCGGCCTGGTACGAGGCGTACGCGCAGAAGGGCGCGCTCGGTCGCTGGGCCCAGCCTTCCGAACTCGCCGGGGCGGTCGTGTACCTGGCGTCGGACGCGGCGAGCTTCGTGACCGGCAGTGTCCTCGCGGTCGACGGCGGCTGGACCGCGGTCGACGGCCGCTTCGAACCACCGAACTGACCGGATGGAGCCGTAGATGAGTCTCGCCGATCTGACCGCAACCGAACTGCTGACGAAGTACCGCGACGGCTCGGTGTCACCCGTCGAGGTCATCTCCGACGTCCTCGACCGGGTGGCCGCGCTCGAACCTCACCTGTGCGCGCTGTACGCGTTGGACCCCGACGGCGCACGGGCGGCGGCGCACGAGTCGGAGCAACGGTGGCGGGACGGTACGGCGGGTGCGCTGGACGGCGTACCGGTAACGATCAAGGAGAACATCGCGACACGCGGAACGCCCGTACCGCAAGGAACCGCGGCCACCACGCTCGTACCCGCCGCCGAGGACGCACCCGCAGCGGCACGGTTGCGGGCGGCCGGAGCGGTGATCTTCAGCAAGACGACGATGCCGGAGTACGGGATGTTGTCGTCCGGGGTGTCGACGTTCCACCGCTTGACCCGCAATCCGTGGGACCTGTCGAAGACGGCCGGCGGATCGAGCGCGGGCGCTTCCGCCGCGGCCGCCGCCGGGTACGGGCCGATCCACGTCGGCACGGACATCGGCGGGTCGATCCGCCTGCCCGCCGGGTGGTGCGGCCTGGTCGGCCTCAAACCCACGCACGGCCGGATCGCCGTCGGCAACCCGTACGCCGGTCGCGCGATCGGCCCCCTCACCCGTACGGCGGGCGACGCTGCGCTGGCGTTGACGGTCATGCAGGGTTACGACCCGCGCGACTACACGTCTTTGCCTTTGGCCTCGGACGTGTTCGACGTACAGCTGAAAGGCCTCCGGGTCGCGCTGCTGCTCGACGCCGGTGTAGGTCTCCCGATCGACCCCGACGTCACCGCAGCCGTCTCGTCCGCGGCCGCACTCCTCGAGCAGGCGGGCGCGATCGTCGACCCGATCCCGCCGATCATCACCCGCGAAATGCTCGACGGCCTCGACCGCTTCTGGCGCATCCGCTCCGCCACCGACATCGCCGCCCTCCCCGAAGAACGCCGTGCCAAGGTCCTGCCCCAGATCCGCCAATGGGTCTCCACCGCGACCGACCTCACCGCATCCGACGTCTTCCACGGCTACACCCAAATGGGCGCGATGGCGGCCGCCGTCACCCAGGTCTTCACGCAGTACGACGTCATCCTGTCGCCAGTAGCCCCCATCACAGCCTTCCCCGCCGAACTCGCCTACCCCACCGACAACCCGTCAAAGCCCTTCGAACACATAGCCTTCACCGTCCCCTACAACATGTCCCACCACCCCGCAACGACCGTAAACGTCGGATTGTCAACAACAGGACTACCCATCGGCGCCCAACTCGCCGTACCCCACCACCAGGACCTGACCGCACTGGCGCTGGCGGCCTATCTCGACAGTCGGCGCGCGGAGAACCTCGACTGGCCGACGGGGTGACGCTCGCGTCCAGGCTTGATGCGCGTCAGTGCGGCGAGGGCTAGTACGGCGATGAGAGTGGGGATGCTTAGCCATCCGAATCGGAGGTATGCGCGGACTCCGACCCAGGAGCCGATTGTGCCGCCGAGGAACGCCACGGTCATGTACGCAGTGTTCAGCCGGCTGCGCATCTCGGGGCGCAGGGCGAAGATCCGCGTCTGGTTCGCGACCTGGCCGGTCTGAACGGCGACGTCGAGCAGAAGCATGCCTAGGGCAACGGCAACCAGGCCGACGACTCCACGTGCCGTGGCGGCGGTCAGCACCGCGGCGGCAACAAGTGCTCCGAGGAAGCTGACGACATTGACCACATCAGGCCCGCGGCGGTCAGCCTGCCGACCGGCCCAGGCCGTGGCGAATGCGCTCGCGGCGCCGACCAACGCGATCAACCCGACGACGCTCGCGCTCAGTTCGTACGTCGGCCCCGTGATCAACAACGCAAGGCTCGTCCAGGCGGCAGTGAACCCGCCGAACATCAACCCCTGGTACAGGCACGACCTCCGCAGCTCCGGCTCCCTCAGGAACAGCCGTACCGGCCAGCCGAGCAACGCCAGGTAGCTGTCCCGCGAAGACGGTGTCGTTGCCGGCAGCATCCTGGCAAGGATCACGGCCAGCGTCGCAGCCAGTACCGAGCTCACCAGGTACGGCGCTCGCCACCCAAGCCAGTCCCCAAGCAGCCCACCGAACGCCCGAGCCAGCAGGATTCCCGCGAGCAGTCCCGACAACAGCAACCCGGTCACCGCGCCACGACGCTCCGGCGCGACAAGCGTCGCCGCGAACGGGAGTAGCACCTGCGGTACGACGGTGGCCATCCCGACGACGACCGCAGCGCCAAGGAGCACCGGCAGACCCGGCGCCGAACCGGCGACGACCAGAGCGACAGTCGTGACAGCAAACAGCCCGGCCACGAAACGCCGATGGACGAGCCGGTCGCCGAGCGGCACAAGCAAGGCGATGCCGACGGCGTACCCGAACTGTGTTGCCGTTGGCACCAATGCGGCCGTCGCCGCGCCGACGTTCAGGCCGCGCGCGATCAGCGGCGTGATGGCCTGCGGGAAATACACGTTCGCGACGCCGGCACCGCATGCGGTCGCGAGGAGTACGAGCAGGGACCTTCGCATGACATCTCCCTGGAACCGGTTTGACTGGTTCCCGACGGTACCAGTCAAACCGGTTCTCGGATAGAGTGGGCTCATGGAGCAACGATTCCGCCAGGGTGCCGGACGGCTGTGCCTCGACTTCGTCCGTACCTTGCGGCTGCGTGGTACGCCGGAGGTTGCGGAGGAGTTGCCTGACGGAGTGGCGCTGGCCGCCTGGGTGAGGCAACTCGGATCGGTGGCGCCGAAGGCCGGCGACGTACCGACGCAGGCGCAGGTTGGTCAGGCGCAGGCGTTGCGCGAGAGCATCTACGAACTGCTCGCCGCGGCTCGAGCGACGGATGGTGTTGCGAGCGCTTCCCGGGCTGCCCGCAACCGGGTCAACCGCGCGGCGGCCGAGCCGGTGCCGCAGCCTCGGCTGGACTCGGTGGGTGAACTGCAGTGGCAGGCTGACGATCCGGTGACCGCCGTCCTCGCCCTGGCCGCCCGGGATGTCCTGGATCTGGTCACGTCCCCGGCCGCGCTCGACCGGATCCGCGACTGCGCGAACCCCGACTGCGGCGCGATCTTCCTCGACAACTCCCGCCCCGGAACCCGCCGCTGGTGCTCGATGGACACCTGCGGCAACCTGTCGAAAAAGGCCACCTTCCGCACCCGCCATCCGAAGTAGCCGCGTCATCCCGATCAGTTGGCTTGGGATCGATGTCGACCCGGTGCCCAACGTCTGGCTGCGCGACCTGCGCACCGGAGTACTGCGGCTGGTGTCGCCCGACGATCTCGGTCACCCGTCGTCTGCGGTCGGCCCGGTGTTCCGCGCCTGGATCATCCGCGCCCAGGACCTCTCCGGTGGCTATATCGGCTGGATCCAGCCATGACGACCGAATCGCCTTCCGCGGTGGACCCGGGTGCTGCAACAATCTGCGGCTGTGTCCGCTGGTGTGAGGAGTCCGGGTGCTCGAGCTGGTTGAGCGTGTTGCGGTTGATGCGGGGTTGACGGTTCGGGAGCGGGACACGCGGATCACGGCACTGCTGACGGAACGTGGGCCGGGCGCGGCGGTCGAGTGTTTGGTTGCGACGGACGATCGGGCGATCGCGGAATACGTCGCCTCGTACCTCCAGCGGATCCCAGGTGCGGAGGCGGAGAAGACGCGCGCAGCGGAACGGTTGCTGGAGGTGCCTGACCTTGCGCCTGCTGCCGCGCGGTTGGTGCCCTGGTTGCCGGGAGAGCTGGTGGATCGGATCGTTCGCGATCATCACGCTGAGCTTGGCGAGAGTACGCCGTACTCCTCGGTGCTCTTCGCCATCGCGACGTACTTTCCCGACCGGCTTCGACCGTTCGAGGAGACGACCGATGACGCACTGATCAGGCAGGCCACGTTGTCCGGTGCCGGTGACGACGTTGCGGATGCGCTGCTGGATCAGTGGAAGAACGAGCGGGACATCGCCGATTTGTGGAAGCTCGCCCTGATTCGCACCGATCACGCCGCGGACCTCATCGCGTCCGTTCGGGACGACGTGGTGGACCCCGAGCACTGGGAGTGGCTGATGCCGCTGGCCGGGCGGATGCCGGACAGCGACCGTCCGGCCGGATCCCGACCGGCGTTCATGGGGTTCGTGGCGGGCAAGGGCGCGAGCAACCACCTGATCGGCGGGACGTATCCGGGCGAGGCGCCCCTGTGTGTCGACTGCGGTACGCCGGCCACGCGCGTCCTCACGTTGTCCGCCGAAGACCTGCCGTACGACCTGAGCCACGATCCGTCCTTCTTCTGGTTCGCGTGTGAATGCGACGAGGTCGACGTCATCGTGACGCGCTTCACCGATGCGGGTACGACGGTCTACTTCAACCCGCAAGGCCCAGCGACCTCCACCGACGAACGCTCCATGGTGCTGACGCTGCACCCGAACCAGACCGGCGTCACGATGCCCGCCGTACCCACGACGGATCACCACCAGATCGGCGGCCTCCCGCGCTGGCCGATGCCGGAGACCCACCCGATCTGCCCGGAGTGCGGCCGCTTCATGCCCTTCCTGGCCGCGACCACCGTTGGTCTGTCCAACATCCTCGTCTTCGGCTTCTGGTGCGACCCCTGCGCCGTCTCCACGACCCGCCTCCAGGCCTAGCCGGTGGTGCTTTCGCGGATCTCGAGGGTGTAGTCGGCGGGGAGTTCGGTGGGGTCGGAGCGGTCGCCGTCGAGTCGGTTGAGGAGCAGACGTACGGCGTTCCTGGCGATCTGGGTCTTGTCCGGGCTGATCGTGGTGAGGCTCGGGGTGCTGTAGCGGCCGTCCTCGATGTCGTCGAAGCCGACCAGCGCGATGTCGTCGGGGACCCGGAGGCCGTGGCTGAGGATGGTACGGAGCGCGCCGAGCGCGAGCAGGTCGTTGTAGCAGAAGACCGCGTCGGGCGGCTGGGGGAGGGCGAGCAGGTCGGACATCGCGGACGCGCCGTCGGCGCGGTGGAAGAACTCGGTGGGGCGGACCAACTCCGGGACGACCTCGCGTCCGGCCGCCTGCAGCGCCGCGCGGTACCCCTGTGTCCGCAGCCGGCCGGTCTGCCGGGTCTCGTCGAACTGGTCGCCGATCGCGGCGATCCGCTGCCGGCCGAGCTCGATCAGATGACGGGTCGCTAGCTCGGCGGCGCCGACGTTGTCGATCATGATGTGATCGAGCCCGCCCTCGAGGACGCGTTCACCGAGCAGGACGACCGGTGCGGACGACGGCCGGTTGCGCAGGTCGGCGCCGCCGAGGGCGAGCGGGTTGAAGATCAGCCCGTCGAACATCGCCGCCCGGTTGCCCCGCATCACCAGCTCCCGCTCGCGGACCGGGTCGCCGTCGGTCTGGTCGACGACGACCGTGTACCCGGCGGCCGCCGCCTGCTCGATCACGGCCCGGGTGAGCTCGGCGAAGTACGGTACGTCGAGCTCGGGCAGGACCAGGGCGATCAGGCCGGAGCGGCCGTTCCTCAGGGTCCGGGCGACCGCGTTCGGCTGGTACCCGAGCTCGTCGAGTACGCGCTGGACCCGGGCCCTGGTCTCCGGCGCGACCTGCGGGAAGTCGTTGACGACGTTCGACACCGTCCGGACCGAGACGCCGGCCCGCTCGGCGACCTCGCGGAGTGTGGCGGCCACCCTGCACCTCGTTCCCATGGACGGCGACTGATGTGAAGTCTTGACACTTGCAACGTTGCAAGCTTAGCGTCTCCAACACCACTTGCAACGTTGCAAGCATCGCGGAAGTCATGAGGGAACACAACATGACCAATCTCCTTTCACGCCGCAGCCTGTTCCGTGGCGCCGGCGCCGCGCTGGTCGCCGGAGGTCTCGGCGCGTGCGCGCCGGGCAGTACCACCGGGAGCAAGTCGCTGCCGAGCAGCAGCGTGACCAAACCACCGTCCGGCGAGATCACCATCTGGGATCGCACCGGCGACCTCTACAAGGTGTTCGACAAGGCGATCGCGTCGTTCACGGCGAAGTACCCGCAGGTGAAGGTCAACCATGTGGCGGTCGACGTCAACGCCAAGCTCCCGGCGACCTTGATCAGCGGTGCCGGCGTGCCGGACGGCGCGTTCTACGACGACGCATTGCTCACCGGCGTCGCACCGCACCTGTACGACCTCAGCGGGCTGATCGAGCAGTACAGGCCGGACATCGCGCCGTACAAGCTCGGTGTGGTGACCGTCGACGGGAAGATCGTCGCGGTGCCGTGGGACCTGGACCCCGGCCTGCTGTTCTACCGCGAGGACATCGTCACCCAGGCGGGTGTCGATCCTGCCGGATTGTTGACATTCGACAATCTGCTCGACGCCGCCCGTACCGTCCGGGAGAAGTTCCCGCAGGCGAAGCCGATCCACCTCGAGAATGACCAGTTCCTCGGGCAGCTGTGGATCGACATGTTCGCGAACCAGCAGGGCGGTGCGATGGTCGATGCCGACGGCAAGCTCACCATCGACTCCGACCCGTACCGGAACGCGCTGACCTGGCTGGACAAGGTGCGGTCCGGGCAGTTGGGCACGCTCGCGAAGTACACCCAGCCGACGGATCTGCAGACGCAGGACAACGGCACCCAGGTGTTCGTACCGTGGGCGCAGTGGTTCGTGTTCGCACCGCAGCAGTTGCTGAAGGCAAGCAAGGGTAAATGGCGCGCGATGGCGCTTCCCGCGTGGCAGGCCGGCGGTGCACGGGCGGGGGTGATGGGCGGCTCGTCGTTCGTCATCCCGGCCAAGGCGAAGAACCCCGAGCTGGCCTGGCGGTTGTACGAGCATCTGGTCTTCAGCAAATCCGGCTACACCACGGTCTACGGGCCGAACTCGGTGTATCCGGGCGGGCTGAATACCTCGATCCCGTCGTACCTGCCGGCGCTCGATCCTGCCGCCCCGCTGTTCAAGCCGCTCGAGGCGCTCGGTGGTCAGGACCTGTGGAAGGTTGCCGTCGAGGCGGGTAAGCAGGTACCAGGCGGGTACACGATTCCCACCTGGTGGGGGAAAGCCGTCGACTACTTCGGCGTGAACGTACAGAAGTTGCTCGCCGGCCAGATGAGTCCCGACGAGGTGCTCAAGACCTCGGCGACGCAGATCCAGAAGAACCTGATGGGTCCCAGCTGAATGGCGACTCTCACCGAAGCGACGACGGCCCGGCGGGCCGCTCAGCGGGTACGGCGGCGTCGGGTCCCGGTCGCGCCGTACCTGTTCGTCGCGCCGTTCGTCCTCGTCTTCGCCGCGTTCAGCGCTTATCCGATCTTCTTCGCCCTGCAGTTGAGCTTCACCAACTGGCACGGCGCCGGAGCGCTGAAGATCATCGGGCTCGCCAACTACCGGTATCTGCTGACCAGCCCGGACTTCTGGCAGTCGATGGCGACGTCGGGTGTGCTCTGGCTTCTCGTCGTACCGGCGCAGGTGCTGCTCGCACTGACGATCGCGGTCGCGTTGCGCAAGGCAAGGTTCCGTGGCGTCTTCAGCGCCGCGCTGATCGCGCCGTTCGTGACGCCGCTGGTAGCGATGGCGCAGGTGTGGATCATCCTGTTCGACAAGGACTTCGGTGCGGTGAACCACGGATTGTCGGCAATCGGATTGCCTGCAATCGGCTGGTTGACAACCTCCGCCGGCGCCAAGGTCACGGTCGCCCTGCTCGTGCTGTGGCGAACAACCGGGTACGCCGTGATCTTGCTGATGGCCGGATTGTCGACAATCCCCTCGGAGGTCTACGAGGCCGCGACGATCGACGGCGCCGGCGCCTGGCACCAGTTCTGGTCGATCACCGTGCCGCTGGTGACGCGCACGCTGAGCTTCGTCGTCGTGATCGGCACGCTGACCGTCTTCCAGTTGTTCGCGGAGCCGTACGTCGTGACCGGCGGTGGACCGTTCAACGCGACCAGGACCGCGGGGCTTTATCTCTACAAGCACATCACGAACTCCGACCTCGGACTCGGGGCCGCGAACTCGATGCTGCTCGTGGTCATGGTGCTCGCGCTGTCACTCGCGTCAATCCGGCTACTGCGCTCGAGGGAGGACTCATGAAACAACCTGCGCGGTCGGGCGGGGCGCGGCTCGGGGAGGTGGGGCGGTACGGGCTGCTGACGTTGGCAGGCGTCGTCAGTCTTGCGCCGCTGCTCTGGATGGCGGTCTCGTCGCTGAAGCCCGGCGCGGACATCATCTCGAGCCCGTTCAGCTTCGATCCGGGTCAGCTGACGCTGGCGAACTTCCGTTCGATGCTGGACACGATCCCGATCGGCACCGGCTTCCGGAACACCGCGATCGTCGTCCTGGTCAAGGGCGCCCTGACGATGCTGTTCTGCCCGATGGCGGGATTCGCGTTCGCGAAGTACGTGTTCCCGGGCAAGCGGCTGCTCTTCGCCACCGTACTGACCACGCTCATGCTGCCGACGCTCGTACTGCTGATCCCGCTGCTGCTGGAGATGAGCCAGCTCGGCTGGGTGAGCACGTTCCAGGCGCTGATCCTGCCCGGTGCGATCGACGCGTTCGGGGTGTTCTGGATGCGGCAGGTGATCCTGGCGATCCCGGACGAACTGCTCGACGCGGCCCGCGTCGACGGCGCCGGTGAGCTGCGGATCTTCACCAGCATCGTGCTGCCGGTGATCCGCCCGGGCCTGGCGGCGCTCGGCGTACTGACCTTCATCAACATCTACAACGACTTCGTCTGGCCGGTGGTCGCGGTGAACGACGAGCAGCACCAGACCCTGCAGGTGATGCTCTCGGCGCTGGCCCAGAACATCCGCTCGGGCCAGCTCGGCGCGGACTGGACCAGCGTCTGGGGCCAGTTGCTCGCGGCAAGCACCGTGGCGGCGATCCCGGTCCTGATCGTGTTCGTCGTCCTGCAACGTCATCTGATCAAAGGCGTCATGGCCGGCAGTTTGAAGGGCTGACCTATGGAGAAGACTGTGAACACACCACGTCCTGAGTACCCTCGGCCGCACTTCGACCGTTCGTCTCGCTGGCTGAACCTCAACGGCGAGTGGGAATTCGCCCGCGAGCCCGACCGATTCACCGAGACCGTCGTCGTACCGTTCCCGTGGGAGCATCCCGACTCCGGAGTGGTCGCGCACTGGCTGCCGACGGCCTGGTACCGACGGCAGATCGCGCGCCCGGACGACTGGGCGTCGGAGCGGACCATTCTGCACTTCGGTGCCGTTCACCATCAGGCGACGGTCTGGGTGAACGGTGTACTCGCCGTCGAGCACACCGGTGGGTACCTGCCGTTCGAGGCCGACATCACCGACCTGCTGGACCGGACCGGCGCCGGCGAGCTGGTCGTACGGGTCGATGCGCCGACCGACAAGCGGTTCATCCCGCACGGCAAGCAACGCAGCATGCCGGCCGACGACTACGACGGCTGCGCCTTCACCCCGTCGAGCGGGATCTGGCAGACCGTCTGGCTCGAGCCGCGGCCGGCCGAGTACATCTCGAAGCTCGAACTCCGTCCGACTGCCGACAGTATCGAGATCACGATGGCCGGCCCGTCGCCGGTGCGCATCGAGATCCCGGGCGTGCTGATCCGCGAGTACGAGGAATGGCCGGGGACCGTGACACTGCCGATCGACGAGCCGCGATTGTGGACTGTTGACAATCCTCATCTGTACGACGTGATCGTGACCGCCGGCGCTGACACGGTTCGCGGGTACACCGGCCTGCGGACGATCGAGTGGCAGGGCAGCACACTCGTGCTGAACGGCGTACCGACGTACGTCCGGGGCGTTCTCGACCAGGGGTTCTGGCCGACGGGTGGGCACGCGGCACCGAGCGACGAGGCCTTGCGCCGGGACCTGGAGCTCGCGCGGGCGGCCGGGTTCAATCTGGTACGCAAGCACATCAAGCTCGAGGACCCGCGCTGGCTGTACTGGGCCGACCGGCTCGGCATGCTCGTGTGGGCGGAGCCGCCGTCGACCGGGCGGTTCCGGGCCGATGCCGTCGCGGCGTTCGAGGAGGTCGCGGCCGGGATGGTCGCGCGGGACGGCAACCATCCGAGCATCGTGATCTGGGGTGGGTACAACGAGGAGTGGGGCCTGGACTGGGACGTCCCGGGTGATCCGGCCAAGCAGGACGCGGTACGGCGGACGTACCGGATCATCAAGGACGCGGATCCGACTCGTCCGATTGTCGACAACTCGGGGTGGGCGCACGTCGAGACCGATCTGGTCGACTGGCACTACTACGACGAGAACGTCGGATCGTGGGCCGCGATCGTCGACCGGCTGGTCAACACGTCGGACGGCCGGTTCCCGGTTCGCCTCGGGCCGGAGTTCGTCGCGGAGAAGGCGATTGCGGCACCTGGGTTCGACGGTACGGACAAGGTGCAGCTGAACGGCGAGTACGGCGGCGGGTCGACGAGTGTGGAGCGCGGGTGGCACCTGCGTTGGCAGACCCAGGAGCTTCGCCGGCACCCGCGGAACGCCGGCTACATCTACACCGAGCTGTACGACATCGAGCACGAAACCGTCGGCATCTACACCTACGACCGCCGGACCAAGGACCTCGGCGGTGTGATCCCGTCCGACGTCCACGCCGAGACCGTCCTGATCGTCGACATAACCCCGGAAAGACCCGGCCGGGACCTCGTACTCGCTGATGACTCGGCGTCGATCCCGGTCCGCGTCTCGCACCACGGCGCCGAACCACTGCTCGGCACCTTGCACTGGTCTTCAGGATCGGCACCCGTGGACGCCAAGCCGTTCACCGTGACCGACCCGATCGAGATCACCGGGCTGCAACCCGGTCGCCTGAACCTCTGGATCACCGACCCGGCCGGCACCGTCGTCGCTCGCACGTTTGTCGACATCACGATTGCCGACGATCCATCCTGACCTACCCCTCCGATACCGACCTGCACCTGCCGGTGTCGATCCGCATCTCTGGTACTGATCCGGGGCTGCGGTGCCGAGCCGGAGCTCTGGTAGCGACCGGGAGCTCTGGTACTGATCCAGAGCTCCAGTACCGACCCAGAGCTCCGGTACCGACCCAGGGCTCCAAGTACCGACCCGGGCCTGCGTTCCTGCGCTGCCCAGCACTTCTCGAACTCCCGCCTTTCGTCCGAGGAGGTTCCATGTCCATCCGCAGATTGTTGACAATCTTCAGTCTGATCGTCGCCGCGCTGATCGTTGCCCCGGGCTCCGTTCCGGCGACCGCCGCACCGCCGGGCAACCTGCTCTACAGCCCGAACCTGTCCACCTATCCCAACGCCGACGCCAGCTACCCGCGCGCGATCCGTCTCGACCACGACGGCAACGCCGGCCACACGGTCCTCGCCACCTTTGCCCGGCGCAACGAATCCGGACCGAGCAGCTTCCCGGTGTTCCGCAGTACCGACGGCGGCGCGACCTTCGGCGCGAACCCGATCAGCACGATCACCTCGCACACGAGCGGCTGGGGCCTCGGCGCGCCGGTGATCTACGAGGTTCCGCGGACCGCGAACGGCCTGAACGCGGGCGACCTGCTCGCCGCCGGCACCGCCTGGGTGGAGGGCAACTTCACCGCGCAGAAGATCGAGGTGTTCAAGAGCACCGACCACGGTGCCAGCTGGCAGTACCTGTCCAACTGCACTCAGACCAGCGGTCTCCCGAACACCATCGGCGCCGGCATCTGGGAGCCGTGGTTCCTGCTCGCGCCGAACAACACCCTGGCCTGTTTCATCTCCGACGAGCGCCCGGCCGGCTCGCCCACCAACAACCAGATCATCGGCCACTACACCTCGACCGACGGTGGCGCGACCTGGAGTGCGAACATCACCCCGGACGTCGCGTTCCCGGCCGATAACCTCGCACGCCCCGGAATGTCGATCGTCACCGCCCTGCCCAACGGTCAGTTCGTCATGTCGTACGAGCTGTGCCGCGACGCGACCGACGCCGACCACGCCTGCGAGGTCTACCTCAAGACCAGTCCGGACGGCCTCAACTGGTCACCGACCGACAGCCCCGGCACACTCGCCCAGACCAGCGACGGCCGGCACCTGCTGCATACTCCGTACGTTGCCTGGATCCCTGGCGGCGGACCGAACGGCACGTTGCTGCTGTCCGGGCAACGCGTGGTCACCGGTCCGACCGGAAACAAGGCGGTGATGGCCGAATCCGGATCGGTGCTGTTGGCAAACACCTCGCTCGGCTCCGGAAGCTGGACGGAGCTGGAGGCACCCGTCAACGTCAACCCGACGGGCGGTTACGCGTCCGGTGTTCCGAGCTGCCCGGGGTACAGTTCGCCGATCGTTCCGTCGATCGACGGCACGTCGTTCCTCTATCTCGCGGCGACGTGGCTCGGTACCGGGAACCAGTGCCAGGTGCGCTTCGGCACCGGCGTCGTCGGCGGCCCGACCGGCGCGATCACCGGCCCCGCGGCCGCCGGCAAGTGCCTTGACGTCGACCACAACACGGCGGTCAACGGCAACGCGGCTCAGTTGTACACCTGCAGCGGCGTACCTGGTCAACAGTGGACGATCATGGCTGACGGAACGGTCCGAGCGTTCGGCAAGTGCCTCGACATCGTCGGAAACGGTACGGCGAACCTCACCAAGGTCCAGCTCTGGGACTGCGGTCCCGCTGGCGGTCAGCAATGGCGTCCACAAGCCAATGGCTCGCTCCTCAACCCGCAGTCCGGCCGCTGCCTCGACAGCCCCGGCGGCGCGACCGCCGACGGGACCAAGCTGCAGATCTACGACTGCAACGGCCTCGATCCGCAGAAGTGGAATCTGCCGGGCGCACCGACCGGACCGATCACGGGACCGGCCGCGGCGGGCAAATGCGTGGACGTCGACACCAACAGGCCGACGAGTGGGAACGCCGTACAGCTGTGGACCTGCAACGGCGTACCCGGGCAGCAGTGGTCGATGTCGACCGATGGCAAGATCCGTGCCTTCGGCAAGTGCCTGGACATCGTCGGCAACGGTACGGCGAACTTCACCAAGGTCCAGCTCTGGGACTGCGGCTCCGCCGGCGGGCAGATCTGGCAGCCCCAGCCGAACGGTTCCCTGCTGAACCCACAGTCCGGCCGCTGCCTCGACAGTCCCAGCGGCGCGACCGCAGACGGAACCAAGTTGCAGATCTACGACTGCAACGGCCTCGATCCCCAGAAGTGGAAGATCCCCGTCTAGGGCAGCTCGAACGTCGAGCCGGTCTCGCCCAGGAGACCGGCTCGACGTTCCGCTTACTCGCCGAAGAGCGGTGGGACGTTGTCGGTTGTGTAGAGGGAATAGACCGGGTCGTTGAACGTGGCGGGCAGTTTGCCGAGGCCGTTGATGACAGTGGTGGCGCCGGTTGCGTGGCTGACGGCGTACAGGTAAGCCGTTCTGGTGTCCTTGTCGATGGCTGTGAGCAGAGTGCTCTGCGTCCCGCATCGCTCCGCGACCAGAGTCTCGAAACCCTGCCAGGTTGACGTGCGGACCTTCTTGACGATCGGCTTCATCGGAGCGGTTGCCGGGATGCGGATCGTGTACAGCGCGCCGCCGTGCGTTGTCGCGAGGAAGGTGTCGTACGTCTTCGTCTCGCTGATCAGCGTCATCGCCTTGACCGACGCGAAGCCGGGCGCTGAGGCGACGGTCCGCCAGCCGTTGGTCCAGCGGAACAGTACGCCGTCGTTGCGCAGGCCGTACTGCGCCGAACGGGCCGTGGGCGCGGTGCCGTAGTACGACTGCTCGACGTACGTGAACCTGTCCCAGCCGCCACCGACCTTGTCGAGGCTCAGCGTCTCCTGATGGGTCTCCTCGCTGTACAGCCAGGTCGACAGGTACAGCGTCGAGCCGAGTACGACGTACGCCGTCCTGGCCGATCCGCTCGGCGTCGGTCCCCAGAGCCAACTGGAGCTCAACCGCGCGGCACCGGCGGTGAACTGGTGCATGACATCGGCGTACTTCGCCGCTGGCGGCGTCGAGGCGGTGATGTTCGTCGCCGCGAAGTCACCGGCACTCGTGATCGATCCGGTCGCCATCGTGCACGGTCCGGCCGCGTGGGCGGGCGCCGAGGTCGCCGTCAGGGACAAGCCCGCGACCAGCAGTGCGGCCGCGCTCAGGGATTTGGTCTTCACGCCAACCTTGATACAACCGCCACCCGGAAAGTTGCCGGCGATGATAGGCATATGACATGAACCAACCCGCTTCGACCCTGCCTCCCTGCGAGAACTGCGGCGGCCGGCAAGTAGGCAACCTGGATGTCGTGAGCCAATATGCGGTAGGCATCCACCCCACCGACCGAGCCGTCTGGACCCACCCACTCTCACGCTTGGCCGCCGTCGTCTGCCTCAACTGTGGCCTCACCAAACTCTTCGCAACCGACCTGCACGCCATCAGGACCGAATCCGAAAAGAAGCCCGAAGACTTCACCTGGTAGCCGCTACGAGCGTCGTACCTAGTACTCGCCGTAGATCTGGACCTTCGTCCCGATCGGGGTGTCTTCGAAGATCTGGTGGATTTCGGGACGCATGACGCGGACGCAGCGGTGGCTGTCCGGGTACGGCTTCACGAGGGAGTTCACGCGGGACCCGTGCAGCGCGATCCCGGGCCGGTCCCTCAGGAAGTAGAGCGAGTCGTACATGTACGCGTCCTCGTACAGGCTGCTCTCATGCGCGCCGGCCCACTTGCGCCAGACTTTCCCGATCCGGTTCGGCGTCTCGTGGCCGGGGCCGCCGGTCGAGATCCAGACGATCCGCTTGTAGGTCTTGCCAACGATTTGGTAGAGGATCTGGCAGGTCTTGTTCACGTAGATCCCGGGCTCGCGGGTCGGCGCGGGGCGACTCGTTGCGTTGAGAACCGAGTACGCGTCGTTCAGCGTCAGGCCCACCCGGCTGACCGGCATCCCGTGGGTCTCGCGCCACGCGCACAACGCCTGCTTGGCGCGCGCCGTGATGTCGCCGTCGATGTCGCCGACCGGGTACCCGAGCTTGTCGAGCTGCCGTTCGACCCGGAACGCGTAGTACTCCGGCTTCTGCTTCACCTTGGGCTTCGGCTTCACCGTGGGCGTCGGCTTCGGGGTTGCCGTCGTGGCCGGAGGTGTGCTGCTCTTCGCCTGCGTGGGGGAGGGCGTCGTCTCACTCGCGGCCACGTCCGAGCAGCCGGCCAGGACGAACGACAGTACGACCGCGGCGGCAACGAGACCACGTCGACGAGACACGGATTCCCCTCTCCTCAGCTTTTTCAGCGTCGCAGAACCACGCCCGGTAAGCGCGCAGCGACCCGCCGAGACTAATCCGCAATGGTTCCTCCGCCGGGTCTTAACTGCTCTCCGTCACCGAACCGTTGCCGAGTTCGGGTTCCGGATCGGCGCGCAGCCGGCTGTACAGGTATCCGTCGCGGAGCTGCCCGGCCCGGAACTCGCACCCGCGGATCACGCCTTCGAGCCGGAAACCCGCCTTTTCCAAGGCTTTCTGCTCCGCGATGTTCTCCGGATGTGTCGCGGCCTGGATCCGCTGCACCGGCGTGTGCTCGAACAGGTACGTCGTCAGCATCGCCTGCGCCCGCCACCCGATCCCGCGCCCGCGGTACTCCGGCAGCAGCGCGATCCCGATCTCCCAGTACGGCGTCCGCCCGTCGAACGTCCCGGACCGCCAGCTGACGAACCCCGCCGTCTCGGAGCTGGTACTCACGATCAGCCGCCCGTCGTCCTTCCCGAGGAACCCGTCCTCGGCGTACCGCCGTACGGGCGCCTGCGGGTCGCGGTACCCGTTCCAGTCCAGCCCGATCAGCCATGGCTCGACCGCGAACCGCTGGAGCAGCGGCAGGTCGTCCTCCATCACGGGCCTCAACGCGACATCCATGCCTGCCAGACTAGGCACATGCGGTGGCTAGACGAGTATTCGCCGGCAGCGATCGCCGAGGCAGTACGTCGGGTCGCACCCGAGCTGAGCGATCTTCCGATCGTCGCCCGCGAACTGGTCAACAAGGACGAGCCGATGTGGTGGTCCTCCAGCGCGCTCCTCGGCAACCGGTACTTCGTCAAGTTCGCCTGGTCCCGCCCCGCGGCGCTCCGGCTCGCGCACGAGATCGACGTACTCGAGGCGCTGAGCCGCGAACCGGCGGTACCGTTCCTGCCGACACTGGTTGCGAGCAGCACCGATCCGGTCTTGCTGGTGACCGAGCTCGTTCCGGGCAGGACGCTGTTCGAGGTAGTCGACTCGATCGACCGGGACCGGGCCGGTCGTCAGCTCGCGCAGTTCCTCGGGTCGCTGCACCGGTCGCTCGACCGAGTGGGCGACGTACCGCCGGCGCCTCTCCAGCCCGCGACGACCGACACGTTGCGCGAGCGGTTCGGTGTCTGGGCCCGGCCGGCGCAGCGCGCCACGGTGCTCCGCTGGTGCGACTGGACCGACGAGGTGCTGTCAACGCCGCGCCCGCCGGTACTCGTCCACGCTGACCTGCACGGCGGGAACCAGATCTGGTACGGCGACGAGCTCCGCGCGGTCGTCGACCTCGAAACGGCAGGCCTCGCCGACCCGGAGTACGATCTCCGCGCGCTCCCCGGAACGGGCCCCTGCGTCGAGCTCGTCACGGCGACCATGCACCACTACGGTGAGTACACCGGCCACACGCTGGATCCCGAACGCGTAATGGCGTGGCACCTACGCACCGCCCTGGGCGACGCTCTCTGGCGCAGCGAAGCCGGCGTCCCACTACCCGACCACCGAACCCCACCCGAATGGATCGAAGACCTCTCCGCCCGCTTCACCGCCCTGAAGATCGCGAGCTGACGATCTAAAGGCCGAGGTCCCGGAGGAATTCGGGCTTGTAGGCTTGCAGTACGACATACCGCGGGTCCGGAACCTCCATGTCCGCGTTCTTGGCAGCGTCCCCAGCCGCGTCGTGCGGGCCGACCGGAACACTCGGGTCGGTCCAGTCCTGCTCGGCAGCATTCCAACGCGTAATGGTCGACGTCGCCTCGAGCCGCTCGGCGGCAACCAGCTCCTTGGCCGTACGCTCCGCCTCCTGGGCGTCCTCGAGCGTGTGCGTGTACATCAGCATCCGATCCCCGTCGCGGGTAACCGTCACCTGACTCCCAAGCCGCTTCTGCGCATCGTCATCCAGATCCAACGCCCGCAACCGATCCCAGAACGTGAGCCGATGCCCCTCGTCCCTCAGTACGACCTCAACCCGAAACTCCTCATCCGCCATGCGCGACACCCTACCCAGTGGAATCCCCAGGTGCCGGTACGGGCTCGACTGCCGGCAGCGCTCCGCCGCAGCACTTCTTGTACTTGACGCCGGATCCGCACCAGCACGGCTCGTTACGCGAAGGCGGCCAGCCAACTCGTCTGCCGTCAGGGACCGACAGGCCGTCGAATCGTTCGTCTTCAAGACAGTTCAGCACGCCTCCGTACGTCCAGGTAGCGATCGTTGCCCGCTGGTCCTCCACACGGAGCACCCGCTCAGCCCTTCGGTAGTACGCATCGGGGTCGTTGCCGATGAAGCGATTGCGCCACGGCACGTTCGTATCGAACTCGCTGCGTTCCCACACCTGCAACTGCCCGTCGATGACTACTGGATCTCGCAGCAGCTCACGCAGCTCGGACTCTCGGTCCCAAGCCTCGTCGCCGCCCATCGCTCCCAGCAGATCGATGTAGTCGAGAGGCATCCCCAGCGCCCACTTCACCCGCCGCCGGCCGGTCGCCAACTGCTGCAGCCTCCGGGAGCGGGAGGCCTCTTCAGCAGTCATGCGGTCGGTAGCCACGTCGTACCAGTAAAGCGCCTCTTCCTCCTGTCCCACCTCTTCGAGAAGCTCGGCAGCACGGAGCCACTCCAAGCTGTAGAAGCGTTTGTTGGCCATGACCGCGGCCAGTTCGGCTCTCGCCTCATCGTCGTGGCCCTCGCCGAACAGACACGCGGCGACTTCGACACGTGCCAGATCGTCAGCGTTTCCGGCTTCGTTGAAGCTCCGCTGCCACGGCGCGACAACCTGCTGGTGACGGCGCGGCACGCCGAGTTCGTTGGCAGTGAGGTGCAGCGCCATGTTGGTCTCTGCCCGGGGATCGCGGACCTTGTCCGCCAAGGGATCTTTCATGCCGGGGAAAGTATTCGTTCGACGACGCAGCGAACACACCTCTTTGAACCTGTGGATATCGACCCAAGCCTCATCGAACCCGGTCCCGGACACCCACCACTCACTAACCCAAACCTCTTTGCGCTCCTATCGGCTGGCTGAGCGTGGCGACCGGGTGAACCGCGGAGTCTGATCCGACTTACTGAGTGGTGCAGGTCCGCGGCCCAACCGAAGGCGGACGGCCACGCCATCACAATCGCCCGGCCGGCGCCGTTCGCCGCCTGAACCGCGTGCCGCAGGGCGCATTGAGATGGCCGGGCGGTCCGCTCCGACGGGCTACCTGTCTGCGCCAACATGCAGGGCCGCAGAATCGGTGTGGTTCGATCGACTACAGTTCTTAGTCATGGAGCTGAGGCACTTGGAGCACTTCGTCGCGGTCGCTGAGCAGAAGCACTTCACGCGGGCGGCCGAGGCGATGTCGATCTCACAGTCGGGCTTGTCCGCCTCGATCCGGGCGCTGGAGCGGGAGCTGCGGGCATCTCTGTTCGTACGGAACACCCGGAGCGTGGAGCTCACCGAGGCGGGGCGCGCCCTGCTCTGCGAGGGTCGCCGTACGCTCGCCGCCGCCGAAGCCGCCAAGGACGCGGTCGCCGCCGTACAGGGCCTGCTTCGCGGTCACCTCACCGTCGGGCTGGAGCAATGCCTCGGCGTGGTCGACGTCCCGGCGCTGCTCGCCAAGTTCCGTTCGGCGTATCCAGGAGTCGAGATCGAGGTCCGCCAGGCGGGCTCCACTCCGATGCTCGACGAACTCGCCTCGGGCCGCCTCGACGTCGCGTTCGTCGCGACCGCCGGCGACCCGGTCGACGGACTCGACCTGCGCCCGCTGTCCCGCGAGTCGATGGTCCTCGTCTGCTCACCCGACCACCGCCTGGCGAAGGCGTCCGCCGTCACGCTCGACGACCTGGCGGGGGAGTCGTTCGTCGACTTCGACCCGACCTGGGGCGCCCGCTCGATCTCCGACAGCGCCTTCGCCACGGCCGGCGTCGCACACCCGGTCACGATCGAGGTGAACGACGTACACACCCTCCTCGCACTCGTCGCCCACGACCTAGGCGTCGCCCTGGTCCCCGAACGCATCGCCGCCAAACGAGGCGACCACATCACCGTCCCGCTAGCCCCCGGCACAGCCTCCGACTGGCAGGTCTCAGTAGCCGTCCCCACAGGCCCCGCCGCCTCCCTAGCCGCCGACGCCCTAATAGGCATGCTCCCAACAACAGCCGTGCACGCGTAGCTAGCCGAATCAGGCGGGCCCCTCGCGTCGCCTTGGGCCCTGTCACCGAAGCTCGTGCTCGGCTCGCCGCGTTCCGACACCAGCCAAGCCTCAACGCCCGCACCGCGAAGGCTTGCCTCGATCTCACCGAGGATCGAGCGGTACCGCGGATAGTCCGGTACCGCGACCACAACGCGGGCATCTGTGTCCGCGCCACGCATCCGCATCGCCTTGAGCAGCGCGGACGCAAGCCAATGTGAAGCCTGCAAGGTCGGTGGCGTCGGCTTAGGCTGGCCGGCTTTGGCTCCTCGGGCGTACGTCGTCCCCGGATACCCCTTCACCTCGACCAGTAGCCGAGTCCCGTTTCGTTCAGCGATGACATCTGTCCCTCGCTCCTGGGTCTCGGTGTCGGCAACACGCAGGATGCGCCAACCGTCCCGAGCGAGTCAGCCAACGAGGGCGCCTTGGACAGCGGACTCATGCGGCCATCCGCGTTCAGGACCGCTCGTTTGCCCGATCGAGGGCTGCGGTGCGTGTTGAACCGGCGCTGCTGGATCGGCGCTGCTGAGCCGGTTGACGATTACCTCCCCGAAGGTGTCGCGCACGATCAGTCCCTCCGTCGCCATCTGCCGGCAGCGCGAGTTGATCTGCTGGTGCAGCTTGCCAAGCCGCGCGGCGAGCTGTGCGTCCGTCATCCCGTCTTCATTGCTGTGAAGTAGCTCGAGAACGTCATCGCGGATCGTCATTGGTCGCCACCTCGGGCTTCAGAGCACCTGACCGACAGCACTCACGACGATACGGGGGATAGCTGCCGAGGACAGCAGCTCACATAAAGCCGCCGCCGCACCCGGAGGGTACGGCGGCGGGAGTCTTGATGGGTCTTACCAGGCGTAGTCCTCGGGGGAGGTCTTGTAGCCGGGGAAGATCTCGTCCAGGCGCGCCAGTGCCTTCTCGTCGAGCTTGATGTCTACGGCACGAACGGCGGACTCCAGCTGCTCCATGGTCCGCGGACCGACGATCGGACCGGTCACGGCCGGCTGGTGCAGGAGCCACGCGAGCGCGAGCTCACCCGGCTCGTGCCCGAGCTCGTCCGCAAACGCCTCGTACTGCTCGATCTGCGGCCGCAAACGCTCCAGCGTCTCCTTCGAGCGCCCCTCCAGCCGCCGTACGCCCTCGTTCTCCTTACGGATCACGCCGCCGAGCAGACCACCTTGCAGCGGCGACCAGGGGATCACGCCGAGACCGTAGTACTGCGCAGCCGGCAGCACCTCGCGCTCCACGTCCCGTACCAGCAGGTTGTAGATGGACTGCTCGCTGACCAGCCCGATGTAGTTCCGCCGCGCCGCCGCCTCCTGCGCCTGCGCGATGTGCCAGCCGGCGAAGTTGCTGGACCCGGCGTACAGGATCTTCCCCTGCTGGATCGCAACGTCGATCGCCTGCCAGATCTCCTCCCACGGCGTGGCGCGATCCACGTGGTGGAACTGGTACAGATCGACGTAGTCCGTCTGCAACCGCTTCAACGAAGCATCAAGCGCCCGCCGAATGTTCAGCGCGGACAGCTTCCCCTCGTTCGGCCAGCCATCGCCCATGTCCCCGTAAACCTTGGTAGCCAGCACGGTCTTGTGCCGGTTCCCCGGGTCCTTCGCGAACCACTCGCCAATGATCTCCTCGGTCCGCCCCGGGTAGATCGCCCGCCCGTACCCGTTCGCAGTATCGAAGAAGTTGATCCCCTTCTCATGCGCCGCATCCATGATCGCGTGCGCATCCCCCACTTCGGTGTGAGGCCCAAAGTTCATAGTCCCCAACACAATCCGACTAACCGACAACCCAGTACGCCCAAGATGAGTGAAGTCCATGCCACCCACCCTCGCGCTCCGGCGACCACACTTCAAACAAAAGAATCAGGACAAAGCCATCACCTGAGCTTCTGAGTCAATCGGTCCCGAACTGCGTCGCTGGGTTCTGCGCCTCCCTCGGCGATCGCATCCAGGAGCACGCCGACGAGCGCGGCGGCCCGGGTATGCCGAAGGTCGAGGTCGAGACCGCGGCGCTCGGCGGTCTCACACAGAGCGGTGTACAGAGGTGCGTCCGGTTCTCTGACGAGGCCACCGCCGGCGACCATCGTGACAGGTTCGGTCAATCCGCAGGTACGAGCGAGGCTGAGGGCGTAGTCGGTGATCCGGTCCGCCTGCGTGCGGACGAGCTCGGCGACAACCGGGTCGTCATCTACGAGCGGGAGTACGTACGGAGCGTGGACGGCCTGCATCGCAAAGGTGAAGGCGCTGACCCGTTGAGGTCATGACCTCAAGCACTCCTCAGCCGTTGAAACCCGAAGAGCGGTGGCAGGTCGGCGGACAGCTTCGTCGGCTTGTCCAGCCGAGCTGAGCGAGGTACATCGCGCAGAAGGCCTCGCTCAGCAGACCGGATGCGCGGAGCAGATGCTGACGCCAGCACGACAGCGCCCATCTCCTTCAACGGTCCGCCAGCGGTCAGTGCGGCCCCGTACCCAGGACGACCGAGATCCCCTGCCCGTCGAGCCGTCGCACCGGATCAGGGCGAAGCCTCGTTCCTGATGCTGAGGCTGCTGAACAGCGACTGCAGCGCCGCGTTCCAGAACTGCTCGTCGGCGGGCCAGTCGACACCCGCCAAACGGAACGCCCGTGCCGTACGTCCAAAGGCCGCAGGCCCGCGGACGCAAGTACGTCGCCAACCAGGCCGAAGACGACTACCGAGGCGACGCCTACCAATTCACCGCCGACCTAACCCGCTAAACGGCCGCCGGCAACGGGTGATCCTCGGGTTACCTCGAATAGGTGCTATGCCTGCTGTGGCGTGTGTGCAGTTTGATGAACACGGGATGCAGACTCTCGGTCGCTGCGAGTAGCTTGGTGCCTAGCGGCCGGCAGCGGACGCAGGGTCAGGGATACACCCTGGACAATCGGCCGTGGAGGGATTCAGCGATGGGGTTTCAGACGCCGCTCTATGAGCTCAGCGACTATCTGAAGTGGACCGCCAGCGGGAAGATCCAGCTGCCGGACTTCCAGCGAGACTTCAAATGGGCTGATGAGCGGGTCCGGTCTCTGCTCGTCACGATCCTTCGTGGCCACCCGCTTGGCGTAGTCATGCTGTTGAAGACTGGGAGCGATCAGGTCAGGTTCAAGCCCAAGCCGCTGGAGGGCACGAATCCCGGCGTTGGCTGTGCGCCGGAGCTGCTCCTGCTGGACGGACAACAGCGGCTCACCTCACTGACTCAAGCCCTCACTGGGGATGGGGTTGTCTCGACGAAGGACAGTCGGGGAATGTTGTTTGAACGCTGCTACTACGTTGACATCGGCCTTGCTCTTCAAGGTGAGGACAGAATCGACGAAGCTGTCATCTCCGTGCCGGCTGACAGGGTCGTTCGCACCAATTTCGGCAAGGATGTTGTTCTCGATCTTTCCGATCCGGATAAGGAGCGCGAGGCTGGCTATTTTCCGCTCCGATTGCTGTACAGTAGCGCCCAGGCGATGAGGTGGATGCTGCGCCTCAAAAACCATGACGCGGCAGACTTTCAAGAAGCTGTTCTCGCGCCGGCTAATACCTACAACATCCCGGCCATCGAGCTGGACAACTCCACGAGCAAGTCGGCCGTTGCGACAGTCTTCGAGAAGGTCAACACAGGCGGTCTCACGCTCACCGTCTTTGAGTTGCTGACCGCAACGTTCGCCGGGGACAAGGATTACTTTGATGAACATGGCACCGACTTCCGGCTAAATGACGACTGGATGGAGACCCAAGCCAAGTTCGAGTCATACCCAGTCCTTTCAGGCTTGGAGAATACGGACTTCCTGCAGGCTGTCACTCTGCTGTCGACCCTCAAGCGGAACCAAGCCGACTTCAGTGCTCGTCCGCCGGCCGTGTCCGCGAAGCGGGAAGACGTTCTCAAGCTGACGTTGCCCGAATATCTCGAGTGGGTCGGACCGTTACGAGAGGCGTTCATCTGGGCGTCGAACTTCCTGGCTGATCGACACATCTTCGATGTCAAGTTCCTGCCGTATCCAAAGCAGCTTGTGCCGCTCGCAGTCATCAAAGTTGTGATGGGTAAAGAGGCCGATCTGATCGGTCCGCGCCAACGCATTGTTCGATGGTTCTGGTGCGGCATCCTGGGTGAGCTGTACGGCGCTGCTATCGAGACCAGGTTCGTCCGCGATCTCGAGCAGGTACCAACGTGGGCTCGCGATTCAGATGCCACACCGGTCCCGAACACTGTTCAGGATGCTACTTTCGTAGAATCTCGGCTTCACTCTTTGCGCACCCGCAACGCTGCGGCGTACAAGGGATTTTATGCCCTTCTGCTCGGCAATGGGGCGCGTGACTGGATGGAAGACAAGGCCTTGGATAAGGTCCAGTATGTCGAGTTGGCCGTCGATATTCATCACATCTTCCCGAAGGCGTGGTGCAACGCCAACGGCATTGACGCCGAGCACCGCGAGAGCATCGTCAACAAGACCGCGATCTCTGCCCAGACCAATCGAGCCATCGGCGGAGTTGCACCATCGGTCTACCTCCGGTACATCGAGAAGCGGGCACAGATATCGGCCGATGATCTCGACAACCTGCTCATGTCGCACTTGGTGCCTGCGGTGCCTCTGCGGACGGACGACTTCGACGAGTACTTCGCCGTCCGTCGAGAGCAGCTTTGCCAGGTAGCTGAGAAGGCGATGGGCAAGGCGGTACCGCGCGACGTCGGTGCTGGCGAGGCGGAGGAGGACTCGTCGCAGTTCGAGGAGTCGGAGGTCGCCGAGACTCCCGAGGAAGACGACTGACTGTCGGATCGTTAGGTCGGTCGACTGCCGGTTGAGCGCTTCCGAGAACCCTCGACGGCGTGGACGAAGTCGGTCGTGGCCTGGCAAGCCGCGCGGAACGAGCGGTCAGGTCTGTCGCCTATCGTGCTAGAGGTATGTCCCATCGCCGAGTCGGACAGCTGTGCTCGTTCGTTGCCTGGCGGCCGCGGGCAGATGTACCCGTGGCGACGATTAGCGAGGACCGGATGAGTCATCAGCGCGCCACTGTGGGAGCCTCTGTGTTGAGCAGGTGACCGATGGACTGACCTACCACAGCCGACCAACTTCATCCGGAACCCGTGAACCTCACCACTGGGCGAATCAGGCCAGATCCCGAAGGCTCCCGGCGGCCTGGAGGTCAGCAAATCGGCGAGTGATCTGGCTCGCGATCGACGTGTCGTGGACCAAGAGCCCCGCCTCGAGGTTCCGCTCTACCGCCGCGTACGACAAGTTCGCGCTGGTCACGAGGGCGGTGTGGCCGTCGATCACGAGGACCTTCGAGTGCTGCATGCGTGCGATGCCAGTCACGCTGTCGTGGAAGCCGAGCACTCGTGCACGTGGTACAGCGCGTCTGATGGCTTCTGCGCACTCCTTTTGCTGGCTTACGTCGGCGATGACGGTGATTGACAACTTTCTGCGTGCGGCACGCAGCAGCGCCTGCACAAATGGTGCAGTCGCTGTGCCCGAGTACGTGGATGCGAGAACCGATTCTTCGGCTTCGTCGATGAGACGTACGATGGCCGATGTCGTGCGAACCGAGTCACCAGGCAACTGCGGTCCGCTCCAAACGAGAGTTGGTGGAGTTGGCACCCGCTCCGCTGTTGCGGCTATCGCCCGCAGCGTCGCTGCCGCCGCGTGCTTGCTGGTGAAACCCTGGAGAATCTCCCGGACGAGTCCTTCCGCTTGCCCTCGCTTGTCCGCCGTGAGGCTCCGCACCGCACGACGAGGCATCCCGTCGATCACAAGGCTGTCTGCCACTCGACGCAACTCGGCCGGAGCGAGGAGCGCGCCCAGCGGCTCCAGAGACGCGAGACCCACGGTGGTCACGTCGTCAGACCGTCCAGCAGACCGGCGACCCCCAAATCAGTGACCTGGTTCGAGTAGAGCGTCAAAAGTAGACGACGATCCAGGAATCGGTTGGCGTTGTCACACGAGGTCTCAGACAGGAACGTGCAGAAGTGGCATGCGGCGCCGTGAAGGAAGTCTTCCTGGCCACGAGGTACGCGATGGGAACACACCGGGTCCGACGAACACCGTGATGCTCTTGAGATGGAGCGAGCAACGAGGCGTTCCACAGCGTCGGGCGCCGACTGTTCAACTAGCCCGCCGAGCGTTCCGTCACTATCAGGTGAGGTTGTGGAGATGAGGAAGCCCGCTGCAGGTTCGCGGTCGTCGGCGCCGCGCCACGCATAGATCCGCTCCGCGAGCGAGGCAGAGCCGTAGCCGGCGTCAAGCGCCATCTGCCGGATAATCAGGTGCGCTAGTGTGTGGACGGCCCAGTACCTAGGCGGCTCGAGACGTGCATCTGCATCGATGGGAGCCGCCGAGGTGCTCGTGCGACGCTGGACGTTGCGCCTGTGAGCCTCTCTGTGAGCGTCCCACAGCTTGGAGTCGCGGACGGCGTGCTCCCATGGCCCGATGACATCCTCGCGCAGTCGGAAAAAGACGCCCTCTCCGTGGTCTTCGGTGGCTGGAACCCACGTTGGCTTCTTCCGCGCAAGTGGTGCTAGTCGTTCTGGGGCATCGCCGATTCGCTCGAAGGCGTCGACGCGGGTGAATCCGACGAAGGCGTTGACCTTCTTCAATCGGTCGACTGCTGCGACGGTTTGTATGACTGGGGTCAGCCCCAGAGGAACGGGGACGTCCCTGATCCGAAAGTCGCTCTCGCGTGCGTGCCGGGCGAAATCGGCCGGGCGAATGAGCGTGCGCCACTCGGGTGCCCGTAGCTCGATAGGGCTATACGGTGTGGTCCGCCCCGAGTCTACGTCGCCTCCCGCTGTGACGAGCTGAAGCGCCTCCCAAACAGTGGAGTCGGGGACGTCGCTAAGGTCCAGGCCGTCTTTGAGAATCAGCATCTTGAACATAGGGACTGCAGCATCTGACGTCACCATTGCCCGAATGTCGGCCCCGACGCCTTGGAGCCGCGCAGCGACGTCTGCGACGTCGAGCTCCTTGCTCTCGGGGACGACGAGCAGGCTGATCGTGGCAGGGAACCACTGGTTGGCAGCGCCGAGCAGCATAAGTTTCGTTTCGGCGTCGCATGTTTCGAATGTCCCGAGATGGGGGTGGCGGCCACGGCAATGAGGCATGCGTTCGGCCCCCGCGGTGCCGGTGAGCTCACGCATGCTCCGGGTGAGTTCGCATGCGACACAGGTGATGCGGACCTCCGGACCAATGTTGCTACGCCATTCGAGCATCCGCAGCTTGGTTGCGGGGTTGATGACTCCTGGTGCCTTTACGCAGGTCCAGGTGCCACCGTGAGCTCGATGCACGAAGGCCGTGTACGGGAATTCGTCGAGGTGTCCGTTGAGGCAGGCGACGAGATAGCGAGCTGGTACGGCGACGCTGTCGCGCGGCTTGCCCTTGTTGTTGCGTCCGCGACATTGCTTGTGGACGAATCGTGCCTGGTCCGGGCGCATGCCGATCGTGTTGAGGAAGGTGAATGGGCCACCCTCGCCCTCGAATGGGGCGAGGAGGTCGCATCCGGTGCAGCGCAGCCAGCGAGGGAAGGCTGCAGCTGGAACGCCGACCTTAGGCACCTCGCGCGGGCCTACCTCTTGGCGCGGCGGGCGGCGGAGCTCACGCACCTGGCGACCTAGCTGAGCCTTGACAGCTTCGATTAGTCGCGGCTCGAATACCTGAAGTGGACCACCCATCTGAGCGTATGCGCGCTCCCAGGTATCGAGGCCCTGCGGCATAACTGCGATATGGGGTAGGTCGACCGACGCGCCGATTCCTGCCGTGTAGAGCAGCGCGGTTGGGCGCACGGAACCCACTCGGCCGAAGTTCTTCGGCTTGACCTGGTCCATGTGCTCGAACGGATCGAGGACGTCGGCCGCGGCGAGATAGCTTGGCTCTCCGCGCGACTCGCCACCGTCCGGTGCTGGACCTGACACCTGGCTCATGCGTCTATCTCCGCGTCGAATACCCAGGCTGGCGAATCGGGCGGGTCTGGCTCGGCAATGCGGTCACCGTACGAGCGGACGATGAGACTGATCTCCGGCTGTACTTCGCGCATTGAGTTCGCAACCCGTAGATACGCGTCGTCACCAAGTGCTGGACCGTCTTCAGAACTCCTCAGTAGGGCAGCGCCCTTGCCGGTGTAGCTGATGGACGGAACCGCCTTTGCCTTCTTGTACCACGCGTCGAGACGACGTGTGAGCTTGTCCTTGATGTCCTGCACTCGGTCATCCGCGCCCGAGCCCGCGGCTCGACGAGCAATCACATCGACGAGATTCTCTAGCGTCGAGAACCGCGAGGTGATGCTCCAAGCACCTTCTTGTGGCGAGTACGACGTCGTGTGTCCGACGTCCAGCACCCGAGCGATCGAAACGAGTACGCCGGTGAGCCCGCGCTCAAGCGAGCTATCGGAATAGGGGGTAACCGAGAGTGCCTCGACGTGGGCGTAGAACGTCCGGTGGTCGTGCTCGAACTGCTCGTAGTGAGCCATATCGCGTGGCCTGGACCTGTTGGCCAGGGTTACGACGAGCCCGGGTTTGGCCGAAACGCGGCCAACGCGAGAGGACGCTTGGATGTACTCTGCCGTGTTCTTTGGCTGCCCGACGACGACCATGAGCCCGAGGCGTCCGACGTCAACACCAACCTGGAGCATGGAGGTGGCAAGAATGACGTCGTAGGGCCGATCCCCAGCGCGCTTTGGAACCGCCCTGTTGTCTCGACGAAGAGCCGACTGATCGCTATGCGCGCGAGTGCTGTCCCAGGCTGGATCGAACGGAGCGGAGAGCCGATCAAGCGTCTTGGTGATGTCGGTGGAGGAAACGCGCGATGTCAGTTCACCGATTTCGAGACCCCACGTCCCGCGGCGAGGGTAGCCGCTAGCTCTGTCGGGGTTCGTGATGCGTGTAGTGACGTCATCATCCAGATACCGTCGCATACCGGCAAGCTCCCGAGTAGCGCTGAAGTAGCCCACGAGGGTCATGTATGGATCCGCCGCTTCGCGGTGCTCGTCGAGCAACTTCTGGCCTGCTAGAAGGAGGATCTCACTCACCCTGATTTCGGCGAGAGTGAGCTTCACACCATGCGCGCAGACACCGAGGTAACGACGACCAGGATGCTCGGCAGATACAGGTATCTCCTTTGAGAAGTACGTGTCGGCGATGTCGAGCACCTGTGGCGGGAAGATCTCGATTCCTCGGCCGTAGAGCCGGCGAACTTGTGCCTCAGCGTTCCGGCTGGTTGCTGTGGACGCGACGACGAGCGGCCGAACCGGCGCGGCAGTCGCTGCGTCAGAGCCAGACTGCCAGCAGCAAAGTGAGTCGACGGCGACCTCGAACAGGCCGACAGCGGTGCCGAGGGCACCAGTGATGAGGTGGAGCTCGTCCTGGATCACGAGGTCCGGGGGGCGCAGACGGTTAGCCTTCTGGATAGCAACCTTTGGCAGGCCATTCCCGGCCTTGTGGCTTGAGCCCGTGCAAACGGCTGCAGGGGTGTCAGGGTGTCGATAACCGTGGCGCGGACAACGCTCAGCAACGTGGCCGAAGAGACTCGCTGCTTGGCCTTCGCGCGCAATGCGAGCGAACTTGTCGACCGTCGCCAGGAGATAGGTTGGCGGAAACCGGTAGATCTCCTCGTCGACCGTCAGGATAGGCAGGCCATCATCGATGAGGCCGCCCTCGGCGAACGGGCACTCAGTGCCGAGCTTGGCTCCGCAGTGCACGAGAATCCGGCGACGAGCCTTGTCGAGTCGGATGTGTTGTTTGGGGGAGATTGGGGACCCACACCATGGACAGCGCTGGAGCTGTAGGACCGTGACGCCATACGGCCGTCCGTCAGTGGCGAGTGCAGCGCTGATCTGCTCCTCAGCCTCGCTAAAGGACTTGGGACTGACGTTGCTGCCAACCCAAAGACCGATCCGGAACGGTTCGGTTCCCCATGTCGACGGGTCGCCGCGGCGTACCAGTTCCGCAGCACACACGAGAGCTGTGGCGCGCTGGAATTGCTGAGTCGTAAGGAGGCGCAGCGTGTAGCGCATGAGAACGGCCACGCCGTCGCGCCCATCCAACGGCCCGTCGGGCGAGTCTACGACGCCATGAAGCCGCCGGATCGCAAATGTGTACGCCGCAAGGCCAAGGTAGGCCTCGGTCTTGCCGCCGCCCGTGGGAAAGAAGAGCAGCTCGGCACGGGCATCGTCGCTGCTACGCCGCAGAGCGGTCGGATCGGTGAGCGCCGGCAGCTGCATGAGAATGAAGCCGATCTGAAAGTGTCGCCAGGACGCGGCGGCCTCGCCCTTGGCAACCACCCCTTCAAGGGCAGCCGCGATGCCGACGGTGGCATCTTCGGACCGGATCTGTGCGACTTGGCTGTGCACGCGCTGATCCGCCATCACGCGGTTCATGAACTGGAATGCACGGAAAGCGTCCTGGTCTGAGCCAAGCAACGCGAGCCCTTCCTCGAGCCGATCGGCGGCGATGCCGGCGTCCTCAACGGCAAGTACTGCCACGTCTCGAAGGTGGTCGGGAAGATCGACGGTGTCGGCCGCGCGCTCGCCGAGCCACTCGCGATAACCGCTGATCAGCGGCGTGAGCCCCTCGACAACTTCATGCTGAGATGCTGCTGCCAAGCGATCCATCGATAGGAGCGTCCCGTCGACACCGGACGCGATCGTCTGAGGGATCTCTGCCTCTGGTATCCAAGTGGTCCGCACTCGATTCGCAGTACGGACACCGGCAGCGAGGTCACGTTGCCATGTGCTATCGGTGGATGGGGCCGCTGTTGCCCAGGTCGCCGAGCAGGTGCGGCCGATCGCGAACTCGAGCCGGTCGCGGTAGAGCAGTTCTAGCCGCTCCTCTTCATCACTGAGACCGGGGGGCAGCCCGTCGAGAGTGTCACGGATGGGTAGGAACACGTTGGTGTCATCAGCAGCTGAGACTTCGAGCTCGGCTTGGAACAGCCACTGGCGTGGTGGGAGGTTCCCGTTGGTGATCCGCCGATTCTGGAGGGCGACCTCAATGATGAGCGTCCCGTCGCGGTCTGGCAGGACCTCAACACTGACCGATACCTCGACATCACCATCGCGTTCGAGGATGGGCATATCCAAGTCTGCCCCTGGCACGAGATGCCCGGCTGCAACGATGACCCGGCGCTCGTGCGGAGTGCGGTCATAGTACGTTCGGGTTCGTCCATCCTCGTCCACCTCTCGACGCGGCGAATACGCACCCCAGCGAGCGGTGAGGGCGAGCCCAGGTCCGCCAGATGCTATTCGGAACCGCAGACCCATAGAGGAGGGTGCGATCAGCTTGGAGGCTGGCCCCTTGTCGTCGGTCTCGTCCGGTTCGTCAGACTCTGCGATTGCGAGGTCGTCGACCTCAGGGACACCGCTGCTCGACTCGTCGACTGGAGCGATCAGAGCCGCCTCCGCGGCGCGCAGGTCATCCCAATCCGGACCTAGCCCCGCGGCGGCTGGGTTCTCGACGACGACAACGGCCGTGTCGACCTTCACGGGAGCCAGCGCGCCCACCAAATAGCGCCCACGGGGATTGCCCACCACGATTTCGGCTGGGCCGCCCCACGGTCCGACCAGATCGGCGACGAGGAGGCGATGTAGCTCGTCCCTTACGTGGCTCGAAGAAGCTGCAGCCTTCGTCATGCGTACTCACCGCCAATGTCTCCGAGCTTCTCCCCAGCCTGGCCTCGACTGTCGACCTCGATCTGACTGACCGAGCGGCGGTGGTTCTCCTCAAGTAACCGGTCGAGCAGCTCGACACGGGCTGCCGGACCGATCGAGAAGCGCTCAGTCTGCTGATAAGTATGGAATCCGTGACCGAGCGAAACATCGTCCCACCCGTAGCTCTGCACGACAGCCTCGTCGAGTTGGACGTGAATCTCCCGCAAGCGGTCGATGTCGGCGTCGCCCTCGACGTGAGGATCGTTGACGAGGTTGTAGAGCTTCGTCAGGCTGAGATCGCGGCGGAGCATGATCTCGCGGCGTGTCCGGTCAAGCGTCCTGCCCGCGAACTCAAGGACGTCAGTCCGGGGCGGACGGGGAAACGTCTCAAAAACGTCAGACGGCGTATACCGGGGATCGTCCCGGATACCGGATCCATACTTGATGGCCCACATCTGATGCAGGCTCGACGACAGCACAGCTTGATCGGCGTAGTCGTCTGTAACGAACACCCCGAAAGCGTGGCTGAATACTTGGTCAGTCGGCAATCGCACCGGCATCACGTTCTGACTATGGAGCACGATCGCGAGGACCTCATCGAGGCCATTCATCGCTTGCTCAAGCCCGCCGGCGTAGTCACCGAATTGCCACCACTTTTCCCGTCTGGACTTCCTTGAGTTCTTGGCCCGAGCAGGTTGCACGTGCTTTCGTAGATGAGCCAATGCGCCGGGGTAATTCTCTGCAACCTCGAGAGACCATTTCCGAAAACAGATAACCCAACGGGAGGCGGCCATATCACTGCGGCCCGAGATGTCTTTCTTGCCATCCGGGAATGGGTATATTACGGCCGCGCTCCCAGCGTCGCCCTGGAGAATCTGTCCGCGCTGGTCATTGTCGATGATGAACCCGGCGCCGTATACGTTCGATCCTTTGAAGCAAATTCCACGATTTTCCGCCAACCGCACGGGGTCGCCGTCGAAATTTCCGGGTTCCTCGAGTCCAGAACCGATTGATGTGACCGTTCGTCCGTCCAACTCGCCACTAACCGGTGGCACTCGAGACATCCACAGTTTCGCGATCGAGACATTCGCCCCACTGGTGGGCCACGGTGTCGCCTTGACTGCTCGATATATGTGCATACCTGATGACAACAACTGAGCGAGGCCAACATTGCGAGTGTCGCCATCGCTGATGGAGTTGGTTGTTATCAGGCCGAGAACGCCATTTTCTTGATTCAGGAGTCCATCGGCCCGGAGTAGGAAATATGCTGCAATATCGGCAGCTCCGGGTGAACCATGTCCAATTTGGTATCGGAGCCACTCTCGTAGATTTCTACCGAAATGGCGAGTTGGCGCTGGGCCGCCGAGGAAAGGCGGGTTTCCAATGATAGCATCGAAGCCGCCATTGTCAATCATCACCTCGGGCACCTCAAGTATCCAATGTAGGGGTTTCCATCGGTGGTAGTCGGTTTCGACCGTCGGAGTCAGGCCGCTGTCGATTATCAAGTCAAGCATTTCGGGATCGCCTAGGTCCGCATTCATGAGCGCGTAGGAGAGGCTTTCGTATGCCGCGTCGAGGGCTTTACTCTCCTTGCCACCGAGTGGCAGGCCCGCGGCGACGATGCCGTCGCCGATCGTGCGCAGGCGAACGAGGTGCTGGTCGAGCTGCTTCATCAGTCGACGCTTGGTTTGAGCCGAGCGCATAACATCGCTCTCTGACACGGGCGACGCCAGCTGGTGACGGATCTCACTGGCGTGCTGGATCGCCAGGTTGATGTCGAAGGTGAAACCAGGGTTGTGCTCGCGGGCGGAGGACGGATCGATATGCAGGCCTCGGAGCTGGCGCAACTCCGTCAGGCCCAACAACGAGTTACCGCTGAAGATCTTGTCGTCCACAAATGAGAACGGGCGGTCCGGATCGAGCGAGACGAGCCAGAGCGAAAGCTTGCACATCTCGACGGCCATTTGGTTGATATCTGCTCCGTACAGGCAGCGCGCGATGATGTCCCGGCGGGCTCCAATGGTCCGATGCCTACGCTGGGCGACGGTTGAGTCCGCGCGAGTGATGCCTTCGGCGTCCCAGGCATCCAGAAGTCGCTCGCCCAGGTATCGCGCGGCGGCGACCAGGAATGCACCCGACCCTACTGCGATGTCGGCGATCTTGAGGTCGAGGATCTGAGATGAAGAGATCAGCTTCCACTGCGTTGTGTCTGCCGTCTGAAGCGGACCAGGCGAGTAAACGAGCGGTTCGAGCGTGTGAAGGACTACCTCCTCTGCGAGCGAGCGAGGTGTGTAGTGCGTGCCTGACGTCGCACGGGACCGAGTCTCGACCACGAGTAGCCCACCGGTGGGCACTACGTAGGGAAGTCCTCGGGGGTCCAAACGCATAAGTTTGTAGTAGCCGACGAGTTCCTCGATCAGGCTATCGTCAGCTACGACAGGGCGAAGCCGGCGTCGGGCTTCATCTTCTATGGCGGGCATGCCGCTCTCGGCGTATGCCTTGGCGAGCTGGCGCATCGTGCGAGTCTTGGCCCCGGACTGATCGTTCTTCAGCCACGCGATGAGCTGCCTGGCGAAGAGGTTCGGGTCCTCGCCTGCCCGGTCGTTGAGGTCGTGCAACACACGTAGAGCCACCTCAGGCTCTGAACCGGCCTCGGGGCCCTGCAGACCGACGATGACCTCGTCGGTGTAGCGGGCCGAATATCCGAGCAGGCCCTCGTAGACGTAGCCGATCTGTTCGACATCGAGCTCGCGGAATGAGACCTGGCGATCCTCACCACCGACTCGCGCGTGCTGGACGGACCGTAGTACGTGGAACATGACCCGGTCGTCGACTAGCACTCGCAGACCGCCGGTGGTCTCGTCTGTTGAGGTGAGCCAGGGGAACCGGGCAGGGTCGAAGAGCGACCCACCGTAGGCGGGCATCCGCAGGTCCTCGAATGTTGCGCCCGTGTAAAGGGCCTGGCTTGTCGCGAGGATTCGATGCCAGGTGTCATAAGTCGCCGCGAGGGCTTCGTCACCCTCAATACCGACTGCATGCCGGCGCCGCTCGTCGAGACGGTCGAAGACTTCGGAAATGGCGTATGCCTCGCGGTACAGCTGTTCGGTCGGCAGCAGTTCGTTGGCTTCGGCGAAGAGGAGGAAAACGATCCGCATCATGGATGTGACGGCGGCATCGTAGACTTTGTGCCCGTCGGTCGGCAGTGGCGACTCTGCGCCGTCGGCGAGCGCGCGCAGGTGGGACGCGGAGAATGATTGCACCAGCAGCTCGACTGAGGCGCGGACCTGGTTGCCCAGCGCGTCGGTGATCTCCTCGGCGCTCGCGATGCTCGACTCGAGCAATGCGGCGAGACGCCGTTCGACCGTCCCGCCAGCGAGAGAAGTGAGTCGCGCCAGTGCCCAGAATGCATCCCGCAAGTCCGGCTCCTCGCGAAACAGCGCGCCGTCGAATATGCCGGAGCCGGTACTTCCTTGAGCGCTCTGCCACACAAGGGCCCACCATCGGCCGTCGGTGACCACAGCTACCGGTATCCGCGCACCATCGCCTTCGCCCGAGGCGCGTAGCAGCGCGGCGGCACGGTCGACAGCATTTGCCGACCATCCGTCGACTCCCGCTGCTGCGAGATCCTCTGTTGGGCCGACCACCAACAGCAAGGCCGCTGGGCCGCCACCTGCTTCCAGTACCGCGGCCGTCGACACACTGACGGAGTGATCCAAGTTCCACGCTCGAACAGATGCGCTGTCGTCGGTGAGGGCGTACTCACCCCATTCCAGGACGTCCCTGGTCATGATACGGATCCAGGCGTCACGGGCTTCGACGTATCGAGTCAGCGGCGCGCCATCCATACGGTTCGCAGTGCGCATCCATGTCGTCCACGCCTGCTCCCAATCGGTGAAGCCGGCACGGAATGCCTCGCGGACACCATCCACCGTGGCGTCGGGCCGAGAGAGACCAGATGGGAAGTGGGTCTTCAGCGCTGGGCGGGACAGGAACGGGCCCTCGGTTTCGACCAGCTCAAGCCAGCCGAAGGGGTCCTCGGTGCGAGGTGGTCGGCGTGCTCTCACTTGACGGCCTCCTCGGCGTCTGCGGGCGTGAGGGCGAAGACGAGCGCCCCAGTGAACACATGTGGGGTTGGCCGAGCGTAGCGAGCTTCAACGGCGTCCCGTTCCCGTGTGCGTTCGTCAGAAAGAACCCCTAGGCGGCGCTCCACCTCACGGATGTCACGTCGACGCTGCGCAGCACTCCCGTCGGGCTCGAACAGCGTGTCCGCTGCCTCACGGGCTTCCCGTTCCATTCGAGCGAGGGACCTCGCCAGGGTGTCCGCGAAGCGCTGGAAGGTGGCGTTGACGCCCGCCAGATCCGCCTGCAATCGCGCGACCAATGAAGCATCGAGCTCGCGCAGCCGACGATCCGCGCGGGTCTGCACCGCACGTTCGACCCGAGCACGTAGGCCGTTGGTTTCATCGGCATCAGCGTTCCACCGCCGGACGATCGGATGCAGCGTTGCCTTGGGGACGCTCATCAGCTGATCGCCATCCAGCGTCGCCGCCAGCAACTCCTCTGACAGTTCCTCGCCGAGCTCCTGTCGGCGACGTAGCCGCGTCCCGGCGAGAAAGACTTCCTCGTGCAGGCGAGCGCCACTCGCACCGACGAGGACCAGCCGCGCTACGGCTGCCGCGAAGGAGTCCCGGAGGTCTGGGACGACAACGGCCGTGATGCGGCGGATCGAGGGCTTCGGCTGCCACAGCTCCTGACGCAATGTCCTTGTGGCGAGTTGGACGAGCGGGTGGCCGAGGTGGGCGTGGACGATGTCTGTCCGTCCATCCGCAAACACTTCCGGCGCGAAGCTGATTGGTCGACGGTCGCCGGTCAGCGGGTCGTCTAGATCGGCTGTCGCGAACTGCCAGCTCGGTCCGATGCTGCGCGGCACCCCGAAGACCGGTTCATCAGTGCGGTCATCACCGATCTCCTCTAACCTCGGCTGATTCTGCAGATCCAGCGCAGTGTCGACGACTCGGCGGACGTTGGACGGATGCAGGTGGAGCCGGTCGCGTACGGAGCCCAATTCTTCGGCTATGCGTGTCAGCTCCCCAGACAGACGGCGCTCGCCACTGAGCAGCTCATTGACGGCCTTCTGAGAGGCGTCCGCGCTCCTGGCGGGACGAGCCACCCTACCGAGCAGTTCGCGCTCGACATCAGGCGCTAGGACTGGGTTCGCTGAGCCGAGATCCGCGCGTACGTTCTGCATCTTGTTCGTGAGCCGTCGCAGCAGGTCCATGTCCTGGGCGAGGGCCGAGCCGCCGGCTCGGTCAGGAGCGAAATGCCACGCGATAGGCGTCAGGGTCTGCCCATAGCGATCGATCCGTCCGATTCGCTGCTCAAGCCGATTCGGGTTGAACGGAACGTCGAAGTTGACGAGGCGGTGGCAGTGCCGCTGCAGGTCGATCCCTTCGCCCGCCGCATCGGTAGCCAGAAGGACGCGCACTGGATGCTCAGCGGGATTGGCGTTGAAACGGCGGCGGATGTCCTCGCGGTCCTCCTGCGGGGTTTGACCATGGATCACCGCCAACCGCTTCGAGTCGTAACCGGCGCTGGTCAGCACCGAGTGCATCCACTCGAGCGTGTCGACGTACTCAGTGAAGACTACGACGCGCTCGTTCGACCAGGTGCCATTGGGCCTCGTGATGCCCTCTAGGAAAGTCATGAGCCCGCTCAGCCGTGAGTCGGGCGCGGCCTCATATCGCTCGCCCCAAGCGATCAAAGCCTCAAGATCTGCCACATCGCGTGCGGGTAGCTCTGGCAAGGCCCGACGAGTATTTAGAAGAGTGTCGAGTTCAGGCTGAGCTGCGCGGCCTTCCTCGTCGTCGGCACCGTTCTCGCCCATCACATCGTCATACTCAGGCAGCATCGGCTCACGACCGTCGCGTCTCGCCTCTAGATAGGCGCTCGCCGTCTTCGCGAAGGCCCAGGGCGAGGATAGGAACCTCTTCTTGAGCAGCAACGCGGCGATGTCCGCAGCGCTTCCGTGAGTCGATCGGGAGGCATGCTGGCGGCGGTTGATCAGCTCAAGAAGTTGATCGTACGTCTTGGCCTCGTCCTCGTTGGGGGCATAGGGCAGGGACTTGACCTCGCGTTCCCGGAATCGGCTGTCTCCGAGATCCGTCTTCAGGCGGCGGACAGCAACTTCGCCTAGAGCTACGCGGTCGATCTCCGCGCCGCGCGCGAAACGGTGTTCGTCGACCATCTCGAGCAGGGCGGTGAAAGACTCCTGATAGCCGTTGTGCGGGGTGGCGCTGAGGAATAGTCGGTGCTCCGCCATGCGTGCAAGTTCGCGAACTGCCAGGGTCCGCTGCGAGTCGACCGCATACGCGCGCTTCCCCGAGGTATGCTGCGGCGCCGAAGGCGCGACGTGATGAGCCTCGTCGACAACGAGGACGTCGAACGCGAAGCCGTCCGTGGACGGTCGCCGACAGGCGACGTCGAAGGCGGCCTGCAAGAGACGCTGCGCCCTGGCACCCGGTAGCCACGACATCGACACAATTACGCGGGGGAACAAGACGAATGGGTTGGCGTGGACCCCGTATTGGCGGCGCATGTCGCGCATCGTGTCGGAACTGATGACCTCGAAAGAGAGCCCGAACTTCTCGGCCATCTCATCCTGCCACTTGAGCACCAAGCCGGCTGGGCAGACGATGGCCACCGACCGTGCGCGGTGACGGAGCAACAGCTCCTGCACGACGAGACCAGCCTCGATGGTCTTGCCGAGGCCGACGTCATCGGCTAGGAGGAGGTTCGTCCGCGGGGCAGCCAGGGCTCGGCGCAACGGCTCCAGCTGATATGGCTCGACGGTTGCGCCGCTCCGGAAAGGTGCTTGGTAGGCGGCTTGGTCGGCAGAGGTCACGGCGCCCCAGCGGAGGGCATCCACGAAAGCCGCGAGCGTGGCTGGATCGTCGACTTGCTCTGCGTCTAAGGTGTGAGGCAAGCCGTGCTCCGGGACGAGATTTGTGCCAGCTTCGATCTCCCAGACAACCCGGAGTTCGTCACCGTAACGGTCGTCTCCCATCGCCTGGAGAGCCACGGCATGCTGCAGCTCAGCTGCACCATCGTCGGCTGACGAACGGGGGAGTCCTTGAGCCGTGATGTCGGTGACCACCCAGCGGGCGCCTCGGACATCGACCAGCTGACCAACCTCAGGCAATGCTGACGGCACGGATTGTCCCCTTCATCGAGTGCACTCATCGAACACTATCGGTGGTCGGCCGCAGTTCGTTTCGTTGCGGATCAGCATGTTCGGCCTAGGAGAGGCACTGCCGGTGTCGCCTCTCGTCACACAGCCTGCTGCTGGTGCTCAGGTCAACGAATCTGGCCTCAGGCCCCGCGTGTACCGTTGCCTCTTCCAAACCTGACTTCGTAACGTTAACTCCAGCGGACCTGCGCCAGTCGCTGACTCTTGGAAGGACGCCATGCCTGCAGGGCACGTGGCAGGACTATTTGCGGGAATCGGTGGTTTCGAGAAGGGGCTTGCCTCGGCGGGGTTCGAGGCGGACCTTCTGTGTGACGCCTGGGAGCACGCCGCGTCCACTCTGACGCGCAGGTTTCCCGGCGTCTCAATCGTCGGTGACATAGTCGAGCTCAAGGCTCTCCCGGCCGTCGACGTTGTGACGGCCGGTTTCCCGTGTACCGACCTGAGCCAGGTCGGCCGAGTGGCCGGAATCGATGGCAGTGAATCGGGCCTGGTGCGCGAGGTCTTCCGGCTCGTCCATAGTGCCTCCCCAAGGTGGTTGGTGCTGGAGAACGTGCCCAACATGCTCGCTCTGCATGGCGGCCAAGCCATGGATTTCATCACTGGATGGTTCGAATCTAACGGATGGAATTGGGCATATCGGACTGTAGACTCTCAGAGTTCTGGAGTGGCTCAGCGTCGCCGGAGAGTGATCGTGGTCGCGTCTAGATCTGAAGACCCCCGCCACGTGTTATTTGCCGATGAGACAAGTTCGCTGACCAGGACCGATAACGCGGCGGCAGCCTTTGGCTTCTACTGGACAGAGGGGAATCGCGGGGTGGGATGGGCGCCAGACGCTGTGCCGACCCTCAAAGGGGGATCGAAGCTCGGAATACCGTCACCTCCTGCGGTTTGGTTGCCGGAGGAGGTGCCCGGCAAGGCGATCGTGAAACCGAACATCAGAGCTGCGGAGCGACTGCAGGGCTTCCCGGCTGGTTGGACTGACCATGTGGAGCGCGAAGGGCATCGCTGGAAGCTCATTGGCAATGCTGTCACGGTGAATGTCGCGAAGTGGCTCGGAGAGCGCCTGCGCGAGCCCGGCGAGCTAGTTGAGGTCGAGAGGAAGCCACTTGCAGACTTCAAGCGATGGCCGACGGCCGCCGCGGGCGTCTCGGGTCGTCGTGAAGTGTGGGTCCTGTCTGAGATGCCAGTGCGGAAGCGTCGGCAGCGATTGACCGAGGTTCTGAGAGTCCATGGAATGCATCCACTTTCCAGGACCGCTACGGCTGGATTCGCCACGAGGCTTGCCGCAAGCAAGCTTCGTGCCGGTGGCGATGCGTTTCACTCCGCGCTAGCTGATCACGTGGCCGAGATGTCGTGAGACCGAGATGCCTGATCCGCTGGACGATGCAACAAGGCGCAGGATGCGGAGGCAGGCCAGGCGTGATACGGGGCCCGAGGTTGCTCTGAGGCGAGAACTGCATGCGCTCGGTGTCCGGTTCCGTGTGGATTATCGTCCTGAGCCGGGCCTTCGATGTCGTGGTGATATTGTCTTCACGCGCCGCCGTGTTGTGGTTTTCGTAGACGGATGCTTTTGGCATGGTTGCCCTGTACACGCTACGGCACCAAGAAACAATGCTGAATGGTGGCGGAAGAAGATTCGATCCAACCGTGAACGCGACCGACGCATAGACAATGAGCTGGAAGCCCGAGGCTGGCTGGTCATCCGCGTGTGGGAACACGAGACCGCGACCGAAGCCGCCCGAACCATTCTGTCCGGTCTTTCATTGGACTGACCAGGTACGCATTGCGGCCGCCCGAGACAGGTTTAGAGAACGGCCGCTGGCGCCGTCCCGGTCGGGCTTCAGCTTGCCGTCTTGAAAACCTCGTATCGCTCTTCGAGATTGTCTTTTGCGGGTCGAGCTCTCAATGCCCGTGGCGCGGACAAGCGGATTCCGTTCATCTCCTGCAGTCCATGCTTCAGCATCGGCCCGTCGATCTCGCCGAGGACGTCCGGGCGTATCTCGACGACGAGATCGGGCCTGACGCCGAGGATGTTGCGATCGAACGCGGCGTGATGGATCTTGCACAATGCAAGGCCGTTTGGGACCACTGGCCGTCCGAGCGGATGTGCGTCCGGCAGGATATGTGCTGCGTCGAGCAGATCGATATGCTTCAGGTGGCAGACTGCGCATTGCTGGGCGTATGCCTGCAGGACTCGGGCACGGAAGACGGGCTGATGTATCCGGCGTTTCGTCAGCCGCTCAGCGTATTCCCGGCTGTCCTCGGTGGCCTCGTCACCTCGCGGCAGGTAGCGCTGCACCGGGTCGACGGCTACGACGAACTGCAATCTGTCGGGTTCGTCTTCAACCAAGTAGACGGGGAACTGAGGGATGTAGCGCCCAGAGTCGATGCCGAGGAACCAGATGAGGGGAAGTTGCCGCTCGAAGCAACGCCTCATCGCAATGTTCTCAGGGTGGTTTGGGTCGTCTCCGCGATACTTGTATCGGAGGAAGCCGTCTGCCCCGGCCTGATCGGCGTACGGTGGCGTCCGACCAGGAGCTGTGTACGTCGTACGGAATGAGAGGGCGGCGTCTAGGACTGCTGGCTTTCGGATGCCACGCTGCGGATCCATCAGCGAGATCCGCCGGCCATGGAACTCGAAGGTTGCCAGTTCGGCGGATGTCAGTAGCCGGTCGCCGCGTTGAGCAAGCCACGACATTGCAGCATCTCGAAGCTCTCCGTCGAACGAGGCCATCACAGTCTGATGTCTACCAGATCAACGGACCGAAGTCGCGTGCCCTTAGTGCAACGAGCCGTGCCGATCCGTCGACGGGTTAGCTGATAGTCAACCCGTCTCAGGCGTCCACGGTCAATCGCGCCCGAGATGCGCGTTGATCAGTCGGACCTTGTTCGCACGCTCGTACAAGCTCTGCCACTTTCAGCTCCGGCTGCCTCAAGGATCTCAGTACCTTCGCAGTGGACGAAGATCGCGGGCTTCTCGCCACGCTAGGACAACTCGGCGAATGTCGGCATCGAAGGTTAGGTCGGTGCAGGTTCTAGGCCGCGAGGCTCGCTTGCTGGGGTTCGAGGCTCGAATAGATGGTGGCCTGGCGGAGCCGGGTGTCGCCTGCGGAAATCTTGGTAAGGGCGATTTCTTCGGCGTGGTCATGAGGGGTCGGTTTCGCGGGAGTAGCCGGTTGCCAGGTCGGCACCATCGACATGGGCAAGTGAAAGGCCGGCCCGGGTGGGCCGGCCTTTCGGGGTGGTCAGAGGTTGCGGAAGAAGGTGCGGAGGTCGGCGGTTACGTCTTCGGGGCGTTCGAGGGAGGCGAAGTGGCCGCCCTTGGAGAAGTTGGACCAGTGGATGATGTTGGTGTTGTCGCGTTCTGCCAGAGGGCGGATTGTTTTGAAGTCGTCGGCGAAGACTGCTACGCCGGTGGGGGCGTGGTTCTGTTGGGGTTCGGTGCCGGCGTTGGCTTCCTCGTAGTGGTAGCGGCCGGCGGCGGCTGAGGTGTTGGTGAACCAGTACAGGGAGACCTCGGTGAGGATCTGGTCGCGGGTGACCAGGCTGGTGCCGTTGCCGAAGTTGTTGAAGAGTTCGTTCCAGGCCAGCTGACCGACGGGGGAGTCGGAGATGCCGACGGCAACGGTCTGTGGGCGGGTCGAGTTGATCGCGTTGTACCCGCCGACCGACTGGAACCACTTCAGGTGCTCGAGTGCCGCGTAGTCCTCGGGCGTGAACTTCTCGAACTCCGCCGGGTCGCCCGACGGGAACGAGAACAGCTGCAGGACGTGCAGTCCAAGGAAGCCCTCGGGGTTGAGTACGCCGAGCTCGCGGGCCACCATCGCGCCGCCGTCCGAGCCGTGCGCGCCGTACGAGTCGTACCCGAGCCGCCGCATCAGCGTGTCGAAGGTCCGCGCGACCCGGGCCATCGTCCAGCCGCGGTCGACCAGCGGCGTACTGAACCCGAAGCCGGGGATCGACGGTACGACGACCGAGAACGCGTCCTCGGGCGAGCCGCCGTACGCCTCAGGGTCGGTCAGCGGGCCGATCATGTCGAGGAAGTCGACGAACGAACCCGGGTAGGTGTGGGTGAGCAGCAGCGGGGTCGCGCCCTCGACCTTGGACGGTACGTGGATGAAGTGCACGGTCTGCCCGTCGATCTCGGTCAGGTAGTGCGGGAACTCGTTCATCCGGGCCTCCTGCGCCCGCCAGTCGAACCCGTTCTGCCAGTGGTCGACCATCTCCTGGAGGTAGTGGTTCGGGGTGCCGTAGTTCCAGTCGTCGCCGGGCGCGGCCTCCGGGAGCCGGGTCCGCTCGAGCCTCTGAAGCAGGTCGTCCAGGTCGGCCTGGTCGATCGTGACGGTGAAGGGCCGGATGCTCTCGTTCGTGTTCATGGCTTTACCGTAGAATCCGTATAGGAACATTAGATTCCTAATTAGGAGATTGATGTGCTGGAAACTTCGCAGCGCCTGCTCAGCCTCCTCGCGCTGCTCCAGACCCGCCCGGCCTGGACCGGTGCCGAACTGGCCGAGCGGCTCGAGGTGACGACCCGGACGGTGCGCAACGACATCGACCGGCTGCGCGAGCTCGGGTACCCGGTCGACGCGACCCGCGGGCCGGCCGGTCACTACCAGCTCGGCGTCGGCGCGAAGCTCCCGCCGCTGCTGCTCGACGACGAGGAGGCGGTCGCGGTCGCCGTCGGTCTGCGGACCGGTGCCGGCGTCGTCGGGATGGCGGAGAGCAGCGTGCGCGCGCTGACCAAGCTCGAGCAGGTGCTGCCGCACCGGCTGCAACGTCAGGTCAAGGCGATCAACAACGCGATGGACAAGGGACCCGACAACACCCGGTCGAACGTCGATCCGCCCGAGATCGACACAATCCTATTGTCAACAATCGCCGCATGTATCCGCGACGAGCACTACCTCCGGTTCGAGTACGCCGTACCGTCGGAGGACTCGCTGTACAAGGCGGGATCGAGTACGACGCAGGACCTGCCGATCCTGGTGGAGCCGTACCGGCTGGTGAGCTGGCACGGGTACTGGCATCTCGTCGCGCGGGACGAGCAGGGCGCCTGGCACACGTACCGGGTCGACTGGATGTCGTTGCGGATGGCAACGGGGCGCCGGTATCAACCGCGTCCGATGAAGGACAACGAGTACGCCGACTTCGTACTGCGCGACGTCGCGTCGGCCGGCTGGAAGGTGCACGCCCGGATCACCGTGTACGCGCCCGCGCAGGAGGTTCTGTCCCGGATCCACGCCGCCGTCGGCATCGTCGAGTCGGTCGACGAGAACACCAGCGTCCTGGTCACCGGCGCCGACTCGTACGAACTGATCGCGGTCTACATCGGCATGCTCGGCCTCGACTTCCAGGTCGACGGCCCGCCGGGGCTCGTCGAACATCTGCGGATTGTCGGCAATCGGTACATGAAGGCGATCGGCGCGCGGACGGACGTGTAGTTGCGGGTCGGTCGGCTGCGCTTCAGGGCGCGTTGGGATCGAGGAGGACTACCCGTCCTTCGGTACGCCGAGGCCGGCGTTGCGGGCCTGGATGATGGCGGTGGATCGGTCGGCGGTGCCTAGTTTGGTGAAGATGGCGGAGACGTTGTTCGCCACGGTCTTCGGGGCCAGGTCGAGGCGGGCGGCGATCGCCTGGTTGGAGAGGCCGGCGGCGAGGAGGTCGAGGATCTCGCGTTCGCGGGTGGTGAGTTCGGGGAACGGGTCGGCGGGCGGCGGGGCGGCGAAGAACGTGAGTACGCGGCGGGCGACCCCGGGGCCGAAGATGGCCTCGCCGGCTGCGACGGCGCGGATCGCGCGGGCGATCTCCTCCTGTTCGGCGCCTTTGACTAGGTAGCCGCGGGCGCCAGCGCGCATCGCGGCGAAGACCGAGTCGTCGTCCTCGAACATGGTCAGCACGAGTACGGCGACCTCGGGCGCGGAGCGAGCCAGCTCGCGGGTCGCGGCGAATCCGTCGAGGTCGGGCATCTGCAGATCGAGTACGGCGACGTCGGGGCGGGTGGTGACGACTTCGCGTACTGCTTCGCGACCGGTCGCGGCTACGCCGACCACCTCGATGCCGGGCAGGGAGCTCAGCAATGCCGCCAACCCGGCACGTACGACCGGGTGATCGTCGGCCAACACAACACGAATCACCGCACCTCCAAGGAGTCGTCGTCGGCGTGAGCGCCGGCATCCACACCGGCGTCGTCGCGGGCGCCAGCATTCAGACGAGCGTCCATGGGAGAGGCGAGGGCTGGCGGGGCGTCTGCGGGTAAGGCGGATGCGGGTGGGGTGCCTGCGGGAGAGACCGGCGCGGGTGGGGTGTTTGTGGGAGAGGTGAGGGGTGGCGGTGCGTTTGTGGGGGAGGCGGGTGTAGGTCGGGGGCTGTCCTGCGCGTGTTGGGTGGGCGTGGTCGGCGTGTGGTGGGGGAGGGGGAAGTGGGCTTGGACCAGGCCGCCGTGGGGAGTTGGGCCGGCTTGGAAGGTGCCGCCTAGTTCGGCTGCTCGTTCTTGCATGGCTTGTAGGCCTACTCCTGGGTGCCAGTTGGAGGTTGGTGGGCCGTCGTCGGCGACCTCGATGTCCAGGCCGGTCGCGCATCGCAGCGTCAGTACGGCGGACGTCGCGCGTGAGTGCCGTACGACGTTGGTCAGCGCCTCCGTGGCGATCCGGTACGCGGCGACCTCCAGCGCGGCGGGCAACGCCGGCAACCCCTCGGCGTCGACCACGACGCGGATCGCGCTGCCGTCGGCGCGGAACGACATCTGGTCGGCGCGTTGCCGCAGTGCGCCGATCAGTCCGAGCTCGTCCAGCGCGGGCGGGCGCAGGTCGTCGACGAGACGCCGTACGTCGGTGATCGCCGCGCGGGTGTCGGCGCGCAACCGCGCGAGCAACTCGACGGCCCGCGGCGTGTCTGTCGTGATCAGGTTGGCCGCCGCATCCGCGGAGAATGCGACGCCCGTCAGCGTTGGGCCCAACCCGTCGTGCAGGTCGCGCCGCAGCCGTCGTCGTTCCTCCTCGCGCGCCGACACCAGCTGCTCCCGCGACGCCTGCAGTTCCGCGGACAGACGTGTTGCGTGTACGGCGGCCGCCAGCGGTACGGCGACCAACCCGAGCACACTGCGATCCGCCGCCGACAAACCGGACTCACCCGACCGCACGCCGACCTCGAGCACGCCGACAACGTCCCCGCCGTAGGTCAACTCGAGAGATACCACGGGACGCGCGGCGGTTTCGTTGGAGGGAGGTGGGGGTGGTGCGGTGGCGGTGTCTGAGGCGGTGATCACGCCGTCGATGACCAGTGCGACGTATGGCAGGCGTAGGCCGGAGCGGATGGCTCTTACTACTCCGGGGAGGCCCGCCGACAGTTGTTCGCCGACGCGGGAGGCGACGCGGGCCGGGTTGTTGCGGTCGCCGTACAAGGCACGGTCGACCAGTTGCTGGAGCCGTGGCAGTACCGGCGCGATGATCAACGCGACGACGACCGTCACCGCCGCCGAGCGGCCGACCTGGGAGGCGATGAACGAGTCGAGCAGTGCGACCAGCGCCGCGTAGATGCCGATGGCAACCAATGACAGCAAGGCCCAGGTCAGCGCGCGCGACACGACCAGGCGGATGTCGAGGAGCTGGTAGCGGACGATCGCTACCGCGACCGAGATCGGGATCAGCGGAATCGCCAGCAGGACGAGGATCGGCGTACCGGCGACGAACGCCCACGGGGTGACGAACAGCAGCGCGATCACCGATGCCAGTAGCAACCACAGCAGTTGCCGGCGGCCCGTTTCGTCGGCGCGGCGGTAGCGGATCGCGAGGCAGACCAGGGCGATCAGGATCGCGATTAGGTTGCGGACCTCGGTCGCGGTCCACAGCGGCTGGAGCGAATCGTAGTGTCGGATTGTCAACAATGCGCGTGGTACGCCGGGCGAGATCGGCTCCCCGCTGCCGGCCATCTCCAGGACGAACAGTGGTGACGTCGCGATGATCCCGATCGCGGCCCACCGCCAGCGCCGAGACAGCAGCCGGCCGTTCGGGAACAGCAGCAGTGCGAGCGGTAGGAACAGCCCGATCGACCACGGCCAGGCGGTCACCGAGATCGTGACGAGTACCCGCTCCGCGACGTGCGAGTGCAGTACGTGCGCGTGTGCGAGCGCGTCGGCGGCCGGTGTTGTCGCGTGGCCGATCCCGTCAGCGAGGAACAGCCAGCCGATGGGGTTGGCCGGCCGGTGCCAGGCGATGACCGCACCGCAGAGGCCGAAGGTCAGGCCCATCAGCCCGTTGGTCACGACGAAGTTGTCGATGAGCTCGTGCCAGCCCCAGCCGATCGAGACGCCGTACGCGACCGCGAACACCACCTCGACGACGACCAGCGCAGCGAGCGCGCCGGCCAGGCCGCGGCGGTTCCGGGACGTTGTCATACCGGCAGTGTGCGCCCGGAACGTTCCCGGCGTCTCGGGATCGGGATCCCGGACCGGGCGGGGAACTGCCCGCACCCGCGGGACCAGGACCCCAAGCGCTGAGCGGCCACCGACGGCGACGGTGGAGCGGCAACCACACCAAAGGCAACCAAGCCAAGGGGGTAGGGAGATGTACAAATTCGGGCTGGTACTGCTCGGGCTGCTTGCGCTCGCCGATGTCGCCACGCCGCTCGTCACCGACGGGGAGCACCCGCCGATGAGCATCGCGATCGGGTCCGCGGTCGTCGGGCTGATCAGTCTCGTGCTGGTCGGATTCGCGTGGAGCGGGCGGCGGTGGGCGCTCGCGCCGCTGATCACGCTGCGCCTGGCGTCGGCGCTGCTCGCGGTACCGGCGTTCTTCGCGGACGGTGTACCCGCTGCCGCGGTGGTCGCGGCCGGTGTCGGGGTCGCCGCCACGGTCGTCGGCGTGATCGCCGTACTGCTGCCGAAGCGTGAGCTGGCAGGTGCGCGATGACCGAGACACTCGGTCGTACGACGACCCGCGCGGACATCCGGCCCGTGTGGCGGTGGGTGGCGGCGGTGATCCTGCCGATCGGTCCTGCGGCGGTGGCGTTGCTGCGCTACTTCCTGCCGTACAACACGACCGATGATGTGTCGACAATCGTCAATAGGATTGTCAACAATCTGGACCGCAGTTCGTTGGTGCTCTGGCTGGCCTACATCGCGGTCCTGACGCTGGTGCCGGGGGTCTACTTCGTCGGCCGGCTCGCCCGCCGCGGTACGCCGTGGTTGACCGCGGTCGCGTTGTTCCTGGTGATCCCGGGGTATCTGTCGCTACCCTGGACGGCTTCGAGCGACGCGTTCACCTGGTCCGCGGGTAAAGCGGGACTCGATCCGGCGGTGATCACGAAGGCAGTCGGCATCACGCACGGCTCGATGAATCTGGCCGGTTTCGTCTTCGTGATCGGTCACGTCCTCGGCACGGTACTGCTCGGTGTTGCGATGTGGCGGGCACACGTCGGCCCGCGGTGGGCGGCGATCGCCGTCGCCGTCTCGCAGCCGATCCACTTCGTTGCCGCGGTCATCGTCAGCAGCCACACGCTGGACCTGGTCGGGTGGGGACTGCAGGCAGTTGGATTCGCCGCGGTGGGGTGGGCGATCGTCCGAATGTCGAATGACGACTGGGAGCCGGTGCGATGATCCGGACCTGGGCCTGTCCGGCGTTACGCTCGGCGTACTGAAGGGGGATCGGTATGACCGAGAGATCGGGTGGGCCTGGGTTCGTCACAGAGCTCGGGAGCTTCCGCGCCGCGCAGGTGGCGGACCAGAACGTCGAGCGTCAGGCGTTCGTACTGGATCAGATGGCCGGGCGGCCCGCCGTACGGACGTTGAAGGCGTGGGCGCTCGAGCAGCTTGCGCCGGCGCCGGGGGAGACCGCGGTCGACGTCGGCTCGGGTACTGGCGAGGACGTGCTCGCGTTCGCGGCGTACGGTGCCCGCGCGATCGGCGTCGAGCCCAGCCCCGGCCTCCGCGCCGAGGCAGCACGGCGTGCCGCTCGGGCTGAGGCAGGCCCTGCTGCCGGGGCGGAGGCGGTACGGCGTGCCAGTCGGGCTGACGCGGACCCCGCTGCCGGGGTCGAAGCGGTACGGCCTGCCGCCGGAGCCGGGGTTGAGTACGTCGACGGTCAGGCCGAGGCGTTGCCGTTTGAGGATGCGTCTGTCGACGTGCTGCGGTGCGAGCGGGTCCTGCAGCACGTTGACGATCCGGCCGCCGCGGCGACCGAGATGGCGCGGGTGCTGGGGCCGGGCGGGCGGATTGTGCTGATCGACACCGACTGGGGTACGTCGATCATCCACCCGGCCGATCCCGACGTACTGCAGCGCATGACCGGCTACTTCCGCGGCGAGATGGCCAACCCGTACTCCGGCCGCCGGCTCCGCGGACTGCTTGTCGACGCCGGTCTCGAGATCACCGGGGAGACGGCCGCGACCTGGATCGAGCCGCAGGAGGGCGCGACCACCGGCTTCGTCGGCATGATGCACACGACCGCGGCGCGGGCCGGCGTGATCACCGGCGCCGAGGCGGAGGCGTTCGCCAAGACGCTAGGGGACGCGGCTGAGCGCGGCGCCTTCCACATGTCCCTCACGATGTACGCGGTCAGCGCGCGCAAGCCGTGAACGGCGGGGCCATTGCACCACGAGCACCGCGGACAGTACGAACGCTCCGCCGAGCCACTGCATCGCCGTGAGGTGCTCGCTAAACACCGTGGCCGCGGCGACGACCGTGACGACCGGCTCGAAGATCGACAGGATCGACGCCACCGACGGGCCCACGCGCGCCATGCCCGCGAAGAAGAACAGGATCGCGGCGACTGTACTGATCAACGCGACGGCCGCCAGCCACAGCCAGCCGATCGGCGCGAAGCTGAAGTCGGTTCCGCCGCGCAGAAACCCCAGTAAAACAAAGGTTCCGAAGGCGCCGGTGCATACCAGCGCGGTGAGTGCGAGCGGCTGTACGTCGACCGAGTCGCCGACCAGGATGTACCCGGTGTAGACGATTGGTGCACCCAACGCCAGCAGAACGCCGGACCAGTTGAAGTGCCCGGACATCGCGCCGCTGAGCACCAGGCCGATCCCGAGCAGTGCGATCACCAGCGCCGCCACCCGCCGGCGCGAGGCGGGCTCGCGGCGGAGCGCGATCGACGTACCCATGACGAGGACCGGGTACAGGTAGAGGATCAGCGCGACCAGCGACGCGTCGATCCGGGCCAGCGCGGAGAAGTACAACGTCGACTGTGCTGCGTACCCGACCGCGCCCATCGCGAGGCCGGTGACGACGACCCGGCGCGGCAGGCTGCGGAGCGTGCCGCGGGCGAGCGCGAGGCCGAGCAGGAGCACGGCGGCCAGCCCGAACCGGACGAGGAGCAGCGCGTCGACGGTCACGCCCGCGTCGTACGCGAGCTTGCCGAACACGGCCATGACCCCGAACGCGGCGGCGGAAAGAAGGCAGAAGAGGCGTCCCACGACATCGATGGTCGGACCAGTGAACCGTTCACGTCCATCACGGGTTCTCGGACAGCATTGTGAAGCTAAGCTGAACGGATGATGGATCTGCATCGGCTGCGGTTGCTCCGCGAGGTCCACGGTCGCGGCACGGTTCACGGAGCGGCTCGTGCACTCGGCTACTCGCCCAGCGCGATCTCGCAACAGTTGGCGGTTCTGGAGCGTGAGGCGGGTACGCCGTTGCTCGAACGGATCGGGCGCAACGTACGGCTGACTGCGGCCGGCGAGGTACTGGTCCGACACGCGACCGTGCTGCTCGACGGCGTCGAAGCGGCCGAGGCGGAGCTGGCCGCGGTCGCGGCGGGAAGGGTCGCGGGGGTGGTACGGATCGCGTCCTTCCAGTCCGCGTTCATCCGGGTCGTGGCGCCGGCGATCCGCAGTCTCGCGGCGACGCATCCCGACATCCGCGTCGAGGCCGCCGAATTGGAAGTGGAGCAGGCCGCGCCCGCGCTGCGGTTGCAGCAGCTGGACGTGATGGTCGGCGACGAGTACGACGGCCAGCCGCGCGCCGTGCACACCGATCTGCGCCGTGAGCAGCTGCTGCGCGAACACATCCGGGTGATCCTGCCGGCGGACCATCCGCTGGCCGCGTCCGATCGGGTGCATATGCGGCAACTTGCCGAGCTGCCGTGGGCGGCGTGTCAGCCCGGTACCGGTCATCGCGAGATGCATGTCCGCGTCTGCCGTGAGCTCGGCGGGTTCGAACCGGACATCCGCTACAGCTCGGACGACTTCCTGATCCTGCTGGAGCTCGTCCGTACGACGGGCGCGGGCGCGCTGCTGCCGGACCTGGTCGTCGGTGCGGGTGCGCCGGGTGTCGCCGTACGGCTGCCCGCCGAGGGCGAGGTCGGGCGGGCCGTCTTCCTGCTGACCCGCCGTACCCGAACTCCTGCGGTCGCCGCGGTCGCGAACGCGTTGGCCGCCGCGGCCACTGATCAGACCAGGTCGTGACGCAGCAGGACTGTCCGATTGTCGAAAGTACGATTGTCGACAAGCTGCAGCGTGTGCCGGCCGGTCGGCTGGTAGACGGGCTTGCCGCCGCCGAGGACCACCGGATGCACGATCACGTGGTACTCGTCGAGCAGTCCCCGCGCGGTCAGCGCCGCGGCGACGCTCGAGCTCCCGGTCAGCAGGATGTCCTTGCCCGGCTGCTCCTTGATCGCGGCCAGCTCGTCGGCGGAGCGGATGATCCGGGTGTTCCATTCGGCGGATTGCAGGGTTGTCGACAATACGACCTTCGGCGTCCGCCGCCAGACCGGTGCGAACTCGGTCGCGTGCTGGTCCGGGTTCATCGCCTCGGCGTTCGGCCAGTACGACGACATCATTTCCCAGACGGTCCGCCCGTACAGGAAAAGGTCCGCGCGCTCGGTCAGGCTCATCGAGTAGGCGCCCAGCTCCGGGCCGAGCTGAGCCCAGTCGAACTCGCCGTTCGGTCCCTCGATGAAGCCGTCGAGCGACTGGTGCACGTAGTACATGATCTTCCGCATGATGTCCTCCTCGGTGTTTGCCTCCTGGTCGGAGCGGTTCGGCCCGCTTTGACATTCGGGATTGACGAAATCCGTTCGGCTTGGGAGATTCAAGGAGAACGAGCGGGTCTGGGGGAGGGCCGGCTGCTCGTCGGGGGTTTCGGACGCTCTCTGGGGTGAGGTCCGCGCGCTGCGCTCGACGGTGACCACCGGTCTGCGCGGTGTGCGCTGTGCGCGTACGCCGATCTGCGACGGAAACTTGCACAGGGGAGCGGGCACATGATCGAGAACCTGCGGGAAGCCACCCGCGGAGAGGTCCTCACCGTAGGTGACGACGGGTACGACGCGGCGCGCCGGGTCAACAACTGGATGCACGACAAGCGGCCGCAGGTGATCGTTCGGTGTGAGAACGCCGGCGACGTGATGGCGGCGATCGACTACGCGCGGAAGAACGACCTCGAGATCGCGGTCCGCGGCGGCGGTCACAGCGTGCCGGGGTTCGGCACGGTCGACGACGGGCTCGTCATCGACCTGAGCCCGATGCGCAACGTGCGCGTCGACCCGGTGAACCGGACCGCGCGGGCCGGCGGCGGCGCGACCTGGGGCGACTTCAACGCGGCGACGCACGCGTTCGGGCTGGCGACCACCGGCGGGATCATCTCCACAACCGGTGTCGGCGGGCTGACCCTCGGCGGCGGGATCGGGTACCTCGCGCGCGGGCTCGGCCTGTCCTGCGACAACCTCGTCTCGGCCGACGTGGTGACGGCGGACGGGAAGTTCCTGATCGCCAGCGAGAAGGAGAACGAGGATCTGTTCTGGGCGCTGCGCGGGGGTGGCGGCAACTTCGGTGTGGTGACGGCGCTGGAGTACCGGCTCGCCCCATTGTCGACAATCTACGGCGGCCCGATGTTCTTCGAGCTGTCCGACGCGACCGCCGTACTGACCGGGTTCCGCGAGCTGATCAAGGACGCGCCGGAGCAGCTCGGCGGGTTCCCGGCGTTCCAGATCGCGCCGCCGCTGCCGTTCATCCCGGAGAACCGGCACGGCGAGCCGTTCGCGGCGATCGTCGGCTGCTGGGCGGGCGACCTGGACGAGGGCGAGACGCAGATCTCGAAGTTCCGTGAGTTCGCGCCGGTGGTCGCGGAGATGGTCGGGCCGATGCCGTACCCGGCGCTGAACAGTGCGTTCGACGCGCTCGTACCGCCCGGGCTGCAGCACTACTGGAAGGCGAACTTCGTCACCGAGTTGACCGACGAGGCGATCCAGGCGCACCTGCGGCACGCACCCAAGCTGCCCACTGTGAACTCGACCATCCACATCTACCCGATCAACGGCGCCTGCCACCGGGTCACCGCGGACGCGACCGCGTTCGCCTACCGGGACGCGAACTACGCCACCGTGATCGCCGGGATGTGGCCGGACCCGGCCGACAACGACGCCAACATCGAGTGGGTACGTTCGTACTACGACGACGTCGCGCCGCACTCCGAGGCCGGCGGCTACATCAACTTCATGGCCGGCGACGACCAGGGCCGGATCCGCGAGAACTACCGGCAGAACTACGACCGGCTCGCCGACGTGAAGCGCCAGTACGACCCGGACAACGTGTTCCACCTGAACCAGAACATCGTGCCGTAGGCAACCAACGGGGTGGGGGGGGGGGGGGGGGGTGGGACCCCCCGACCCCCCACCACCCAAAGAAGGGAGGGAAACACGGGGTGGGCAGCGGCTGGGCCGGGGACGTTCCGCGGGGGGGGGTTTCCTTTCCCCCA
>NZ_JBVIKS010000004.1:86077-775849 GCF_055580825.1 Kribbella sp. NPDC031520
TCAGGTCCTCCCCCCACAAGGCAGTATCTGTTTATGAAGGCCTTGGGGTTGTGCACCCCCCCCCCCCCCCCCCCCCCACCCCGAGCTCACAACGTCAGCAGACGCTGGAAGAACGCGCGGTAGCGCTGGAGCGCCGAGCGGAGATCCTCGGTCGAGGGCTCGCCGCTCGACCACTGCTGCTCGAGGTCCTGGTGCTGGCGGTCGAAACCGTCGGCCAGATGCTTGAGCACGTCGTCGACGAGCTTGTCTGCCTCGCTGACGGCGTTGCGCGGATTGTCGACAAACCCTTGCTGGATGACCTCCCAGCGGGCCCGGTAGTCAACGGCCGAGTCCTCGGCGACCAACGGCTCGTCGACGGCCGACGCGTGCTTCGCGGTGGCCGTCGTACGCTCGTCGCCACGGTCACGGTCGTCGTTGTCCAGGTCGCGGTCGTCCAGGTCGTTGACCCCGCCGCCCAGGTCGTTGCCCTCGTCGCCGAGGTTCCGGTCGCCGAGGTCCCGGTCGCCGCCGAGGTCGCGGCCGTCGTCACGCGCGTCCCGGCCGCCGCCCAGGTCGGGGTCGTTCTCGAGGTCGTCGTCGGTCATCGTGCGGTCGTCGTCCAGGGGGACGTTGTGACGGTCGGACGTGGTCATCGTTGCTCCTTGGTGTCGGTCCGGCGCGGGTGCCGCGCACGGGGCGTGGTCTGGCTGTCGTCGAGCAGGGCATCGACCAGGTGGCGGTACGCGGTGACTGCGCGCCGCAGGTCCTCGGTGTCGGCTTCGCCGCGTGCTTGTGCGACGGCGACCCGGTGTCCCTCGCGGTAGTGCGCGGCGACCTCCGGGTGCTCGACCGAGATGTCGTCGACCCGCTGGTCGAACTCGTCGACCGGGTAGCCGGACTCGCGCATCATCCGCAGTACCAGCTGGTCGGCGTCCGCGACCGCTCCGGCCGGCCGGTCGACGAAGCTCTGCTGTACCTCGGCCCACTCGGCCCGGTACATCGCCGCGGACGCCTGTGGTAGCGGCGTGATCTCCAACCGTGACACGCGGCGCTGCCGGCCGCGGAGCTCACGCTCGGCGCTACGACGATCGCCCGACTCCTCGACGGTGCGTTCGTACTCCGGCCCGAACCGGTCGCGCAGTTCGCCGGAACGTCTGCGCTGGTACAGGTAGAACAGGGCGGCCGCCGCGAGTAGCACGACGACGATGATCACGATGGTCAGGACGGTACCCATCAGAACTCCAGTCCGATCGCACGTGTGGATCCGCGATCCGCGGCCGCCGATCGCGAGGATCCCTGGCCGACGGTCCCCAGCGCCGCCTCATATCCCCGTGGTGCGGGACCGGTACCCAGGGCGAACGCCAACAAGCGTTCGGCAGGCCACTTGTGCGCGGTGCCCGGCCAAGCTGGACTTGCGATACGTGTTGGAGGAGTTCGAGTACGTCAGAGCTCCAGGGGTGGCTTCAGGACGCGCCGGAGATTGGGGTGGAGGCGTACCGGGTGTCGCAGGAGTGTGGGCCGCCGCAGGGCATGTGTCGGGCGCTGGAAGCGCTCGCTGCGTTGCCCGGACAAGACGCTCGCTGCGGTGTCCGGCCGAGGCGCTCGGATTGCTCGTCTGGCAATAGATGTTCTGTGGTTGAGATTATTTGTCTAGCGAAGTAGTTTTGCTCGCGAGCCAACTTCGACAGGTGAAGGTGAACCATGGACTACGGCCACGAGCTGGTCTTCGGAACGTTCCTGACCCCGGCGGTCGACGCCCCGGACCGCGTGATCGCCCTGGCCCAGCTGACCGAGCAGGTCGGGCTGGATCTGGTGAGCTTCCAGGACCATCCGTACCAGCCCAGACTGATGGACGCGTGGACGCTGCTGTCCGTGGTCGCCGCCCAGACCCAGCGGATCAAGGTGACCACGAACGTCGCCAACCTCCCGCTGCGGCATCCGGTCGTGCTCGCGCGGAGCGTCGCGACGCTCGACCTGATCACCGGTGGGCGGGTTGAGCTCGGCCTGGGCGCCGGTGGGTTCCTGGACGCCGTTGCGGCGAACGCCGGGCCGCGGTTGACGACCGGGCAGAGCATCACCGCGCTGGAGGAGGCCATCGCGATCATGCGCGAGGTCTGGACGCCTGGTGGCGGTGGGATCCGGCTGGCCGGCAAGCACTACACGGTGGCCGGTGCGAAACGCGGCCCGGCGCCTGCGCATGACGTGTCGATCTGGCTCGGTGCTTACAAGCCCCGGATGCTGGCACTGACAGGGCGACTCGCCGAGGGCTGGCTGCCGAGCAGTGGGTACGCCGGGCCGGATGAGCTCGCCGCGATGAACAAGGTGATCGACGAGGCGGCTGTAGACGCCGGCAGGGATCCTGCAGCGGTACGGCGGCTCTACAACATCGCTGGGCGCTTCAGTGGCAGCGGTGGGTTCCTGCAGGGACCGGAGGAGCTGTGGATCGACCAGCTGACCGAGTTGACGCTCGGGGAGGGCATGAGTACGTACATCCTTGCCTCGGACAACCCCGACGACATCAGGCGGTTCGCTGAGGTCGCGGCCGGCGTACGTGAGGCGGTGGAGGTAGCGCGCTCTGGAGCTGCTGTTCCTGCGGCACCTGCGGGGGCTGGTTTTGGTGTTGTGCCCACACCACCTCCGGCTGTGCGGCGTAGCGCCGTACAGCTATTGGACGAGTCGGAGCGGCCGACTGGTCCGGCGCAGGACCCGACGCGGACGTACACGCCGTACCAGCTCCAGTCCGGTCAGCATCTGGTCGACGTACACGACCACCTGCGCGCTGAGCTTGAGCAGGTGCGCGACCTGGTGGAGCAGGTCGCCGCAGGAACGCTAGGGGTCGGTGCAGCGCGGTCACACATCAACACGATGACCATGCGCCAGAACAACTGGACGCTGGGAACGTACTGCGAGTCGTACTGCCGACTGGTCACGACGCACCACTCGCTGGAGGACGCAGCGCTGTTCCCGCAACTGCGCCGGGCGGACCCTGCGCTCGTTCCGGTCGTGGACAGGCTGCAGGAGGAGCACAAGATCATCCACGACGTCCTCGAGGGTGTCGACAAGGCGCTGGTGGCCCTCGTTGACGGCTCAGGCAGCATCGACGGTCTGCGAGCAGCCGTGGACCTGCTCGACGACACGTTGCTCTCGCACCTGTCCTACGAGGAGCGCGAGCTGGTCGAGCCGCTGGCGCGGCTCGGGATCCTCTAGCTACTTCGCCTCGCCCAGCAGGGAGGCCAGGATGTCGAGCAGGCGGAGCGTCGGCACCTCGCCGAGCAGCCGGGCGGCGCTGGTCGCCGGCTCCGCGATCAGGCGGACCTGGAGCAGCTTGAAGTCACGGACGTTGGCCGGGTTCACCAGGTCGTCGCGGACGGCGGCCAGGAACGCGGAACCGGCTGCCGACGTGCCGTACGTCATCCGGATGAAGCTGTCGGTCACCGGGTACAGGTACGGCCGCTTGAGGTGCAGCAGCTTCGACTTCTTCGCGTGCCCGAACCCGCGGTGACCGGTGAATTTGTCGTCCAGCGCCATCGCGGCGTCGAACAGCGCGCTGCCCGGCGCCGCGTCCTCGAGCCGCGCGTCCAGCGGGATCGCGGCCAGTTCCTTCTCGACGTCGACCTCGATCAGCCATGGGATGTCCGCCGCGCGCAGGTCGGATCCGATCACCATCGTCCGGGCCAGGTCGTCGAGCGTGATCCGGTTCGGGTCGGAGCCGCCGGCGGTGGTCATCCCCGGCAGCCCGTCGTAGTACTGCAGCACGGCGCCGTTCGACTCGGCGTACAGCCGTAACTGCGCGATCGCCTCGTCGACGACGATCTTCCGGGTACCGATGTTCATGAGCCACACCCTCACACTCGTGGTGGCATACCCGCCAGCGGGCGGACCATCATTCGAACGTTCCTCACACACTGTTTCCGCAGATCGTAGCGACTTCCGGGCGACCCGCACGCCAGGGTCACTTCCCGTTATCCACAACCTGTAATCATCGCCTCCGCCAGGGTGCCGTTCTCCGTAAACTCTCTGTCACAACCCAACGACTGAGCGGAGGCGAATCATGCGGCATCGGCTACTTGCCTCCGAGGAACTGCTGGTGGGACATGGCTTCCTCCACGTGATCGATGGCGGCTTACGGAGTCGGCTGCATCTGGTGGCTCGGCCGGGACGCGTTCTTCTGGCGCCTGGCGACGATCACGGCGGCTGCGATCAGCCAGAAGGGCAGCAGCAGATAGTTCACAAGTCCACCAGGCGGGACGCCGGCGTTGCCCAGTGCGCTCAAGGCGCCGAGCACGACGGTCGTGATTGCGAACCACTTGGGCAGCACCGCGTTGCGCATCCCACCGAGGCCGGTGGCGAGGAAGGCGGTCGCGATGCCGATGCCCATACCCGCGAATCCGAAATACCCGACGTAGCTCAACACGTGGAGAGCCGCGTCGTCCTTGGCGTCGGCAGCCCCGTTGATCATGGCCCAGCTCGACACGACCATCTGCCCCAGGCCTGCGACGACCACGACCCAGCCGCTGTAGGTGATGCTGGAGTAGGTGGCTTCCCGGGCTTCGCTCGATCGGAGCAGATTCCGGATGGCCGTGGCGAAGAACAACAGGGCGATCCCCATCAGCACCAGGCAGCCCACGGCGGCGTAGTTGACGCCGAGGTTGTCGTGGATGACCGCCGTCGAGGCCGTTCCGGGGGCGTCACTGGTGTCGGTCCTCGCGAGGAGTTCGTGCCCGATCCAGCACAGACCAGCGATGACGCCGCTCCACGGGAGCAACCTTTCGAACTTGCTGAGCGGCATGTCCCGCTCCTTCCACTCCGAACGCCGGCGGCTTTCGCCGACGCGTTCACCCTGAGCGGCCCGCCGACCCGGCAGCACGATCCAGGTGTCCCGGTCGGCCCGGGAACAATTCCCGGGCCGCTTGGCGCAGCGCGCCTCGCGACCCAGACTTTGACCATGAGTCCCGTCATTGCCTTCGGGATGTCCGCCGTGCCGGTCGCGGTCGGCGTACTGGTGCTGTTACGCGCGAGCCAGCGTCTGATCGGGTGGCTGCTCATCGCACACGGACTCTTCTGGGGAGCCCTGCTCGCGTTCCCGAACCCTGGGACCAACGGCGCGAGCCACTTCGAGTTGGTCGTCGACCAACTCAGCGCCGGTAGCTGGGTGTTCCTGTTCCTCTGGTTGGCGCTGATCGCGTACCTGCTTCCCGACGGGCACCTGGCCTCACCGCGATGGCGGGCGTGGCTGCGGGTCGGGCTGGCCGGCGTCCTCGCCTTTCTACTCGGGGCAGCCGGAGACGCCGGCGGTTTTCGCGCTGAGCACCACGGCGCCGACCCGCCCCTGCCGTGGCTTCCTCAGCCGTTGTCGGGCCTGATGGGCGTGGTAGGCCTGCTGCTGACCGTCCTGCTCCTGCTGGGCAGCTTCGTCTCGGTGCGGGCCCGGCTGCGGCGCGCATCGGGTGAGCGGCGCCTGCAGTTGCTGTGGCTCGTGTGGGGAGCGACGAGCCTGCCGGTCGCGCTTGGCTTCGTCTGGGCTGCATACTTCCTGTTCGACCAGAATCGGGCCCTGATCAACGTCGCTCTCGGCTTGTGGGGAGTCGCCCTGCCGGTCACGATCGGCGTCGCGATCCTGCGACATCGCTTGTTCGACATCCAGGTGGTACTCAGCCGAACCCTCACCTACGGCGCGTTGGTGATCGCGGTGATCGCGCTCTATGCGCTGCTCCTGCTCGCCGCGGGCCGCCTGTTCGGCAACACGACGGCCGGCGGCCTGCTGGCCGTGGGCGTCGTAGCGATCGCCGTGCACCCGGCGTACGAGTTCCTGCGCCGGCGGATCGAGCGGTGGGTGTTCGGCTATCGCTCAGATCCAACGGTGGCTCTGCGCAGGCTCGGCGCAAGTCTGGACTCGGCCGACCCCCTTCACGTGGTCGACACGATCACTGCGTCCGTCGCCGAGGCAGTCAAGGTCGACCGCGTCTGGCTGGAGGACTCGGCGCCGCCAACGGCGAACGGCTTGCGAGTGATGCGGGTCCCGCTGGTCCATCGAGGCGATCACCTCGGCGACCTTGCCGTCGAGGTCCCGCCGGGCCGCACGTTGTCGGCGGCCGACACAGCCCTGCTGGAGGACCTGGCCCGGCACGCCGCGGTCACCGTCCGAGCGGCCCAACTCGCCACCGAGTTGAAGGCCTCGCGGGCGCGGATCGTCACCGCCCAGGAAGAGGAGCGGAAGCGGCTGCGCCGCGACCTGCACGACGGCGTAGGACCCTCGCTCGCCGCGATCGTCCTCAAGCTCAACGCGGTTCAGACCCGATCAGAGGAGTCCGAGCGCAACGCCCTGCTGGCCGAGATCCGTCACGAAACCAGGGCCGCCATCACCGACGTGCGCAGGCTCGTCGACGGCCTGCGGCCACCAGCTATCGACGAGGTCGGCCTTGCCAGTGCGATCCGGCAGCGTGCCGCCTCACTGTCGTCGGACACACTGAGCTATCAGGTGCACAGCCCCGAGGCCCTACCGCCCCTACCCGCCGCCGTCGAGGTGGCGGCATTCCTGATCGCATCCGAGGCGATGACCAACGTGGCCAGACACTCCGAAGCGACCCGATGCACAGTCGAGTTCACCATGGACGAAAGGCTGGCAGTGACTGTGTCCGACAACGGCCGCGGCATCGTCGAACCGGCCGGCGACGGCGTCGGCTGGACGTCGATGACCGAGCGCGCCGCCGAACTCGGCGGGTCGTGCACCATCTCGGCCAGACCCGCGGGCGGTCTCGTCGTCCGTGCCATCCTGCCGTTGCGAGCGGATGCCGGTGTGGAGCTCGTGCCGTGACCCGCATCCTCATCGCAGACGACCATCCCGCATTCCGGCGCGGGCTGGAGCTGATGATCGCCGACGCCGAAGACCTTGAGGTCATCGGTCAGGCGGCCACCGGCCACCGCGCTGTCGAACTTGCTTCCCAACTCAATCCGGACGTGGTCTTGATGGACCTGCGGATGCCCGACCTCGACGGCATCGAGGCGACCCGCCGGATCAGCCAGGAGACGTCGGGCACCGCCGTCGTCGTCCTGACCATGTTCGAAGACGACGACTCGGTCTTCGCTGCGATGCGCGCCGGAGCCCGCGGCTATCTGCTCAAGGGCGCGGACAGGGACGAGATCGTCCGCGCGATCCAGGCCGCGGCCGCAGGCGAGGCCATCTTCGGCCCCGAGATCGCCGCCAGAGTGATCAGCCACTTCGCCACCGGAACCGGATCGACCGCGGCGGCGTTCCCATCGCTCACCGACCGCGAGCGCGAGGTGCTGGAGATGGTCGCCGCCGGAAAGGGCAACGCCACGATCGCGCACGAGCTGATGATCAGCCTCAAGACCGTCCGGAACCACGTCTCCAACATCTTCACCAAACTCCAGGTACCCGACCGCTCGACCGCGATCGTGAGGGCCCGCCAGGCCGGCCTCGGCGAGACCTGAAGCTCAGTTCCGCGTCTCGGACTTTGTTCACCGAGCTGAATGCGTTGCCGGGACTATTCGGCGTCCTGTGTCTCGATCAGGTCGAGGTCACGGACGCAGAAGCCGTGGTGTTCGAAGGTTTCGCTGAGGACTGTGCGGAGGCATCGCTGCACCGAGCGGCCCCGGGCGTACGGCGGCCAGACATCGTCGTCGGGCACCGGCGCCTGGGCTGCGAGCTGGGCGGTGGTGACCTCGGCGAGCCAGGCCTCGAGCTCGGCGGCCTGAGCGTCGCGGACGCTCACGATCTCGTCGAGGGGCGGATCGAGCGAGAGGTCAAGACCATGCGCTTCACGGTGCGGCTCGACGGCCGGCCCGATGCCCATCGGCGTGAACAGCTCCTTCGAGCCCAGACAGCAGCGGCGGAACCACGTGTCGTGGACGAAGACCAGGTGGCGCATCGTCTGTACGGCCGACCACTCGTCGTTCACGCTGCGGCGCTCGATGCCGGGCGTACGGCGGATCCGCTCGATCGTCGCGGCCCAGTCCGCATGCAGCTGCCGCGCCGCCTCGCGCAGATCGGCAGGGTCCTCGGAGCGGATCAGTACCCGCACCGGATGACGCCGGTCGAGCTCTGCTTCCACGTACTCGGTGACCTCCACACCGTTCACCACGAGATTGGTTATCAGCCCGTCGATCACGGCATCCTGCATGACGACGCCGATCAGGCGCGCCCCGGTCAGATCGCACTCGCGGAACTCCGCGCCATGCAGGTCCTCTTCCATATATCGCGTCATGGCTCCGCATCCTAGGTCCGAGCACCGACAAGTCGGCCTGCCCGGCGACGCCCGGTCATAATTGGGTTGAGGGGCGGGGGCCGGGTGTTGATGATTGCGGCATGACTACGACCTACGGACTGTTGCTGACCGAACCTGTGGCCTTCTTGGCTCGGGTTCAGCAGCAGGCGGGTCGGCGTTGGGGGTCGATGCTCGGTCCGTTGTGATCGGGGTGGTGGTCGCGGGGCTCTTGGCTGGGTATGGCGTAGCTGTGCCGGTCGGGCCTGTCGGGACCTATTTGGTGGCGTTGACCGCGCGGAGTTCATTGCGGATCGGGGCGTTCGCGGCGCTCGGGATTGCCTCGGCTGATGGGGTGTACGCGGCGGTGGCCGCGGGTGCCGGTTCGGTGCTGGCTCCGTTGCTGGTGCCGATTGTCGAACCGTTGCGGTGGGTCTCGGTCGTGGTGCTGATCGGGCTTGCGGTGATGGGCGCGGCCCGGGCGGTACGGCGGTATCGCGAGCAGCGGATCGTCGCGTTGCACCAGGAGACGCCGGTCGGGGTGTGGACGGCGTACTTCGGGATGCTCGGGATGACGATGCTCAACCCGTGGACGATGATCTACTTCGCCGCGCTGGTGCTCGGCGGATCGGGTGTCGCAGGCGTTGGTGGGCGGATCGTGTTCGTGCTGGCGGCGTTCGTCGCGTCGGCGAGTTGGCAACTGTTGCTCGCGGGCGGTGGTGCGCTGCTCGGACGCGTACTGACCGGTCGGCTCGGACGCTTGGTGACGGCGCTGGCGTCATCGGTGCTGGTTGCCGTACTGGCATTACGGCTTGTCGCTTAGGATCGAGGTGTTACCCGGCCAGGAGCGAGTCCCTGGCCGGGTGACCCGTCGGCCGTCGGCGCAAGCTAGAGGCGTCGCTCGACGGCTGCGCCGGGGTTGAGGAACAGCAGGACCGGCGGGCCGGTGTTCGGGAGGATCTGTGCGTACGCCTGGAGTTGGGGCGCGTAGTACGCGACCCGGCTGTCCAGCGCCGCGGCGGGGATCGCGTCGGTCTTGTAGTCGACGATCGTGAGCCTGCCGTCGTCCTCGCGATAGATCAGGTCGACGAATCCCTCCAGGACAGTGCCGTCGGGCTGGACGGTGCCGACGTACGACTCGCGCCAGTGTTCGCGGGTGGCGGCTCGTCGTACGACGTCCGACGCCAACGCCGAGCGCACCAGCGCGGTGACGACGTCGGCGTACTCCAGGACACCTTCGGCCAGGCACTGCGTTGACACGGCGGCTTCGAGGCCGGCGCCGGTGGAGAGGTCGACGACCTGGAGTACGGCGTGGACGGCGCGGCCGATCGCGGTGCCGTAGCGGCCCTTCGACCACGGCGGGAGTTCCAGGTCGCGGGCGCCCTTCGCCGTACCGGGATCTACGTCGGCGAGGGCTACATCAGGGCCCGTGCCTTCGAGGCCGGAGGCGCTTTGCGCGGAGCGGGCGCGGCTCGCGGCCTGGGCTGCCGAGGCGCGTGCCTCCCATTCGGTGCGGGAGATCGGTGGGGAGACGTCCGGGCTGCCGGACGGTTCGCGATCGGGAACCGGCGGGCCGGCGAAGAGGGTGGAGTGCGGTGCTTCGACGCCGCCGGCCGTCGCGAGCAGCTCGGCATTACTGGCGTGGCGCCGGTTGCCTGAGCGGTGCAGCGAGACCACGAGGTGGTCGCGGGCGCGGGTCGCGGCGACGTACAGCAGACGGCGGCGTTCGTACTCGTCCATCTGCTCGTCCACAGGCTGTACGAGGTCGAAGTCCTCGGTCTGGACGGACGCCTTGAGCTTGACGGCGTACCCACCCGCCGGCGGCCACAGGACCTGCACGCCGCGCTGCCGGTTCGGGGAGGCGGTCATACCGGACAGGATCACGATCGGGAACTCGAGGCCCTTCGCGGCGTGGATCGTCATCACCCGAACGGCGTCGGCATCGGTCTCCGGCAGCACCGCCTCGGCGACACGGGACGTCTCCTCGCCCTGGTGGGCGGCCCAGGCGAGGTACGAACGCAGGCCGCCGTGCTCGACCTCGGACCACGCCCGCGCCTGATCGACGACGAAGCGGATCCGCCGCCATGCGTCGCGGGCGCGCGGGCCGATCGCGGCGACCTCGAGCATCCGGCGGTCGGCGACGATCTGCGCGAGCACCTCGCTCGGGGTGAGCCAGCGTGCGGCGTAGTACGTGCGCCGCAGCCACTCCATCGCCTCGCCGACCGGATGGGCGAGGAGCTGGTCAGGCACCGGCGCGGTCAGCGTGAACGTGCCCCCGTTGCGTTTCCACGTGTAGAGGTCGTCGTCGCCGCAGCCGAACAGCGGCGAGCGGAGCGTCGTGACCAGCGCGAGCTGGTCGCTCGGGTCGCCCAGCGCGCGGGCGCAGGCGAGCAGGTCGCGGACCTCGGCGGTCTGGTACACCAGCGAGCTGGCCTCGGCGCGGTACGGGATGTCGGCGCGGTCGAGGGCGTCCTCGAGGAACGGGAGCGAGGTGCGGGCGGGGACGAGTACGGCGATGTCACCGGCCTCGGCCGGGCGCCAGCTTTCGGCGCGGTCGTCGTACACGAGCCAGCCCTCGCGCAGCGCTTCCTCGATGACGGAGGCGACGTCGGTGGCCTCGCGTTCGCGGAGTACGGAGGCCTGTGCGCGGGGGAGGTCGTCGTGCGGTCCGGCGCCGAGGATCGTGACGGCGGGACCCGCAGCCGGGTCCTCAGGTTCGTCGGTGGGTGCGTCGGCGGCGTCGTCGCGGCGCCGGAACGGGAGGACCGCGGCGAGATCGTCGACCTCTTCCGGGGAAGGCTCGTCGAAGAGGCTGGGTTCATCGAAGATCGAGAGTTGGTCGCCCGCGACGGGGCTCGGGTCGGGGGTGTGGGGAGGCGGCGCGCCCGGGCCGGCACGTCGCGCTGGGGAGCCGGGCGAGCCGGCGGTGAGCGAGGCGCGGGTTGCGTTGGTGCGGTGCGGGGAGAGGGACTGGTACGACGGCTGGGCGGCTTCCTGGGCCTGGATCAAGGTGCCGAAGACGGTGTTGATCCAGTTGAGGATCGGTGGGACGGTGCGGAAGTTGGTCGTCAGGGCAACCGTTTCGCCGAGCAGGTCCTGGGCGGTCAGGTACGTCGCGATGTTCGCGCGGCGGAACCGGTAGATCGACTGCTTCGGGTCGCCGACGACGAACAGGCGGCCCTCGGGGACCTCGACGTCGTGCCAGTCGGGGGCATCGGCCTCGGCGCCGCCGGCGATGCGGACCGCGAGCTCGATCTGGATCGGGTCGGTGTCCTGGAACTCGTCGAGCAGCAGCCGTTCGTACCGTTCCTGCAGGTCTGCGCGTACCTCCGGATCGCGGCGGAGCAGGTCGCGGGCGAGTACGAGAAGGTCGTGAAACTCGAGCCGTCCGTCCGCACGGCGCAGCTCGGCCGACTCGAGCACCCGCTCGGCGATCCAGTGCGAAAGGTGCCGAAGGCAAGCGTCGAGAAGCAGTTCGACGAGAGAGCCGGCGACCTCGACGACCTCGGTGCAGTCGGCGCGGACCGATCCGATGTCCGGCCAGTTCTCCTTGCGCCCGATCCGGCCGATCTTCAGCCCGCGGAACGCGTGCAGGAACGACAGCTGAGTTTCCTGGTCGGACGCAGCCTCCAGCATCAGACCGAGCTCACGGATCTGTACGACCTTCGGCAGCAGGCGGTCCTCGGGATCCAGGCAGGACTCGGCCGCCGCACCGATCTTCGCGGCTGCGGCGATCAGCCCAGTGAGGTCCGGCATCGCGACGAGCTCGGGCGGGTCGACCAGGACCCGGTCGGCGATCAGGTCCCAGTCGTTGCCGAACAGGCGAGCCAGCGAGCGGAGATGCTTGAGCTCCACGCCGACTGCCATTGCCAGCAGCAACGGTTCGGCGATCGAGTCGTCGTCGAGGAGTTGCTGCTGCAGCTCGGCCCAGCGTTCCTCGAAGGCGACCGATGAACCGACCTCGTCGAGTACGTCGATGAGCGGCGGCAGGCCCGCCTCGATCGGATGCGCGAGCAGGATCTGCTGGGCAAAGGAATGCAGCGTGCCGATCGACGCCGAATCCAGGTCGTCCAGCGCCGCATCGGCCAGCTGCCGGTCCTCGCCCTTGCGGGCCTTCTCGAATTCGACGCGCAGCCGGTCGCGCAGCTCAGCGCCGGCCTTCTCGGTGAACGTCACGGCGGCGATGGTGCGCAGCGGTACGCCGTCGCGCAGGACCAGCGTTGTGACCCGGTCGACGAGCGCATGGGTCTTCCCCGAACCCGCGCCCGCCTCCACGAAGAGCGTGGTGTCGGTGTCGGACCGGATCCGTTCCCGCGCGGCTCCGTCGAGCAGCTGCTCACTCATCCGCAGCCTCCTCGGAGGCGAGGGCAGTGGGGTCGATCAGGCGGACCAACCGTTCCAAGACAGGGTCGTGGCGTTTCCGGTCCCAGCGGGCACGGACCTCGCTGTGGCCCAGGCCGTCGGGGTTGCAGTACGGGCACTGGACCCACAGGAAGTCGGGTACCTCGGGGGCCTTCGGCGGGAAGTAGCCGGCCGCGATCGAAGAGACGATGACGTCGAGCGTATCGACGTACCGCTCCTCCACCTCCGGCGTCAGCGGTACCGGGATTCGTTTGCCGCCGCGGCGTACGAACCAATACGACGCCTCGACCGGCGTGGACGCCTCGCCCAGACGCGCGCGGGCAGCGTACGCGTACACGGGAAGCTGCAGCTTCGTCCCGCCCGCGACCGGGTCGGTCTCGATGCCTTCGTACCGCGAGAAGCCGCCCGTCTTCACGTCGGTCACGTAGATCGTGCCGTCCGCGCCGAGGTCGACCTTGTCTGCGGAGCCCCGCAGCAGCACCCGCCCGGACGGTACAGGGATCTCCACCGGCGGCTCGCCGTCGAACCCGAACCGCAGCTCACTCGCCACCACCGAAGCGGAGCGTTCCGAGCGCCACCGATCGTCGTCGCTCAGCAGCACCATCAGATCGCCGAGGATCCGCAACCGCTCGCGCTGCCACAACCGTGGATGCCCGGTCAGCCCCTCCGCCTCGAACTGGTCCGCGAGATCCGCCCCGATCGCGAGCAACAACGACCGTTGCTCGTCCGTCCACGGCTCACCGTATCCAGGCAGCGAACCCGCCAGCCGCGTCACGAACGCATCCAGGCTGTTGTGGATCAGGTTCCCGATCTGCACCGGCGAGATGACCAGCAGATCCTCCGGCGCCTCGAGCGGCTCCACCTGAAGCAACCGCTCGACGAAGTACGCGTGCGGACAGGTCGCGTACGACTCCAGCGAGGTCGGCGACGCGATCCGGTCCTCGACCGCGAACTCGGGCAGCCCGGAAACCCCGGACAGATCCCCGTCGAACCGCGTGAACGCCATCGACGCCCGCCCGCGCAGCAACTCCCGAGCCCGTACGAGTACGCCGTCGTGCACCCACAACCGCGCCGCGGCCGCCCTCGTCTGCCACTCCTGCTCGGTCGCCGGCATCGTTGCCGTCGTCAACGAACCGGCGTACGACGCGGACGTCCGCAACACCTCGCCGTACCGGTCCCACTGGGTCGCGGGCAGCGCGTGATCACCGGTCAGCTCCCGCAGCGAACCGAGCAACCACCGCGTCGGCAACCGCCGCGATGACCGCCGCAGGTCGCCTCGCGGGAACGACGCCACCACCCTCGCACCCGCCGAGAACGCGACCAGCAGGTGCCGCTGCTTCTCGTCGAGCCGATCCCGGAACGAGGCCAGCTCCGGCGCGGCCGCTTCGCGTACGCGATGGGGGAGCAGCGCATCCTCGTGAACGCGTCCCGGATACAGATCCTCGGACAGGCCGACGACGTACACGAGGTCGGCCGACAGCCCGACGCTCGCGGACAACGGCGCCACGAGAACACCAGTACCAAAGGAACCGACGCGAGGAAGCGACTGCTGAAGCTCGAGATCGAGGACATCGCGCAGTACGGCGAGACTGGCCGGCGTGCCGAGCTCGTCGAGGGTCGACAACCCCTTCAACGACCCCTCCACCGCGGCCGCCGCGTACTGCTCCTCGACCGGCAATGACGAGTAGTCCCCGAGCAAGTCGTGGAAGAGCTGCAATACACCCTCAGACAGCGAGGACCAGGTCACCAACTCCGAAAGCTCGTTCAACCGACGGCGCAACGTGGACGCGAACGCGTGCAATCGCTCGGCTTTCGACGCGTTGTACTGCGCGCGGCGCACCGCGGCAGGCCGTGGATCCTCGGCCGCTTCCTCCTGATCCGCGGTCCGCCGCTCGGACTCGGCGTAGCGTGCCAACCGCAGATCCCAGTCGTCGCCGCGCACCACACCGGCCACCCGCGACATCCGCTCCCACTGCGGCACCGGGATCCGGTCGCCGGCGAAGTCCCGCGTCGGCGCGTTCGCCAGCGCCCGGAACACGTCCGCCCGCGGCAGATCCTGATCGACGAGAGCCAGTACTTCGAGCAGTGTCCGCGCGATCGCCCGCTCGTGCACCGGCCGCGTGCCCGGACCGTTGACCTCGATCTTCGCGGCGGACAGGTGCTCGTGGAGGAGCCGCGCGTACGGCGAGGCGGCCGCGTACAGCACCGCGATCCGATGCGCCGGCGTGTGCTCCAGCGCCGCCACCACGTCGCGGACCACGCACCGCACCTCGTCGTCGGCGTCGGACGCGTTCAGGATCTCGGTCGCGACCGGGTAGTTCTTCGAGATCGAGGTCGGCAGGTCGATACCGATCCGTTCGAGCGAACGCCGGACGGCGCGATCGGCCCGCCGGACATCGGTCAGGCCGACGATGACGGTGAGGTCCGCCGCGGCGTCCCCGAGCGCGGCGACGAACGCGGCCTCGGACTGCGTCAGCTCTTGCGGGAGATAGAGCACCAAGGCGCCGAGCTCGCGGACCGTGTCGGCCGTGACGGCGGCTGCGGCGGCCCGGAGCAGGTCGGTCTCGTCGTACCAGTCGGTGGCCAGCTCGGCCGTCACGTGACGATGCAGCCGGATCAGGTCAGGACCGAGCGCGGACGCCCCGGCGACCTTGTCCAGCGCTGGTTCGCTGAGGTCGCGGAGCTCGTTGTGTGCTGAGGCAAGCGCTTGGATGGTCGACGGGTGCTCGGCCACGTCCGCGAAGATGCCCGGCGCCTTCGCGAGCGCCGTACGCCAAGTGGCTGCGACGATCGGGCGGGTCGCGGGACGTCGCGGCGACAGTAGTCCGGCGGCGATCTGCTCGGCGAGCCGCTCGAGGGTGGCAAGGTACAGACCACCGATCGAGGTCTGCGCGAGATGGCGGCGAGCGATCACGCCGGACAGGTTGTTCGGCAGCAGCAACGTGACAGGCGTCATCGGATCGTCGGCCTTCAGCCGCGCGACCAGGGCCTGCAGGCGCTCCAGAGCCGCGGCGCCGTACGCCGTGCTCTCGATCCGCGTGCTGCTCATCGGAAAAGCCTCCCAACCTGTCATCGCAGACGCTAAACCCTGCCACGGACAGAAAGATGAAGGGGCGCGAAACGCCAAGTTTTCTGCAGGGTCGGTGGTGGCCTCGCACACTGGAGAAATGACGGGCACCGATAATGCTCCGATGACCGCTGCGGTGCATCACGTCGAGATCTGGGTGCCGGACCTGACCCGGGCAACCACGAGCTGGGGCTGGGTCCTGAACCGGCTGGGCTGGAAGGACGGTGACGGCTGGCCCGGTGGCATGACCTGGACCGCGCCGGACGGCAGTTACGTCGTGGTCGAGCAGAGCCCGGCGATGTCGGCCGCCGAGCACGACCGGATGCGGCCCGGGATGAACCACCTGGCGCTGAACGCGGCCAGTCGCGCGGAGGTCGACGGCATCGTCACCGAGGCGGGTGAGCACGGCTGGACGCTGATGTTCGCGGACCGTCATCCGTACGCCGGCGGCCCGCAGCATTACGCCGCCTTCCTGCACAACGACGACGGTTACGAGGTCGAGATCGTCGCGCCGGGCTAGCAGATGAGACGAGTGATACCGGAGTGACCACTGGGGCCACTGGTGTGACACGATTACCCCAGGCAAGAAGGTAGTCGCGGGGCAGAGTGTGGAAGGACCGATGCTCGTGACGGAGAAGCCTGACGGGGATCCGGCCGCGCCGGAGGTCCTGGAAGCGCGGATCCGGGGGTTGCAGCACGCGCTGGGGCAGTTGCTGGACAACGCGCGGCGGCTCACGTACGGCGAGCATCAGCGCGCCGTGAAGCTGCATCGTCAGCTGCAGGAGCAGACCGCGGCGGCGCGACGTGAATCCAGGTCGCTCGTCGACGCGAAGACCGCCGAGGCGTTGTCGGACGCCGAGCCGAAGGCGCGGTTGCTCGCGGACCGCCTCGCGCCCGGCCTGGCTGCCGTACCGCCGAACGACGCGCGCTGGCGTTCGCGCCAACTCGTCGGCGCGGGCGTCCCGTCGTACGTGCGGGTCGGCGAACTCGAGACCGGTACGCCGGTCGTCGCGCCGCTGCTCCGGACGAACGGCTGGAAGGTGACGGCCGACCGCAACGAGTCCGCGCGCCGGCTGCTCCAGAGCGTCGCGCTCCGGCTCGTCGCGGCGGCCGAACCGTTCCGGCTGCGGATCGACGCGTACGATCCCAAGCTCACCGGGACGATGGGGCTGCTCGGGCACCTGACCACGAAGTACCCGCAATTGGTGCCCAGGGCAACACATACCGCAGAGCAGTTGCACACGGTGCTGTCCGGTCTCGTCGACGTGTCGTCGCTGCGAGCCAGCCGGCAGGCGCAACTCGGGCACGAGCGGTTCGAGGACCTGCTGAAGGAGACCGGCCAGGTCACCGATCCTTATCGGGTCGTCGTCCTCTTCGACTACCCGTCGGGGATCGACACACTCGCGCAGCGTGACCTGCTCCGGCTCGCCGCGACCGCGGGCAAGCGGGGCATCTGCTTCCTCGTGCACTACGACGCGTCCACGGCCGCCGAGCTCGACGTCGACTCCAAACAGTTGCTCGAGCTCCTCAATCCGGTTGCCATTGTCAACGACCGGGTCGAGATCCCGCAGCTGCCGCCGGCCCGGCTGGACCGGCCGTTCGACGCGGGCATCGCCGCCGGCATCTGCGACGTGATCGCCGAGCAGGCCGACATCGCCGTACTGCCGACGATCGACTTCGACCGCACGCTTCCGGACCGATCGACCTGGTGGCAACCGGTCAAGGACGAGATCGGCACCGTGATCGGGTACGACGACCGCACCCCGGCGCTGGTGCGGTTGCGCAGCGGCAACCCGGCGCTTCCGCACGTCCTCGTCGGCGGCGCCGTCGGTCAGGGCAAGTCGAACCTGTTGCTCGTGATGATCCACGGTCTCGCGGCGCGGTACTCGCCGGCGGACCTGGAGATGTACCTGCTCGACTTCAAGCACGGTGTCGAGTTCTCGGCCCTCGGCCCGGGACCGGACCGGCCGCACTGGTTGCCGCAGATCCGTGTCCTCGGAGTGCACAGCGACCGCGCGTTCGGTCTCGCCGTACTGCGTCATCTGTCGGACGAACTCGCGCGCCGCAGCGAGGTGTTCAAGTCGCACGGGAACGTCGCCGACATCGCGGAGCTCCCGCCCGGACCGGAGCGCCCGCCGCGGATCCTCGTCGTACTGGACGAGTTCCAGGTGCTGCTCGAGGACGACGACGAACTGGCCGACGAGGCCGCGAAGCTGCTAGAACGACTCGTCCGGCTCGGGCGTGCGTACGGCGTCCACGTTGTTCTTGCGACGCAGACGATCGAGGGCGTGAAACGCCTGTCGACGCGGCGGGACTCGATCTTCGGCCAGGTGCCGTACCGGATCGCACTGAAGACGACACCGGCCGACTCGCAGGCGATCCTGCGCAGCGGGAACACGGCCGCGGCCGAGCTGCAGTTCCGCGGTGAGGCGGTACTGAACGCGAACTTCGGATCGCCCGACGACAACCAGCACGTGCTCGTGAGCTTCGCGGACAAGGGCGTACTGGATTCGTTGCGGGACGAGTTGTGGACGCGTGCCGGTTCGTCGACGCACCCGCCGCGGGTGTTCCATCTGGCGGAGCCGGCGCGGTTGACCGATACGGCGACGGCGGTGAAGCCGGAGCTGGGGCGGCCGTGGACCGGGCTTCCGATCGCGGTGACGGAGGAGCCTGTCGCTGTGGAGGTACGGCCTGAGCCCGGCGCGGGTGTGCTCGTGCTGGGGGACGGGCCTGCCGATGCGTTGGGCGTGTTGACCGGGCTGGCGGTGTCGACGGCGGCCGGTGCGGTGGAGCCGCCGAAGTTCCTGTTCGTCGACGGGACGAACTCGGCGCCGGCGGTTGCCGAGGGCAAGGATGCGCTGATCCAGGTACTGCGCGAACTCGGCTGCGTGGTCGAGACCGTCGACAAGCACGACGAGATCGCGCCACGGCTGTTCGCGCTGCGGGATGCGATGCGCAACGGACAGGCCGGCTCGACGTACCTGCTGGGCTTCGGGTTCCACGGCGTACCGCGGATGCAGTTGCACGCCGAGGGGTATTTCGAGAGCCCGGCGAACGCGCTGCAGGACATCGTGCGGGACGGTCCGGCGCATGGCCTCATCACGTACGGGTGGTGGAACCGGCTGCACGTCTGCACCGAGCAGCTCGGGTACGGGCGCGCCAACGTGGCGACACACGTGTTCCTTCGGCACCCGCAGGACGGCGTACGCGCGGTCGCCGGTCCGTTGGTGCGCTGGGCGTCCGAGCCGCACCGGGCGTTGCTGTGGGACGGGTTGCATCCCGAGGCGCAGGTCGTCGTACCGTTCGCGGCATTGCGGTCGGACGAAGTGGAACGTGCAGTGGAGTTGGTACGGCGATGAAGACCGACGAGGAGGTGTGGTCCGAGTACGTTCGCGCGTTGCGCACCGTTGCGATGGCGCGCGCCGACGCCCAGCAGGCGCAGGACCGGTTGACGGCGCACAAGTCGAAGGCCGAGGCGACCGCGGCCGCCGAGGCCGACGCGATGGCCGAGCGCGGACGGAAGCTGCAGACCCGGTTGAACGAGCTCGCCGAGAAGGCCGCCGAGAGCCTGCAGCGCGCCGGGCTGCCCGCGGAGGGCAAGCGGGCGAACCACACGTTGCCCGAGATCCGCGCGCTCAACGACATCGAGACCGTCGCGGAACGGATCACTTCACAGCTCGCTGACGCCGTCGACCAGTTGGAGTCGGTCCGCACCGCGGCCCGGGCGCTCCAGGAGCTTCGGCGGCGGCGTACCATCAGCGCGGTCCTGGCACTGGCCGGGTTCGTGCTGGTGTGGGTGGTCACCGGATCGTTCCTGGCCGGCGTCGAGGCTGCCGCGATCGCTGCCGTCACGATGCTGGCCGCGTCCCGGGTGCTGGGGCTGCCGCGGCTGCCCGTCGCGCGCTGGTGGGGCTGGGGTGGTGCCGGCCTCGTCTTCGTACTGATGGCGGCCGGACCGCCGTGGTGGCTCGGGATCCTGGTACCGGTCGTCGTGGCGGGTACGGCGATCGTGCTGCCGAAGAAGCGCAACTAGTTTGGGAGTGGGTTGAGGTGTCCGACGTACTGCGGCTCAAGGAACAGCTGCACCAGGTCTCGATGGAGGCCAAGCAGGCAGCGGGCGGCCTGGCCGGGTTCAGGCTCCGGTTCACGCAGCACAGCCAGCTCGTGGAGAGCCTGATCGCGGGCACCGCCACCGGCATCGACCGCGACATCACCGAGATCCTCGAGGCCGCGAGCAAGGCCGTGGAACAGGCCGCCGAGGCGCTGGAGATCGCGTCCGCCGGCTGCAAGAACTACGCCGACCAGATCTGACGCAGGCGTGCCGTCCGAGCTGCAGCGGGTCGCCCGCGGCCTGGTCGACTGCTTCGACGAGATCCCGCGCGTCGTCGACCAGTTGCTGCGTACGGCGGCCCGCTGCCGCGAGAACGCCCAGGTGGCCCTGATCGCCTCCCGCGGCCAGGCCACCGTCGCCGCCCAGCAACTCGACGCCGCCGCCCGCGCCTGCGAGGCCGCGGCGCACTACCTGCAGCTGGCACCCCCGAAGGCCCGCGGCTGGGCCGAGGCCTTGACCGGTACGCCGGGTCCGTCGACGTCACGCCCTTCGTCGGAGTCCGCCGACCGCAACAAGCCGACCAGCGGAACGGGTGCCGAGATCCGTACGAGCCGCCTGACGGTGACGTACGAAGACCTGGAAGTTGCCGAAGACAACGAACCCCCACTGGTCACAGTAGCCCGCAAAGCCTTCGAGAAGTACCGCAAGAGCCACGAGAAGGACGACGAGAACCAGGACCCGCAAGAGCCCCTGGAGATCGAGATCACGGTCAGTGAAACCGGCGAGATCATCCTCGAGGAACGCGACGAAAAAGCAGAAGCCGAACGCGCGGAACGCCTCACCCGCGACTTCGAACTCACGCCTGACCGCGACAACGACGACGAGCAACCCGAGTTCGAAGAACGCGACGAAAAGGAAGCCCAGAAACGCGCCGACCGGTTGACCGCCGACCACCAGATCGAAGTCGACCTCACCGAAGCGGTGAAGTCCCTTCTCGACTCCATGCCCATAGACCAGCAATGGCAACACGCCACCCTCACCATCACCACCAACAAACTCGAAGCCACGTTCGACCAGCGCGACCAACCCCGGCCTGCCCCGATAGCCGTGGACATCCACCTCCCGAACCAGCCGCCCCCACCCGACTTCGACCCAGCGTTCGACCCGCATCCCTTGGACGTGGACTTCGCCCCCGGCGTACACGACCCCGAGACCCCGTTCAAGCCGCACGAACGTGTCATCGCCGATCGGCTGGCGGAGGAAGGATGGCGCATCGACGCCCGGAGGGAGGACCATTCCTCGGGCGACAAGAACCCGGACGCGATGGTGCGCAAGGAGTCGGGCAGGTCTGGAACGATCGTTGAGTTCAAGACTCCGAACCGGAACGGGGCGACCACCGTCAGACGAAACATCAACGATGCGAGCGATCAAGCCGCCGAGATCGTGGTCGACGGACGGGTCATAGATCTTTCCGAGGCCGACGCGCTGCGTGCCTACCGCCGAGCTCTCGGCCAGCCAGGGAAGACTGTCGCTGACATCGTCCACGTCATCCTTGGTGACGGACGGCTGATCACTTATCGAAAGGAGAAATGATGTCCGTCGTCGACAGTGTCTTCCTGGCCGGGTCTGGGGGGCTTGCGGAGGTGGCGGATTGGCTGGTCGACGGCGTCGGCGCGGAGGTGATGTCGGTCGAGGCGGGGACGGTTCGGCTGCGGATGCGGGGGGAGACCGGGCAGGACTGGTTCGGGGTGGTTGTGCAGCCGAACGGGTACGTCGTGCCGGACCCTGAGCCGGACGAGGTACAGGCGATGGACCGATATCCGATCGAGATTCAAGTGCGCGGTGGTTCCGACGACGCTCTCCATCGGGAAGCTGGGCGCCTGTTCGAAGGACAGGTCGCAGCGCGTCCCGACGTACCCGCGCTGCTTGTGCACAACCTCGACACGTTGGTGTCCGCGTATCTGCCAGGCGCGGGCGCGCACACGTTCGATCCGCCGATCACGCCTGACATCGAAGACGTCGACACCTGGCGACCCTGGATTCGCCGCTGATGTCGACTGACGACGACATCTTTTTCGCGCTCCGTGGGCGGTTGCTGAGGGTGCGGAATGGATGGCGGGGGTGCTCGGGCCCGAGACGATGGTCGGCTCGGATCGGGCGAGAGGTGAGTACTTCTACAAGATGCAGTCCCGGCTGGTCGAAGGACGGCTCGTGCGCCTGCAGGTTGGTCCGAACATCCACGCGGTCGCAGATCCGGAGCCGGACGAGGTGTCGGCGATCGACCGGTACACGGGCCAGATCAGCGTTTGGCTTGCTGGCATGCGCGACGAGGAGGAGCAAGCACGCGAGGCCTGCGCGCTCTTCAACGAGTTGGCGGCGGCGCGGCCGGGTGTCGGCCTGGTGCTGAGCCATGGGTTGTCGTGGATCGTGGCGGCCTACCTCCCGGGCGCCGGCGTGGATGGGGAGCGGGTTGGGGAGGTTCTTGTGCCGGAATCAGGAGGGGATCCTCCCCAAGCCGGCTGTCCCCGCCGTATGCGAGCCAGGTGGGGGTTTCACGGTGTGTGAGATTTTTCTGGGAAGTCGCGTCATGAAGCGTGGGCGGGGCCGTCACTACCTGTGAACCCATCCCCACAGGGAAGTGGAAGTGATTGACGTGAAGGGTTGTCTTGCGAGGTCGCTGATGGGAACCGGCTCGACTCGGCGCCGGGTGTATTGAGATGGGCGACGGTGGTGATCCTCCCTCTGCCCTTCAGGTGGACGCCGGGCGGGTGGAGCGTCGTCGGGTTCGGGTCTGGTTCGGGGACCATGTGGTGGCGGACTACCGGGCCGAGGCGGAACTGGCCGAGCGGTACGCGGAGGCGATGTCGCGGCGGTTCGCCGGGCTGCGGGTGACCAGTGATCCGTTGCCTGAGCACGATCCGGGACCGGAACGCAGACTGCCGGGGGAGCGGCTCTGGGAGGTGGCGCCGAAATGACTTCCCGGCGCTTCCGGCTGATCCGGCATCAGGACGTCTCCGGGGTCAGCGGTACGGGTCCTGTCGCCGAAGGTGTGCAGTTCACCGACGGCGCGGTCGCGCTCCGCTGGTACGGCGACTATCCGACCACGACCGTGTGGGACGGCATCGACTCCGTCGTCGCCATCCACGGTCACGGCGGGGCGACCGTGGTCGAGTGGCTCGACCCGGAGCCCGGCCCGGACCCCGATCTGAAGTTACCGCCGCGCGAATCCCTGCCGCCCCGTCCGTGGCCGGACCTGCACTCCACGCCCGAGCGACAGGACCCGGACCCGCTGCACTCCGAGCGCGACCTGGGTTCGCACGGCTCGGCGCCGCCCTGGTCGGCGGCCCGCGTCTTCCGCTGAGCACCTGATCGACCGGTGCCGGGTCAACCCCCTCCTGGCACCGGTTCACCTCGGTACGGCGTACTCCTGGGCGAGCCGGAGTACGCCGTACCTGAGGATGCCCGGGTCAGCTGTAGTCCATCCGGTCCAGCAGATCGAGGTTGTAGAACGTTCCCGGACCGTCGCACAGTTCCATCATTCGTTCCGACATCTCGGTGGTGTCGGGGCGTTGTGAGTTCGCCATCGCCTCCTCGTAGGAGTTGAACTCGACGATCGCGAAGTACCGGCCCTTGTCGTCGCGATCGGCGCAGGTGAGGCCGCGGACCGGAGTGTTGCCGTCGGCATCGGCTTCGCGCTTGGCGCGGAACTCCTCCATCAGCGCGGCCACCTCGTCCGGTTTCGACGTCCGGTACTCGATGATCTGAACGAAACCAGCCATCTCTCCCCCTAGCTCTGAACAGACACCCACACCTGGGTGTCTCCTGCTCCGACAGTGCGCCCGGATCGCCTGCCTGGCAAGGGCGGAGTGCTTACGGTGACGTGACGAGGGCAACGGGTCACGCGCCGTCGTTTCTGCCGTCGGCAGAGGATCCTGGGAATTGTCGGCGGCGCCTGATTTGCTGGTCCGCATGGAGATCCTGATCCTCGGTGGTACGGCGTTCGTCGGACGCGAGCTCGCGACGCAGGCACTCGCGCGCGGTCATGCGGTGACCTGCGTGGCGCGTGGTGAGAGCGGCGCTGTGGCGCCCGGCGCGACGCTGGTGACGGCCGATCGAAGCCTTCCGGATGCGCTCGACGCGGTGCCCGACCACGACTGGGACGCGGTGTTCGAGGTGTCGTGGCAACCAGGTTTCGTGAAGGGCGCACTGGCCGCGTTCGGCCCGCGGGCGAAGCATTGGACGTACATCTCGTCGGCCAACGTGTACGAGAAGTACGACACGCCCGGCGCGGACGAGTCGGCGGAACTGCGAAAGCCCGCCGAGCAGGACGTGGTGGACCGGGGGCAGTACGGCGAGGCGAAGGTCGCGTGTGAGGCTGCGTCGATCGAGGCCGTCGGTGATCGGCTGGTGATCGCGCGCGCCGGGCTGATCGGCGGGCCGGGTGACTCCAGCGACCGGGCCGGTGCGTGGGTGGCGCGGGCGGCCCTGGCGCCGGAGGAGCCCCTGCTGGTGCCCGACACGCCCGACCTCGCCACGGCGGTGATCGACGTACGGGATCTCGCGAGCTGGTTGCTGGACAACGCGGAGTCCGGGCGGACCGGGACCTTCGACACGTTCGGGCCGGTCGTGCCGTTCGGGGAGTGGATCGCGATGGCGCGGGAGATCGGCGGGCATACCGGCCCGGTGGTGCTCGCGCCGCGGACGTGGCTGGAAGAGCAGAAGGTCGAGCAGTACATGGGTCCGGAGTCGCTGGCGATGTGGATCACCGAGCCGGGGTACGAGGGCTGGTCGGAGCGCAGCGGTGCGGCCGCGGCGGCGGCCGGGCTGACGCACCGGTCGCGCAAGGACTTCATGGTCGACTCGCTCGCCTGGGAGCGCGAGCTCGGCCTGGACCGCGAACGCCGCGCCGGCCTGAGCCTCGCCAAGGAGAAGGAGTTGATCGCGGCCCTGAAGGCATAGAGAGTGGGCGCATGCGTCTGGTGCTGATCTCGGACACTCACCTGCCGGTGCGGGCGAAGAAGTTGCCGGCGTCGGTATGGGAGGCGATCGAGCGTGCCGACGTGGTCATCCACGCCGGCGACTGGGTGGACGTCGGACTGCTGGACGAGTTGGAGTCCCGCGCCGCCCGCCTGATCGGGTGCTGGGGCAACAACGACGGGCCGGAGTTGCGGGCGCGGCTGCCTGAGGTCGCGCGCGTGACACTCGACGGGCTGTCGGTTGCCGTCGTCCACGAAACCGGTCCGGCGAAGGGGCGCGAGGAGCGCTGCGAGGCGGCGTACCCCGGGGTCGACCTGCTCGTGTTCGGGCACAGCCACATCCCGTGGGACACCACGAGCGCGGGTGGGTTGCGGCTGCTGAATCCGGGCTCGCCGACGGACCGCCGGCGGCAGCCGTACTGCACCTACCAGACCGCCACCATCGCGGCCGGCCGCCTGGAAGAAGTTGCCTTACACAACCTTTAACGCAGGACGGCCGGGCACGCGTGGCCGACGCCGTACCACCGAGTTACGGCGCACCCACGCGTGCCCGGCCGATTGGGCCCGGGAGTCAGGCGTTCGCTGCTTCCTTGACCCGGGTCTTGAGCCGATCGCGGACCTCTTCCGGGGTGTACGCCCGGCGTTTGCGCTCGCCCCGTGCGACCACAACGCCCGTAGCGGCCACGCCGACGAGCCCCGCAAGCCCTACCACCTTCCATACCTTCATGCCGACTAACCTAGCGATGTGAACAGCCGGATTTCACTGGATGACGCTACGGAACTGACACGAACAGGTGACATTTGGCTGTTCCGTGGTGCGAGCGCGGCGGATCGCGCGATCCAGTTGACCACGAACAGCCCGGTCAACCACGTCGGAATGGCGATCGTCGTCGAGGACCTCCCGCCGCTGATGTGGCACGCCGAACTGGGGCGTTCGCTGCCGGACGTGTGGACCGGTACGCACCACCGCGGCGTACAGCTGCACGACCTGCGAGACGCCGTGCTCGTCTGGGGCCGTAAGTACGGTCAGCAGGCGTGGTTGCGCCAGCTGGACCACCCGGTCACGCGGGAGCTGGAGGACGCTGTACTGCGGATCGTGGCGCGCCTGGACGGTACGCCGTTCCCGTCGACGGCACGGCTCGCGTCGAGGTGGGTCCGCGGCCGGATTCCCGCGGTCCGCAAGGGTTCCCGCGAGCTCGAGCTCGAGTCGGCGTACTGCGCCGAGGTGGTCGCGTTGACGTACGAAGGGATGGGACTGCTGCGCGGCCGGCAACCGAACTGGTACGACCCGGGCCGGTTCTGGAGCGGCGACGAACTACGGCTGGCCCACGGCGCGAAACTCGGCGCCGAGATTGCCGTCGACCTCCCCGAACCAGACGCTGAATCCTGAGGTCGCAGAAACTGTCGGCGGCCTGTGATTGGCTTGTTCCAGTCGGTCATCGACCGGAGGAGGCCCTGGATGTACGCAGTCATCGACACCGAGACGACCGGCCTGTCGCCGAGCCATCGGCATCGGGTGATCGAGGTCGCGGTCGTGCTGCTGGACGCGCGCGGGCAGGTCGAGCGCGAGTGGGTCACGTTGCTGAATCCCCAACGGGACATGGGACCTCAGCACATCCACGGCATCCTCACGTCGGACGTGCTGGCGGCGCCGCAGTTCGGCGACATCGCGGCGCAGCTGGGTGAGCTGCTCGCCGGGCGGATGGTTGTCGGGCACAACGTCGAGTTCGATCTCGGGTTCCTGCGGGCGGAGTTCGCCCGGCTCGGGGTCACGGTGCCGCTGATCACCGAGCGGTCGATGTGCACGATGGCGCTCGCGGGTTACCTGCATCCGGGCGCGAAGCGGACGCTCGGTGCGTGCTGTGCGGCAGCGGGGATCTCGATCGAGGGCTGGCATTCGGCGCTCGCGGACACGCGGGCGACGGCGGAGCTGTTCGCGCAGTACCTCGGGGCGTTCGCGGCGCCGCCGCCGTGGCAGTGGGCGTACGAGGAGGTTCGCCGGTTGCCGTGGCCGGAGCTGCCCGGGCGGGACGTCGCGCCGACGGTCCGGCCGGTGCATGCCGGCGGGCGGCACGGGTGGATGAGCCGGCTCGTCGACCAGCTGCCGCGAGTACCGGAGCCGCCGCAGGCCGACTCGTACCTGGTGCTCCTCGACACGATCCTCGCCAACCGCGAGATCACGGCCGCGGACGCCGACCAGCTCGTACAGGTGGCGAACGAGCTCGGCCTGACCCGTCCGCAGGTGGACCACCTCCATCGGTACTACGTTTCCGCGCTGGCGGACGTTTCGTGGGCGAGTGGCGCGATCACTCCCGATCAGCGCATCGACCTCGACAAGGTCGCGGTGATGCTCGGGCGCCGGGCCTCCGACGTCGACGACGCGTTGCTCCGCGCGAGCAGCGGCCGGTACGTCGTACCCGATCGTCCTGGGGCGCGCGGGTTCCCGCGGGGGAGCACGCTGGTGTTCACCGGGGACATGGTCGAGCCGCGGGAGGTGTGGTGGGACCGCGCGGTGGCGGCCGGGTTCGCGCCGCAGGAGGCGGTGCGGCCGGACACGACGTTCGTGGTCGCGGCCGACGTCGACAGCCTGTCGGTGAAGGCCCGCGCGGCCCGCGAGCTCAACGTGCCGATCATCTCGGCCGAGGACTTCCGCCGTCTCCTTCCGGAAGACCGGCGCAAGGCGGGGTAGGTCCGGGCCGGATCGGCCTAGGCCTTGAGCTGTTCCGGGGTGAGGAGGGCGTGCAGGGTCAGGCCGGCGGCGGTGAGTGGTTCGGGGGTGGTGGGGTTGCGGTTGATGACGCAGACGGCGTCGGTGACGGTGGCGCCGAGGGCGCGCAGTTCGTTGGTGGACAAGACGATCTGCCCGCCGGTGGTGACGACGTCCTCGACGATCGTGACCCGGCGGCCCTTGGTCTCGGCGCCCTCGGCCAGGCGGCACGTGCCGTACGGCTTGGCCTCCTTGCGGACGAAGGCGCACGGCAGCCCGGTGTGCCGGCCCAGTGCGGTCACGACCGGTATGCCGCCCATCTCCAGTCCGGCGAGCACCTCGGTACCGTCCGGCACGAGCGGGACCAGCGCGGCGGCGAGCTCGTCGAGCAGCACCGGGTCGGCCTCGAAGCGGTACTTGTCGAAGTACTCGTTCGTCGTCTGTCCGGAGCGGAGCACGAACTCCCCGGTCAGGTGTGCGGTCGTCTGTACCCGACGTCCCAGCTCAGCAAGATCCACGCCCGCACCTTATCCGGGTCTGCCTTCACCCCTCGTCGGGTGCCGGTTCGATCTCGAAGAGCAGTTGCTTCCCGGAGCGGATCCGCTCGATCGCGGACAGGCAGGCGGGTTCGCTGATCTGGACGCCGATCTCGCCGAGCTTGTGGCGCAGGACCCGGGCCGCGTCCTCGGGCGAGCGCGCGCTGGACTCGTTGATCGCCTCGATCGTGGTGGCGGTGAGTCGCTCGCGGATGTCCGGGTGCGCCTCGGCGATGTCATGCGTAATGCGGAACTCGGTCATCGCGACTCGCTCTCTCTCGCGTCCACCTGCGGGCCGGCTGGGTGTTTCCAGGATAGTGCTGGAGGCCTAGCGAAGGACCCGCTGGACGAAGCTTTCGAGCCGTGTCGTGAGGCGCTCCGCGCGGACCTCCGGCGTGGCGGTCTCGCCCTGCGGTACGTCGAGCTCCTTCAGCCCGCGGATGTACAGCGAGCAGGCGAGATCCGCGCAGATGTACATGCCGACGGTGTTGCCTTCGCGGCCCGCCGAGCCCGCGCGCCGGGCCGCGAACAGCGCGACGTCGCTGACGTGGTGTGCGGTGTTGCACAGGTCGCACAAGCCCGCGAACCGGCGCGCCGCGCCCGACGTCTGGGTGCTGACCGCGATCCCGGTCACGCCGTCGTCACGCCGGACGACGAGATAGCCCCGGTTCGGGGCCTTGCCGTCCCGCCAGCCGAGGAAGTCCAGCGACTCCCAGGGCAGCTCGGTGAACCTCGGGGGCAGGGCGATCGCCTTGACCTGGCTCTTGGTCGAGTTGACGAACGAGCGCCTGATCTCGTCCGCGCTGAGCGGTTCCACGGGTGGTCCTCCGATCCTTCGACTGACCATCAGACCTGCCGCCCGGCCCGCCGCGCAACCGGATTACCGGGCCGGATCACCAGCCGGATCTAGTTGCTGCGGGCAACGATCAGGAGTCGGCGTACGACGTGCTCCGGGCCGGGTCGTGGTTGCGCAGGTCGACGCCGAAGTCGACCGATGCTTTCAGCCGGAGCAGCAGCGAGACGAACTCGGGAGCGTCGGCCGGCTCGTCGAACTCCAGCGTCAGGTCGGTGCCCAGGTCGGCCGGCGCGAGCGTGAACGTCAGCCGGCGGCCGAAGTACCGCAGCCGGTAACGGCGATCCAGTACGGCCTCCTCGATCGGACTCGTGTCGGTACGGCCGTCGGCGAGGACGAACGAGATCGCCCCGCCGGACTCCGCTGCCGACGCGGCCCAGAACCGTTCGCGGCCGAGGACCGTACTGATCGCCCGGTAGACGTCGGCGGCCGCCGACGCGCAGTACACCTTCTGCTGCACCACCCACACCTTTCAGAGCTGGACCAGTTCATTGTCCGATCCTGACGGGTCCAGCCGGTGGGCACGCCGGGTGTGGGGTAGACATCTCAGCGTCAAAGGTGAAATCTGTACTGTGTAAAGTTCAACTAGTTAACTCTGGAGGAATCCGCGATGTCCACCGAGTACGCCGCCCTGAGCGGTGACTACACCCTCGACGCCGCCCACACCCGGATCGGCTTCAGTGCCCGGCACGCGATGGTGACCAAGGTTCGCGGTGCCTTCGACGAGTTCGAGGGCTCCTTCCACATCGACGGTGAGAACCCGGAGAACTCGTCCGGCACGGTGACGATCCAGGCGAAGAGCATCAACACCCGCAACGGCCAGCGCGACGAGCACCTCCGCAGCAACGACTTCCTGGCGATGGACGAGCACCCGGAGATCACGTTCACGTCCACCGGGATCAAGAAGACCGGCGACGCCGAGTTCCTGGTCACCGGCGACCTGACGATCCGCGGCGTGACCAAGTCGGTCGACGTCGAGTTCGAGTACACCGGTTCGGCGACCGACCCGTTCGGCAACCAGCGCGTCGGGCTCGAGGGCTCGGTGCAGATCAACCGCAAGGACTTCGGCGTCAGCTGGAACGCGGCGCTCGAGGGCGGCGGCGTCCTGGTCAGCGAGAAGGTCACGCTCGAGCTCGAGGTCTCGGCGATCAAGTCCGCCTGACCGCTTTACCTCACGACGGGGACCTCTCAGGAGGTCCCCGTCGTCACGCGTGGCGGGTGGTTTGCCGGAGGAGGGCTTCGACGGCCTGGCGGAGTTCGGTGTCGTGGTGCGGTCCGGACCAGACCACGATCCGGCCTTTGTCGCCGAGCCTGGTGCTGATCAGATCGCGGGCCGGTGCGGGGTCGCCCTGGTTGACGAGGACGACGAGCCGCCGGCCGTCGCGCTGCAGCCGGTCCAGCAGCGGCGGAAGGGTGGAGCCGCGGAACACGCCGGGGTCGCTCTTGACCTTGGTCTCGATCATCACGCCGCGGCCGCGGACCACCAGCAGGAAGTCGGCTCGGTCCCGGGTGAACTCGCGGTCGTGGTAGATCCGCGCCTTCGGCCACAGGCGTTGCAGCGCGGCGTCGACCTCGGCGTCGTACTGCGCCGCCAGTCTGCTGACCTTCGAACTCGTGCCGCGCGGGCGGAACGTGTCCGGTGGTCGGCGGCCGAACCAGGACGGCAGCAAGCCGCGAATGTGTGTGTCGATCATGGTGGACCCCTCGACCTCGCCGGCACTCACGTGGAGTCTTCCCGGGACTACGCTGCGGAACCCGATGAGCACGCGATCGTGATCGCACCGCCATAAACCCGAGGCAAAAGGCGCTGCGGTGGGGTTCAGCAAGCGGTTGGCGTGGTGGTGCCGCCGTCGACGATCCAGCGGGAGTCCTGGTTGACGACGCGCATCTGATCGAGCCAGCGTGTCGGGGTGGTGTTCGGCAGAACGCCACGGCCGCGGGCGTTCACCGTCCGGGCCGCGGTGGTGTCGTAGCAGGCGCTGACCAGGACGCCGTTCGAGGCGAGCGTGCGCTTGGCCCAGACGACCTTGGTGAGGCCGGTGTTGTGCAGCCGGTTCGTCCGGAAGTACTTCGCCTGCGCGCTGATCGCCAGGTACATCTTCGGCGTCATCACCGGCTCGAGCTGCTTGGTCTTGCCGCCACCGCTGCGCATCATCACGTCGAGCGCGACCCGGTACGCGTAGTACGCGTTCAGCACCGGATCGTCGGATCCGATCGCGTCGTCGGTGGTCGCGGCCCGGGTCGCCTTGTGGGCGGCGGGTGCCGCGGCGACCATGCCGGTGTCGTTGCCGCACCCCGGGAGCAGCAAAACCGGGAGCAGCGCGACTGCCACCGCCAGGTTCCGCATGCGCATCAGTACCTCCTGTCGGACGAAGATCCCCCGTCCTGGCCCGATCGGCGCACAGCGCACCGTCCGGCACTGACCGTGTAACGCGGCGGCACGCATCGTGGTCACTGTGACCTGGATCACAGCGACCCCCTACCCGGGTACCGGTCCACGATCGGCTCCCTGGCCGGAGGTGCCGCGGCGGTCCGGTTCCTAACCTCGATCTCAGGACTTGAGACCGAGGAGAATCCGATGACGCACGCACCGACCCGGCCGAGCCGACCGACCACCGAGACGCCCGGGCGCCGGACCCGCTGGCAGCGTTCGGTCGTGTACGACGTACTGCTGCTGCCGGCCGGCATTCTGACGCTGGCGGACGCGATCCTCGGCGAGCCTGAGACCGCCGCGCGGCGCTGGCGCCGGCTGGGGGAGTACCGCCTGGGGCGGAGCGACGTGCAGCCGATGAGCAATGCGCGGACCTTCGGCTACGGGCTGCTCAGCGCCGTGCTCGGACTGGCCGGCCTGTTCGTACTGTTCCTGACCGTGCTGGCTGTCGTCCGCGGACCCTTCTGGGGGTTCGTGGAACACGGCGCCGTGGAACCGGGCACATGGGGCGGCCCGTCGCGCGCTGGTGCGTGGCTGACGCACGGCTTGATCGCCCTACCTTGCGTCGTGGCGTTCTTGTTCGTACTACGTGGCATCGCCGCCCTGCAGTCACTCCTGGTCCAGGGGGTTCACAAGTGGGTGCTGCCGGCAACTATCGTGCTGGCCGCCGGTGCGTGCGCCTTCTTCCGGGCCTGGCTGCAGCAGGTGTGAGTAGGGTCCAACTGTGCAGATGCCGAACGGGTGGCCGCGTGGCCGGTGGTCATGGGTCGCAGGCCTGGGCGTCGCGGGACTGCTCTTCCTGACGGTCCTGGATCTCGGACAGCACTACGAGGTAGCGCTGGGGGCCGTACTCGCTCTGGCCATCGCGCGTGCGTTGGCGCTGTCCCTGTCGTGGCTGCGTCCACGCGCGGCGGTCGTGGTCTCACTGATCACCACAGCGGTCACGGCTGCGCTCACCACACCTGTGAGCTCGAGTGAGCCTTGGCCGTGGGGTACTACGGCGGCGTTCGGCCACTCGTTCGTTGTAGCTATCGCAGGTGCGCGCGGACTTGGCCGGCGGGAGCAGGTCGGCTGGTGGGTCGCTACGCAAGCCCTGGGCGTCGTAGCGATCACGCTGGCGCCGGACCGTGGCGGCTGGCGCGGACTGATCACGATGGCCGTACTGTCCGCCGTTGCTGTCGTTGTCGGAGACCTGCTGCGTTCCCGTGGTGAGGCGAGCCGACGCCTCGCTGAGCAGGAGACGATCAGCAAGGCGGAGCGGGCCGAGCGGGAGCGGCTGCAAGAGCGCGCAAGGATCGCCCGCGAGTTGCATGACGTCGTGGCGCACCACCTGTCCGTCGTGGTCGTTCGCGCGGACAGTGCCCCGCACAGGCTGGTCGACGTACCGGACGCTGTGCGCGAGGAGTTCACCGGCATTGCCGACGAGGCACGGGCTTCGCTGACCGAGATGCGTCGGGTACTGCGGTTGCTGCGCGAGCCGTCCGAACAGCCGCAGGAACTGGGACCGCAGCCTGGGCTCTCGGACGTTGCTGAGCTCGTCGAGAGCACCCGGCGTGCTGGAGCGGACGTGCGGCTGACGAGTGACCTCCCGTCCGGTCTGGACCCGGCTGTCGAGCTGACGGCCTACCGCGTCGTACAGGAAGGTCTGAGCAACGCAGTACGACACGCGCTGCACGCAGTAGTAGAGGTGACGGTACGGCGTACTGCGGGCGAGCTGGAGGTGACGGTGCAGAACGAGAGGCCGCCGCGGCCCGTAGTGCCGGCTCCTGGTGGCGGGCAGGGGTTGCGGGGGATGCGGGAGCGGGTGGCGCTCGTCGACGGGAGGGTTAGTACGGGGCCGACCCCTGCAGGCGGTTATCTGGTACAGGCAGTGATCCCGGTCGGAGAGGAGGTGGCGGGTGGCGATCACGGTCTTGGTGGTTGACGACCAGGAGATGGTGCGCGCCGGCTTCGGTGCACTGCTCGACGCGCAGCCGGACATCCAGGTGGTCGGCCAGGCCGGTGACGGCGCGCAGGCGGTGGCCCTGGCGGCGGAGCTGACGCCGGACGTGATCCTGATGGACGTACGCATGCCTGTGCTCGACGGACTCGCCGCGACCCAGCGCATCCTCGCGGGTAGTACGCCGGGCGAGCCGCCGCGGGTCGTGATGCTGACGACGTTCGATCTTGATGACTACGTGTACGCCGCGCTCCGCGCCGGTGCCAGCGGGTTCCTGCTGAAGCACTCCACTCCGGACGAGCTCGCAGCCGCAGTACGGGTCGTGGCGGCAGGAGACGCGCTCCTTGCCCCGTCCGTTACGCGCCGGCTCGTAGAGGACTTCACTCGCGCGCAACCCGTCGTACCGATCAAGCCGACGCGCTTGACGCCCCGCGAGACCGACGTACTGCGGCTGGTCGCTCGAGGGCTGTCCAACCGGGAGATCGCCGACGAGCTCGTGCTGGCCGAGCAGACGGTCAAGACCCATGTGAGCAACATCCTGACCAAGCTGGACCTGCGAGACCGCGCACAGGCGGTCGTGTACGCGTACGAGTCCGGTGTGGTCATCCCCGGTCCACGACACTAGTCGGATGGACGTTCTGGAACGCGTACGCAGCCTGTGCCTGGCACTGCCCGAGGTGACCGAGCGGCCGAGCCACGGCGAGCCGACCTGGTTCGTTCGGGACAAGAAGACGTTCGTGATGTACGCCGACCACCATCACGACGACCGCCTCGGCGTCTGGATGGCGGCCCCGCCCGGCGTCCAGGAGTCGCTGGTGGCGGAGGACCCGGAGCACTTCTACCGCCCGCCGTACGTCGGCCACCGCGGCTGGCTGGGTGTGTTCCTGGACGTGGACGTCGACTGGGAGCACTTCGAGGACCTGGTCGAGAACGCGTACCGCCAGATCGCCCCGAAGACTCTGATAGCCCGCCTGGACGCCGGCGAGTAGCCCTATAAGGTGTCGTGGTGAACAAGCCGGTAGGACAGAAACTGGCCGTGGGACTGGCGTTCGGGAGTTCGGCTGCTGTCATGGTGCTGGAGCTGGTGTCGCTCCGCTTGGTGGCGCCGTACATCGGTCTGACGCTGGAGACCAACACTGCCGTCATCGGGGTAGCCCTGGCGGCTATTGCGACCGGTGCTGCCATGGGCGGCCGGTTCGCGGATGCGGTGCCGCCACAGCGCACACTCGGGCCGCTGTTCATGCTCAGTGGCGCCCTGGTGATGCTGATCCTCCCAGTGGTCCGCTGGACCGGTCAGGCGCTGCAGGGTGCTGACGCGAGCAACCTGGTGTTTCTGGTGCTTGCCATCACCCTCTTCGCACCGGCCTCACTGCTGGCCGCCGTCACGCCAATGGTCACCAAGCTGCGGCTGGCGACGCTGGAGCAGACAGGAACCGTTGTAGGCAGGCTGTCTGCTTTCGCAACGGTCGGCGGCATCGTCGGCACGGTGTTGACCGGCTTCGTGTTCGTGGCCACTGTGCCGATCAGTGCGATCGTTCTTACGCTTGGAGCCGCACTGGTCGTCGTAGGCGCCGTACTGACGCTCCTGCTGCGTGGAGTGCGTGAGGCGGTCAAGCCTGTCGTCCTAGCGGTCATCGGCGCCACCCTGACTCTCGTCGCACCGCGCCCGTGTGAGGTCGAGACGGCGTACCACTGTGCTCGTGTGGTCGCGGACCCGGCGCGAGAGGGCGGACGGACGCTGTACCTGGACCGGCTGCGGCACTCGTACGTCGACCTCGACGACCCGACGTACCTGCAGTTCGAGTACATCAAGAACTTCGCCGCCGCGATCAACGGCAGCCGTCCGGAAGGGCAGCCGGTGAGCGCGCTGCACATCGGTGGCGGCGGTCTGACCATGCCGCGATACCTGACGGCGACGCGTCCGGGCAGCAGGAACCAGGTGTACGAGATCGACCCGGCCGTGGTGGACCTCGACAAGCGCGAACTCGGCGTACGGACCGGTCCGGACCTGAACATCACCGTGAAGGACGGGCGGCTCGGCATCCGCGACGAGGCGACGGACAGCCGCGACGTGGTTCTGATGGATGCGTTCAGCGGGGTGTCGGTGCCGTGGCACCTGACCACGCGCGAGGTGGTGGCCGACGTACGGCGGGTGCTGCGGCCGGACGGGATCTACCTGATCAACGTGATCGACTACGGGCCGGAGAAGTTCGCGAAGGCCGAGCTCAAGACCGTGCAGGCCGAGTTCCCGTACGTCGCACTGATCGCCCGCGCGGACGAGTTCGCCGGCACCGGCGGCGGCAACTTCGTCGTCCTCGCGTCCGACCGGCCGATCGCCGTCCCCGCGATCGCGAGCAAGCTGGCACCGAACATGCAGATCCGCGACCAGCTGGATTCGTTCGTCGGAGACGCCCCGATCCTGACCGACGACTACGCACCCGTGGACCAGTTGCTTACGCCGTACAGCAGCTGACCTTCTTGTGATTGCATGTGGTCATGCATCCACGCGCAGGCCAGCCAGCACAACCCGAGGACCTCGTCGACGTCGACGCCATGCTGGCGGCGTACCACGACCTCACCCCGGACGTGGAGAACCCGGCCCAGAAGGTCGTGTTCGGTACGTCGGGGCACCGCGGCTCGAGTCTCGACGGCGCCTTCAACGAGGCGCACATCCTGGCGATCACCCAGGCCGTCTGCGAGTACCGGGCCGGCCAAGGTACGACGGGTCCGCTGCTGGTCGGACGGGACAGCCACGGTCTGTCCGAGCCCGCGTGGCGGACGGTGCTCGAGGTGCTGGCGGGCAACGACGTGCAGACGCTGGTGGACAGCGCGGACCGGCTCACACCTACGCCGGCCGTGTCGCACGCGATCCTGCGGCTGAACCGCGGTGCGGGCGCGGACGCCGACGGTATCGTCATCACGCCGTCGCACAACCCGCCACGGGACGGCGGTATCAAGTACAACCCGCCGCACGGCGGCCCGGCCGACTCCGATGCGACCAGGTGGATCGCGGATCGTGCCAACCAGCTGATCGCCGGCGACAACCGTGAGGTACGGCGCAAGCCGTTCGAGCAGGCACGTCAGCACGCGGGGGAGTACGACTTCGTCGGGCACTACGTCGACGACCTGCCGTCGGTACTGAACCTGGCCGCGATCCGCGACGCCGGCGTGAAGATCGGCGCCGACCCGCTGGGCGGCGCGAGCGTCGACTACTGGGCGGCGATCGCCGAGCGGCACGGCCTCGATCTGACCGTGGTGAACCCGCGGGTGGACCCGTCCTGGTCGTTCATGACGCTGGACCACGACGGCAAGATCCGGATGGACTGCTCCTCGCCGTACGCGATGGCTTCGCTGGTCGCGCAGCGGGACAAGTACGACGTCGCGACCGGGAACGACGCGGACGCGGACCGGCACGGCATCGTCACGCCGGACGCAGGGCTGATGAACCCGAACCACTACTTGGCTGTAGCGATCTCCTACCTGTTCAGCAACCGGCAATGGGGTCCGGATGTCGCAGTGGGGAAGACGCTGGTTTCTTCTTCGCTGATCGACCGGGTGGTTGCTGACCTGGGCCGCAGGTTGTGGGAGGTACCTGTGGGCTTCAAATGGTTCGTACCGGGGCTGGTCGACGGTTCTGTCGGGTTCGGTGGTGAAGAATCAGCAGGGGCGAGCTTCTTGCGCTTCGACGGCACTGTGTGGACCACCGACAAGGACGGGATCCTGCTCGCGCTACTGGCGAGTGAGATCACCGCGGTGACAGGGGAGACTCCGTCTGTCGCTCACGCCAAGCTGGTGGACCGCTTCGGTGCTTCGGCGTACTCGCGGGTCGACGCACCGGCGAGTCGTGAGCAGAAGGCCAAGCTGGCCGCTCTCACGCCAGAAGCGGTCACCGCGACCGAACTGGCCGGAGAGCCGATCGTCGACCGGCTCACCCACGCTCCTGGCAACGATGCGGCGATCGGCGGACTCAAGGTCACTACGGAGTCTGCGTGGTTCGCTGCACGTCCGTCCGGGACAGAGGACCTCTACAAGATCTACGGCGAGTCCTTCAAGGGCGCAGAGCACCTGGAGGAGGTGTTCACCGAAGCCCGTGACGTGGTGTCCAAGGCTTTGGGCTAACGCACGAACGAGTCGAGCAACCGCTCCAGCTCCGCAGCGGGGTCCGTGGTGATCCCGCTGTGGATCGGTCCCGGATGTACGACGGTACTCCGCGGCGCAGCCAGCCACCGGAACCGCTCGCCGATCTTCGTCGCGGCAGCTGGTCCACCCGCCGGATCGCCGGCGCAAATGGCCCGTACCTGTTCCAACGACGCGCACACCACGTCAACGTCCACATCTGGGTCCAGCGCCATCAGACGCTCCGGCCGAACGTCCCAACCGGCTCCGAGGTAGTCCAGCGCCCGGCAGTAGAGCACCGCACCGACGTTGATGAACTCACCCCGTTGAATCCTCGGGGCGGCCCGCAGAATCACGTAGTCGAAGGGCTTCACCGCACACCTCCCGGCACCCAAGCGGCCCGTCCTTCGAGCCGCGCCAGCAGGTGTCCGACGTACCGCTCGCGGCTGCCGTCGCCCAGCCACTCGTCCGGCACGAGTCCTACCACCTCTTCGAGCAACGACGGGCTGATCGCCGCGGCCAGCTCTGCATCCACCTTCGCCACATCCGGTACCGCAACGGAGAAGACGTGGTCCGAGGCGTCGTACGGCAGCGACGCGAACTTCTCCGCCGACATCCACGAGTGGTGGAAGTACAGGGCCGCGCCGTGGTCGATCAGCCACAGGTTCTTGTGCCAGACCAGCAGGTTCGTGTTCCGCCACGAACGGTCGACGTTCGCGACGTACGCGTCCAGCCAGAGGATCCGCGCCATCGCGTCGTCGCCGGGGTTGCCGGCCGAGCCGTCGTACCCGAAGGAGCCCGGCAGGAAGTCGACGGCCAGGTTCAGCCCGGCGCTGCGGATCAGCAGCTCCTGGATCTCGAAGTCCGGCTCCGACTTCCCGATCGCCGGATCGAGCTCGATCAGCTTCAGCTCCGGCACCCGCAGCCCGAGCCGGCGGAACAGCTCGCCGACGATCACCTCCGCCACCAGCGCCTTCGGCCCCTGGCCGGCGCCGTGGAACTTGATCACGTACGTCCCGAGGTCGTTGCCTTCGACAACACCAGGCAACGAACCACCTTCGCGCAGCGGCAACACGTACCGCGTCGCGGTGACAACAGGCAGACTCACGGTGCAGAGCCTAACCGGTTGGCGGTGGGTACCTGTGGAAGGTGAAACTTCCCTCCTTCGGAGTAGAGGAAGAGCTACTCCTCGTGTCCGCGAGCGGCGACCCGCTGCCGCGGAGCCGTGCCGTGGCCGCCGACGCGAAAGAACTGGATGTCGCGCTGGAGCTGAGCAGGGCGATGGTGGAGATCAACACGCCCGTCTGCTCGACTGCTGACGAGCTCCGCGACCACCTGATCCGGATGCGTTCCCAGCTGGCCTCCGCCGCCGCAGAGGAAGGCGCTCGGCTGCTGGCGATCGCCGTACCCCCGCACGGACGGGCAGCGCAGCCGATCACCAAGAAGCCGCGATACCAGGAGCTGGCACGTAAATGGGGTCTGCTGGCTCGTGAGCAGGGCGTGTGCGGCTGTCACGTCCATGTGGGTGTGCCGGACAAGGAGGCTGCGACAAGGGTCAGTAACCACCTGCGTCCGTGGTTACCGGTTCTGCTCGCTCTGAGTGCGAACTCGCCGATCTACATCGGCCAGGACACCGGGTTCGCCAGCTGGCGCTGGCTGATGACGACACGGTGGCCGAGCGCCGGCCCACCGCCGTACCTGGAATCGGCCGACCACTACGACGCCCTGGTCGCCATGCATCTGGCGGCCGGGACGCTGATCGACGAGAAGATGGTCTACTGGGACATCAGGCCGTCGACGCACCTGCCGACGGTGGAGGTGCGCGTCAGCGACATCCCGCTCACGATCGACGAGACCGTGCTGATCGCGACACTCGTCAGAGCGATCGTGCTGACCGCACTGGAGGACGGTTCGAAGGGTCCGACGCTGGAGCCGGAAGTACTCCGTGCCGCGTACTGGCTGGCGGCCCGGGACGGGCTGACGGCGCAGGGCCTCGACGTACTGAGCGCGGAGGCGATGCCGATGGCCGAGGTGATCGAGCAACTGCAGCGGCACGTCGATCCCGCGCTACAACAGCTGGACGCGGTCGAGCTGGTACGCGACGGCGTCGCGCGTTCGTTGCGGGAGGGGAACGGTGCCGTGAAACAGCGGAAGGCGTTCCGTGAGGGCAACGACCTGGTCGCTCTCACCGAGGTAAGGCCTTGAGGGCGGGCGTTCAGGGTGCCGAGTTGATCTGCCGGGTCGACTCGGTCTGGGCCGTGATCGAGCCGTCCTTGAAGGCCTTGTCGAGGGTGCCTTCGGTACGGCGGGTCAGCATCAGGGTGACCTGACAGGTCGTGGCCGGTTTACGGCCCGGGGTTGGCGTTCCGGTCACGGGGCGGAGCGACCCGGGCGGGATGCTGGCCTCGGTACGGCCGGGCTCCAGCTGCAGGCTGCCCGGCTGGATGCAGTCGCCGGCCCAGGTGACCAGCGACGACAGGTCGGACGGGCCGCTGTCGAAACGGACGGGGATCGCGGCACGGCGGGAGTACGTCGTACCGGTCTGGGGTGCCGTCAGCTTGACGCGTTCGGGGAGCTTCACCGTGGACTTGGGCGCGGAGTCGTCGTTGCTGTTGCGGGTGAGGTCGAACGTGATCTCGGTACCGGCTTGGACCACACCGTCGAGCTGACCGTCGTAGTCGGTGACGCCGGCGGACTTGTGGTGCTGGAGCTTCACGTCCTTCCCGCCGCCCGACGCGGTCACCGATTCCCCGTCGCCGAGCTCGATGAACGTCAGCGTGCCGACCCGGTACGACGCACTCACGTTCGCAACGTCCGCCGAGTCGGGCAACGTGACCACGTACGTCGCGCTGATCCCACCGGTCCGAACATCTTTCGACTGAACCGTGGAACACCCCGCGACGACCAGCACCATCGCCACCACACCAATCCTCTTCACAGTCAGCGAAGCTAACAGCGCAGGGGGTTAGGGGTCCTGAGTACAACTACTCGTACTGCAGCGCCTCCAGGGGGTTGAGTTTGGCGGCGCGGCGGGCGGGCCAGATCGCGGCGAAGATGCCGACGACCACCGAGACGCCCGCGAAGATCGCGAGTTGCCCGACCGGCACGACGAACGAGATCTCGTCCAGGCGGGCGGCCAACAGCGCGGCGAGCACGAGACCCAGGACGATCCCGATGACCGCGCCGATCAGCGCGGTGATCACGCTCTCCTGCCGGATCATCCGTTTCACCTGGCCCCGGGTGAGACCGATCGCGCGCAGCATGCCGAGCTCGCGGGTGCGCTCGAAGACGGTCAGCACCAAGGTGTTCACGATGCCGAACAGGCTGACCAGCACCGACAGTGCGAGCAGCACGTAGAGCACGTTCAGCAAGCTCTTGATGCCTTGCGCCTGGGCCTTCTTGAACTCCTCGATGGTCTGCGCCTTCGCGTTCGGGAACGAGCTCAGGGAGGTCTTCAGGGCGTCGGTGTTGGCGGGGGTGACGCCGCCGTGAACGGTCAGGAAGGTGTAGATGTTCTGCGGTTGCGGAGTCCCGGAGTCGAACGTCGTCGTCGCGATCGTCACGTTCCCGAACGGCGATCCGCCCGCCGGCGGCTTGAAGATCCCGCGGACCTGGAACTGCAGCATCTTGCCGGTCACCATCTGCAGCGTGACCTTCGAGCCGAGGGTGAGCGAGTGCTCGTCGGCATAGTTCGCGTCGACGATCGCGCCGTTCGGTTCGAGCTGCGACAGGGACGCCTGGGAGCCGGCTCGCCAGTCGAACCTGAGCAGCCGCGGCGCGATCCGGTCGATGGCGGTGATCGTGATGGTCTTGCCGAAGGCCCTGGCCTGTCCGCCGCGGACACTGGTGACCTCCGCTACCGAAGGTACCCGCGCCACCGTGGCCGCCACCGCAGGCGGCAGCGGGCTGAAGTTGTTCTGCGCCGTGATCGCATAGTCCGAGCTCGAGATCCGGTCGACTGCGTCCTCGAAGGGCTTGATGATCCCGGCGCCGAGGGCGGCGACCAGCGTGACGAGTGCCAGCCCGATCATCAGAGCGGCCGCGGTCGACGCCGTACGGTGCGGGTCACGCCGGCTGTTCTGACCACCGATCGCCACCGCGGGCCGGTCCGGCAGCACGTGCGGGAACTCCGGGTGCCGACCGAAGAGCCGCCGTACCGCCCAGAACGGAACCAGCACGAACGGCCAGATCAGGGCGGTCAGTACGACGACCGCCCATCGCGCGACGGGATCCGACACGGCCGCCAGCGGTCGCACGAGTCGCGCGGAGAACAGGGCGATCCCGATGAACAGCAGCAGTACCCCGGCGCCGAGGAGCGACAGCAACGTCCTGGTCCGCAAACCACTGGCGAACAGCCCGATCACCACCAGCGCGACGCCACCGGCGGCGAGCAGCGCGGCACCCAGGGGACGGTAGCGGTGGAACCGCCCCGGTGCGAGCGTCGCACCTTCCCGGACCGCCGCGATCGGTGGCACCCGGGTCGCCCGCCAGGCCGGCCGCAAGCTCGCCAGCACGGTGACGAGTACGCCGACCAGCAGTGCGACGACAATGGTCCGGGTCCGGAAGACCAGGCCGTTGTTCGGCAGCGTGAGCCCGATCGTGTCGAAGAGCTTGAACAGACCGGTCGCGATGCCGAGCCCGAGGAACAGGCCGGCGACCGCCGAGATCGCGCCGGTGACCAGTGCCTCGAGGACCACCGTGCCGAGGATCTGCCGTCGGGAGGCGCCGAGTGTCCGCAGCGTGGCGAACTCGCGGGTGCGCTGGGCGATCGTGATCGAGAGCGAGTTCGCGATCACGAACGAGCCCACGAACAACGCGATCGCGCCGAACACGAGCAGGAACGTCTGCAGGAAGCTCAGGAACGCCGTCGTACCGGCGGCGTCCTCGGCGGCCTGGTCGTCGGCGGTACGGACCTGGGTCGCCGGGGGCAGGATTCGCCGGACCGCGTCGACGAGCTGTTGCGGGTTGGTGCCGGACTTGGCGGCGATCAGGATCTGGTCGAGCTCGCCGGGCTTGTCGAAGAGCCGTTGCGCCGTGGGCAGCTCGAACCCGGCCAGCGTCGCGCCGCCGATCGACGACACCGCGCCGAACTCGACCAGTCCGGAGATCCGCATCCGCTCGACCGCACCACGTGCTTGGACGCCGATCGTGTCACCGGCCACGAACCCCTTCGCCTTGGCGGTTTTCGTGTCGATCACGACCTCCTCCGGCGCCGGCCAGGACCCCGCGACCAGCTTGAGCGAGTTGAACTGCGGCAGCGCGGGGTCGACGCTGAAGCCGAGGTTCGGGGCGCCGCCGAAGACGATCGCCTTGCCGTCCTTGCCGATCAGCTGCGCCTCGCCGGCGACCGCACCGCCGGCGGCGCCGACCTCGGGCAGGTCGCGGACCTGCTGCAGCAGGCTCTGGGGAAACGCCGGCGCCGTCACCGTGCCGCCCTGGGACGCGTCGAAGGGAGTCTTCCCGGTGATCGCGGCATCGGTGTTCTTGTAGTTCTGGGCGAAGATCGAGTCGAACGCGGACGTGATCGAGTCAGTCAGCACATACGTCCCGGAGATCAGCGCCACACCCAGTACGACGCCGATCGCGGTCAGCGCCGTCCGCAACTTGCGGGCCAGCAGGCCCTGGAGCGCGAACCTGATCACTGTAGGTCCAGCGTGTCGATGATCTGCAGGATCTCGTGCTGGCTGGACCGGCCGGTCTCCTTCACGATCTCGCCGTCTGCCAGGTAGAGGACCCGATCGGCCATCGCGGCCGCCTTGGCGTCGTGCGTCACCATCACCGTGGTCTGGCCGTACTCGTCGACCGACGATCGCATCAGCGTGAGGATCTCGCCGCTGGTCCGGGAGTCGAGGTTGCCGGTCGGCTCGTCGGCGAACACCACAGTCGGCCGGGACACCAGCGCACGTGCGATCGCCACCCGCTGCTGCTGACCGCCGGACAACTCGGCCGGGCGGTGCGCGAGACGATCGGCGAGACCGACCCGCTCGACCAGGCCGTCGAAGAACTGCGTATCCGGCTTCGTACCGGCGATCGTCAGCGGCAGCAGGATGTTGTCACGCGCACTCAGCATCGGCAGCAGGTTGAAGAACTGGAAGATGAAGCCGATGTGCTGCCGGCGCAGCTTGGTCAGCGCGTCGTCACCGAGTGTGGTGATCTCCGTGCCGTCGATTCGCACCGAGCCTGACGTCGGCCGGTCCAGCCCGGCCAGGATGTGCATCAGCGTCGACTTGCCGGAGCCGGACGGCCCCATCACCGCGGTCAGCTGCCCGGACTCGATCTCCACGTCCACACCGTGCAATGCGCGCACTGCGGTGTCGCCTTCGCCGTACACGCGGACCACTGCTTCCGCGTGCACAACTGCGGTATTCCCCTCCATTGCCGATCGCCCTCCCCGGCTGATCAGCGGTCGCCCCAGTCAACCGGCGGTCATCTCCCGACGAGTCTGCCCGCGTTCGGCCCGGATCGACAGGGACTTTTGCCCTTGTTCGACCCCGATCCGACCCTGACTGGCTGCGGGCATGCCGAGTTGCAGGCGGGCGCTCGCGCGCAGGCAGCGAGGCGACGGGGAAAGAGTAGGGGTGTCGGGCCGGGAAGCGCCTCACGGCGCGTGGCCGCTCGTAGCGGCTTAATTTGGGACCCGGGGCTTGCACCGGCCCGACACCTCGAACAGTGTAGCGGGTGCTCAAACGCCTTGTCCTGTTGGGATTGCGGGGTCCGGGACGCTATAACATCCGCTGGACCTGCGTGCAACTACCAGAGTTGTCCGGCGCGTTCCGAGCGGGCGGCGGTCTGGAGTTGGTCTGCGGTCTCGACCAGTTTGGCGGCGGACAGGACGCGGTCGTGGCCGTCGTCGGCGAGGTGGGCGCGGCCGGTGGCGATGATGCGGGCGAAGGCGGCGGCGCGGTCCAGCGTGGTGGCGAAGTCGCCGGTTGCGACGCCGCGCAGTACGGCGTCGACCATGTCGCGGACCTCGGCGGGGCCGGGGGGTTCGGCGACGCCGGCGACGACGGCGTGGACTTCGGCGTACTCGCGGCCGGTCGTGAACTCGCGGGAGACCTCTTCGGCGTTGGCGTGCACCCAGGAGCGCAGTACGTACAGCCGCCAGAGTGCGCCGGGTAGCGAGTCGGCGGGGGAGTCGGACCACAGTTCGGCGAGCTCGTCGAGGCCGTACTCGTCGGCGAGTTTGACGACCCGCGCGTGCACCTCGGCGTCCTCGGACTTGCGCACCCCGCGGACCAGCAGTTCGGCGGTCCGGTGCGCGGCCTCGGTCACGGTGGCCGGGTCGGCGGCACCGGGCAGCGACTCGAACAGCTTGTTGCCGGGCAGGATCGGCCGACGCGGATTGGGGGTACTCACGGCCTCCATGGTGCCTGACCCCACCGACAGCCGCATGCCGACGCGCGAAATCCGGTTGCGGTGCCGGACTTCGGGCCTGGTCTACTGATCCCGTGATTCCTCTCGACGACTCTCCGCAGGCGGTTGCGCTCCGGACCGCGTACGACCAGCAGATCCGCACCCGTCCGGGCAGTGCGAACGGCGGTACCGTCGACCGGTTCGACGCGCTGATCCGCAAGGTCGGCTTCGAGGGCGACGGCTTCGTCCAGTACCTCGGCGGCGTCGACGGGGCCGAGCTGGACCAGCTGATCGCCGACCAGGTCGCGTACTTCGCGAAACTCGGCGCCAAGTTCGAGTGGAAGTACTACAGCCACGACCTGCCGGCGGACCTGCCGCAGCGGCTGACCGCGGCCGGCTTCGTACCGGACGAGGAGGAATGCCTGCTCATCGGCGACGTCGCCGAACTGCCCACCGAGGTCGTGCTTCCGGACGGGATCCGGATCCGCGAGATCACCGAGCGCGCCGACCTGGAGCGGATGCAGGCGATGGAAGAAGAGGTGTGGGGCTACTCACACGACTGGTTGCCGGACGCGTTGAGCCGGGACCTCGCCGACGCCGAGGAGCCGGCCACCGTGATCGTGGCCGAGACCGACGAGGACGACCCGAAGGTGGTCTGCGGGTCCTGGATCCGGTTCCACACCGGCACCGACTTCGCGTCGCTGTGGGGTGGCTCGACGCTGGCCGAGTGGCGCGGCAAGGGTATCTACCGCGCGCACGTCGCGTACCGCCGGAACCTGGCGGCCGAGCGCGGCTACCGGTACCTGCAGGTCGACGCCTCGCCGGACAGCCGCGGCATCCTCGCCCGCCTCGGTCTACGCCCGGTCTCGGTGACCGTCCCGTACATCTGGAAACCCTGATCAGCCTCGGCACCTAGCAGGGTTACAGCCAGCCGCGTTCCTCGGCGACCCGGAGTGCTTCGATCCGGTTGCGGGTGCCGGTTTTCGAGGTGGCGCCGGAGAGGTAGTTCCGTACGGTGCCCTCGGCGAGGTAGAGGCGTGCCGCGATCTGGGCGACGCTGGCGTCGGTGCGGGCCGCGATCAGTACGTCTCGTTCGCGGGCGGTGAGCGGCGACTCGCCTGCCGCCAGGGTGGCGGCGGCCAGGGCGGGGTCCACTACCCGCTCGCCGGCCGCGACCCTCCGGATGGCGTCGACGAGCGTCTCGGCCGGAGCGTCCTTGACGACAAAGCCGACAGCGCCCGCCTCCATCGCGCGGCGCAGGTAGCCGGTACGGCCGAAGGTGGTCAGGATGACCACACGGCAGTCGGGCACCTGCGCGGCGAGCACTGAGGCCGCTGCGAGCCCGTCCAGCCCCGGCATGTCGATATCCAGCAACGCGACGTCCGGGGTGTGCTCCAGCGCCGAGGCCGCGACCTCGTCACCGCGGCCGACGGAGGCCACCACCTCGAAGTCCGGTTCGAGGTTCAGCAGTGTGCTCAACGCCTGCCGGATCAGTTCCTGGTCGTCGGCGAGCAGCAGCCGGATCGTCATACCGGCGCCTCCACTCGCACGGACCAGCCGTGGGGGTCGATCGGGCCGGCGGTCAGCTCGCCACCTGCCGCGGCCACCCTGGCCCGGAGGCCGTCGAGCCCGGAACCGGCGCCGCGCGGGCCGCCGACGCCGTCGTCGCGCACCTCCACAGAGGACGCGGTGAGCGCCACCGTGCAGCGGCCGGCGCGCGCATGTCGTACCACGTTCGTGAGCCCTTCCCGAACGACCCAGCCGAACAGCTCCTGGCGTTCCGGCGGTACCACCTCGCAGGCGGTGGGCAGATCGGCGGCGACTCCGGCTGCCCGCAGCAACTCCCGGCCTCGGGCGAGTTCGCCGGCGAGCGTGACGTCCTGTTCACCGGATACCGCGGCCCGTACGTCGGCCAGCGTCTGGCGAGCCAGTTGCTCGACCGATTCGATCTCGGCCAGCGCGGCAGGCGGGCCGCCTGCGGACAGCCGCCGGGCCAGCCCACTCTTGACGGTGATCGCGGTGAGCGAATGGCCGAGCAGGTCGTGCAGGTCTCGCGCGATCCGATTGCGTTCGGTCTCGGAGGCGAGTCTGGCAACCTCCGCCCTGGCTTCGCGCAGCTGCTGGTTCGCCGTGGCAGTACGGCTGAAGGCATGCACCAGCAGAGCGGTGAAGACGACAGCGACGGCGTAGTACCAACCTTGGCCGGTGCTCCAACCGGGCACGACCATCGGTATCACGATGCACGCCGCCGCACCGAGGCACACGAGGGCGGCGGCCAGTCGATCGCCGACGCGCGCCGCGGCCGCAGGCACGATCACCGCGGTGAGGATCATGGCGGACTCGTGGGCCAGCGGGGCGACCAGGACGGCCAACACCGTCATCAACGCCAGTAGCGACCAGTAGACCCGCCAGGCCGATCGCATCGACGCCATCACGACGGCCAGGTAGCCGACGGAGATTCCGGCGAGCAGTACGTAGCCGGCGACGAGGCCGGCGCCTTGCGTGTACTGAGCGACACCGGCGGCTGCCAGGAACGGGTAGCAGAGCATGCCCAGCGAGAGCAGCAGCCTGCGCCGCTCGTCCGAACCACGCGGTTCTGCGGAGTCCAGCCGTCGGTCCACGTCGCTCACCGTACCGGTACCAGGCTCAACGGGTGCCGAAGGCTGCGCGGACGGGTCGGGTGAGGATCACCAGGAAGACGATGAGCAGCATGGTGCCGCAGATCCAGTTCTCCGCCTTGAACCACACCGGGAAGCTGCCAGGGATGGCAATGACCACGACAACAGCCACCACTTGGGCCAGCGAAATGATCTGCACCCTGCGGTAGCTGCTCCGCGAGCCGTTCGCCATCGAAAGGCCGAGCGCGAAGGTGATCAATGAGGCGACGGCAAGGATGGAACCACGGATCCAGACCGCACTGGTCACGAGGTGGGGGTTTCCACTGAAGACCACGATCGCCAGCAGAGTGAGCACGCTCACCACCGCGTAGCCACCGAGCAGTGTCCGGGCGAAGCGCAGCTTGAGGCGGACGTCGGGGTCGGTCATGGTCAGGCTGTTCTGGTTCGTCATGATCACGATCCTGAGCGATCCCCGGTCGCTCTGAGTAGCGACGTACTTCATCGATCCGTCGTGACATTTGTCAGACGCGGACAGCCTGGGTCCAGTCGGTACGCTCGGGCTATGGCTGGTGGCGCGGGGCAGGGGAAGCTGGCGAAGAACCTGGTGAAGTACGGCGTGCGGTACGGACCGATCGTCGTCGAGGCGGTGCGGCACGGGCGCGAACCCGCGCAGCACGCGGTCCAGGCCGCGTGGGCGAGACGGACCGCGCGCCGCAAGGCGTTCGAGCACGCGACGACGGTGCGCGACGGGACGCTGCTCAAGGTGATCAAGGACGGTCAGGCGATCTTCTTCGTGTTCTCCGGCGACGCGATCGTCACGACGTACCCCGCAGTACCGCAGGCCACCTACCCCGAGCTGCTCCGGCACGCGGACCTCGACAAGCGCGAGACCCCGGTGATCCTCCCTCCGCGCCGCCCGCACCTGCCCAGGATCCGCAGGAAACGTTGACGCGCGTGTAACATTCCGGACCCGGCCGGGCAACAGGTGCGACGCACAGTGGGAAGCACGTTTCCACGAGGGAGGGCGTCCGCATGCTCTGGAAGATCAGGACCGAACTCGCCGACCGGCCCGGCGCGCTGGCCGAACTCGCTGCACGGTGTGGTGCGGACGACATCAACATCCTTCACCTGGAGGTCTTCACCTCCGAGAACGGCGCGATCGACGAGCTGGTGGTCTCCACCGGCGTCGGCTGGACCGCCGACGACCTGGCCGCGCTGGTCGCGGAGGCGGGGTGCGTCGCTACGACGGTCCGCCCGTGCCAGGCCGACGTACTCCATGACGCCCCGACCCGGTACCTGCGCGCCGTACTGCGGCTGATCGACGACCCGGTGTCCGTCGACGACGAGCTAGGGAACCTGCAGGGGTTCGACGAGTACACGCCCGCGGAGTGGGCGCGCGCCGACGTACTCGTGGAGATCGCCGGCCGGCTGGCCGAGCGCCGCGAGACGCCCGTCGGCCCGCGGCCCGGTAGCGGCGTGCCCATGCTGCGTACGGCGACCGTCGACGACGCCGACGCTGTCGTGGCGATGCACGACCGGTGCTCGTACGAGAGCCGCACCCGCCGGTACCACGTACCGATGCCGAGGCTCACCGCCCGGACCGCGCGGCACCTGTCCGCGCCGGCCGGTGGCGTGTCGATCGTGGCGTGTGTCGGCGACGCGGTGATCGGGATGGCGACGGCCGCGCCGTGGGAGGAGCTGGGCAGTACGACGATGGAGGTCGCCGTACTCGTCGAGGACGGCTGGCAGGGACAGGGGCTCGGGCTCCGGCTGCTGCGTGAGGTGGTCAACGCGGCCCGTGCGCTCGGCGCCGACCGGGTGGTGTGCATGGTGCAGCCGGAGAACGCGGCGATGCTCCGCACGCTGGAGCGGTTGCGGATGCGATCGCGGGTGGTGCAGGACGGCGACAGCCTGATGGTCAGTGTCGCTCTGTCCGAGCTGAGCCTGTCGCATGCGGTGGATCGGCCCGGGGTGCAATATCGTCATACGCGTGCCACCCCCTCCCACTGGTCGGAACCCTCACGGTCTGCTGGTCAACCTGCCCGCGAGCACACGCTCGCCGCTCTTTCAGCTCTTCAGCCGGTTTCTGATCGCGCTGGGGCTGCTGACCGTGATGGTGCTGATCGTGGTGGTCGACCGTGACGGCTACAAGGACAGTTACGACGGCAAAGTCGGGCTGATCGACAGCATCTACTACGCAACTGTCACGCTCACCACGACCGGGTACGGCGACATCACACCGGTGACGCCCACTGCCCGGCTGGTGAACGCCTTCATCGTGACTCCGCTGCGGATCGCGTTCCTGGTGGTTCTGGTCGGTACGACACTGGAAGTGCTGGCCAACGAGGGTCGCCGGGTCATGCGCGACACGCGCTGGAGGAAACGGATGAAGGATCACACCATCGTCGTCGGCTACGGCACCAAGGGCCGCTCCGCCGTACAGACGCTGATCAGCAACGGGGTCAAGCGCGACAACATCGTCGTGATCGACCCGCGGGCGCAGGCGATCGGTGACGCGGGCAACGACCAGATGGCCGCCTTCCACGGCGACGCGACCAACCGGACCGTACTGCGGCGGGCCGAGGTGATGACCGCGCGCGAGGTGATCGTGACGACCGACCGGGACGACTCGGCCGTACTGGTCACGCTCGCGGTCCGGCAACTGAACCCGAACGCGCACGTCGTGGTCGCGGTACGGGAAGAGGACAACGTCCCGCTGCTCCGGCAGAGCGGTGCGGATGCCGTCGTCACGTCGTCGGAGGCGGTCGGCCGGCTGCTCGGCCTGACCTCGGTCAGCCCGAACCTCGGCGAGGTGATGGAGGACCTGCTGACGTACGGCGAGGGGCTCGAGGTCGCGGAGCGCCCGGTCCTCGGCCGCGAGGTCGGCAAGCCGCCGTCCGCGCTGCCGGACCGGGTCGTCTCGGTGGTCCGCGACGGCAAGGTCCACCGGTACTACGACTCCAACGTCTCGGTACTTGCCGCCGGCGACAAGTTGATCGTCGTCCGTCCCGCCAAGGAAACCCCGTGGGCCGAACGTCCGGGCGCCGACGAGAACGAGGACTGAGCCCCGCTGAGAAGCGTGTTCATCTATTGACAGTGGGTGACGGCGGGAACAAGCCTGGGCCTGTTGCACCGACGGCGACCCACTAGGGGCCCTGAGCCGTCGCCGGCCCAGCCCCGGGCCCCCGCGGCGTGCTGATGCAGGACGAGCTCGGGCACTTCGAGGCCTGCAAGAGCTTTTCCAGCCGGTTGCCGGTCAACGCCACCTTCCCGGACGGTCAGAGCTTCTCCGACCCGAGCGTCTACCAGGTCTGCAACGGTGGTGCCGAGGGCAACGGTTCCGGTGAGGGTCCGTGTGATCCGGCGACAGGTCTCTGTCAGAACGCGACCACCGAGGGCGGGGTCGCGTGTCCGACCAACGACTCCGCGTCCGGGGTGAACTGTGAGTTCTCCGATACGAACTGCATCATCGCCGGACCGCGGATCACCCTGGTGAACGGCAAGGCAGTGGTCGAACGCTGGCCGATGCCGGTTGCGAGCTGAACGTGTTCCAGAACGGCGATCCGGACTTCGACGGGTCCTCGCACCAGGCCGACTGGCCGGACGGGTCCCGTGGTCATCCGACCTCGTTCGAGTATCTCGGGCCGTTCACCGGCGGTTGAAGGGACTTTGAGAACCCACCGACCGTTTTCGCACCCTGCGAATGGTTGGTGGGTTCTCAAAGTCGTGCTTGCGGCGGGTCACGGTACGGTTTCGCGCGGGTGATGTTGCGGTTGTGAGGTTGACGGGGTTTGGGCGGCGGCTTAATGTCTGGCCTGTAAACGATTACAAGAACGATTACAGGAGCTGACCGTGAGTCGTCCGACGATCGCTGGGGTGGCCCGTGCGGCTGGGGTCTCGGTGGCGTCGGTGTCGCGCGTACTGAACGGTCTGCCGGCCACCGAGGAGATGGCCGAGCGGGTGCAGCGCGCGGTCGCCGAGCTCGGGTACGTGCCGGATGCGCGGGCGCGGTCGTTGAAGGTCGGGCGGACGTTCCAGCTGACGCTGGCGGTCGCCGACGTCGGCAACCCGGTGTACGTGACGATGATGCGCGCGGTCGAGGAGGTCGTGTCCGCGGCCGGGTACCGGCTCGTCGTCACGACGACCGGTGCGGACGTGGTGGACGAGGTCGCGCTGGTCCGGGGAATGGCGCGCGGGTACGCCGACGGGTTGCTGATCAGCCCGATCCGCGTCGACGAGGACCTGATCAAGTCGATCCGCGAGTGCGAGGTGCCGGTGGTCGTCGCCGGTAACGTCCCGGCGAAGGCGGGCGTCGACACGGTCCGAGCCAACTCCCCGAAGGGCATGCTCCTCGCCGTCGACCACCTGGTAGCCCGAGGCCGTACTCACATCGTGTTCCTCAACGGCCCCGCCGACACAGTCCCCGGCGCCGCCCGCGCGAAGGGCTTCGCCGAAGCCCTGAAAGCCCACAACCTCAAGCCCGTCGCGGTTGTCGAGGCGAACGACTTCACCTTCGCCGCAGGACGCGCCGCAGGGCCACAACTGTTCGGCAGCCATCCAAATGGAGAGGGTTCGGCGAGCGTGGCGTTCGACGCCGCGATCTGCGCGAACGATCTGCTGGCGGTGGGGTTGATGCATGAGCTGGCGGCAGTGGGGCTTGAGGTGCCGCGGGATGTCGCTGTGGTGGGGATGGACGACAGTGAACTGGCTGAGCAGAGTTTTCCGCCGTTGACGAGTGTGAACCTGGGGTCGGCGGAGCGGGGGCGGCGGGCGGCCGAGTTGCTGTTGGCAAGGATCGAGGACAACGAACGGGCGCCGCGGCGGATCGTCGTACAGCCGTCGCTGAGTATCCGGAGGTCCACCCCGTGACGGCGACTCTCACCGCGCCGGCGCCGGTCAAGAAGAAGACGGGCCGACCGAAGCAGAACCGCGAGGCAATTCTGCTGTTCCTGCCCGCGTTGCTGCCGGTGCTGATCCTCAGCGTTTACCCGCTGATCCGCGGCATCGCGCTCGGCTTCACCAATGCCCGCGCCGGCCTGCACGTCGAGACGAACTTCGTCGGCGTCGACAACTTCGCCAAACTCCTGCACAACAACCTGTTCTGGGACTCGTTCCGGATCGGCGTGGTCTGGACGTTGTCGGTGACGATCCTGCAGTTCGTCGCCGCGCTCGGCCTCGCGCTGCTGCTGAACACCGACCTCAAGTTCCGCGGCGTCGCCCGTACGCTCGCGCTGATCCCGTGGGCGATGCCGCCGGTGGTCGTCGCGATCATGTGGCGGCTGCTGCTGCACCCGACGAACGGCCCGGTCAACGAGATCCTGCAGAAGCTGCACCTGACCGACCACCCGATCAACTTCCTCGGCGACTTCAGTACGGCGCTCCCGGCCGTGATCGTGGTCGGGATCTGGGTCGGCATGCCGATGACCACGGTCACGCTGCTCGCCGGCCTACAAGGCATCGACCGCACGCTGTACGAAGCGGCCGCCGTCGACGGTGCCGGCGCGTGGAGCCAGTTCTGGAACATCACGCTGCCGCAGCTCCGGACCGTGATCGTCGCGATCACCAGCCTGGACATGATCTGGAACTTCAACTCGTTCGGCCTGGTCTACGTACTGACCGCGGGCGGCCCCGGCGGCAAGACCATGCTGCCGATGCTGTTCGCGTACAACGAGGCGTTCCGCTACGGCAACTTCGGGATGGCCGCCGCGATGGGTGACGTGATGGTGGTCATCATCATCCTGTTCCTCTTCTTCTACCTGCGGAACCGGCTGAGGAGCGAGGCATGAGAACGCGCCCAGGCACCCGCTTCCTGCAGTACGTCGCTGTCATCGCGTATCTGGTCTTCCTCAGCTTCCCGTTGCTGTGGCTGATCTCCAGCTCGCTCAAGTCGCCGCGGGAGTTCGCCAGCGTCACCCCGTCGATCCTGCCGAAGCACTTCGACCTGTCGAACTACACCGACGCGCTCAACGAACAGGGCCTGGTGCGCGGCCTCGGCAACAGCCTGCAGATCTCTATCTACAGCACGATCCTCGTACTGATCGTCGCGCTCCCGGTGTCGTATGCGCTAGCCCGTTTCCGCAGCCGGCTGCGGCCGCTGACGAACGGCTGGATCCTGGTCAGCCAGGTTTTCCCGGTGATCCTGATCGTGATCCCGCTGTTCATGATCCTCCGGCCGCTGCACCTGACGAACACGATCCCCGGTGTGGTGATCGTGTACATGGTCTGGTCGCTTCCGTTCGCGCTGTGGATGCTGCAGGGGTACGTCGCCGCAGTACCGCGGGAACTGGAAGAGGCCGCGTCGGTAGACGGCGCTTCGCGACTGCGCACGATCGTGTCGATCGTGATGCCGCTGCTCCGGCCGGGGCTGATCGCGACCGCGATGTTCACCTTCATCTCGGCGTGGAACGAGTTCTTCTTCGCCCTGGTCCTGCTCCAGGACCCGCAGCTCAAAACACTTCCGCTGGTGCTCGCCCGCTTCGTCGGGGCCGAGGGCCAGGTGCAGTTCGGCCCGCTCGCCGCCGCATCGGTTCTGGCGACCGTGCCAAGTCTCGTGTTCTTCGCCTTCCTCCAGAGGCGCCTGACCTCAGGTTTGCTGAGCGGTGCGGTCAAGGGTTGAGAAAGAAAAGAATGAAAGAAGTAGGGGCGTAAGCCGGCCTGCTGAGCGGCGCAGTCAAAGGTTAGGAGAGGTAATGAAGAAGGTCATGACCGCGTTGTTCGCGGCGGGTGCACTGGTGGCGCTCGCGGCGTGTGGGGGCAACAGCAACGACAGCAACAGCTCGGGTTCCGGGTCGAACGAGAAGGTGACGCTCAAGTTCCAGAGTCTCGCCTTCCAGAAGAGCACCGTCGCGGCGACCAAGAAGATTGTCGACGATTGGAATGCCAACAATCCGAACATCCAGGTCGAGTACGTCCAGGGCAGCTGGGACTCGGTCCACGACCAGCTGGTGACCCAGTTCCAGGGCGGGACGGCGCCGGACATCATCCACGACGAGTCCGCCGACATCACCGGGTTCATCAACCAGGGCTACCTCGCCGACCTCTCGCCGTACCTGAGCCAGCAGACCAAGGACGCCGTCTCCCAGGGCGTCTGGGACACCACCTCCAAGGACGGCAAGATCTACGGCGCGCCGACGCTGCTGCAGTCGTACGTCGTGTTCGGCAACTCGGCAATGCTCGGGGCCGCCGGGATCAGCGCGACCGGTGACTCGCTGAGCTGGGACGACCTGGCCGCGGACGCGAAGAAGCTGACCGCGGGCGGCAAGTACGGTCTGGGCTGGGGCCTGAAGAGCCCGACCGCGACGATGCTGAACCTGGGCCTGAACTTCGACGCGAAGTACTTCGACGGGACCGGCCAGGACGCGAAGGCGACCGTCGGCGACGCCGAGCTCGAGGTGCCGAAGCGGATCCACGCGATGGCCTACGACGACAAGTCGATCGACCCGACCTCGCTGACCCAGGGCGGTACCGACGTACTGCCCGGCTTCTACGCGGGGAAGTACGGAATGATTGTCGCCGGCAACTATGTCGGACAGCAGATCCTCTCCGAGGCGCCGAAGGGTTTCCAGTGGGAGGTGCTGCCGCCGCTGAAGGGCACCAGCAGCAAGCAGGCCGCGAACCCGCAGACCCTGTCGGTACCGGCCGAGGGCAAGCACATCGAGCAGTCGGCGAAGTTCATCGACTACTTCATGAAGGCCGAGAACCTGGCCGCGGTCGGCCAGGGTGACTGGCTGATCCCGAGTACGCAGGCGGCCCGGGACGCGATCCAGAAGGCCACCGGCGGGAAGAACGGCTGGCAGCAGACGCTTGCTTCCGGCACCGAACTCACCAAGGCGCCGTTCCAGGGCGTGGACAACTACCCGAAGTGGAAGGACCAGATCGCGACGCCGGCGTTCCAGGAGTTCCTGGCGAACAAGACCGACCTCGCGGGGCTGGGCAAGAAACTGAGCGACGGATGGGGTCAGGTCAACAACTGATGTCCTTGCTGGAGGAAAAGGCAACGGGGGCCCTCGCCGGCGCTGCGGTCGGTGACGCGATCGGTGGAGCCGTCGAGGGCTGGACGCCGGAGGCGATCCGGGAGCGGCACGGCGGCTGGGTGACCGGCATCGTCGGCCCGTGGTACGACGACTGGCGCACCGCGCGCCCGATCGCGCCGTACCACAAGGGCGACGGGCACATCACCGACGACACGTTGATGACGCACGCGCTGGTCGAGGTGTACGACGAACGCCGTACCCACCTGGACGCCTACGCGGTGGCCGAGTCGCTGGTGCCGAAGATGCTGAACGGGACCCGCTGGGTCCCGGAGCTCGAGGCGGACGCGTTGCTGCTGCAGCGGGTGTTCCTGGCCGAGAAGTGGCTGGTCGCCCGCCTGCACTACGGGCACGTCGACCCGCGCGAGGCCGGCGTCGGCAACATCGTGAACTGCGGCGCCGCGATGTACATGGCGCCGGTCGGGATCGCCAACGCGGGCGATCCCGAGGGTGCGTACGCCGAGGCGCTCGACGTCGCGGGTGCGCACCAGTCGAGCTACGGGCGGGAGGCGGCCGGCGTGTTCGCGGCCGCCGTCGCCGCCGCGATGGCGCCCGGCGCGACGCCCGCGTCCGCGGTCGAGGCGGGGCTGCGGCTGGCCAAGGACGGCACTCGGAGGGCCGTCGAGGCGGTCGCCGAAGCAGCTGGCGGCATCACTGACTGGGAGCAGGCGATTCCGGTACTGCGGAAGGCGATCGAGCCGTACGACACCGTGGGGCCGAACTACCGCGAGCTGTCGATGGACGCGCGACGACCGAGCCGGACGAAGGCGATCGAGGAGCTGCCGGTCGCGCTCGGGTTCGTACTGGTCTCCGAGGGTGACGTACGGCGGGCCGTCCTGGGCGGGACGAACTACGGGCGGGACGCGGACTCGATCGCGTCCATGGCCGGCGCGATTGCCGGCGCGTTGAACGGACTGCGTGGCGTGCCCGAGGAATGGGTAACAGATATTGCTGAGGCGAGCAGAACGGATCTCGTCCAACCGGGGCGGGTGATGGCGGGGGTCGCGCGGGACATCCATGCTGCAGACGCCGAACGCTGGGCCCGACGGAGCGAAGTACTGGAGAAGTTGACGCGATGAGATTGACGTGGGTGCAGCCGGAGGATCTGTTGCCGCATCAGTTGGTGCAGGCGCGGTCCGAGGGGATCGACGTCACCGACGTGCAGGCGCGCTGGATCGCCGCCGGCGGTACGACGGATGCGCCGGTCTCGGGCGCGTCCGACGAGCCGGCGCCACCCGCGCTGCGGGCGCTCGCCAAGGAGCTGCTGGAGGTGCTCGACGCCAGGGCAGGGGGCTGGCGTGCGCCCACCATCCCTGAGCTCCCGTCACTCGGCGAGCCGGCAGATCTTGAGGCCCGTACGTTGAACGCGTGGCTCGGGCGCTGCGCCGGCAACCTGCTCGGCAAGCCGGTCGAGAAGATCCCGCGCGAGGGCATCCGGGAGATTCTGGTCAGCTCGGACCAGTGGCCGTTGACGCAGTACATCACCGCCGTCGGCGTACCGGACGAGGTCCAGCAGCGCTGGCCGTGGAACCGGCGCTCCAAGCCGACCAGCCTGCGTGAGGTCATCGACGGGATGCCCGAGGACGACGACATCAACTTCGCGATCCTCGCGCTGCTGATGATGGAGCGCTTCGGTCCCGCGATGACCACCGAGGACGTCGCAGAGAGCTGGCTCGCAGACCTGCCGGCCGGTCGCGTGTTCACCGCCGAACGTGTTGCCTACCGCAACCTTCTCGAAGGGGTCGAGCCGGCCCGCGCGGCCGTGGTCGGGAACCCGTTCCGGGAGTGGATCGGCGCGCAGATCCGCACCGACGCGTACGGCTGGGCGCATCCCGGTGACCGTACGGCGGCCGCTCGCCTCGCGCTGGTCGACGCCCGGTTGAGCCACACCGGCGCGGGCGTCGACGGTGCCCTCTGGGTCGCCGCGATGTCGGCCGCGGCCCTCGTCCTCGACGACCCGGTCGAGGCCGCGACCGCCGGTCTGGCGGTGGTCGACGAGCAGAGCGCGATCGCCCGCGCGGTCCGGTTCGGGCTGACGTTGGCCGACGCGAAGCTCGACGAGGCGCTCGACGCCTTGCACGCGGAGTACGGCGATCTGCACTGGGTGCACGCGGTGAACAACACGGCGCTGACCGCCTATGCGCTGACGGCTCTGGATTTCGGTGCCGCGATCGGCCGGGCCGTGATGGGCGGCTGGGACACCGACTCGGCCGGTGCCACCGTGGGCGCGGTTTTTGGCGCGACGCGCGGGGTTCCGGCAGAGTGGTCCACACCACTGGACAACCGGGTGACCACGAGTCTCCCGGGGATGAACCAGATCGCGATCGACGAGCTGGCGCGGCGGACTGTGGAGGTGGCCCGGGGTGGAGCCTGAGGTTGTAGTAGTAGGTAGCGCGAACGTGGACCTGGTCCTGCCGGTCCAGCGGATCCCGCGTCCGGGCGAGACGGTCCTGGCCGGCCCGATGACTCGCGGCCCGGGCGGCAAGGGCGCGAACCAGGCGGTCGCTTCCGCCCGCGCGGGCGCCCGTACGGCGATGGTCGTTGCGCTGGGCGACGACGAGGGCGGCGCTCTGTTGCGCGAGGCGCTCGACGGCGTCGACCTGTCGCTCGCGACCACCAGCGACGCCCCGACCGGTACGGCGATCATCACGGTGGAGGAGAGCGGCGAGAACTCGATCGTCGTCGCGCCCGGCGCCAACGGCGAGCTGACCTTGGCCGCGGACTCCCTGGCCGCCATCGGGCAAGCGAAAGTCGTACTTTCCCAACTGGAGATCCCGTTCGCGACCGTGCAAGCCGCGGCGGAAGCCTCGGCGTACTTCATCCTGAACGCAGCACCGGCCGCTGAGCTCCCGGACGAACTGCTCGCCGAGGTCGACCTGCTGGTGGTGAACGAGACCGAGGCCGAGGCGATCGCCGGGCCGGACCGGTCCGCGCTGCTGAAGAAGGTGCCGGCCGCGGTGGTGACGCTGGGCGGGGCCGGTGCGGTGATCCTCACGCGAGACGCCGAAGAGATCGAGGTTCCCGGCGTACTGGTAGACGTGGTGGACACGACCGCCGCGGGGGACACATTCTGTGGAGTACTGGCGGCGACTCTCGTTGCCGCGTCAGCTAACGACTCGATCACGGCAAGCGACCTGACGAACGCGGTCCGACGCGCTAACGTTGCTGCTTCATTGAGTGTTCAGGCGGCGGGGGCGATTCCTTCGGTGCCTCACGGGGATGTCATCGACGCGCGTTATGCGGAGGTATACCTGTGAATCCGCTCGAACCGCGGCCCATCGACCTTCCGGCGACGGTCGAACTCGGGCTCGGGGCCGACCTGTCCTTCCTGGACGACGCCAAGATCCTCGGCGCTCCGGAGGACCCGGCCGAGCTGCCACGCTGGCGCGCCCGGCTGGCCGAGTGGCGGTACGGCGCCTTCGAACGGACCCGGTACGACGGCTCGCACTACGACGAGCCCGGTCGTGAGTGGACTCAGACCGCGTACTCGGTGGCGCTCGTCTGGCTCTGGGACGACCTGCTCTACAACGTTGAGACCGGCAGGTTCACGCCGGAGAGGTTCGTCGAGCACGGGGTCGCGGAGTTCGGCGGGTACGACGCGATCGTGCTCTGGCACGCGTACCCGGTGATCGGGATCGACGACCGGAACCAGTTCGACTTCTACCGCGACGTACCGGGTCTGCGTGCGTTGATCGACGACCTGCACCGGCTCGGCCTGAAGGTGTTCTTCGACTACAACCCGTGGGACGTCGGCACCCGCCGGGCGGCGCGTTCGGACGCGGACGAGTTCGCCGCCCTCGTCACCGACTACGCGGTCGACGGCGTGTTCCTGGACACCCTGAAGGAAGGCGATCCGGCCTTCACCCGGGCGATCCGGCAGGCGAATCCGGCGATCGCGCTCGAAGGCGAGTCGCGGTTGCCGATGGCAAGGATCGGCGACCACGCGCTGTCCTGGGCGCAGTGGTTCGCGGACACACACGCTCCCGGCGTACTGCGGGCGCACCTGTTCGAACGCCGGCACATGATGCACCACACCCGCCGCTGGAACCGCGACCACAGCGACGAGCTGCAGTCCGCCTGGGTGAACGGCGTCGGCATGCTGGTCTGGGAGTCGGTGTTCTCGGCCTGGGTCGGCTGGAACGCCCGCGACCGCGCGACGCTGCGCCGGATGGTCGCCGCCCAGCGTGCTTTCGCGCCGGTACTGATCGACGGCGACTGGATCCAGCTGACGCCGGAGATCCCGGAGAAGGCCCGCGACCACGGCGTGTACGGGTCCCGCTTCGACCTCGCCGACATCACGTTCTGGACGTTGATCAACCGCGACGAGGAGGACTTCGAGGGCATCGTGCTGCGCTCGGAGGACCAGGTCGGGGACTGGTACGACGTGACGTCAGGCGTCCCGATCACCGCGGACGACGACGGCGTGCATCTGGTCGTACCGGGTCGTGGCGTCGCCGGGATCGTCCGGGTCGGCGCGACCGCCGGCGGGTCCTGCCGGACTACGGCCCGGCGGCTCGGAACGATGCCGCGGGCACACGTCGCCGAGTCGGCGTTCCCGATGCTCCCGGCGTCGCTGGTCGCCGTACCGCCGGTCTCGGGCGACGCACAGATCGGCCCGGTCGTTGAGGTGCCTGCGGGCGAGCGCACGTTGACGGTGAAGCATCGGCGGCGTGAGACGGGGTTGTACGACACCGCGCCGTACGTCGAGGAGTGGAAGCCGCTGCCGCCCCGCCTGCACGACCTCCAGACGGTGACGCGTGAGGTGTCGCTGCCGGGGATCTCCGTGGCTGTTGCCGAGGTCACCAACGCGGAGTACTACGAGTTTGTGACGGCGACTGGGTACCAACCGTTGGTGGCGAACCGGTTCCTCGAGCACTGGGTCGACGGCGCGCCCGCACCCGGGACGGAGGACCAGCCGGTGACGTACGTCGACCTGCCGGACGCACGGGCCTACGCCGCCTGGCGTGGGGGTCGGCTGCCGACCGAGGACGAGTGGCAGGTCGCGGCCTCGGCCGAGGGGTTCGTACGGCGTGAGCCGTTGGTGTGGAACCTGACCGAGAGCGAGTACCGCGACGGCCGCAGCCGGTTCTGCATCCTCAAGGGCGGTTCGCACTACAAGGCTGAGGGGTCGGACTGGTACGCCGACGGGGGGCCGCAGGAGCCGGACGTCAGCTTCAAACTGGTTCTCACCGGCGGCGGCCTGGACCGCTCGGCGAACATCGGCTTCAGGTGTGCCGGATGAGACCTGCCGCCCTTGAGGGTGTGAGGGTGCTGGAGGCGGCGACGCTGTTCGCGGGGCCGCTGGCGGCGACCTTCCTCGGTGACTTCGGTGCCGACGTGACGAAGATCGAGCACCCGTCCCGGCCGGATGCGGCGCGCACGCACGGTACCTCGAAGGACGGGGTCGGGCTGTGGTTCAAAACCCTCGGCCGTAACAAGCGGCTCGCGACGCTGGACCTGTCGCGGGGGCGCGACGTGTTCCTCTCCTTGGTCGCGCAGAACGACGTACTGGTGGAGAACTTCCGGCCGGGGACGCTCGAGCGCTGGGGTCTCGGGCCTGACGTCTTGCTCGCGGCGAACCCGCGGCTGGTGATCGCGCGGGTGACGGCGTTCGGTCAGGTCGGGCCGTGGTCCCGGCGTCCCGGGTTCGGCTCGCTGGCCGAGGCGATGAGCGGTTTCGCCGCCGTCACCGGTGAGCCGGACGGTCCGCCGACGCTGCCGCCGTTCGGACTCGCGGACGGGATCACCGCACTCGCCACCGCGTACGCCGTCCTGGTCGCGCTGCGCGAACGGGACCGCTCCGGGGCGGGCCAGGTGATCGACATGGCGATCATCGAGCCGATCCTGATGATGCTCGGCGGCGGCATCACCGCGTACCAGCAGACCGGGTACGTGCAGCCGCGGCTCGGGAACCGGTCGTCGAACAACGCGCCGCGGAACGTGTACAAGACTCTCGACGGCCGGTGGGTGGCGGTGTCGACGAGTTCGCAGAGCATCGCCGAGCGGGTGGTGACGCTGGTCGGGCGCGCGGACCTGGTCGCACAGCCGTGGTTCGCGACCGGCCGGGAGCGGGCCCAGCACGCCGACGAGCTGGACGAGGCGGTCGGGTCGTGGATCGCGGCGCGGCCGTTGGAGCTTGTGATGGCAGAGTTCGAGAAGGCGGAGGCCGCGGTCGGGCCGGTGCACGATATCCGCGGGATCGTCAGCGATCCGCAGTACGCCGCGCTCGGGACGATCGTCAGCGTGGACGACGACGAGCTCGGCGGACCGGTCGAGATGCAGAACGTGTTGTTCCGGCTGTCGGAGTCGCCGGGGGAGATCAAGTGGGCCGGGCGGCCGCACGGCGCGAACACCGACGAGGTGCTCGCCGAGATCGGGGTCACCCCTGACCAGCTCGCGGCGCTGCGGGCAGCAGGAGTTGTCTGAGGGGGAGGTCTGAGGTGCTGACCGCACTGTACGTGCCGGCGAATCGGCCGGACCGGTTCGCGAAGGCTGTTGCCGCGGGCCCTGATCTGGTGGTGTTCGACCTGGAGGACGCGGTACCGGTCGCCGACAAGGCAGATGCCCGGAGCTGGGCGGTGGCGTGGGTGGCCGCGAACGCGTCGGGTCCGGTCGAGGTTCGGGTGAACGCGTTGGGGTCGCCGTGGATCGCGGACGACCTGGCCGCGATCTCTGTCGTACCTTCCGTCCGGTTGCGGGTGCCGAAGGTGGAGAGCGCCGCCGACGTGCACGCCGTACTGGAGAAGGTGCCGTCGGCAAGGATCACGGCGCTGATCGAGTCGCCGCTGGGAGTGGAGCGCGCCTTCGAGATCGCGACCGCGGATCCGCGGGTGATCGCGGTCGCCCTCGGCGAGGCGGACCTGTCCAGCGCACTGGGAGTCGACGGCCCGGAAGGCCTCGCCTGGTCGCGCGCACGGCTCGTGTCCGCATCCCGCGCCGCGGGCCTGGGCGCGCCGATGATGTCGGTCTACCCCAACGTGCACGATCTCGACGGTCTTCGTCGCACTTCCGCCGAGGGGCGCGCGCTGGGGTTCGTCGGGCGTACGGCGATCCATCCGCGGCAGCTGTCGACGATCGTCAAGGCATTCACGCCGGGCGCTGCCGAGGTCGCGGCGGCGGAGGAGTTGCTAGAGGCGGTCGAAAAGGCCGACGTGACGAACGGCGGGGTACTGGTGCTGCCGGACGGCCGGATGGTCGACCCTGCGATGATCGGCCGCGCCCGCGAGGTCACGGCCCTGATGCGGGAGATCGAGTCCAAGCAGAGCTAAGGTCGTAGGCATGCTGCCGCGCAGTGTTGATGCCGTGGTGATCGGTTCGGGGCCGAACGGGCTGGTGAGCGCGATCACGCTCGCGGACGCCGGCTGGGACGTGCTGGTCCTGGAGGCCGCCGAGACGTTCGGGGGTGCTGTCCGGTCGACCGAGGACGGCGGCTGGATCAGCGATCGTTTCAGTTCGAACTACCCGCTCGGTGTGGCGTCGCCGGTGATCCGCGCGCTGGAGCTGGAGAAGTTCGGGCTGACGTGGTCGAACGCCTCGCTCCCGCTGGTGCATCTGCTCGACGAGGACGGCGCCGCGGCCGCGATCCACCCGGATCCGGAGGACACCGCGAAGTCGCTCGGCGCGGAGCATCCTGGCGACGGTGACGCGTGGTTGCGGCTGTACCAGCAGTACGTGGCGGTCCGTGAGCCGTTGCTGAACGCGCTGCTGACCAGTTGGCCGCCGGTCGTTCCGGGGCTGAAGCTGGCGCGGAAGCTCGGGTCGGCGGGGGAGTTGCTGCGGTTCGCGCGGTTCATGGCGATGCCGATGCACCGGATGGGCCAGGAGCTGTTCGACGGGCGGCACGGGCCCGCGATCCTCGCCGGCAACGCGTTGCACGCCGACGCGTCGTTGTCGGGCAGCGTGAGCGGCACGATGGGCTGGCTGCTCGCGATGATGGCGCAGGACGTCGGGTACCCGGTCGCGACCGGCGGCTCGTCCGCATTCTCGGGCGCCCTGGTACGGCGGGCCGAGCGAGCCGGGGCGCTCCTGGTGCCGGGCATGCCGGTCACCGGCGTCGACGTGTCCGGCGGCCGCGTGACCGGTGTACGGACCGCATCCGGCGAGGTCGTGACGGTGGAACGGGCCGTGATCGCGGATACGTCCGCCCCGGCGTTGTACGGCGAACTGTTGCCGGAGGCACTCGTTCCGGCCGGGCTGCGGCGGGACCTGGACGAGCGGTTCGAGTGGGACTACCCGACGGTCAAGCTGAACTTCCGGCTGAGCGGGCCGATCCCGTGGAAGGCGGTCGAGGCGCGCTCGGCGGGCGTCGTACACCTCGGTGGTACGGCGGACGAGCTGGTGCACCTGTCCGCGGACCTGGACACCGGGCGGGTGCCGTCGCAGCCGTTCCTGCTGATCGGGCAGACCACCAAGTCGGACCCGTCGCGGTCGCCGGCCGGCACCGAGGCGGTCTGGGCGTATGCGCACCTGCCCCGCGGGATCGCGGACGACGCGTCGGCGGAGAAACTGGCCGGCCGGATGGAGCGCGCGATCGAGCGGTTCGCGCCCGGGTTCGGCGACCTCGTCGTCGACCGCGACCTGCAGCGGCCGTCGTCGCTGGAATCCGGGAACGCCGCGCTCGGTCTCGGCGCTCTGGGCGGCGGGACGATGCAGCTGCACCAGCAGCTGGTGTTCCGGCCGACGATCGGGCTGGGCAGCGCCCGTACGTTCGTCGACGGCCTGTACCTCGGCAGCTCGGCGATCCACCCCGGCGGCGGCGTCCACGGTGCCTGCGGTCACCTCGCCGCCCGTACTGCGCTGCGCGACGCCTCTCTGCTCGGTCCGTTGACCCGCAAGCTGCCGACCGCGGCCCTTCGCCACCTGCAGCGGTGAGGCTCGACGAGGCGGCGTGCAGGGCCCGGGTGGCGGCCGCCCGAGTCGGACGGTTGGCGACGGTCGGGGCTGATCTGCGGCCGCATCTCGTGCCGGTGACGTACGCCGTACACGGTGACGAGCTGTTCGTCGCCGTCGACCAGAAGCCGAAGTCGACGACCGCGCTGAAGCGGCTACGGAACATCGAGGCGCACCCGGACGTCGCGCTACTCGTGGACGAGTACGACGAGGACTGGACGCATCTGTGGTGGGTCCGTGTGGACGGGGCGGCGCACGTGGTGCCGGAGCACGCGGCGGCGATCGGGCTGCTGGTGGGGAAGTACCCGCAGTACGAGGCGGATCCGCCGCAGGGGCCTGTGATTGTGATCCGGGCCGGTGGGTGGTCGGGGTGGTCGTTCAGATGACTGCAGCTCGACAGGAGGTGTCGGGTCCGCGCGGCTTCACGCACGCTCGGGGCTCCGGCCGATCGGTGCCGGTGGGCGTATACGTCCTGTCGAGCTGCAGATTAGGGTGGGCCGGGTGAACGTGGAGGCGCTGCTGCGGGAGCTCGCGCCGCAGGTGCTGGGGTTCCTGGCGCGGCGGCACGGGCAGTTCGACCTGTGCGAGGACGCCGTACAGGAGGCGTTGCTGGCGGCGGCGACGCAGTGGCCGGTGGACGGCGTACCGGCGAATCCCCGCGGGTGGCTGATCACGGTCGCGACGCGGCGGCTGACGGACGTGTTCCGGAGCGAGAGTGCGCGGCGGCGGCGCGAGGACAACCTGGCGGCGATGGCCGGGCCGGACGAACTGGTTGCCCCGGGCGCCGATGTGGACGAGGCACCGGACGCCGACGACACGTTGACGCTGCTGTTCCTGTGCTGTCATCCCGCGGTCACGCCGGCATCCCAGGTGGCGTTGACGTTGCGGGCCGTCGGCGGTCTGACGACGGCCGAGATCGCGGCGGCGTTCATGGTGCCGGAGGCAACGATGGCGCCGCGGATCAGCCGGGCGAAGAAGAGCATCAAGGCGGCCGGCAGCCGGTTCGAGCTGCCGCCCGCCGCGGAGCAGGCCGACCGGCTGCGCGTTGTGTTGCAGGTGCTCTACCTGATCTTCAACGAGGGGTACACGGCCAGCTCGGGGGAGGAGCTGCAGCGCGTCGAGCTGACCGCGGAGGCGATCCGGCTGGCCCGGATGTTGCGTACGGCGCTACCGGACGACGGCGAGGTCGCGGGCCTGCTCGCGTTGATGCTGCTGACCGATTCGCGCCGGGCCGCCCGGACGACGGCCGACGGCGGGCTGGTCCCGATCGACGAGCAGGACCGCTCGCTGTGGGACCGCGCGCAGATCACGGAAGGCGCCGAGCTGATCCTGCGCACCTTGCAGCAAGGCACGGTCGGCCCGTACCAGTTGCAGGCTGCGATCGCCGCCGTCCATGCCGAGGCCGCCAGCGCGGACGAGACCGACTGGCGGCAGATCCACGCGCTGTACGTCGTCCTCGAGAAGTTCGCCCCGAACCCGATGGTCACGCTCAACCGCGCGATCGCCCTCGCCCAGGTGGAGGGCCCGCAGGCCGGCCTCGACCTGCTGGACACGATCGCCGACGACAAGAACATCAGCGAAACCCACCGCCTCGACGCCGTCCGCGCCCACCTCTACGAACGGCTCGGCGAACCCTCGAAGGCCCAACAGCACTACCTGGCCGCAGCCCGCCGCACTACCAGCCTCCCCGAACAGCGTTACCTCCAGGCGAAGGCCGACGCGATCACGGGATGAGCCGGTAGAACGCGAACAGCGGCGTACGGAACGGGAGTACCTGCGTCTCGGTGAAGCCCGCCTCGGTGGCGAAGCCGCGCAGCATGTCCGGGCGCATCACGGCACCCACCGCGGCTGACTCCGGATCGCCCATCGCCTCGGGCAGACAGGACATCAGGCTCCAGCCGTAGTGGTACTGCTCCAGCTGGGATGCCGGAGCGGTGAACTTCTCCTCGACCAGTTCGTCGATGACCAGCACCGAACCGCCGTCGGCCAGCATGCCGCGGGCGGTCTTCAAGGCCTCGACGGGCCGCGACATGTCGTGCAGAGCTTCGAGGACGGTCACCAGGTCGAACTGGCCCGCCTGCGGTGCGGATGCGTTGGCGACGGAGAAGGTGACCCGATCGGCCAGGCCTGCCTCGGTGGCGTGCTGAGTTGCGGCGGCGATGGCGTCCTCGTCGAGGTCGACGCCGTGGACGGTGATGTTCGGGTACGACTGCGCCATCGCGATCGACGACCAGCCGGTGCCGCAGGCGAAGTCGGCGACCCGGGCCGGCGGATCCGCCCGGAGGCGTTCGTCGACCTCCGGGATACTCGGCAGCCACTCCTTGCCGAGCCGGTTCAGGTACGTCGCCCGGTTGAACTCGGCCCGTCCTTCCGGTTCCCACGGTTGCGGCGGCGGCGCGTCGCCGGTGCGGTACGCCTCGACCAGGTCCGGCAGCATCCGGATTGCCCGCGCGAGCTCGACGCCTTTGTACGCCTGGTAGTTCACGTCGTCGTCGTCCGCGAGGACCGGGATGTGTTCGGCCGGGAGGTGGTACCGGCGTACGGTCGGCGCGTCGTCGGCGTCGTCGACCTCGATCAGCCCGCTGACGGCTTGCTGCTCGAGCCATTCGCGGGCGTACCGCTCGTTGAGCCGCGCCAGTTCGGCCAGCTCGGCCGACGTCGCCGGGCCGTGCTCGACCAGCGACCGGTACAGACCGAGTCGGTCGCCGAGGTAGACGGAGCAGAGTTCGAGCGCCGCACCGGCGTCCCGGAAGAGTCGTTCGACGAGGGCGTTGGTTCGATCCATGGTGCTGATGCTACGAAGTGCTGACGACCCCACCGTGCCCGGTTGCGTCAGGTTGTCGGCGCGAACGCGTGACCTGGGTTGTAACTTCGGTTTACAGTAGCGGCATGAGTGTTCAGGAGCGGACCAGGGGACGGCGGGACGCGATCGGCGTCGGCGTCGCCCTGCTGAACCGGCTGGCCCAGTGGCGGGCGATCGACCGGCTGAGGCTGCGGAAACCGGCCGAGCGGGCGGTGTTCGAGGCGACCAAGACCGGATTCCGGACGGCCGGTGCGCTGTCCCGGCGGTTCACCGCCGCGTCCAAGCTGGCGTCCCCGTCCCGGCTGCCCGCCGCCCGGGGGACCGGGCGGTTCGACCTGACGCCGACCGAGGACCAGCAGCTGATGGTCGAGGTGGTCCGCGAGTTCGCCGCCGACGTACTGCGACCCGCTGCCGCCGCGGCCGACACCGCCTGTACGACGGACGCCAAGATCCTCGACGCGTCCGCGGAACTCGGGCTGAGCCTGATCGAAGTACCGGAGGAACTCGGCGGCATCGTCACCGAGCGTTCCGCGATGACCGGCGTCCTCGTCGCCGAGGCCCTTGCGCACGGCGACCTGGGCCAGGCGGTCGCGTGCCTCGCGCCGTCCGCGGTCAGTACGGCGATCTCGTTGTGGGGTGACGAGACCCAGCAGGCGACGTACCTGCCGGCTTTCACCGGTTCGTCCGTTCCGGCCGCCGCGTTGGCGCTGCTCGAACCGCGGGCGCTGTTCGACCCGTTCGAGCTGCGGACGCGGTCCACGGGCGGGCTGCTGAACGGCGTGAAGTCGCTGGTACCGCGAGCCGCCGAGGCGGAGCTGTTCGTGATCGGCGCGCAGACCGACGCCGGGCCGCGGTTGTTCGTCGTCGAGCCGGACCATCCGGGTGTGACGATCGAGGCCGAACCGTCGATGGGGTTGCGGGCGGCATCGCTCAGCCGGGTGATCCTGACCGACGTACCGGCGGTGCCGTTGGGGAGCGTGGACGACTATCGCGAGTGCGTGCGGCTGTCGCGGCTGGGGTGGTGTGCGTTGGCCCTGGGTACGGCGCGGGCGGTGCTCGACTACGTCACGCCGTACGTGAACTCTCGGGAAGCTTTCGGTGAGCCGATCAGCCATCGGCAGTCGGTGGCGTTCATGATCGCGAACATCGGGATCGAGCTCGAGGGCATGAAGCTGGTGACGTACCGGGCCGGATCGCGTGCATCCCAAGGGCTTCCGTTTGCGCGCGAGGTGGCGCTCGCGCGGCGGCTGTGCGCGGAGAAGGGCATGCAGATCGGGACGGACGGCGTACAACTGCTCGGCGGGCACGGGTTCGTGAAGGAACATCCGGTCGAACGCTGGTACCGCGACCTGCGGGCCATCGGCATCATGGAAGGCGTGGTACTGGTCTGATGATCAACCTCGAGACGCCCCGCAAGTTCCGGGCCTTCGTCAACCAGGCCCATCAGGTCGCCGCCGAGATGCTCCGGCCGAACTCGCGCCGCTACGACCTGGCCGAGCACGAGTACCCGGTCGAGCTCGACATGCTCGCCGCGATGGTCGACGGGTTAGGGGCCTCAGGCACCGGTTCGGGCGCGGGCGCGGGCGGTGTACGCCGTACCGCTGCTTCGGAGGACGGAGTGGTGAACGGGTCGAACCTGTCGTCCGTACTGTCGATCATGGAGATGTGCTGGGGCGACGTCGGCCTGCTGCTGTCGATGCCCCGCCAGGGCCTCGGCAACTCGGCGATCGCCTCGGTCGCGTCCGACGAACAACTGAAGCGCTTCGAGGGTGTCTGGGCCGCGATGGCGATCACCGAACCCGGCTGCGGCTCGGACTCCGCCAACATCCAGACCACCGCCCGCCTCGACGGCGACGCCTACGTACTGAACGGCGAGAAGATCTTCGTCACCGCCGGCGGCCGCTGCGACGCGGTCGTCGTCTGGGCCACCCTCGACAAGTCCCTGGGCCGCGCCGCGATCAAGTCCTTCGTGGTCATGAAGGACACGCCCGGCATGACGGTTGAGCGCCTGGAACACAAACTCGGCATCCGCGCCTCGGACACCGCCACCATCCGTTTCGACAACTGCCGCGTCCCGGTGTCGAACCTCTTGGGCACAGCCGACATCGACAAAGGCTTCGCCGGCGTCATGCAAACCTTCGACAACACCCGCCCCCTGGTAGCCGCGATGGCCGTCGGGTGCGCTCGGGCCTCGCTGGAACTGACCCGGGACCTGCTCGCCGAAGCCGGCGTACAAGTCGACTATGACCGCCCCGCTCACCAGCAATCCGCCGCAGCCGCCAGCTACCTGGCGATGGAAGCCGACTGGGAGGCCGCCTACCTCCTGACCCTCCAAGCAGCCTGGATGGCGGACAACGCCCAACCCAACTCCCTCCAAGCCTCCATGGCCAAAGCCAAAGCCGGCCGCTCCGCCAACGAAATAACCCTCCGCTGCGTAGAACTGACCAGCACCCTCGGCTACTCCGAACACCACCTCTTAGAGAAATGGTCCCGAGACAGCAAAATCCTCGACATCTTCGAAGGCACCCAGCAAATCCAACAGCTGATCGTCGCGCGGCGCCTACTGGGAAAGACGTCTGCGGAGCTCAAATAGCCTTGATTGAAAGGGCTTGCGCCATTCCTCGACCTGCGGCTAGAGCAATCCAGGGCTGGCGTCCGGAGGCTCGTGCTCTGGCCCGATTTCGCTCCTGGTCCGTGACTGGTCCGTCAGCCGCTGCGTGAGTCGCGTCAGCCGCCGATCGACGGCCTGCCGAGCACGGTCGTAAGACGACGGCAGCATATGGGTGTACATCTGCAGCGTGAAGCCCGGATCGTGGTGCCCGAGATACTCGGACAGCTCTTTGATGTTGACCCCGTCCGCGAGCGTGATGCTGGCGAAGTAGTGACGTAACGCGTGCACTCCGGTCGTGCGGTCGGTCTTGAACCGCCGGCGGCCACGGCTGTCTTTGTACGGCGGCGGAATCACGCCGGCCGCCGCAAGCGCAGGCTTCCAGACAAGCTCGTCATGCAGGCGCGCATTGAGGTGCCGGCCGTCCGGCCAGCTGAAGATGAGCGCGTGCTCCTGAACCTCGCCGTTGAGGCGCTCCCACGGCAGCGAGACGGCAGTAGTCCCGAAACGCTCGATGTGGCTCTGGACCACTTTCGCCAGCACGGGTGCCATCGGCACGAAACGCTCCTTGTCGTTCTTTGGCAGCGCGAACACGAACTCCTTACCGAGCCGCTCCACCGTGTCGTCCGACCAGGCAACGACCTGGGAGAACCGTCTACTGGGCTTCTTGACGATCTTCGACTGCCCTGGGTTGCGCTTGATGAGCTCGTCGGCCACCGCGAGTTCAAGGCACCCGTTGAGCACGAGGAACGCGCTCCTGGCCGTCGATGGCCCATACGCCCCCATGATGTCGGTCAGCCAGACCGCAACCTCCGACGGCAGGATGCTCTTGACCATCCGCCGCCCGAACACCGGCTCCACGTGAAGCCGCCACTTCGACTCGTACTGAATCTCGCTCGCAGGATCGATGGTCCGAGACCCCATCCACGTCGCCCTGCCGGACAGGGCGCCCTCTGTCGACAACGCGGTCGCGGCGGTCCCGCCGTACTGGAGGCTGTCAAGGCCTCGGTACGGCGGGCCGAGGTGCGTCCGCTCGACGAGGTGCGGCTGCTCGCGCCGCTCAGCCGGTTCAACCGCGACGTGCTCTGCACGGGGTGGAACTACTGGGACCATTTCGAGCAGTCGAAGGGCAAACGCGAGGGGCAGGACCCGGCGCGCCGACGTTGTTCACCAAGGGACCGGACACGGTGATCGGTCCGTACGACGACATCGCATACGACCCGGCCGTGTCGCAGAAATGGGACTACGAGGCCGAGGTTGCGATCGTGATCGGCCGCGACGGGCGCTCGATCCCGGAGGAAGCGCGCGCTCGAGCACGTACTCGGCTACTGCGTGGCGAACGATGTCTCGCAGCGGGATCTGCAGCGGCGACACGGTGGCCAGGTCGCGTTCACCTTCGAGTGGATCATCGCCGAGCTGAGCTGGGGCATGACGGTGCGCGCCGGAGACATCATCCGCACCGGCACCCCGAGCGGAATCGGGAACGCCCGCGACCCGCAGATCTTCCTCTCCGACGGCGACCGCGTCGTGACCCGCGTTGTTCACAGATGCCCGCCGGGCTCATGGAGGGCACGGGCCGAACGGACCTCAGCGGGCGAGCAGTCCGCTGAAAACCACCCTTTCCACAGCTGCGACGAGTTCCGTCAAATGGGAGGCGTCAGCCCGGAGTCGGTCCGCGCGCCAGGAGAGGCCGAGCACGCCGTTCATGGCAGCCCACAACGCGGTGGCGGTGGTGACGGGATCGAGGTCGGCGGCGAGCGAGCCATCGGCCACCCCGTCGGCCAGGGCGGCGGCGAGTTTGGCGTTCTGCTCGTCGACAAGCGCGGCGACCCGTTCCAGGGCCGCGGGTTCGTCCGGCGGCTCGGCCAGCAGGCGGAACTGGTGCGGGCGCTCGGCGGCGAAGCGGACGTACGCGGCCGAGGCGGCCCTGATGCGTTCCACCGGGGTGCCGGGGGCAGCATAGGCGTCGTCCATGTAGGTCCGGTTGTCCTCGAGCGCCCGCTCGGCAACCGCGATGAGAACGGCCGCGCGGCCGCCCACGCGGTTGTACACCGTCTGCACGGCGACATCCGCGCGTTCGGCGATGCCTTCCAAGGTGATCGCGTCGGGGCCTCCGGAGGCCAGCAGATCCTCGGCGGCGTCGACGATGGCCGCACGGGTTGCGGCGGCCCGACGTGTCGTGCGTGTGACCTTGATTGTCATGGTCACCGCAACTCTACGAGGTGCTCGAACGGCCGGACCCCCTGGGCCGCTTCCTTCAGCCCGGAGTTCAGCGGGGAACCGGGCTGCCCGGCGGGGTGCGCGGCCACGTCATGCCTCCTGGGCGGGGGCTGGTGATCGGTCGTCGATTCGGCGGAGCAGATTCTGCATCCGCTTGTGCCGGTCGATGAGTGCGTCGGAGGCAATGCCGAACGCCCCGCGCGCGACGAAGAACGGAACCCAGAGGCGCGGTGCGATGACCCGCGGCCTGCGCTTCTCGATGCCACGCACGACGGCGGCCGCGATCACCTCGGGCGAAACAGGCTTGCCGAGGATTCCTGGGCTACCGAGGCGAATGAGCTCCTTGGTGACCTCGTCGTCGTGGGATGCCCGAATGATGGGAGTGTCGACCCAACCCGGGAACAGGACGCCGGCGGTGGTGCCGGTGCCGGCGAGTTCGCCGCGCAGGGAGCGGCCGAATGCCTCGACACCAGCCTTCGATGCCGCGTACGGGGCGTTGCCGCTCCCGTTGTAGAACGCGTACACGGAAGCGGTCATGAGGATGTGGCCCCGGGCTTCGGTGACGGCGGGCAGGCAAGCCCGTACGGTGCGCCACACGCCAAGAAGATCCACCTCGACGATGCGTTCGAACTCCTCAACGCTGCTGCCCTTGATCGTGGCCGGCTTCTTTGCCGCGATGCCCGCGTTCGCGAAGCACACATCGAGGGCACCGAACCGGTCCACGACCTTGGCCACCACGGTGTGCATGGCGGCAAGGTCAGTGACGTCGGCGGCCACCGGGAATGCGCGGGAGCCGAGCTCGGAAGCAACAGCATCAACGGCTTCCTGGCGGAGGTCGACGAGCGCAACGTTGGCGCCTGCCTTGATGAGGGCTCGGGTCGTAGCTGCGCCGATACCGGATGCTGCACCGGTCACAAGGACGGTCGCGCCTGCGAGGTTCAGGGTGGGCATGGTGTCTCCTGGTGGGCTTGTTGTCGGTCGGGAGTGGTCAGCCGGCGATCGGGACGTGGGCGGCCAGGAATGCCAGCTGGTCGTGGAGGACGCGCTCGAAGGGCTCACCGCGGTAGATGTCGAAGTGACCGTCCGGATAGCGACGGATCTCGCCGCGGGGCGCCTTGCGGGCATACCTGAGCGTCGGCCCCGATGGGGCCACGCTGTCCGTCTCGCACACGCAGAACAGCACCGGGCAGACGATTCCCCGGGTCCTGCGACCGGGCCGGTACCGGACGATGTCGAGCGCGAAACGCGCTGCCACCCGGTTCTCGAACGGGACATCGCCGGGCACGAGAGCGAGGTAACCCGGCTCGGCGTCCGGTGCGGTCATCAGCGCCGCCGAGCCGGGGCGTGCGGCGGTCGCGACCAGGACGGGTGCACGCCCCAGACACATGCCGGCGACATCGCGTACTGCGCGAGCCATGACCTTCACCGAGCTGATCGGACGCATTGCGAGAGCGGACGCCACACCGTCGGTGAACGGCCCCTGAGTGATGACCGCGGCGACATCCGCGTCCTGCGCGGCGGTCGTGAGGACATGGCCTCCGCTGAAGGACGTGCCCCACAGGACCACGCGCCGGGGATCGGACTCCGGCCGGGAGCGCGCGTACGCCACGGCGGCCCGCCAATCCTGGAGCTGTCGTCTGATGCTCAGGAGCTGTCGCGGCTGACCTCCACTGGCCCCGAAGTGCCGGTAGTCGAACACCAGGCATGCGTAGCCGACGGCAGCGAAACGCTCGGCGTAGGCGTCCAGCCGCATCTCGCGGATCCCACCGAGACCGTGTGCCATGACCACCACGGGACGCCGACCTCCGCCCTCGGGCAGGTACAGCCAGGCGTGGCACTCGTCCGGCCCCGAAGGAAACGTCACGTTCAATCGGTCGGTCATCGGACCTCCGTAACACGGCTCGCATCGTTGGGTTCGCGGAAACTTGGAACTGCTTCCAATGTTGGAAGTTAATCCAATATTGCGAGGGTGTAAAGCAGTCGACGGCAACGAGCCCGTCACGTCTCCGCCCCGCGGCGGAAGGCGGATCGGCAGCGCTGTCTGGGGTGGTGCCCGCCCGGCTCCCTACTAAGTAACTAACTATTGACTTAAGTCCTGGACCGCGCCATGCTGTATATATCCAGTTAGTTACTTCCTTCGAGGAGAGAGCATCATGTCCACAGTCCTGATCACCGGCGCGAACAAGGGCATCGGCTACGAGACCGCCCGGCAGCTTGTCGCCGCCGGCCACACCGTGTACGTCGGAGCGCGCGACGCCGACCGTGGTCGCGCCGCCGCCGACACGCTGGGCGCCCGCTTCGTCCAGCTCGACGTCTCCGACGACGCCTCGGTCGAGGCCGCGGCCAAGGCCATCGAGGCCGACGGCGGCCTGGACGTCCTGGTCAACAACGCCGGTGTCGAGCCGCGCGCGGCCGACGGCGGCTTCGTCCCGGTCGCCGAGGTCACCGCGGACAGCATGCGCAGCGTGTTCGAGACCAACGTGTTCGGCCAGATCCGCACCCTGCACGCGTTTCTGCCGCTCCTGCAGCGCTCCGAGGCGCCGGTCGTGGTCAACGTCAGCAGTGGCCTGTCGCTGGTGCGGGGGATTGCCGATCCGGAGTCCCCGGCCCGCTTCTACCCGGCCGTCGAGTACCCGGCGTCGAAGGCGGCAGTCAACGTAATCACCGTGCAGTACGCGAAGGCGTACCCGGGTGTCCGGATCAACGCGGCCGACCCTGGTTTCACCAAGACCGACCTGAACCACAACTCCGGGACGCAGACCGTCGAGGAGGGCGCGGAGGTCATCGTCCGGCTGGCACAGCTCGGCCCGGACGGACCGACCGGCCAGTTCTTCGACGCCGCCGGCCGGCTGGCGTGGTGACCGTCATGTCCGATACCAAGCCCAGGGTCGGTTTCATCGGCCTCGGTGACCAGGGCGCCCCGATCGCCCAAGCGATCGCTGACGGCGGCTACCCGCTGCACGTCTGGGCCCGGCGCCCCGAGTCGCTGGCTGTCCTCGACGGCAATGCCTTCACCGCCCAGCCGAGCATCGCCGAACTGGCCGCCGCCGTCGACATCGTCGGACTCTGTCTGCGCCATGACGCCGACAATCTGCAGGTCGCGGTCGACGGCGGCCTGCTGGCGAACCTGCGACGCGGCTCGGTGCTGGTCAATCACGGCACCGGCCTGCCAAAGGCCGCGCGCGAGCTGGCCCGGCTCGCCGAGCCGTACGGCGTCGAGGTGGTGGATGCCCCGGTCAGCGGCGGCCACGCGGTCGCCCTGGCCCGGCAGCTGACCACGATCGCCGGCGGCGACGCGCGGGTCGTCGAGCGGCTCACGCCGATCTTCCGGACCTTCTCCAAGGAGGTCATCCACGTCGGCCCGGCCGGATCGGGTCAGTACGGCAAGCTGTTCAACAACACCCTGATGATGATGAACCACCGGAACGTCCTCGAGGTGATGCACTTGGCGCAGGCGCTGGAGTTGCCGATCCAGCCGCTGCTCGACGTACTGCGCTCCGGGTCGGCGAGCAGCTTCGCGTTGCAGGCGATCGGGCCGTCGATCACGTCCGCGAACGTGCATCACCTGCAGCCGCTGGAGCTCATCGACATGCAGCTGTTCAGCGGAGCGGTCGACGCGCTGGGCGACCAGGCGCACGAGGTGATCGAGCGGGCCGTGGGCGGCGCGCGGGGGCTGGACGAGCTGACCGCGATCGTCGGTGCGTGACAGAGATGAGAAGGTGAACGGCATGGCCGAGCCGACCGCTGAGCGTAAACGGCGTCCCCGCGATTCCGAGGCGACCAAAGCGCTGCTGCTGCAAGCCGCGACCGAGGAATTCGCGGAGTACGGACTCGCCGGTGCCCGAATCGACCGCATCGCCGAGCGCGCGGGAGCCAACAAGAGGCTCATCTACGTGTACTTCGGGGACAAGGACGCGCTGTTCGACGCGGTCGTGGACGAGCAGGCGCGTACAGTGGTCAAGGCCATTCCGCTGGGCGAAGGGGATCTGACCGCGTTCGCGGCCAGCCGGTTCGACTACGTCCTGGCCAATCCGGCGGCTCGGCGGATCGCCATCTGGCGTGGGTTCGAACGAGCCGAGCCGACCGAGGCGGAGTTGGCGAGTTATCGCGAGCGGGTCGAGCTGGTCGAGACCGCGCAGCGCGAAGGGCGGCTGCGGGCCGACATCCGGGCGGTGGACCTGTTCGCGATCGTGCTGCGGATGACCGAGAGCTGGTTGAGTGCGCCGGCGGGTCTGCGGGCGGTGGCCGGCGAGGACACCGATCGCCTGAGTGAGCATCGGGCCGCACTGCTGGCCGCCGTTCGGAGTGTGGTCGAGCCGCGTGGGTGACAAGAGTGTCACGGCCGGCTGACGGCAACTCGCCCAGGGTGTCACCATCGGCTACCTGGTCAGCCGCGGCCTGGCCAAGTCCGGCAGCCGCCACTCGGACTACTGGTCCGGCTGCAATCCTGCGCCGGGGCAGGCGACCGGTGAGGCGTCAGGACCTGCCGCGCCGGGCACCGCCGAAGCCCGCGCAGGTCGACCCCGCCGATCGGGAGCAGACCGAACGGGATGTACCCCGCCGGTACGGCGGCGACCAGCTGCCTGGCCTTGGCCGGCGAGGTGACCAGGCGGCGCTGCAGTGCGTCGAAGCTGAGTCGCCCGTCGACCATGATCACCAGCTCGCCGTCGAGTACACAGTCGACCTCGATCTGCGCCGCGATCGCTGCTTGGACGTCGGGGAACTTCGCCGTGAAGTCCTTGCCGTTGCGCGACCACAGCCGCACCTCGCCGGCCACGTGCACCACGCCGGCCCGGTTAGTTGGCTGAACTCTTCAGCGCACCAATTGGCGCGACGAGATTTGGCTCGAGGATGGTCGGTCTTGCAGGTGGCTCGGTAGCGCGGTGCGAGTTATGACTACCGACACTTGGCTTCGCCCCCTTGTACCGACTCACCGCTGTCAGGTCGCGAGGCGACGGGTGAGAGTGGCCTCGGTGTTGGCACTCAGATCAGTCCAGGAATCGAGTGCAGTCCGATAGGACGTCGGGTCGTTGGTGAGGCGTCCGCGGGCGCGGGCAAGGCAGGCAGCTACCCATTTGTTGTGTTCGGCAGCTTCGGCCGCGATCGTCAGCCGTGGGGCGGCATCGGGCAGGTTGGCCATGACGGCGAGTTCAGCGCCGGCCGCGCGGGCGTACGGGATGGGCCAACCGAAGACGTAGTCGTCGAAGGCGCGGTCGACCAAGTCGGAGGCGTTGTCGAGGGAGCGAGTGTGGACAGCGGCCAGCGCCTCCGCGAAGGCGAGTGCGGCCAGCCGGTCGGTTCCGGCGAGCTCGATCAGCGTGTCCTTCCAACGGCGAGCGCCGACGGCGTCACCCAGCAGCCGGCTGGCCAGGAAGGCCATCGCGAAGACCGGTGGCAGCAAGCCACTTGGAGTCCGTCCGGAGCGTTGCCAGGTAGCGATGACCCGCTCGGCCCCGCTCAGCGCGGTTGACAGCTCGCCGGTCAGTACGAGTGGCGCGATCTCCAGACCCGTTGCAACGTACGAGCCCGCGCCGTACAGGCCGCCCACCGGCAGCGCTCGGGCCGCTGCCAGTGCAGCTGGGAGGTCGCCGGTGAACATCATGTCGACGCACCGGCTGAGGTAGATGTCACCGATCTCCGCGGCGGACCGCGGGTCATTGGGGTCCAGAACACCGACCAACGAAGAGCGCTCACGATTCCACTCGACGGCCTCGGTAGTACGGCCGGTCCGGTGCAGTTCGTATCCGACCGCGTCGATCGCCGAGCTGATCAGGACCGGATCTCCCGATCGGCGCGCGACGGCCAACGCGGTGCGGGCGCGCTCGGCGGGGTCGATCCAGGCGCCGGCCACCGCGACCGCGGCGTTCAGTTCTGAATCATCGGACGCCGATGCATACGCGACGGCTTCGCCATACGCGGCAAGGACCTGCGGGTCGATGATCCCGTCGCTTCGGACCACTTGGTGACGGCCAGCGGACTCGACCGCACGAGACAGGGCCAGGATCCGTGTCCGGGCATCGCGGGCTCGCTCAGCGGCGGACAACAGCAACTGATGCGCATCACCTCCGGAGGCTGCGCCGACGAAAGCGCAGTCCGCGGCCGACATCAGATGTTCTGCGGCGTGCTCGGGCGCCAACTGAGCAGCGGCCCGGAAGTGATCAGCCGCCTCTCGCAAGAACCGTCGCCGGAAAGTCAGACGCCCTAGCGAGACGACAAGGTCGTACGACGCGGATCCGTACCCCGCGGCGGCCCGCAGATCGGCCGCGACCGTGTCGAAGTCCAGGTGAGATGCGCCCTCCAGGTGCCGGCTCACTGCGGTTGCCCACCGCAAGCGCCTAGCCAGCTGAGGGTTGGTCGATGTCCGCGGCGGTGCGAGGCCGTGGTCCTATTGACCAGGTCCGTCACTGGTCCGTGGAGTGCTGCGAACTGTCGATTAGAGGCGGGTGTCGATGAGCAGCGAATCCCCAGGTCAGACGCCATCTGGGCGCACTCTGGCCGCTCGTGGCGCTGAGCGCCACAGAGATCCTCGACATCTTCGAAGGCACCCAACAAATCCAGCAGTTGATCGTCGCCCGAAGGTTGTTGGGCAAGACGTCAGCTGAACTCAAATAGCCTTACCTACAAGGCATCCGAGCTGTTTCGCGTGACTGAACGGCTCGCGGACTGCCTGATCGTGGTGCCGGTGGGTCAACGGAGCAGGTGCAGGACGGTCAGCGCGAGTCTGCCTGTACATCTGCAGCTGCCTAGGCGGAAGTCAGTGATCGGTCGAGTCGTCTGGCGACGGTTCCCCCTTGGGGTCGTCGTGGCCCACAGGCCCGTGCTGGTTCTCTGTTCGATGCTGTTCGCGGTACAGCTGGATGCCGAGGTGGCGCAGGATCGCCTGCTCGGGTGCTGTCGAGCCGCCGGTACGACGGCGCGCGACGGTGCGTTGTGCGTCTTTCTGGATGCGGCTCTTGTCGAGGTCGCTCATGGCCGACTCCCTTCTTACGTCTACAGCACACGCTCTGTCGTGTGTGCCCGGCAGGGTAGAAGTTCCCGCTCTTCGGGGTCCGGACGGCCCTGGTCCATGGCCGGCGGAACTCGGACGATGGCAGCGACAGCGGACAAGTCGTGCGAAAGGACGAGACCCATGATCACCAGCAGGCGGTGGCGCGTCGACGTGTACGTCGATGAGCACGACGACGACCGGACCACGCATGCGGAGGCCCGGCTGCACACCAGCGACAAGACTGAGCTGGTCGGCCAGGGCTCCGCGCACCGGAATCCCGACGACGCCGAGATCGCCGAGATCGGCGACGAGTTGGCCGTGGCACGGGCCTTGTCGGATCTCGCGCACAAGCTGCTGCACGCCGCAGCGTCGGACATCGAGGCGATCACCCATCAGCGCGTCCACCTGCACAGCTGAGCGACGTCAGGCGACCAGCGCCGGCGTCTAGCGCAATCTCCGGCGGGTCCGCCTGCCGAGCCGGCCGACCGCTGTGACCAGGCCTGGCACCGAGGCCAGTGCGAGCGCGCACAGGACCTCGGTGCCGGTCATGGCTTGCAGGCCGAGAAGATCGCGCAGTGGAGCAAGCGCGAGCGGGAGCACTTGGGCGGCCAGCGCCCCGGCTACGGCGAGGTCGAGGAACCGGATGCGCCGACCGTACCGCGGGTCCGGTCGGCGGAGCGCCAGCGCGACACCGAGCTGGGCAAGACCCAGTATCAGGTACGTCATGCTCTGCCACGGTGCTCCGACGCTTTGCGCCCAAGCTGCAGCCGCCAAGGTCACGGCCGCGATCAAGGTGCCGGTGCCGGCGATTCGTTGCCAGAGGCCCGCACCGAGGATCTGCTCCTGTGGTGAGCGCGGTGGTTGCTGCATGGTCTTCGGGTCGGCCGGTTCGGCGCCGATGGCGACGCCGGGAAGGCCGTGGGTGAGCATGTTGATCCAGAGAATCTGACCGGGCAGCAGCGGTACGGCGAACCCCAGCAGCGGACCGATCAGCATCACCAGGATTTCGGCGAGGCCGCCGCTCAGGGCGTACCGGAGGAAGGTGCGGATGTTGGTGTAGATCCGGCGGCCTTCCTCGATGGCGGCCGCGACGGTGCCGAGGTTGTCGTCGGTCAGGACGAGATCGGCGGCCTGACGTGCGACTTCGGTACCGCCCTGGCCCATCGCGACGCCGATGTCGGCGCGACGCAGTGCGGGGGCGTCGTTCACGCCGTCGCCGGTCATCGCGACGACGTGACCGGCGTCCTGCCAGGTGCGGACGATGTCGAGCTTCTGCGCGGGGTGGATGCGGGCGAACACGTGCGCGGTGGTCGGGTCGCGGCCGTTGTCGATGTCGGCGCCGGTGACGACGGTGCCGTCGCGGAGTCCGATCCGGTGCGCGACCGCGAGCGCGGTACCCGGTGCGTCGCCGGTGATCAGCAGCAGACCGACACCTGCTCGGCCGAACGAGGACACGACGTCGACGGCGTTGCGCCGGATCGGGTCGGTGATCGCGACCAGGCCGGCGAGTCGCAGACCGTTCTCGGTGCGAGGTGCGCTCGGCGGCAGGAGGGTGTCGGCCACGGCCAGTACGCGGTACCCGGCGGCCGACAGTTCGGCGGCGATGGCCTTCGCGTGGTCGATGTCGCCGTACGGCGTGACGTCCCGAGTGAGCATGATCTCGGGCGCGCCCTTGCCGATGACGAGGACTTCGTCACGGCCGGGTTGTTCGTGGAAGGTGGTCATGCGTTTGCGGGTGCTGTCGAAGGGCAGTTCGTGGATCCGTGGGTACGCTGCCCGTACGTAGTCGGGGTCGACCGATCCGCGGTGAGCGAGTGTGAGCAGCGCAGCCTCGGTCGGATCGCCGATCGCCTGCCAGACCGGGTCGTCGTCGGTAGGTGCGCGCAGCGCCGCATCGTTGCACAGGGCAACGTCACGCAGCAGCCGCCGGACATCGGCCGAGGTGGACGGGGAGGCGGCGGGTGCCGAGGTCGAGCGGGTCTCGAGACTCCCGGCGGGGTCGTATCCGGTGCCAGTGGCCTGCGCCCAGCCGGACTCGGTCCACAAGCGTTCGGCCTGCATGATGCCCTCGGTGAGGGTGCCGGTCTTGTCGGTGGCGACCATGGTGACCGCGCCGAGCGTCTCGACCGCGGGCAGCTTGCGGACGACCGCGGAGCGTTGTGCCATCCGGTGGGCTCCGATCGCGAGGGCGAGCGTCACGACCGCGGGGAGCGACTCGGGTACGGCGGCCACCGTCAGGCTGACCGCGGTCACGATCATGCTGGGCAATGGCAGCCCGCGGACCAGACCGGCGACGGCGACGATCCCGGAGACGGCCACGGCGATGATGCTCAGCATTCGGCTGAGTACGCCGAGCCTGCGCTGCAGCGGTGTGGCTCGTGGTCGCTGGCCGGACAGCAGCGCGGCGATCTTCCCGAGCGCACTGCGCGATCCGGTTCGCGTAACGACGGCAGTCCCGCGACCACGGGTGACAACGGTTCCGGCGTACAGCTCGTCCGTTGTCTCCTTCTCGACCGGTACGGACTCGCCGGTCAGCGCGGACTCGTCAGCCTGTAGGCGGATGGCGTCGAACAATCGCAGATCGGCGGGTACGACGTCGCCGGCCTGGAGCAGTACGACGTCGTCCGGGACCACGTCGGCCGATGGGATGACGGTCGTGCGCTCGCCACGTCGTACGGTCGCGTGCGGCGCCGCCAACCGGTTCAGCGCAGCCAGTGCGTGCTCCGCCCGGATCTCCTGGGCGACGCCGACGGTCGTGTTGAGTACGACGACGACCAGGATGACCGTGAGGTCGGTCAGGTCACGCAGGCTCGCGGTGAGTACGGCGGCCGCGATCAGCAGCAGGATCATCGGATCCCGCAGTTGGACCAGGACCCGCCGCCAGGCAGACGGCGGACGCGGAGCTGGGATTGTGTTCGGCCCATGCTCGAGCAGCGCGAGCGCGGCATGCTCCGTGGAGAGTCCTCGCGGAGTTGTCTGTTGAACGGTCATGGGTGAGAGCGGTCTCGTTCGAGTAGGTCAAGAGCGAAGACGAGCATCAGGCTGCAGATGAACGCGGCGAGCAGGAGTTCGGCTGCGGCGGTCTCGGCGAGGGCGACGCTCAGGACATACAGGACCAGGGCGAGCGCCGCGGAACCGCCCTCGGCCCGTCCGAGTCGCATCGGGCGCCCGCCGCCCCGGATCACCCAGAAGGCCACTGCGCCGAGGAAGAACCCGGTGGAGGCCATGGCACGTGGTTCCTGGATCAGCGGCATGTCCCCGTTGATCAGGTAGCCGACGTACGGCACCAGAACCGCGAGGAGCAGCAGCAACGCCAAGACGTCGCGGACGCGGAGTCGCATCGTGCTCACTTCCGGCCGGACGGCCTCGACCGAGGGATCGAGATCAGCATCCAGAAGGTGGTGAACAGCACCACGAGCGTGATCCGGAGACCCTCGGACCAGCCGCTGTTCCAGACGGTCGTGGCCAGCACCCACGGGAAGAACACAAGCCAGACCAGGATCTCGACCAGCACCGGTAGGTCGCGGATCCAGGCCGCGAGATCGTCCAGCCGGCCTTGGTGCATGAGGACGAAGAAGGCGATCCAGAGTCCGGTCATCCAGACGAACCAGCCGTTCCCCGTCCTGGCGGATCGACGCACCTCCTCGGGTGCGGCGCTACCCAGCGGCGACTTGGACATGACGACTCCCTTCGACAGACTTCCCGGCGGCAGCCGCGCGGGACGACGCCGTCCTCAGTTCGAGCATCTGTCGCGCCGCGGCTCAGCGCACGGGCCGTTGGCCCTGCTTGGCCTGGGCCGTTGCGCTCCCGACTTCGAGAGCCACCGCGGTCATCAGCCAGATCGGCCCCTCCCAGCGGTCGCACCGCCTCCCTGCTGCACCATCGCCCTGCCGATCGGCGCGCGGACAGGGCCGAAGGTCCATGCAGAGCGGTGCGTTGGCCCCTCCTGCGCTGACCGGGCGCGAGGTCTGGTGGAGGTGCAAGGGAAGGACGACAGGAAGGAGAAGCGATGGCGAGCACGCTGCAGCACCGGGACAGCCGGCGGCAGTGGGTGGACTTGTTCGACTGGGCCGAAGGCCTGCCGAGCCTGTTCACGACGCCGGCCGCGATGCGCGGTGTCCGGATCGAGGAGTTCACCGACGCGGACAAGTACGTCGTACGGGCGGAGCTGCCGGGTCTGGATCCGGAGAAGGACGTCAAGGTCGAGGTCGCGAACGGGATGCTGACCATCTCCGCGACCCGTCAGCAGGAGGAGCACGACGGTGCCCGCTCCGAGTTCCACTACGGCACCCTCGCCCGTCGGGTGTTGCTGCCGGACGGAGCCGACGAGCAGGCGGTCGTCGCGAAGTACGCGGCCGGGATCCTCGAGGTGACCGTGCCGATCTCGGCGAAGGCGGCCGAGGCACGCACGATCCCGATCGAGCACACCGACTGAACACCCTGGCCCGGCCGGGCCTCATCCGGCCGGGCCATGTCCTGGAAGGACACGAAGATGAAGCGGTTGGTGATCCTGGGTGGCGGCACGGCCGGCACGATGGTGGCCAACAAACTGCGGCGCCGGCTGCCGCTGAGCGAGTGGCGGATCACGGTCATCGACCGCGACAGTCAGCACCTGTACCAGCCGGGCCTGTTGTTCGTCCCGTTCGGCGGCCGCGAAGACCTGCTGAAACCGCGTCGTAGGCTCTTGCGCAACGGCATCCAGTTGCTGACGGGCGACATTGCGACGGTCGACCCGGAACGGAAGACCGTCCGACTGGCCGACGGTGATGTCGTGGGATACGACTACCTGGTCATTGCCACGGGCACCAGTCCGCGGCCGGACCAGACCCCAGGGATGCTCGGGTCCGAGTGGCACAGTGTGGCACCCGGGGGCATTCACGACTTCTACACCTACGACGGTGCCTTCGCTCTCCGGGAGGCGCTGCAGGGCTTCACCGGCGGCCGGCTTGTCGTTCACGTGGTGGAGCAGCCGATCAAGTGCCCGGTCGCGCCGCTGGAGTTCACCTTCCTGGCGGAGTCGTTCTTCCGCCGCCGGGAGATGCGCGACCAGGTCGAGCTCGTGTACGTCACACCGCTGGACGGAGCGTTCACCAAACCGATCGCGTCGCGGTACCTCGGCCGGTTGCTCGACGAGCGGAAGATCGCGGTCGAGACGGACTTCCTGGTCGAGCGGATCGACGCGGAGCGCAAGATGCTGGTCAGCTACGACGAACGCGAGATCGGCTACGACCTGCTGGTCACGGTGCCGCTGAACATGGGCGCCGATTTCGTCGCGGCGTCCGGTCTTGGCGACGAGCTGAACTACGTGCCGGTCGACAAACACACGCTGCAGTCGACGGCGTACCCGGACATCTTTGCCGTTGGGGACGCCAACGACCTACCGACCTCGAAGGCCGGCTCGGTGGCGCACTTCTCCAGCGAGGTGTTCGTCGAGAACTTCCTGCAGTACATCGACGGCCGGGCGATGACGCACCGCTTCGACGGGCACGCGAACTGCTTCGTCGAGACCGGCGACGGCAAGGGCCTGTTGATCGACTTCAACTACGACACCGAACCGCTGCCCGGACGCTTCCCGCTCGGTCGGCTCGGTCCGCTGTCCCTGCTCCGGCCGACGAAGGCGAACCACTGGGGCAAGGTCGCGTTCCGCTGGATCTACTGGAACCTGCTGCTGCCGGGCCGCCGTCTTCCGGTGCCCACCCGGATGTCGATGAGAGGAAAGGTGCAACCATGACGACCGTTCAGGTCGACGCCGAAGGTTTCATGACCGAGTACGGCGAATGGACCGAAGAGCTCGCGGTGGAGCTCGCGGCCCGGATCGGGATCGAGCTCACCGACGAGCACTGGAAGGCGATCCGGTTCCTGCGCGCCGACTACCCGACGCACGGCGAGACCGCCACGCTGCGCCGGGTCTCGACGCTGGCCGGAATCCCGGTCAAGCAGTTGTTCGTCCTGTTCCCCGGCAAGCCGGCCAAGAAGATGGCGTACGTCGCCGGCCTGCCGAAACCCCGCGGTTGTGTGTGAGAGAGGCACCGAAATGACCACCACGATGCCACTGACCGTCCCCGACTTCGGCGACGAGGCAACGGAAGGCCGCAAGCTGGCCATCATCTGCTCGAAGGGCAACCTGGACATGGCCTACCCGGGCCTGATCCTGGCCAATGCCGCCCTGGGCGAAGGTGTGGAGACGCACCTGTTCTTCACGTTCTGGGGTTTCGACATGATCACCAAGTCGCGGATGCACGACCTGAAGTTCACCATGCTCGGCAACACCGCCACGCATCTGCCGCAGGGCCTCGGCGGCCTGCCCGGGATGACCGCGATGGCCACCCACCAGATGAAGAAGCAGATCGAGGAGATCGGCGTCCCCGACGTACCCGACTTCCTCGAGCAGATCGTCGCCTCCGGCGGCCACCTGTGGGCGTGCCGAATGTCCGCCGACATGATGCACCTCGACGAGTCCGACCTCTACGAGGAAGTCGAAGCCATCATCAGCGCCGCCGACTTCATCGAAAAGACCGAAGGAGCCCAACTCCTCTTCATCTGATCCGTGGCGCCGGGGGGCTTCTCGCAGGAGCGCGGTGCGGCGCCGACAACCGGGCCAGTCGGCCTCCAGGCCGACTGCCCGAATCGGCCGATCGGTCCGCTCGACCCAGAACCTTGAGCCCGCTCCGTCAGTTGCGGCGCGGGCGAAGATCTCGTGCGGGAGAGATTGATTGCTCCGGGGGTCGGCTCTTGGCGGTGGTCAGCTTCCGAAGGGGTGGGTGGAGACGTGTTGGTGGTCTCCGGGTTCGTAGTGCGCTGCGGTTTCGCCGCTGCCGTGGCGTCGGGTCGAGCGGGCGAAGGTGATCCCTTCGACAACGACGACGTACAGACTCCACAGCGCGAAGGCGAGCGAAACCAGGACGATGGTGATCAGCGGAATTGCGATGACGGCACCCATGGCGAACCTCCAAATCGGTTCCTGTCGTCACGAGCATCCGTCCCCGGTGTGTCGCTGGGCAGAGACGGAAGGCCTGTCAGCACAGCCAAAGGTCCCTCCGAGCCTGCAGCCGGGGCGGCTGTCGTGCAGATCACAGCGGTCAACGGCCCGATGGGTCTTTCGGCCCTACGAGCGGCGCCCGGTCCGCAGTTCGCTCGAAGGGCATGGACTCGTCGAGTGAAGGAGATGGATCATGCAGTACGTTGCACCCGGGAAGCCCGGGAGTCCGGTCGAGGTCAAGCCGCGGTACGAGAACTTCATCGGCGGCCGGTGGGTGGAGCCGGTGAAGGGCGATCATCGCGTCGACCTGAGTCCGGCCACGGCCGAGCCGATCACCGAGGTCGCGCACTCGACGCCGGAGGACGTCGAGCTGGCGCTGGACGCCGCGCATGCTGCCAAGGACGCCTGGGGTGAGAAGTCCGCGGCCGAGCGCGCCGAGGTCCTGAACGCGGTCGCCGACGCGGTCGAGGCGAACAAGGAGATGCTGGCGGTCGCGGAGAGCTGGGAGAACGGCAAGCCGGTCCGGGAGACGCTGAACGCCGACATTCCGCTGGTCGTCGACCACTTCCGGTATTTCGCCGGCGCCGTACGGGCCGAGGAAGGCCGGACGACGGAGATCGACAAGGACCTGGTCGCGTACCACTTCCGTGAGCCGCTGGGCGTCGTCGGGCAGATCATCCCGTTCAACTTCCCGCTGCTGATGGCGGCGTGGAAGCTGGCACCGGCGTGGGCCGCGGGCAACTGCTCGGTGATGAAGCCGGCCTCGCCGACGCCGTGGTCGATCCTCAAGCTGGCCGAGGTGATCGGCGACGTGGTCCCGCCGGGCGTGTTCAACGTCATCACCGGTCCCGGCGCCGAGATCGGCAGGGCGCTGGCGACGAGTCCGCGGATCGCGAAGATCGGCTTCACCGGTGAGACCGTCACCGGTCGGCTGATCATGCAGTACGCCGCGCAGAACTTGATCCCGTCGACGGTGGAGCTCGGCGGCAAGAGCCCGAACATCTTCTTCGAGGACGTGATGGCGCGCCCGGACAAGTTCCTCGACAAGGCGATCGAGGGTCTCGTGCTGTACGCGTTCAACAAGGGCGAGGTCTGCACCTGCCCGTCCCGGGCGCTGATCCAGGAGGACATCTACGACGCGTTCATGGAGCGTGCCCTGGACCGGATCGCCTCGATCAAGCAGGGTAACCCGCTGGACACCGAGACCCAGATCGGCGCTCAGGTGTCTCAGGCGCAGCTCGACAAGATCGCGTCGTACGTTGCGATCGGCCGTGAGGAAGGCGCCGAGGTGCTGATCGGAGGCGAGCGGGCGAAGATCGCCGGCGAGTTCGAGCACGGCTATTACTTCGAGCCGACCGTACTGCGCGGGCACAACAAGATGCGGGTCTTCCAGGAGGAGATCTTCGGTCCGGTGCTGGCGGTCACGACCTTCAAGGACGAGGCCGAGGCGCTGGAGATCGCCAACGACACGCTGTACGGCCTGGGCGCCGGTGTCTGGACCCGCGACGGCACCCGCGCGTACCGGATGGGCCGGGGGATCAAGGCAGGGCGGGTGTGGACGAACTGCTACCACCAGTACCCGGCGGGAGCGGCGTTCGGCGGTTACAAGATCTCCGGCATCGGCCGCGAGAACCACCGGATGATGCTCGACCACTACAGCCAGACCAAGAACCTGCTCGTCAGCTACAGCGACGAACCGCTCGGTCTGTTCTGATCCCATGTCCGTCAACCGCATCACGGCTACCGAGGCCGCGCACCAGGCGATCCGTCGCCTGTGCGCGGACCGCGGTGCGCCGGTCATGTTCGTCCAGTCCGGCGGCTGCTGCGCCGGCAGTACGCCGATGTGCTACCCGGCGGGCGAGTTCCTCGTCGGTGCGGGCGACGTACTCCTCGGCGACATCGAGGGTTGCCCGTTCTACATCGACTACGCCCTGGACCAGGCCTGGGGCGAATCCACCTTCCAGCTCGACGTCGCTCCCGGCGAGCCGGAGGGGTTCTCCCTGGCTGCGGGACCCGGTACCCATTTCGTCACCCGATCTACTTCGTGCTCCGCCGAAAGGACCGCAATGAAAGCCGCAGTTGTGACCGACTTCGAGTTCTGATGAACACGCTCATCGGCTGCCAGGCAGAGACCGAGTGGCACGAGAACCGGGTGGCGATCACACCCGAGGTGGTGCCGCGGCTGCGCAAGTCCGGCCTCGACGTGGTCGTCGAGACCGGCGCGGGCCGCAGCGCCCACTTCCCGGACGAGGCGTACGTCGCGGCCGGCGCACGGATCGCCGAACGATCAGAGGTCTACGCACAGGCGGACATCCTGACGGTCATCCACCGCCCGGACTGCGCGCGGCTACGGGTCGGTCAGATCGTGATCGGTCTGCTGCGCCCGTACGACGATCCCGACGAGCTGGCCGCGGTCACGGCGCTCAGCTTCGAAGGACTGCCGCGGACGCTCAGCCGGGCGCAGTCGATGGACGTGCTCACCTCGCAGGCCAACGTGGCCGGCTACAAGGCCGCAGTACTGGCTGCTGACACGTTCGGCGGGTTCTTCCCGATGATGATGACCGCGGCCGGGACCGTACGTCCGGCCAAGGTCCTGGTCCTCGGCGGGGGAGTGGCAGGCCTCCAGGCGATGGGTACGGCGCGACGCCTCGGCGCACTCGTCACCGGGTACGACGTCCGCGCGGCAGCCCGCGCCGACATCGCGTCGACCGGTGCCGCCGTACTGGATCTGGGCGTGACCGCCGAGGGAGCGGGAGGCTACGCGCGGGCGCTGACCGAGGACGAGCAAGCGGCGCAGCAACAGGCGCTGGTCGACGCGATCCGGGACTTCGACGTGGTGATCACGACCGCGCAGGTGCCGGGACATCGTCCGCCCGAGCTCGTGCCGGCCGCGGCGCTCGCCGCGATGGCTCCTGGCTCGGTCGTGGTTGACCTCGGCGCTGGTCCGTTCGGCGGCAACGTGGCGGGGTCCGTGCCGGACGGCCGGATCGGGACCGAGAACGGGGTGGTCGTTCTCGGCGCCGGCAACCTCCCCGCGCAGGTACCGCGAGCCGCGTCCTCGGCCTGGGCGCGAAACGTCGCCGCGCTGCTCGAACACCTGACCCACGACGGCTCGGTCGTACTCGATCCCGAGGACGACATCATCGCCGGGCTGCTGGTGCGTTCGAAGGAGACAGCGTCATGACTGCTGTACTGCTCGCCGACATCACGGTCTTCGTGCTCAGTGTGCTCGTCGGCTTCGAGGTCATCTCGAAGGTTCCGGCCACCCTGCACACCCCGTTGATGTCCGGCGCCAACGCCATCCACGGCGTGGTCGTGGTCGGTGTGATGATCGTTGCCGCGAGCATCGACACCACAGTCGGCTATCTGCTCCTGTTCGTGGCCGCCGCCTTTGCTGCCGCCAATGTGGTCGGCGGGTACGTCGTCACAGACAGGATGCTCGAGATGTTCCGGGCGAAGCCGAGGGACAAGTCATGAACACGACGACCCACCTGCTGTACCTGGGTACGGCGATCTGTTTCGTGCTCGGTCTGCACCTGATGAACTCGCCCGCGACTGCGCGACGGGGCAACCAGCTGTCCGCGTTCGGCATGGCCGTGGCGGTTGCGCTAACCGTCGTTGTGCTGATCGACGACGGCGTGATCACCGCGACCGCGGCCGTCGTGCTGGCCGTCGGTGTGGCGGCCGGGTCCGGTGCCGGACTGGTTGCTGCGCGGCGGGTGAAGATGACCGCGATGCCGCAGCTGGTCAGTCTGTTCAACGCGGTGGGCGGTGGGGCGGCGGCTCTGATCGCGTTCAGCGATGCGCTGCCGGGTTCGGCGGATCAGCCGATCAGTACGACTCTCACCACCTTCCTCGACATCTTGATCGGAGCGTTGACGTTCTCGGGGTCGCTCGTTGCGGCGGGCAAGCTGGCGGGCCTGGTGCCCGGGAGGCCGTTGACGTTCACCGGCGGGCGGTTGCTCAACCTCCTCCTGGCTGTCACCGCGGTGCTGGCGGGTGTCCTCTACACCGCGCACGTCGGTGGCCTCGGAACCCTGGGGCTGCTGACCGGTGCCGCGTTGGGTCTCGGCGTACTGATGACCTTGCCGATCGGCGGTGCCGACATGCCGGTGGTGATCTCGCTGCTGAACGCGTGCACCGGTACGGCGGTGGCGATGGCCGGCTTCGTGATCGGCAGTACGCCGCTGATCATCGCGGGCGCCCTGGTCGGAGCGGCCGGTGGCATTCTGACGAAGCTGATGGCGGTCGCGATGAACCGCTCGCTGCTGAACATCATCGCTGGAGGCTTCGGAACCGGTGACGAGCAGTCCCAGCCGGCGATCGCGGCAACGGGCACGGTCCGGTCGGTGACCGCCGACGACGCCGCATTGCAGTTGGCGTACGCCGGGAAGGTCGTCATCGTGCCCGGATACGGACTGGCGGCGGCCCAGGCCCAGCACGAGGTGGTCGAGCTCGCGCAGGCACTGACCGAGCACGGGGTCGACGTCAGCTACGGCATCCACCCCGTCGCCGGCCGGATGCCCGGTCACATGAACGTACTGCTGGCGGAAGCGAATGCGCCGTACCCGCAGCTGAAGGACCTGGACGAGATCAACCCGCAGTTCTCGGCGACCGACGTCGTGCTCGTCGTCGGCGCCAACGACGTGACGAACCCGGCCGCACGCCGACCGGGCAACGCGGTGTCCGGGATGCCGATCCTGGACGTCGACAAGGCCCGCAGCGTGATCGTGGTCAAACGCTCGCTCGGCCACGGCTACGCGGGCATCGACAACGAGCTGTACACCAACCCCCGCACCGCGATGCTGTTCGGCGATGCGAAGACGGTGCTGGCTGCACTGATCAGCGAGCTCCAGGTCTACGTGCATTAGGTGATGACGAGGTTGGAGGCCGATCGGGACACCTTCCGGCGCGGACGGGACTTTGGACCCTAACCACGCGGGGGCCGCTGCGCGAGTCTGGTGTTGCAGGGGGGTTGACCGGCTTGCCGGAAGCGGACCCAACAAGAGGTGGCCAGTGGCCACAAGACTCACCGTCGTCAAGACGGAACCGGTCCGGCGAGCCGGTCCCCTGCGTCCAAGCGAGCGGACTCCAGGGGAGGTTGTCATGAGCACCGGAACGCAGCGTGCTGGGGAGCTCTGGGTGCTCATGCAGGCCCGCCGGCTGGGGATCGGCCGGAAGAACCCGATGCGACGCTGGTCCGACCAGGCCGAGACAGTGCTGCTGTGGTGCGTACTCGTCGCGGCGTTGTTCATGGTGCCGGCCGCAGCGGCGATCGGGACGAGCGTTTCGAACGCCCTCGAGGCGTCGGCCGCGCGGCAGCGAGCTGTCCTGCACGAGGTGCAGGCCAAGACCCTGGTGGGCACGGAGCACTCGGTTTCCAGCGCGCCTGGGAGCGCGCTGTCGTTGACACAGGTCTCGTACGTCGACTCGCAAGGCGCTTCGCATCAGCGTCTCGCGACTGTCGTGATCGGCACCCCAGCGAACACTGAGGTGACCATCTGGCTGGATCGCGGCGGAAACATCGTCGCCGCACCGCGTTCTCTCTCCGACAACAAAGCGTTCGGTGCCACCACCGGATTCTTCGCCGGCTTCGGCTCATGGCTCGTGCTCTGGGGCCTGTTCCGCCTCACCTGCCTGCCGCTGAACCGCCGCCGGCTCGAGGCGTGGGACGCCGAGTGGCAAGACATCGCTCCACGCTGGCTGCACGGCCAGAAATAGCCGGTCCCCTGGTGGGGACCGGCTCTGCGGAGTTCGTCACCGGCGACGCGCGATGCGGTCCATCGTGGACCGGATCGAGGTCTCGGTGGGTTGGGGCCACAGGACGTCCCAGGTGTGGAAGACGATGCCGATGCCCCAGGCGAAGATCGGGAAGACCGGCCAGAAGAAGCCGGCTCCGCTGACGTACCAGATGATCACCACGAAGGTGTTGATCAGGACGAACGCCATCAGGTGACCGGCGAGCTCACGCCGCTTGCGTAGCTCGGTCACCGCCTGCTCGCGCAACTCGTCGTCGGATCGCGCCGGACCGCTGCGCTCCGTCTGCCGGTCGGTGAGTGTCTTGTCGTCCATGACTGCCTCCTTACTCCTCACTTCCACCGTCCCCCCGTGTCGCCGAGCTGGTCAGGGCAGCAAGACGTGACCGGAGGAGGACCTTCGGCCCTGCAAGTACCTCGGCGTCAGCCAGTGGAATGAGAACGACGGCATACCACCGACTGAAGGGTCGATCATGAGCGTACGGGTTGGGATCAACGGGTTCGGGCGGATCGGGCGGGACTACCTGCGCTGTGTGCTCGAACGCGGATCCGACGGTGTCGAGGTGGTCGCGATCAACGACGTCGCGCCGCCGGCGACGCTCGCACACCTGCTGCGCTACGACTCGACGTACGGGCCGCTTCACCACGAAGTCGGGCACACGGACACCTCGATCACCGTGGCCGGCCGAGTCATCCGGGCGACGGCTGAGCGTGATCCGGCGAAGCTCGACTGGGCAGCGGTCGGTGCCGACATCGTGATCGAGTCGACCGGCAAGTTCCGTACCCGCGACGCCGCCGGCGCGCACCTGGCCGCGGGCGCCCGCAAGGTGATCCTGTCGGTGCCGGGCAAGGACGTCGACGCGACCGTCGTACTCGGGGTGAACGAGGACGACTACGACCCGGCGCGGCATCACGTGATCTCGAACGCCTCGTGTACGACGAACTGCGTCGCGCCCATGGTGTCGGTGCTGCACCGGGCGTTCGGGATCGAGCGTGGGCTGATGACCACGATCCACAGCTACACCAACGACCAGGTGCTGCTGGACTCCCCGCACAAGGATCTGCGGCGCGGTCGTTCCGGTGCGGCCAACCTGATCCCGACGAGCACCGGTGCGGCCCGCGCGGTCGGTCTGGTGATCCCCGAGCTGGCGGGAAAGATCGACGGCGTGGCGGTGCGGGTCCCGATCGAGGACGGATCGCTCACCGACCTGTCGGTGCAGCTGCACGAGGCGGTCACGGTGGAACTCGTCAACGAGGCGTTCGCCGAGGCCGCGGCCGGACCGCTGAAGGGGATCCTGCGCTACACGACCGATCCGATCGTGTCCCGCGACATCGTCGGCGACCCCTCGTCATGCATCTTCGACGCGCCGCTCACCCAGGTCCAGAACCACCTGGTCAAGGTATTCGGTTGGTACGACAACGAGTGGGGCTACACGAGCCGCCTGGTCGACCTGACCGAACTTGTCGCCGCCTCGCTGCGGTAGGAGACGTCATGAGCAGCGAGTACGTCGTACCGCTCGATGGCACGGTCGATCTGATGCAGGCCGGCCTGGTGCTGTCCGACCCGGATCTCGAGACGCAGGACGGGTGATCGCGATGTTCGAGGTGCGGATCCATGGCCGCGGTGGTCAGGGTGTGGTGACGACGGCCGAGTTGCTGTCGGTCGCGGCGTTCGGGGAAGGCAGGCACGCGCAGGCGTTCCCGACGTTCGGGTCGGAGCGCACCGGTGCGCCCGTGGTCGGGTTCTGCCGGATCGACGACCGCCCGATCCGGTCGCACGAGCCGATCGCGGAGCCGGACGCGGTGATCGTTCAGGACGCCACGTTGATTCATCAGCCGGACGTCCTGGCCGGCTTGCGCGCCGACAGCTATCTCCTCGTCAACACGTCGCAGTCGCTGTCCGAGCTGGGCTTGTCCTCGCGCCGGACCGATCGGGTGCTCACCATACCGGCGACCGAGCTGGCGTTGACCCATCTGGGCCGGCCGTTGCCCGGCGCGGTGCTGCTGGGTGCCTTCGCGGCGCTGACGGGGCAGGTGAGTATCGAGTCGGTCGTGGCCGCCGTGCAGGACCGGTTCTCCGGAGCAGTTGCCGCCGGCAACGTTGCCGCCGTTCGTGACGCGTACGACCTGGCCCTGGAGGGGACTGCTCATGCGATCGCAGATTGAAGGCTCCCGGGCGGTCGCGCAGACCGTCGCGCGGTGCCGGCCCGAAGTGGTCTGTGCGTACCCGATCTCACCGCAGACTCATATCGTCGAGGCGCTCAGCGTGCTGGTGGCGTCGGGCGAGCTGGCGCCGTGTGAGTTCGTGAACGTCGAGTCGGAGTTCGGCGCGATGTCGGTCGCGATCGGAGCCTCCGCCACCGGCGCCCGCACCTACACGGCCACTGCGAGCCAAGGACTGCTCTACATGGCCGAGGCGCTGTACAACGCCTCCGGGCTCGGCCTGCCGATTGTCATGACAGTGGCTAACCGGGCGATCGGGGCCCCGATCAACATCTGGAACGACCAGAGCGACTCGATGTCGCAGCGGGACTCCGGCTGGATCCAGCTGTACGCCGAGAGCAACCAGGAGGCGGCCGACCTGCACGTGCAGGCGTTCCGGATCGCCGAGGAGTTGTCGTTGCCGGTGATGGTGTGCATGGACGGATTCGTTCTGACGCACGCGGTCGAAGGCATCGACGTGCCGTCCCAGGAACAGGTCGACGCGTTCCTGCCGCCTTATCAGCCGCGGCAGCTGCTCGATCCGGATGCACCGGTCACCATCGGCGCTATGGTCGGCCCGGACGCGTTCACGGAAGTCCGCTATTTGGCACATGCCAAACATCTGCGGGCTCTCGACGTCATCCCGCAGACAGCCGACGCCTTCACCCGGGAGTTCCTGCGGCCGTCGGGCGGGCTGGTCCGGCCTTATGGGTGCCAGGATGCCGAGACCGTCGTGATCGCGCTCGGCTCGGTGCTCGGCACCCTCAAGGACACCGTCGACGACCTGCGCGCCGATGGTGTGAGTGTCGGCGTACTGGGACTGACGACATTCCGGCCGTTCCCGTACGACGCCGTGCGAGCAGCGCTCCGCGACGCGCGGCACGTGATCGTGCTGGAGCGGGCAGTCGGGATCGGCATGGGTGGGATCGTCACGGCCGACGTCCGGGGGAGTGTGCCGGGACTGCGGATCTCGACGGTCGTGGCAGGACTGGGTGGCCGTCCGGTCACGAAGAGGTCGCTGCGGGCGCTGCTCACCGACGCCGATGGGCTCGAGCCACTGACCTTTCTGGACCTCAAACGCGATGTCGTCGAGCGGGAGATGACCTAGTCATGCCAGTGCAACGGATCAAGTTCTACCAAACGGGCAGTTTCGCGGTCGGCAACCGTCTGCTCGATCCGGATCAGCGGTCCGTGCAGGCCGACGTCGCTCGGACGAATTCGCTGACAACGGGACACCGGGCCTGCCAGGGCTGCGGCGAGGCGCTCGGCGCCCGCTACGTCCTCGACGCGGTGATGCGGGCCACGGGCAACCGTGCGATGACCGTCAACGCGACCGGTTGCCTGGAGGTCTTCTCGACGCCCTTTCCCGAGTCGTCGTGGCGGGTGCCATGGCTGCATTCGCTGTTCGGCAACGCGCCGGCCGTCGCGACCGGTGTTGCCGCGGCCCTGAAGGCGAAGGGGCGGACCGACGTCCGCGTGGTCGGCCAGGGCGGTGACGGCGGTACGGTCGACATCGGCCTTGCCTGCCTGTCGGGCATGTTCGAGCGCAACGACGACGTGCTGTACGTCTGCTACGACAACGGTGGCTACATGAACACCGGCGTTCAGCGGTCCGGCGCGACGCCGCACGGCGCGGTGACCACCACGACACCGGCCGGGAACTCGTTCGGGCAGGGCAAGAGCCTGCCACTGATCGCGATGGCGCACCGGATCCCGTACGTCGCCACGGCAACCGTCGCGGACCTGCGCGATCTCGAGTACAAGGCGGCGCGGGCGATGGAGTTCCACGGCGCCCGGTACCTGCACGTCCTGGTGCCCTGCCCGCTGGGCTGGCGAACGGCTTCGGACAAGACCATTGAGGTGGCCCGGCTGGCCACGGAGAGCGGCATGTTCCCGGTCTTCGAGGCGATCGACGGCGAGGTGACCGAGGTGACGCCGATCCGCCGGCTCCGTCCGGTCGTCGAGTACCTGAGCATGCAAGGGCGTTTCGGTGCCACTCCGCGCGAGGACGTCGTCAGCAAACTCCAGGCGGAGGCAGACAGGAACATCCGGACCTTTGGATTGATGGGTGAGTCAGATGCCTGAGGCAAGCACACCGCACCCGTACGCGATCACGCTCGACGTCGGCTCCAGCCTGGCGAACAAGACGGGCTCGTGGCGGACCGAGCGGCCGGTGTACCTGGACCGGATGCCGCCGTGCAACGACGCCTGCCCGGCCGGCGAGAACGTGCAGGAGTGGCTGGCGCGCGCGGAGGAAGGCGACTACGAGGCTGCCTGGCGGCAGATCATGCGCGACAACCCGTTCCCGGCGATCATGGGACGGGTCTGCTACCGGCCGTGCGAGACCGCCTGCAACCGCGCGACCTTGGACCAGCCGGTCGGGATCAACTCGGTCGAGCGATTCCTCGGCGACGAGGCGATCAGGCAGGGCTGGTCGGTGACCGTCGACGCTCCACCGAGTGGCAAGCGGGTGCTGATCGTCGGCGCCGGCCCGTCCGGGTTGTCGGCGGCGTACCACCTCGCGCGGCTCGGCCACGAGGTCACCGTGCGGGACGATTCGCCGCAGGCCGGCGGCATGATGCGCTACGGCATCCCCTCGTACCGCCTGCCACGGGACGTGGTCGACGCCGAGATCCAGCGGATCGCCGACCTCGGCGTACAGCTTGAACTCGGTACGCCGGTCACCTCGCTGGACGGCGCGCTCGTCGAGTTCGACGCGGTGTTCCTGGCCGTCGGGGCCCACATCGGGCGACGCGCGGACATCCCGGCCGGCGACTCTGCACGGATCGTGGACGCGGTCTCGCTGCTCGCCGGCCTGGAGAAGGGCGAGCAACCGCTGCTCGGGCGGCGGGTCGCGGTGTACGGCGGGGGCAACACGGCGATGGATGTCGCCCGGACGGCGCGCCGGCTGGGCGCCTCGGACGCGGTCGTCGTCTACCGCCGTACCCGGGAACGGATGCCGGCGCACGACATCGAGGTCCGGGAGGCGCTGGACGAGGGCATCCGGATGCGGTGGCTGTCGACCATCGTGTACGCCGGCGCCGACCGGGTCCGGATCGAGAAGATGCGGCTCGACGAGACCGGCTTCCCGCAGCCGACCGGCGAGTTCGAGGAACTCGACGCGGACTCGGTGGTGTTGGCGCTCGGGCAGCAGGCGGACCTCGCGTTGGTGGAGGACCTCCCGGAGGTAACCGTCGCCGATGGAGTGGTGCAGGTGAACGCCGCGATGATGACGGGGCGGCCCGGCCTGTTCGCGGGCGGCGACATGGTGCCGGGGGAGCGCACCGTCACAGTTGCCGTCGGCCACGGAAAGCAGGCGGCGCGGAACATCGACGGCTGGCTTCGCGGTACGGCGTACGAGCACCCGGAGCGTCCGGAGCTCGCGACGTACGACCGGCTGAACACCTGGTACTACGCGGATGCGCCGGCGACCGTACGGCCGCAACTGGACGTCGCGCGGCGGATCACGTCGTTCGACGAGGTGACCGGTGGGCTGACCGCCGAGACCGCGCTGTTCGAGGCCCGGCGGTGCATGTCCTGCGGCAACTGCCTCGAGTGCGACAACTGCTTCGGGGTCTGTCCGGACAACGCGATCATCAAACTAGGCCCCGGCCAGCGCTACGAGATCGACCTCGACTTCTGCAAAGGCTGCGGCCTCTGCGCCGCCGAATGCCCCAGCGGCGCGATCACCATGTTCCGCGAGCGCTCTTGACGGCTCCGGCTACCCGTTGACTGTCTTCGGTCAGTCGCGCGGTCCTCCACCACGCACGCTGCCCGGTGGCAGTAGTGCGCTGACCCGGCCGTCGGCCCCATCAGGTACAGGTCGTTCGGCCCTGCTCACCCGCCTCGGCACGACCGATGGTGGAGACATGAGGGCATCGACCGACAATCGATCGTCTGTGCCGAACCTGATCGACCACTGGCTGGCCGAAGGCCTGATCACGCCTGCCCAGGCTGACCGGATGCGCGAAGATCTCACGACTCCGGCTGGTCCTGCTCCGGCTCGCAACCCGGACAGGGCCAACCGTACGTCGTTGGTGGTGGAGGCACTCGCCTACCTCGGTGGCGTGATCGTATTGGTCGCCGCGGGCCTGATCGGCGCTCAGTACTGGAGCACGCTGGGCGAGGTCGGGCAACTCGCCGTGGTCGGTGGCGCCGCGGCGGTCATGCTCCTGGCCGGCATCGCCGTGCGGAAACCTCGCAGCGCCGTCCAGGTGCGGCTGAGGTCGGTGCTGTGGGTGCTCGCCACAGCCGGCGCCGGCGCGTTCCTTGCACTCTTCGCCGACCGGGTACTCGAGCTCGACGGCGACGCGATCGCGCTGACGGCGAGCTCGGGAGCGGCGGTGCTGGCGGCGGTGCTGTGGTGGCGCCTGCCGGTTCTCACGCAGCAATCGGTCTTCTTCGTCGCGATGATGGTGGCGGTCGGGGCGGCTGTCGCACAGCTGACCACCGGTCCAGATCTTCCAGGGCTGGCCGTCTGGGGAACAGGCCTGATCTGGTTCCTGCTCGGTGCGGGCGGGATGGTGAAGCCGCGACGGCCTGTGCTGGCCCTCGCGGGTACCGGCGCCTTGGTCGGTGCGGCGATGACGTTGCCAGCCGATGCCGGCATGGTTCTCGCACTCTGCACGGTCGTGGCTGTCGTGGTGGTGGCTGTTGCCGTCCGCGACCTGCTGCTGCTCGCGGTCGGCGCCATCGGTGCGCTCAACATCCTGCCGACCGTGGTCAGCCGGTGGTTCCCCGGACAACTGGCGGCGCCCCTGGTGCTGCTCGTGGTGGGTGCGTTGCTGGTCGCGACCGCGGTCTACGCGGCGACAGTCAGGGGGAAGTCGTGAAAGTGCGAGCGCGGTGGGCGATTGCGGTTGCCTGTTTGGCGATCGTCGCGCTTGCGGTGGCGATGGTTGTCGTGGTCAACGATTCTGACAAGTCCGGTACGTCGTCGGCGCCGGGGCCGACGGCGACGCGGACGGGTCCCACCGTGACGGTCACCGCCACGCCGAAGCCGACGACGACACCGACGACGGCACCTACGGGTACGCCGAGCCGGCGGACCTTCCGGTACCAGGCGTTGTGGCCGTTCACGTCCGAGGCTGCCGCGGCGGTCTGGCAGCAGGCGTATCGCAGTGGCGGCAAGCAGCCCTGGCATCTCGACCCCGCGCGAACCGCGCTGTCGTTCACGAACGGATTCCTGCAGTTCGGCGAGATCGACCTCGTGGTGTCGAGCTCGGTGAAGGGCGACGAAGCGCTCGTGTCGGTCGGTTACCGCGCTGAGAAGAATCCGCCGTCGGTCGCCGCCGTCATCCACCTGGCCCGGCTGGGTCAGGGCGACGACGCGCCCTGGGAGGTCGTCGGGACACACGACACCAGTCTGACGCTGACCCAGCCGCGGTACGGCGCTCCGGCACAGTCACCGCTCACGGTTGGCGGACGGATCACCGGCGTCGACGAGGCGATCCGCGTCGACGTACGGCAGGCGTCCACGGGCGATCGGCTCGGGACGTTGTGCTGCGTGGCCGCGGGCGGGCAGTCGCAGCCGTGGTCGACGCGGGTGACGTTCCAGGGTGCGACGGATCCGGCCGTGGTGATCGTCGCCTCGACCGGCGGTCACTACCAGGGCGTCGAGGCCTTCGCGGTCACGGCGATCCGCAGTACTGACTGAGAGCCGGAGCGATGACCCGAAGGTCCCGGCGGGTCAAGGACCGACGGCACTGCCCTGGGCAGGGCTGATGGGCGAGGTTGGTAGTGGGGAGATGATCGTTATGCAGAAGCGTGCGGCGTTGAACGAGCTCGGTCTCAGTACCGGCAAGAAGGCCCGGTTGCGCAGGATCCTCTTCGACTACGGGTTGAAGAACGGCACGGCGTTGTTCCTGCCGTACGACCAGGGACTGGAGCACGGGCCGCGGGACTTCTTCGCGAACCCGAAGGCTTCGGAGCCGGCGTACATCCTGAAGCTGGCGAAGGCGGGAGAGTTCAACGGGGTCGTGCTGCAGATCGGGCTGGCGGAGAAGTTCTTCTGGGAGTACGCGGGCGAGATCCCGCTGATTCTCAAGCTGAACGGCAAGACCGACATCCCGTCGGACGCGGCGGCGTTGTCGCCGGTGCACGCGAGCGTCGAGGACGCCGTACGGCTGGGCGCGGACGCGGTCGGTTACACGTTGTACGTCGGATCCCCCGCACAGGAGACCGACTTCACGCAGTACCGGACGATCCGCGCCGACGCACAGCGGCTGGGGATGCCGGTGATCGTGTGGGCGTACCCGCGGGGTGCGGCGATCGAAGCGAAGGGCGGCAAGGACTCCTTCTACGCCGTCGACTACGCCGCGCGCGTCGCCTGTGAGCTCGGCGCGGACGTGGTGAAGGTGAACTTCCCGCAGCCGAGCAAGCGCGACAACGTGAAGCCGCCGTACGAGGAGATCTTCACCCCGCAGCAGGCGATCGACGGCGTTGTCCGGTCGGCGAACCGGACGCTGGTGCTGGTCTCCGGTGGCGAGCGAGCCGGCGACGACGCGATGTACCGCAAGGCCGAACAGGCGATGGACGCCGGCGGTCTCGGGCTGATCTTCGGACGGAACGTTTGGCAGCGCGGGTACGACGAATCGCTCGCCTTCGTCGACGGGCTCAAGGAAATCCTCGTCGAGCATCCCAGCAACTGAAGGGAATTCCAGTGACGACCAAGTACATCCTCGTGGGTGTGGACGATACGCCCGAGGCGCAGATCGCGTTGCGCTGGGCGATCGACGCGGCGGGGCAGCGGGACCTGGCGGTCCGGGTGGTGCATGCCTATCTGAACGAGCTGGACCAGTGGCCGGCGATCGGGATGCCGGGGTACGTGCCGCCGCCGGTGCCGTTGGACAAGTTCCAGCACGAGGTCGACGAAGCGGTGCGGATCGTCCGGGACCGGCTCGGTTACGAGCGCGGATCGGGTTGGCTGGCCGCTCTGGATCCGGCGCACGCGATCCTGACGGAGTCCGGCGACGCCGAGCTGGTCGTGGTCGGGACCCGGTCGCGGAACAAGATGTCGGCCGCGGTGCTCGGCTCGGTGGCGACATCGGTCGCTGCGAAGGCGCCGTGCCCGGTCGTCGTGGTCCGCGGCGAGCGGCGGACCGGACCGGTCGTCGTCGGCACGGACGGTTCGCCGGACTCGGAGCAGGCCGTCGCCTTCGCGTTCGACGAGGCTGCCCGGACCGATCAGCCGCTGGAAGTCGTGTACTGCTGGCAACCGCAGGCCGACCACCTGGCACCGGCTGCGACCACGCATGACCTACTGACGGACTGGCTCGCCGAGAGCCTGTTGGCGTACCGGGACAAGTACCCGCAGGTGAAGGTACGTGCTGACGTCCTCGAAGGCCGGCCGAGTGCCCAGCTGATCGCGCTGTCGGACAACGCCTCGCTGGTGGTCGTCGGCTCGCGCGGCCGGGGCGGCGTCAAGGGCCTGCTGCTGGGCTCGGTGAGTCAGAGCCTTCTCCACCACGCGGACTCGCCCATCGCGATCGTCCGCCGGCCCAAGGAGTCATGATGCGTCACTTACTGACTGTTTCCGACGTGATGACAAAGGACGTTGTCACCGTCGCTGAGGACACGCCGTTCAAGGCAGTGGCCACTACGTTGGCCGAACACCACATCAGCGCGGTGCCGGTGTGCGGCGCGTACGGCGGTGTTGCGGGTGTGGTGTCCGAGACGGACTTGCTGCGCAAAGAGGAATTCCAGCGCAAGCCGCAGCGGCCCTGGACGCTGCGCAAGACGCGGACGAAGGCTGATGCGCTCACCGCTCACGTGCTGATGTCCGCTCCGGCGATCACCGTCGACGGCGACTGCACGCTGGACGAGGCCGCCCGGCTGATGGCGTCGCGTGGAATCACCCGGCTGGTGGTGATGGACGGCGACTCGCTGATCGGCATCGTGACGCGTTCCGACCTGCTGAAGGCTTTCGTCGCGCCGGATCAGGAGATCCTGGCGCGGGTGCACCGCGACGTCGTCGACCGGCATCTGTGGGACGACCCCGCAGCCGTGCAGGTCTCCGTCCGCGAAGGCGTCGTGACACTCGCAGGCCAGGTCGAGAGGCGCACCACAGTCGCGTTCGCCGAGGAGCTGGTCGCTGGTGTGGACGGCGTCGTCGGAGTACGCAACGAGCTGACCTGGAGGGTCGACGACACCACCCGCGCCACCGGCGCGACCTTCTACTAGGAGACCCGGCCGGTGACCGCGAGCTGTGGCGTCTGTGGCGCCGCAGGGTCGCGGGAGGAAGGTTCTGACCGTGAACGCTGTCTTCGAATGGTTGGCGATCCTGCCGCCCTGGCTCGTGATCACGATCGCCTGCCTGTTGCCGGCGCTCGAGGCATCGACCTTCCTCGGCCTGGTCGTTCCGGGCGAGACAGCGGTCATCATCGGCGGCGTGGTTGCTCATGCCGGTGCGCTGCCGCTGTGGGTCGTGATGGTGGCTGCCGCGGTCGGCGCGGTCGTCGGGGACCAGGTGGGTTTCGTCGTCGGCCGACGGTACGGCCCGGCGCTGCTCGGACGGTTACCGGGTCGGCTCCGCCGCGCCGAGCAGATCGACCGTACGCTGAGGCTGATCGCCCGCCGCGGCGCCGTCGCCGTGATCCTCGGCCGCTGGACCGCAGCCTTCAGAGCATTGATGCCCGGCATCGCGGGTATGAGCCGGATGCGCCGCTCACACTTCACCGTCGCGAACGTCGTCGGCGGCGTGACCTGGGCCGTGCTGGTCGCCGGCGGCGGCTACCTCGCCGGAGCGTCGTACCGAGTCCTCGAGCAACGCCTCGGCCTCGTGAGCGGCCTCCTGCTCGGAATGTTCGCGGCTGCCGTAATCACGGCACTGGTCGTCCGGCGCCGGCGGCGGCGCGTCCGGTGATTGCGCCGGGATCGACTCGGTGTCGGGGGTTCCAAGAATTTCCCAAGAACTCGATGGAAGCGTGGGCGCTTCGAACCGGATCGACTCGAAGGAACGTGATGCAGACAGTCAACGGTCTCCCCGCCCACGTGTTGCTCGTGCACGCCATCGTCGTACTGCTGCCGCTCTCGGCTGCTCTGCTGGCTCTGACCGCGCTCTGGCCGGCCGCCAGGCGGCGGCTCGCCGGTCCCAATATGGTGCTGTCGCTGGTCGTCGTCGTGCTGGTGCCGATCACCACGAGCGCGGGGGAGTGGCTGGAGCATCGGCTCACGCCGAACCCGTTGATCCACAAGCACACCGAGCTGGGCGACACGGCGATTTACGCGGCTGTCGGCGTCGCGGTGCTGGCGGCAATCGTGTGGTGGCGTCAACGGGAGAGCACCGGGCGTACGCCGGTCAAGCGCACGTTCCTCGCGCCCGCGTCGAGTGCTGTCACCGCTGCGCTCACGGTGGTTGCCGTCTTGGTCGCGGGCGCGGCTGTGTACGACGTGGTTCGGATCGGCGACTCCGGCGCCAAGGCGAGCTGGAGCGACTGGGCCGCCCAGCCCTGATCCGCGCTCGCCGGAGGGCGGTGAGTGGGATCGCGGCGGCGAGACGGCGGCCGGCGGGCATGGCTGTCAGGCGCCGTGGGCGGTGGAGATGTCGCGGCCGTCGAGTGTTGGCAGGGCGAGGAGTGTGACTGCGACCGCGCCGGCGAGGAGCCAGAGGTAGCTGAGCTGGAGACCGGCGCCGAGCGGGCCGCCGTGGAAGGCCTGGTGGATGGGCGAGTACGGCTGCCAGGACTCGAACCGCGGGAGCACCAGGCCGATCGCGTAGACGACGTACGCCGCGGTGGCAGCTGCCGCCGATCCGGCGACGGCGACGGTACGACGGCCGGTGAGCGCACCGATGGCCAGAGAGAGTACGCCGAACTCGAGGCCGAGCAGCGTCATCGCCAGGGCCCCACTGGCCGCACCGGACGCGGAGATGCCGAGTCCGAAGATCAGGCTGCCGAGCGACGTGGCGGCGAACAGCACGAGTCCGAGAACCGCGATGGACGACGCCAGGGCGAGTGCCTTGTCGACGATGACGCGGGAGCCGGAGACCGGTGTGACCAGCAGCAGTTCGAGGGTTCCGCGTTCTTCCTCGCCGGCCAGGGTACGGGCGCCGTGCCCGATCCCGTAGACGAGGAACAGTGCGGGCAGCAGGAGCGTGAACAGCTCGGCGTTGAGGAAGCCGGCGCCGGTGGTCATCGCGTCCAGGTTGAAGAACTTGCGCAGTTCCTCGGGGAACGACTGGTAGAGCTGCTGCAGGTCGGGCATGTCGCGGATCGAGGGCCACAGTGCGGACTCCAGCAGTACGAGCGCCGCGATCGCGATCGACCAGCCGATCAGTCCGCGGCGAGCGTCGTACAACGACTTGAGATAGACATTGCGGAACATGGCTTCACCCGTCGTAGTAGTCGAGGAACGCCGCTTCGAGGTCGGCCTCGTGGCTGAGGATGTTGGTCACGTCGTACGGCGCGACGACCTTGAGCAGCTCGGCTGTCGATCCGGTGATCACGATGTGCGCGACCCGGCCGTCGATCGAGAGCTGCTGCACACCTGGTACGGCGTGGATGCGGTCGGCCGGTGGGGTGCCGGCGAAGGTGAGATCCAGCCGCCGGCGGGCATTGTCGCGCAGCGCCTGTACGGACTGGACCGTCACCAGGCGGCCGGCCCGCAGGATCGCGACAGTGTCGGCGACGGCCTCGACCTCGGACAGCACGTGTGAGGAGAGGAAGACCGTCCGGCCGGCGTCCCGGGTCTCGCGCAGCAGCTCCCGGAACTCCCGCTGCATCAACGGGTCCAAGCCGGTCGTCGGTTCGTCGAGGATCAGCAGGTCTGGGTCGTGCATGAAGGCCTGCAGGATGCCGACCTTCTGCCGGTTGCCGCGGGAGAGCGTGCCGATCCGGACGCCGAGGTCCAGGTCGAACCGTTTGGCCAGCAGCTCGATCCGGCTTCGTTCGACGCCGCCGTACAGGTGGGAGAAGTAGTCCAGGTACTGCGATCCGGTGAGGTCGGGATACGCGACGAAGTCGCCCGGCAGATAGCCGATCCGGCGCTGCAGTGCGTCGTACTGGTCGGCCGCGTCGAAACCGAACACGACGGCGGATCCGGCCGTCGGGCGAATGAGCCCGGCGAGCAGCCGGATCGTGGTCGTCTTCCCGGCCCCGTTCGGTCCGAGGTAGCCGACGATGACGCCGGCCGGTACGTCGAGGTCGAGCCTGTCGAGCGCGGTACGACGCCCGAAGCGCTTCGTCAGCCCCCGCGTCTTGATGACGGTGTTCATGTCAGCGCTCCTGGTGGTGTACGACGGCTACCGGGGACATGGCGCCTCCTCGGGGCACTTCCAGTCAACGTCTCCGAGGCCCAGCGAGGCAGGGCGGAAGGTCCCAGACCGCAGCACCAGAGGTCCCGGGTGGACGGGTGTTCTGCGGTCGACTGCAGCTGCCGAGTTCAAAGCCAAGAAGTTCCGTCGCCGAAGGTCCCGGTCGGGGCGGGACCGTGGTCCCTGGTGAGTTGCGTGGATGGGCGAGATGCTGGGCGGGGCGCCCTATCGGTGGGCCTGGCTCGAACGGTCGAGGAGATGGTGATGACGATCAAGGTGTTCCTGCTCGACGACCACGAGGTGGTCCGGCTCGGACTCCACCAGCTGCTCGACGCGGAGCCGGACATCGAGGTGGTCGGTGACGCGGGTACCGCGGCGGAGGCGATCGCCCGGATCCCGGCCGTACGCCCCGATGTCGCTGTGCTCGACGTACGGCTGCCCGACGGCGACGGCATCACCGTGTGCCGCGAGGTCCGGTCACAGATGGACGAGCCGCCGTCGTGCCTGATGCTGACGTCGTTCTCCGACGACGAGGCGCTGTTCACCGCGATCATGGCCGGCGCTGCCGGCTACCTGCTCAAGCAGATCAACGGCCTGGCCCTGGTGGACGCCGTCCGCCGCCTTGCCCGCGGCGAGTCGCTTCTCGATCCGAGCATGACCGCCAAGGTCCTGGAACGCCTCCGGCATCCTGCCGAGGTCGAGGATCCCCGCTATGCGTCCCTGACCGAGCAGGAACGCCGCATTCTCGCCGAAATCGCCGAGGGCAAGACCAACCGCCAGATCGCGCAGTCGCTCTACCTCGCTGAAAAGACGGTCAAGAACTACGTCTCGTCCCTGCTCCGCAAGCTCAACCTCGAACGCCGCACCGAAGCCGCCGTCTTCGCCATCGAACACACGAAGAAGCCACACCGCGCCTAGAACACCGGCCCTGGTTCTTGTCAGGCCCACCGAGCCGCTGTGGGCCCTTCTACGCGGGACCTTGGATCGACGCCTGCGGGATGACGGCGACCGGGCACGGTGACTGGTGCAGCATGGTCTGGCTGACCGAGCCGAGCAGCAGGCCGGCGAATCCGCCCCGGCCACGGGATCCGACGACCAGCAGTTGTGCGTCGGCGGACCATTGGAGCAGGAGCTCCGACGAATGACCGCTGACCTCGATCAGCTCGGTGTCGGAGGCCAGCGGATGTGCGCGGACCCCGGCAAGGAGATCGTGGTCGTCATCCTCGTCGTCTTCCAGAACCGTGACGATCCGGGCGGGCAGGCCGTGCCGGTGCGCGTGGTCGAGACCGAAGTCGACTGCCGCGTCGGCGGCCGGCGAACCGTCGTACCCGATGACGACCCGGCTGCCGGGCGGCGAGTCATCGGACGGCCGTACGACGACCACCGGGCAGTGCGCGTGCGCAGACAACTCGACGCCGGCCGAGCTGACGAGGAGGCCAAGCAGCGGACCGGTGATCCGGCTGCCGATCACGATCAGGTCGGCGGTCTGCGACTCCGCCAGCAGTACGGCAGACGGGAAGCCGTCGACTCGCCGCCCCGTCACGGGCACGCCGGGTTCGAACTTTCGCGCCAAGTCGACTGCGTCGGCGACGATCCGGTCGGCCTGAGCCCGAAGGCCCGGCGCCAGGTCGCTCGGTCCGAGTGGCACGTGGAACTCTGGCCACACGAAGGCGTGCACCAGTTGTAATGCGGCCGCGCGGGAGGCTGCTTCGGCCGCACCCCAACGGATCGCGTTCTCGCAGTCAGGCCTTCCGTCGATGCCTACGACAACAGTCCTGTGGTTCATGCCGGCCTCCTTCGTCAGTGCCAACTCACAGACGTACGCGTTCGAGATGGGCTGGGGTGGCCGCGGTCCAGTCGAGTTCGTCGTGGATCCTCCGGGCGAGTTCGGCGCGGGCGTGGTCTTCGCCGTGTACGACGTAGACGGTCTCGGGGGCGCGTGGTGCCGAGGACAGCCAGGCGAGCAGTTCGTCGGAGTCCGCATGGGCGGAGAACTCGGACAGGCCGACGACTTGGGCTCGGACCGGGATGTAGCGGCCGTGGATCTTGAGCGCCGGGAGCCATCGAGCAGCGCGCGGCCGCGGGTGCCGGGGACCTGGAAGCCGGGGAGGATGACGGTGTTGCGCTTGCCGGGCAGGAGCCGGGCGAGGTGGTAGAGGACGCGGCCGCCGGTGGCCATGCCGGACGCGGAGATCACAATGGACGGGCGACCGGGGTCGCTGATCCGCATCGATTCCTCGACGGAGTGGACCAGGCGCAGGGTGCCGGGATCGAACGGGTCCGGGCCGCCGAGGATCTCGGGGCGGAGCTCGGGCGACTTGTTGGTGACGGCGGCGCGGTAGACGTTCAGCGCGGCCAGCGCCATCGGGCTGTTGACGTACACGGGCAGGTGCGGGATCAGCCCGTCCCGCATCAGACCGGTGAGCTCGTGCAGGAGGACCGCCGTACGGTCGATCGCGAACGCCGGCATGAGAACGACGCCGCCGCGGGCTGCTGTCGTGCTGATCAGCCGGGCGAGCTGGGCGTGGTCGAGTGGCTGGTGGTGGCGGTCGCCGTACGTCGACTCGACCAGGGCTGTGTCGACGGCCGGCGGAGCCTCTGGCGGGAGGAGCAGCGGGTGTTCCTGCCGGCCGAGATCGCCGCTGACCAGGAGACGTCGTCCGTCGAATTCGAGTACTGCGAACGCGGAACCGAGGATGTGTCCGGCCCGGTGGAGTGTCACGGTGGTGTCGTCGAGTTGGACGCGGCCGTCGGCGGGGCGGAACAAGCGGATCGCGCGTTCGGCGTCTTCGGTGTCGAACAGGGGCTGCGGCGGATCGTGCCGGGAATAGCCGCCGGCACGGGCGTGCTGGGCGTCCTCGACCTGGAGGTGGGCGGCGTCTCGGAGCACGATGGCTGCGACTTCCGCCGTACCTGGGCTGCAGATCACCGGTCCGTGAAAGCCCTGCCGGACCAGGCTGGGCAGGTAGCCGCAGTGGTCGAGATGCGCGTGGGTCAGGACAACGGCGTCCAACGTCGCCGGGTCGATCGGGAACGGGTCCCAGTTACGCCGGCGCCACTGAGCCTCGCCTTGGAACATGCCGCAGTCGAGCAGGATCCGCTGCCGGTCGTGTTCGAGCAGGAACTTGCTGCCGGTGACCGTCCCGGCGGCGCCCAGGAAGGTGAGCGTGCTCATCGGGCGTCTTCGAGCTCAAGGCGCAATGCTGCCTGCTGCTGCGCCTCGGCCAGTCGGCGTTCGTCGAGGTACCAGTCGTCCGACGTCCTGGTGTTCGCGATGTCGTCGAGCTGGCCTTCCCAGCGTTCGACCTCCTGCTGCAGCGGAGTGGTCATGGCAGGCTCCTTCGGTTCGTCTTCAGAATCGCCGACGAAGCTTGCAGACGCTGCGGACAAGAGTCCCGACCTGAGGGACCTTCGGTCCTCCGATTCGAGGACTCAGGCCCTGTCCGGCCGATCTCGCCTGCGGTTCGGTAGAGGTGAGAAGGAGGGCCCAGATGAGGCATCCGCTGAAGGTTTCGGACGTGATGACGCGGGACGTGGTCACCGTGACTGAGGACACGCCGTACAAGGACATCGTCTCCGTGCTCGCGACTCATCACATCACCGCGGTCCCGGTGGTGAACGGGTACGGCGGCATCGGTGGGGTGGTGTCGGAGACCGATCTGATCCGGAAGGAAGAGTTCCAGCGCCGGCGCTCGACGAGGTTGCGGGGGCGTACGGCGCGGACCAAGGCGGCGGGAGTGCGGGCCGGCGACGTGATGTCGCATCCCGCGATCACCGTCGCGCAGACCGCGACGATTCCCGAGGCGGCCCGGTTGATGGCGGCCCGCGGTATCACCCGGCTGGTCGTCACCACCGATGACGACGAGGAACTCGCGGGAATCGTCACCAGGTCGGATCTGCTGAAAGCGTTCCTGGAACCGGACGACCGGATCCTGCAGCGGATCCGGCGAGACGTGGTCGTGCACGCGCTCTGGGACGACCCGTTCGCGATCGAGATCGGAGTACAGGACGGTGTCGTGACGCTGACCGGCGAGGTCGACCACCGCAGTACAGCGGATGTCGCCGGAAAGCTGACCCAGGACGTGGACGGCGTCGTTGCCGTCGACAACCGCTTGACCTGGGTGTACGACGACATGACAGCCACACCGCACCCCCTGCCCTCCCCGGAAGTCCGCCGCCGCACCTGAAACCCACGTACGCCAGTCGGCTCCCGTCGGGAAGTGACCAGTACGCGACGGCCGCCCTTCGCCCCGCCGCCCGGCAGCCTCCGTCATCACGTGAGGGACCGGTGGCGTTCACCGACCACGTTCTTATCGCTACGAACCAGGTGTGTTCGGTCCGTGGGTGATGCGGAAGACGGGGTACTGCGGTGCGATGCGTTCGAAGTCCGTGAGGGGTGCGTGGCGGTCGATGGGGAAGTGCCCGCGGGCTCCCGGCGCGAGGTCGAGGTAGTGGCGGAGGATCGGGGCACGGGCTCCGGGGTCGATTTCTTCGAGGGTTACCTCTTCGCGGTAGCCGTGCCGGAGGACCGCTCGTCCGTCGGCGGCGCGGACGTTGTGGACCCAGTTGGTCCGGTCGCCGAGCATCGCGACCAGGTACCGCTCGTTGTGGTACTGCGTGAGAACCAGCGGGAACGAGATGACCCGGCCGCTCTTGCGACCGGTCACCTCGAGGGTGACGGCTCGCGCGGGCGCGGCGAATCCGCGCGCGTACTGGATCGCGCTGAGTCGGTTCAGCGCCCGCGCGATTCGGTTCGGTCGGCCGCCGCGGTACATCCAGCGGTCGAACTCGTGCAGCCAGCGCATCATCGATCAGCTCCCTCAGTTCACAACTCCGGCACGGCCAGTAGGGGTTCGGCGACGGTGTAGCTGACGACGGGGCCGTCGCGGCAGACCAGCAGCGGGCTGAGCTGGCAGTGCCCGCACAGGGCGATCCCGCATTTCATCGAACGTTCGAGCGACACGTGGATCCGCTCGGCAGGCACCTGTCCGCGGAGCAGTACGCGGGCGCTGAACCGCATCATCGGTTCCGGACCGCAGAGGAACGCGACGGTGCGCTCCGGATCGAGCCGCAGCCGGGCGAGCGGCTCGGTGACGAATCCGACCGTACCGTCCCAGCTCGCGGCCGGGCTGTCGACAGTGAGTTCGATGTCGAGGTCGTCGCGTGCGGCCCAGGTGTCCAGCTCTGTGCGGAACAGGAACTCGTCCGGAGTCCGCGCACCTGCGATCAGCACCACCCGGCGGTACGCCGAGCGCCGGGACAGCGCGGCCTGGACGACCGGACGCAGTGGTGCCAGTCCGACGCCGCCGGCCACGACGACCAGATCGTTGCCGACAGCACCTTCGGGTGCCCACGTCGTACCGAAGGGTCCACGGACACCGATCACTGTTCCGGGTTGCGCGTCGTGCAAGGCCCGGCTGACCGCGCCGACCGACCGGACGGTGTGGTGCAGGGTTCCGTCGTCGCCGATGCCACTGATCGAGATCGGTACCTCGCCGACGCCGTGCGCGTACAGCATGGCGAACTGCCCCGGCCGGAACGGCGCGAGCCGTTGATCGACCGGCTGCAGCCGAAGTGTTGCCGTGTCGCGGGTCTCGGCAGCGCGATCGACGACCCGGTACCGGACCGGCAGCATCGGCTCAGCCATGATCGGCGTACAGGTCCAGCAACCGCGCCCGGGTGGACTGCAGCCGATCGAGTACGACGCCCAGGAGCTGTCGCGTCAGCAGGTACCCGAGTCGAGGATCCTGGTCCGCGAGCACCCGCAACTGTTCCGCATCGAAGGCTGTCGCCTCGACGGTACCGATCGCACGGGCACCGAAGTGCCAGCGGTACGGCGGTATCAGCCAGGACCAGCCGAGCAGGTCGCCAGGACCGAGTGTCTCGACGACGACGTGACCGCGGCCAGGTACCGCGGTGTCGAGCGCGACGCGGCCGTGCCGGATCAACCAGCAAAAGCCTGCCCGGCCGCCTTCGTCGAACAGGCGCTCACCGTCGTCGTAGAACTCGTCACGAGAAGTGCGGACCACTGCCTCGCGTTCGTCGGCGGTGAGCCCGTCGAAGAGCTTTGCGTCAGGCATGAGCGGACTCCGCGAGCCGGCTGACCTCTTCGGTGAGGTCGATGCCTACCGGGCACCAGGCGATGCAGCGGCCGCAGCCGACGCAGCCGGAGCCGCCGAACTGGTCGTACCAGGTGCTGAGCTTGTGGGTGATCCACTGCCGGTAGCGGCTCTCACCAGAGGTACGGACGCTGCCGCCGTGCAGGTAGGAGAAGTCGAGTTCGAAGCAGGACGACCAGCGTTGCCAGCGTTCGGCGTGGTCGCCGGTGAGGTCGGTGACGTCCTCGGTCGTCGTACAGAAGCAGGTCGGGCAGACCATCGTGCAGTTGCCGCAGGTGAGGCACCGCTCGGCGACGTCCGCCCAGTGTGACGACTCGCGGCTGTCCACCAGCAGCGCTCGCAGGTCCACCTCCGGCATCGCACGCCCCATCCGATGAGCTGCTGCCTCAACTGCTGTGTGCGCCCCGGCTGTCTCGTCGTCGGTCGCGGCTCGGTGGACGATCCGCGTGAGTACCTCGAGCCCGGCTTCGCTGCCGGCCTCGGCGACGAAGTGATCGGCCATCTCGGTGAGAGTCAGGTCCGCGCCAGGTCCGGCCGCCGGTCCCGTGCCCATCGAGGCGCAGAAGCACACCTCACCGGGCTCCGTGCAGTTCACGGCGACGACGAACAACGCCTGGTGCCGGGCCTGGAACGACCCATCGAGATGCAGGACCTCGCGAAGCTTCCCGATCGCGGCCAGGTCGCATCCGCGGACGCCGAGCAGCGCGTACCGAGGCGTCTCCTCGTCGGCTGCGTCGAACGAGCCGTCTGCATTCGTGGACCACAGCTTGCGGTGCGCGGGGTGCAGGAAGGTCTTCCACGACTGGGGTCCGGCGGAGTGGGCGAACACGGCGTCGTCCTCGCGCCGCCGCAGCCGGTAGTACCCCGGGCCTGTCTCGACGCCCCAGCCGGCGGGCAGCTGGCCGGCGTCGGTCAGTTGGGCCAGTTCGATCGCGCTGCCCGTCTTGGTCGGTCCGATGACCTGGTACCCGTCAGCGATCAGCACCTCGACCAGCTCGGTCAGGCCGTGCACGATCACCTGGTTCATAGCGCGATCGTGCCGAGAACCGCCGTACTGGCCAAGGGCCGAAGGTCCCGGTCATCTCGGTCGGCGGTCCCTGGTGGGCAGCCTTGTCGCCTGGTGTGCTCGCAGGGATGGACACTCCGACGCTAGCGGTCTTCAAACTCGCCTCGTGTGACGGTTGCCAGCTCACCGTGCTGGACTGCGAGGACGAGCTGCTCGCGCTGGCCGGGCGCGTCCAGATCGCCCATTTCCTGGAGGCTTCCAGCGCGGTCCAGCCCGGGCCGTACGACGTGACGCTGGTCGAGGGGTCGATCACCACGCCCGCGGACGCCGAGCGGATCCGGCGGATCCGGGCCGAGTCGAAGGTGCTGGTGGCGATCGGCGCCTGCGCCACGGCGGGTGGGATCCAGGCCTTGCGGAATTTCGGGGACGTTGCCGAGTTCGCATCCGTGGTGTATGCCCGGCCGGACTACATCGAGACTCTGGCCACCTCGACGGCGATCGCCGACCACGTCCAGGTGGACTTCGAGCTGCGCGGCTGCCCGATCGATCGGCGGCAGCTGCTCGAAGTACTGACCGCGTTCCTGGCCGGCCGCAAGCCCGACCTGCCCGATACCTCGGTCTGCACCGAGTGCAAGCGTCGCGGGCTGACCTGTGTGATGGTCGCCGAGGGTACGCCGTGCCTCGGACCGGTCACGCACGCGGGGTGCGGCGCGCTGTGCCCGGCGTACCGGCGGGGATGCTTCGGCTGCTTCGGGCCGATGACGAAGCCGAACGTGGCCGCGCTGATTCCGCGGTTGCGAGCGGCAGGGATGTCGGACGGTGAGGTGGACCGGGTGTTCCTCACGTTCAACGCAGCGTCCGGAGGTTGGTCGTCGTGAGTCATCGTGCACGGCAGCTCAAGGTCAGCTCACTCGCCAGGGTCGAGGGGGAGGGCGCGCTGCACGTCATCGTCCGAGACGGTGAGGTGGAGCGCGCGGACCTGCAGATCTACGAGCCGCCGCGATTCTTCGAGGCGCTGTTGCGCGGCCGGGGCTACACCGAGCCGCCGGACATCACCGCGCGGATCTGCGGCATCTGCCCGGTCGCGTACCAGACGAGTGCGTGCAACGCGATCGAGGACGCTTGCGGTGTGCGGATCGGCGGCGCGATCCGGGAGCTGCGGCGGTTGCTGTACTGCGGTGAGTGGATCTCGAGCCATACGCTGCACGTCTACCTGCTGCACGCACCGGACTTCCTCGGCTACCCGGACGCGATCGCGCTGGCGGCCGATCATCGGGAGATCGTCGAGCGCGGGCTGATGCTGAAGAAGGCCGGCAACGCGATCCTGGAGCTGGTCGGCGGCCGGGCGATCCACCCGATCAACGTCCGCGTCGGTGGGTTCTATGCGGCGCCGAGCCGCGCCCAGCTCGACCGGTTGGCCGAGCAGTTGCGTCCGGCACTGGACGCTGCGATTGCAACGGTGCACTGGGTGGCCGGCTTCGACTTCCCCGACGTGGAACTGGATCACGAGCTGCTCGCGGTGTACGACCCGGCGCGCTACGCGATCGAGGGCGGTACGACGTTGCGCCGAAGCGCGGGCCCTTCCTTCGAGGTCGATGCCTTCAGCAACCATGTCGTCGAGGAGCACGTGCCGCACTCGACCGCCCTGCACGCCAGTCTCGACGGCGGCCGCTATCTCACCGGACCGCTGGCGCGCTACACGCTCAACCATTCCCAGCTGTCGCCGCTGGCGCTCGGGCTCGCGGTCGAGGTGGGGCTCGGGAGCGAGTGCCGCAACCCGTTCCGGAGCATCGTGGTCCGCGCGATCGAGACCGTGTACGCCGTCGAGGAGGCGCTGCGGCTGATCGAGTCATACGAGCCGCCGGAGCCGTCGTACGTCGCCGTACCGGCTCAGGACGGAGTAGGGCACGGGGTCAGCGAGGCGCCGCGGGGGTTGCTGTACCACCGGTACGGAATCGGGGACGACGGGCTGGTCCGGTCGGCGACGATCGTGCCGCCGACTGCGCAGAACCAGGCGGCGATCGAGGACGACCTGCGCCGGGTGGTGTCGGCCAACCTGCAGCTCGGCGATGAGCGGCTGACCGGATTGTGCGAGCAGACGATCCGGAACTACGACCCGTGTATCTCCTGTTCGACACACTTCCTCGACCTCACCGTGGAGCGGCAGTGACGAGGGCCGTGGTGATCGGCGTCGGCAACGAGTACCGCCGCGACGACGGCATCGGCCCCGCATTGATCACCGCCCTCGAAGACCACTGGCTCCCCGCGGTCAAGCTGCTCGTCTCCGACGGCGAACCCGCACGACTGCTCGACGACTGGGCCGGCGTACCCCTCGCAGTCATCGTTGACGCGGTCTTGTGCGATCCGTCGACACCTGGCGAGTTCTACCGCACCGAAGTACCCCTCGACAGGCCCCTCCACCAGCACCCGGCGCCCGACGACGCCGAGCCGCATACGCACTCAGCCGGCTCGCACAGTCTTGGCATCCCTGACGCACTTCGTCTCGCACAGGTCTTGGACCGTCTCCCGCAGCGCCTCGTCGTCTACGCAGTGGAGGCAGAGGATGTCTCGTTCGGCACCAACCTCTCGGCCCCTGTCGCCACGGCCTTACCCAGACTCGTCGACGCCGTACTGAGCGAACTCGCCCTGAACGACCCGGCTTGTCCATCCGGCTCTCGGCGGGCATCGTCTGAGTAGGGGGTGGCAATGAACGAGACGGTCCGGTTCGGCCGGATCGCCGGCATTCCGGTCGGCGCGCACTGGTCGGTGCTGCTGATGGTGGTCATCGTCAGCAACATCCTGGCCTCGACCGCGCTGCCCGAGCTCGTCCCAGGCCGTTCCGCCGTGGCGTACTGGTCGACGGCGGTGCTGGTCGCGATGGTGTTCGTCGCATCGCTACTCGCCCATGAGCTCGCGCACGCGCTGGTCGCGCTCCGATATCGCCTGCCGGTGCAGCGCATCACGCTGTGGATGCTCGGTGGAGTCAGCGTGCTGGGAGGCGACCCGGCCACGCCGCGAGCAGCATTTCTGATCGCGGCCGCGGGTCCGGCCACCAGCTTCGGCCTCGGGCTGCTGGGTGGCGGCGCGGGCCTGTTGCTGCGAGCCGCTGGTGCTCCGGACCTCGTCGAATCCTCGGTGTGGTGGCTCGCGGTCATGAACGTCGCTCTCGGTGTGTTCAACCTGCTGCCCGGCGTTCCGCTGGACGGCGGGCGGGTACTGCGTGCCCTGCTCTGGCATTGGTCCGGCGATGCCGATCGGGCCACGGTGCGCGCATCGTTCGCCGGCCGGGTGGTCGGCGGAGTCGTGGGCGCGGCCGGTGTCCTGCAGCTGGTCAACGGCGACGCCGGAGGGTTCTGGCTGATCGCTGTCGGCTATGTGATCGTGCTCGCCGCAGTCGGTGAGGGCAGACAAGCCAAAGCGCATGGCACGACCGCAGCTCAACTCGTGCGACCCGCAGAGCTCACCGGGAGTCGGTCGACTCCGATCGATCAGTTCGTCACCCTTGCGCTGGGCGCGCAGCAGCTCGTCTTCCCGATCGTCGGTCCGGATGATGCTCCGACCGGAGTCGTGAGCATGGCCCGGATAGCGTCCGTACCGGCCGACGTACGGTCGACCACCACGCTCGGCGACATCCAGATCCCGTTGGAGCAGGTCCCGGTCGTCACCCCGCGAACGCCTCTCGCCGAACTCCGGCGGCTGCTCCGCACCGCTGACCAGATCGCCCTCGTGGTGGACGGCGCACGACTCGTCGGCATCATCACCGGCTACGACGTGGCCGGAGCGAGCTAGGCCGGGCCGGGAAGGGACTTTCGGCCCTGCCCGCGATGTGGGGCGAGCTGTTTGACTCTGGGCATCGACGAAGAGGGTGGCCGATGACGATGGACAGCGAGCGGCTAGCGGCGACGGTGACGACCGACAGCAGTACGGATGGCGTGAAGGGCCCGGAGCTGACGGGTGAAGAGGTCTGGCAGGCGATCGCGAAGCGGTCGTTCGCCGTACTGAGTTACGTCACCCCGACCGGGCAGCCGCGATCGAGCGGTGTTGTGTACGTGGCCGGCCCGCGCCGGTTGTACGTCGCGGTCGCCCCGGACAGCTGGAAGGCCCTGCACATCCCGGCGACCGATCAGGTCGCTGTGACCGTGCCGGTACGTCGCGGCGGCCTGCTGTCGTTGCTGCTGCCGATTCCGCCGGCGACGATCAGCTTCCACGCGCGGGCCGTCGTGCATCCGGTCGGTGCGCCGGCGCTGGGATCGCTGTCGACGGAGCTGGCCAGGCTGGTGCCGGCCGAGCGCCTGTCGAATTGCCGGATCGTCGAGATCTTCCCGGAGGACCACTTCCTCACCTACGGCATCGGTACCTCTCTTCTCCGGATGCGAGACCCGCGTGCCTCCCGCGCCCGCGTCGAGGTTCCCTGACATGTGTATCGGGATCGTGGGCCGGGTGCTCGATCTCGACGCGGATGCTCCGCCGGCGGCGCCGACCGGCACGGTACAGACCTCAGAGGGTCCCCGCCAGGTCTGTTTCGCGTTTCTGCCCGACGCGTTGGTGGGAGACGTCGTGCTGGTGCATGCCGGGTACGCGATCAATCGGGCCGAAGACAGCGATGAGGGGGAGCGATGACAGGATCCAGGGCCCAGGGACTCGCGCTCGCGTTCGGGACGGCTGTGATCAGCGGGGTGTCCGTGTTCGTCAATTCGTACGGCGTCCGCGTGGTGCGGGATGCGACCGTCTACACGACCGCCAAGAACTTGGTCGCCGCCGTCGTACTGCTCGTTGTGCTGGTCGGCTCCCGTAGGTTCGGGCCTGCTGTCCAGCTGTCCCGGCGACGGTGGATCGGCCTGCTCTCCATCGCTGTCGTCGGCGGGTCGGTGCCGTTCGTGTTGTTCTTCAGCGGTCTCGCGCGGGCGTCGTCGACGCATGCGGCGTTTGTGCACAAGACCCTGGTGGTATGGGTGGCGTTGCTTGCCGTACCTCTTCTGGGTGAGCGGCTCGGGCTCTTGCACTACGCCGCGATCGGCTTCCTGATCGTCGGTCAGGCGGTGCTCGGCGGCGGGTTGGCCGGGTTCCGCTTCGGCAGCGGCGAGCTGATGATCCTGGGCGCAACGTTGCTGTGGGCAATTGAAGTGATCGTCGTGAAGAAGCTGGTCGGCGCGGTTCCGCCGGATGTGCTTGCGGTCGCGCGGATGGGCCTCGGCGTTGTGCTGCTTGTCGGCTGGGTAGCGGTCAGCGGTCACTGGTCGGCGCTGATCGGGCTGACGGCGGAGGGCTGGCGATGGGCTTTGCTCACCGGGCTCCTGCTGGCCGGGTACGTCGCGACGTGGTACCGCGCTCTGGCGCTGGCCCCCGCAGTGGACGTGACCGCCGTCCTCGTGGTCGCCGTGGTCATCACCGCTGCCCTCGACGCGATCGTGAAGGGGACGGTTGTCACACCGCAGGCCGGTGTCGGCATCGCGCTGCTCGCCGCAGGCGCTGGGCTCGTCACAGTTGCGCGATCACGCCGTACGCCGGTTCTGGCCCGATGACAGCGGGTCCGCTGCTGTTCGCGCGGTACGCGTATCCGCCGAACGCGCTCGGCTACTGTGGTCCGGACGACTCCGGAGAGCTCCTGGAGTACGCCGGCAGCGGTGTGTCGGACCGTGGTCTGGCGGCGATCGCCCACCGCTTCCTCGGCGCGTGGCCGTATCTTTCGCTGATCGCGGCCGCGTCGGGCCGGGACCCGCTCGATCCCGAGGTAGTCGAGGCGTACTGGGTCGGCAACCGCCTGCTCGGCAAGGTGCCGGGGAGGTTGCTGGCGGCGCACCTGAGCGACCGCTTCGACCGACGGGATCACGTGCTCCGCGATCCGGTCCGGTTGGCCTTGCTCGGTGGTCGGCCGCACCACAACTTCCACGTGTTCGCCGTCTACCCGTGGACCGGATTGCTGCGGGCCGGTCCGGCGGCGGAGCCGTTGCGGGTGCTGGACAGTTGCCGGATCTCCTGGGGCACTGTCATTGCGGTTGACGGCGAGGCGGCCGATGTCCGTACGCAGCCCCTGCACTACGACAACGGCAGGCTCCGGCTCGGTGAACCCGTCGTACGGCGGATGCTCGCAGGTTCACGTGGTTATCGATTGGCGCGCGGTGGACGGCCCGGTGATGTGGTCTCGCTGCACTGGAACTGGATCTGCGACATCCTGTCCGATGCCCAGGTTGCCGAGCTGAGCAAGGCCACGACGCAGGTGCTGAGGCTGGTCAATCGTGGACTCGGCCGTCCAACCGTCGGCGCCGCACTCGAGCCGGTGACGAGACCCGCCCTGGGGCTTCAGGCGCGGTGAGGCCGACCGGTCGCCACCAGGTGTCGTTGGCAGCAGGCAGGACGGGAGGCAACAGGTGCGGGTCGGCGAGCAGTTGGTCGCGGTGTAGACCGGGTACCACGTGATAGCGGATCGAGCCCCGTACGCTCACCAGTTCGAGCACCCGCCACAGCGCGCGGGCGTACGCCGTTGCGGCGTCAGGGCCGTCCCATTCGTACACACCGCGGTAGACCCCGTAGGCGTCGTTCGCGAGCCACAGCTTCGAGACGAAGCCGGGAAAGCCGACGAACAGGGGAGTGTTGAGTAGTGACTCCCACCGGAAGAGTGCGTGCCCCCGGCCGTGTACTCCGTACAGCCGGAACGCGACAACCAACACGCAGGGCTCCGTGACGGCCGCTCGATCGACCACGGTCTCGCGGTACACCCGGCCCTCGGTGCCGTCGGCGAACCGGAGGTGGTTGCCGACGTTTCCTTGCCGGTGGTGGATACGTCGTTGCGTGAGGAGGCGCGCTGTGGTGGCGACGCTCCGCGCGACCGCAGCGAATGCGACGGCTTTGGGTAGTGGGGTTTGTTCGCTCATGATCAGCTCTGCTTCGGTGTCAGGTCACGTCGCGGCGGACGGCGAGGGTGGTCCCGTTGACGGCACCGATCAGCGTTCGTGGAAGGCCGTTGGCGGTGAGGGAGACATCGATGTTCTTCGCCGACAGCCAGGGCAGGGCCAGTGCGATCGTCGCGAGCACGCTGACACAGCCGAAACCGATACCTGCGATGGCGTAGGCGATCAGCTTGGCCACGACCACGCGGCCTCGGCGAGGGGTGGCGAGGAACGTGGGTGTGACGGTCTCGTGGCGGTACTCGCCGGTCATCATTCGTCTCCACTGGGCGCCTCCTTCAGGCCTGGTTCGCGGTCAGCGCCTTCAGCCGCTGCCAGAGGATCTGTTCGCGGTCGGCTATCTCGTGCATCGGTGTGACCGCAGAACCGAGGAAGTCAGCAGGATTGCCCAGTTCGGCCGCGGCGGCGAAGGTGGCGGCGACGTCTTCCCAGCGGTCGCCGATCGCGTGCAGTTCGTTGCCCAGCTCGGTGTACCTGTCTTCGCCGGTGATGATCGCGGCTTCGTCGAGGAAGCGTGCGTACAGGTACCGGAAGATGCCGCCGCCGGTACCGCCGCGAGCGTCGATCATGAGGGCGGTGTTGAAGCAGGTACGGCGGAGGGCCTCGACGTCGAGCAGCTCCGGCCATCGCATGGTCTCCCGGATCGCCTTCCGGATCCCGCGTACACCGAGGTTGTTGATCGGTGGGGCCAGCATGCCGTCACACACCTCGGTGATCGCGGCGCACACGTCGGCCGGGCGAGGTTCGCGTGCCCTGCTGAAGTCGAACGTGTACCAGGTGTGCCGTGGCGGGAACGGCCGGTACGTCGATCCCCGCGCCTCTTCCAGTACGTCCCAGTCGACCGGATGGAGTTCCTGGTCCCGGTCCGCGACCAGGACCTGCCCGGTCTGCGGCTCGTAGCCGGCCACGACGACCACATGACCGCCGAAGTGGTAGCCGGCCGGTAGGTCGAAGTACGGCAGGAATCCCATGTCGAGATACACGAGCACCGGCTCGCCTTCCTGGAGAAGTTGCCGGAGCTCGGCTTGCGCGACGCGGGCGCTGGAGGTGGCATGCGATTCGACCGCGACGCCCGTACGTCGGCCGGCTGTCTTCTCCAGCCCTTCCACCCGGGCGCTCGCGTTGTTGGCGCGACCGCCGTAGAAGGGATCGGTGTCCTTGAAGTGGAAGTACACGAACCCCAGCCCCGCACCCAGGCCGAACAGGAGTTCCTCGCTGATGCGGTAGCCGTGGAAGTCGTAGACGTGCTTCAGCGAGCCGGTGACACAATGGTGCGTCGGATAACTACCGACCTGAGGGAACGGTCGAAGAATTGCAGGCCCACCGATCGTCGTCGCCATCCCGGTCCCTCCTGATCAACCGATTCTCACCATCGAGCTTGATCCAACAGACCACGCGGCCACAGAGCCGAAAGTCCCGTCAGCACCCGGCCGGTTACGTGGGAACCAACTCGACGACCGCGGCGGCGGTTCGCTCCACCGTGCTGGATGACAGGAGGACCTCTCACTGGCTCACCCACGCGACCCGTGACCTCGCGACGGCGGTAGGCCCGGCCATCAGCGGTTTGGATCAATCTGGACCGCGTTGGTCGGGGCCCGCCCGGCGCTGCTATCGGACGAATGCGGTCGGCTTCTACCGCAGCCAGCGCATGCTCGCCCACGACCCCTTCCAGGTAGGGTTCATCGGGTGATGGGGCAGCAGCTGAGCCAGCAAGTCGAAGCCGGTTATCACCAGTTCTGTCTGGCACCGCCCGGCTTCGATCCGGTCGTCGACCCGGCTGAAGCCGGCCCCCTGCTCGCACTCGATCGGAAAGGGCCAGCCGTCGTCGTCACTACCGGGTGCGCTCCGGGACCCGTCAACGTCACCGTTCGCATCACGCAGGATCCACCACCAAGCCTGGAAACGGCAGTTGCTGGCTGGGAGATCGGTGAGCGGATCGCTATTGACGTCACCTCGGATCTCTACCTCCTGTCCATGACGCCGGAAGGCGGCGGCGCTCTCGCCTATACCGCCGAATCCCCAGGGCTTCACCTCGTCCGGGTTCTCGCACGAGGCCGTCCAGCTCACTACGACGCAATCGTCGACGAGGCGACCGAGGACTACGACATCACCATCACACCCATCACCATCGACCCCGGCCGGCAGACGACCGGCGGCGACAGCCTGTAGCAGGCGCGCTGACCTCGTCGCAGCTGCGGCAGCGGTACTCCGCGATCAGCGGGAGGCCTGTGGCCTTGTACGGGCGTCCGACTGTTCGGCGGTAGCCGAGTGGCCGGACGCTCCCGCACAGCGGGCAGCGCAGTTCACTGACCGGCTCGGGTACCGGACCTAACACAAGCCCGCGCAGGCCTCCTCGACGTCGGCACAGGTCAGCTCGTCTGTGGCGGGCGGTTGTTCGCCGGTCACCGCGAAGCCTCGAGCGTGGCTGGCGCCGACTCGCAGTTGGTCTGCCAGCAGACCCACCCTGCGCCGTAGGCGGTCGTGGCCCACTGCCACCCTGGCGGTGAGCTGGTCGGTGACGAGTGCCGGCAGTTACTGCGGATCGGTGTCGCGTGCGAACTGGGCGAGCTGGACGGTGAGGAGTTTGCGGTCGCCGCTGTTCAGACAGGCGAACGCGTAGACGGTGCGCGGTTGGCACCGGCCGCAGCTGCTACAACGGCCAGTGCTCGGGGTGGTGGCACGAGGGATCCATGGACGAGGACGAGAAGCGCGAGTACTTCGCGTGCGACGAGTGCGGCGGCGACACCCGCAGCTCGTACGGCTGCTACTACGGGCAAGACCCCGTACAGCTGAGGGTGGTAGACGAGTGAGAACGCGTAGCGCGTCCGATCGCGAGTGGCTGTCACCCGTCGCGGTGCCCGGTTCGGGCGATCCAGGAGCGGATACCGCTGATCGCGGCCAGCAGAGGTACGACGACAACCAGGCCGCTGAAGGACCGCTGCGCCCAGGTGGAGAACGACGACTCCGGCTCTGTCGACCACGAGGAGCAGAGTGCTGCGCGGCTACCGCCTGCGCCTGCCGAGTAGGCCGGATCCGGGGGCCGCAAGGTGTACGACCCTCAGGGGAAGTACGCGGACAATCGTCGCGGCGACCGAGTGAGCTACCGCAGCACCGACAGCGCCAGCATCAGCAGCCCATTGCGCGGCGGGCAGGCATGGGTAGCGCCAGCGCACGCCGCGCCGGAGACCAGGCGGATCGCTCGCTTGATGTGGCCCGACAGGTACGGGCGGACACCCCGGCGGTAAGGGCCACCATCGCCCGCCCGGACGCTGCACCGTCTGGAGCTGATCGGCCCCGATAGATCTCTGCCAGCCGGGCGCGCTGCCACTCAGGTCCTCTCTTCGAGGGGGACCGGTGTCGATGGCTCACCGTTTTACTCACCGTAATGAATGAGAGTTGGTGAGCAATTCCGGTGCGCAACGGGGACTCTCCATTGTGCAGGCACCGGATACTGCCCGACAGTCATCGGCCACGATGCGATCGCCGTCGCCAGTTTCGTCGTCGCGGCGATCCAGAGGCATGAGAGCGATCACGATGCACTAAGGCACGGCGCTCATCATCTTGGACCAAATGCTGGCAGATCGCACGTAACGCGGACCGAACTCCGGCGATATGGGGAGGGGGTGGTGGGGATGATCTGGGACGAACCGGTTAGGGCGACGTACTTCGCCGAAGGTGATCCGCACGATCCGGTCGCACCGGAGGAGCGTCCGGACCTGCGGGCTTGTCTGTTGCTCCACCTGCTATTCACACCGCGCCTGGTGATCGGTGATTCGCAGGCGCTCAACAACCCGGCCTTCCGCGCGCTGTTGACTGATGAGTCGGGTACGCCGTCGGCCGACAGCGACATCGCGCCATTGCTCGGGCGGGGCGACCTCGTCATCGCAAAGCGAGCGGGTCAGACGCTGGCCGAGGTGCGGGCCGTGCATGCGGCGGGGGATGTGGTTGGCGTACCGCCGGCCGAGTATGCCGCGTTTCTCGACGAGATTGCGGCGGAGGTGTGGGAGTGGGACCCGGCTGCGGTCGCGGCGGAGTTCAAGGCGAACTCGTTGCTGCGGCTTTCGGAGGTCGCCGCCCGGAGCCCTGATCCGCACCAGTTGGCAGCTGTGCGCAGGTGGGCGGAGGCGCGGGAGCCGCTGCTGTACAACGACCTGCGCAAGCGGCTGCGCGAGGTCGACAGGCCGACGTACGACCTGGTAGACAGACTGGTCGGTATCGAGTACCGGATGGGTCTGCCGAACGCGCTCGGGATGCCGGTCGCGGATTCAGCGACGAGCTTGAGCAGTCCGTTCGCCTATCTGTCGTTCAGCGAGCCGACCGAGATCGGGGCCGTGCGGACCTGGGTCCTGCGTCCGGAGGCGCTCGCGAAGCTGCCGGTGGCGGCCGTTATGGCGGCGGCCGAGCTGCCCGCCAGCCAGACGGTCAAGGACCAGTTGGGGAAGATCGAGGCCGGCGTCGAGCCGAACCTGAAGGTCCTGTACGCGGCCCTCGACGAGTTGGTCCGGCGGCTCGAGTCAGCGGCTTTGGAGCTGGCAGAGGGCGGAGACTTAGCTGCGTTGTACGAGCTCAGGCGCCGGCCGGCCCGGGTTCGGCTCTGGAAGGCAGTGAAGTTCACCGCCGTTTCGAGCGGGCTCTGTGTCGGCTTCGACGTTCAGTCGGGCGGCCTCCCTGGCCGGTTGTCGCTCGTTGCCCAGCTCATCACGATCGGCGCCTCGATGGCCCGCGATGTCGGCGGCGCCCGGAGGGATCGGGGTGCTGCTGACCTGGCCGACCTGGTCCAGCGTGCTGACGCCCGGCGGGACGGCGCAGGCTTGCTGAAACGAGTCGTCCTGCCGCGTCAGTGAGCCAGCCTGCACATCGTGAACGCCGCAATGCTGATCGAACACGTCAGCTCCCCGTTGGCGACCTTGCGCAGTACCTCGTCGTCGCTCAGCCAGACGGCCTCTGCCACGGACTCCATCACCTCGGCGCGTTGCTCGCCGACATTCAGATCCGGTTCGTCGATAACCACCTCGGCTACCGTCACCGCATTCTCGATCAGCCCTGTATCGGGGTAGATCTGCCCACGCTCGGTCACCTGACTACCGACGTACCCCGACTCTTCAAGCAGTTCCCGGCACGCCGCCTCCTCCAGGCTCTCCTCAACCTCCCAGCCACCTCGCGGCAGCTCAAGCGAAACCAAGCCCGGCGGATACCGATAGGCGGGCACAAACAACGTTCCCTTCGAACTCCGCGCCGCGACGACGACACCACGGGCACTCCACCGCCATCGCAGATAGTTGCCGCGATCCCCCGAGGGCCCCTCGACCTCGTCGTTGTACAACTCGCCGAACCTGTTCGAGAACACCACATTCTCCCGACGACGAACGATCGGAACCGGCTCAGGCAACATCCTCGGATCGTAGTCGTTCGCTCCGGTTGGCGCAGTACGAACGGAGCCTTGCCGTCTGTTTTGCGTGCCCTCGGATTGCGCGAGATCAGGCAGGAGCTGTGGGCCATGCCTGGCTGCCGATGAGCCTTCCTGACCTCGACGCGGAAGAGTGATTTATATGGCTAGCGCGGTGTCTACTCACTATCGGGTGCACACGCTAATGCACGAGCGGCGCGGCAGATTCTGACCGGTGTAGCGCCCCCTGAGGTTCGCTAGCTGGGCGCTCGACTTCGCCGCTGTCGAACTGCCGTCGACATCGTTGCCTCGGCAGATGTGGCGTCATCTGGTTGTCGATGGCCCTTCGGCACCCAGGATTTCTTGGAAGATGTCGGCGTTGATCAGGCGCCGGCGACTTTGGTCGAACTCGACTGCTGATGTCGGTGCGGTTCCGGCGTGCGTTCCGTGATGGGCGAGGTCGGTCCAGGAGATGCTGTCGATCTGCTCCTCAAGGTCGTGGGGAAGTGTGTAGATCTCGTACGTGTCGGGATAGTCGTCGGTCGCTGGGTCGAACGGGCTGTCGAGTAGGTACAGCTGGTTGTGCCACTTGACGACGACGGCTCTTGGGATGTCGTTGAAGTCGCGGTATCGGATGGGGAGCCATTCGGTCATTGGATTCGTCCGCTCTTGGGCACGGGGTTCGGCTGAAGCAGTCCGGAGGGGCATGGCGCGTTTCCGAGGCAAACGTTGACGTGCTGCTTGTTCATGACGCCGCTGCGGGTCAATTCTGGCGCAACTTCTACAGAGCCTCCACCTGCGCGGATCTCGCCGGCGGTTGACTTCTCCAGGGGGACGTCACTGGTGCCGCCGCGCACGATGATCACGTGGTCGGCAAGTCCGCCGACCTCCTTGGTGGCGGTCCTTCCTACGGCTCCGGCGGCTATGACGCCTCCGCCGATGCCGGTGAGGCCGACGACGTCGATGGCGGCATTGACGACAACCTGGGCGCACGCTCCCTTGGGGCTCGTGCATTGGTCAACGGCTTTGGCGATTCCGGTGCCGGCAGCAACAACGCCGGCCGTGCTTGCTACGGCTCCGTGGAATGGGGCGGCGGGTGCGCACACGACGATGGCCGCCGCCGCTCCGTCTACCAGTGCAGGAAGTGGTTCAGCTCGCCGCTGTCGGATGATTCTTGTGACGAGTACCCGTTCGCGTCGACGTACGAAGGGAGCTTCAACGACCCGGAGACCAACTACTCGGTCAGGTTTCTTGACGCGACGCAGAATTCGACCGAAGGAGGAAAACGGGGCGCTTGGTACCTCGCGGACCGCATCCTTGAGTTGGACACGTTCCGTGTCTACCCGTATTAGGAGCAGCGATGAGCATCGAGTCCGACTGGCAGGATATCGAGGCAGTGCTCGAGCAGCGCAGCCCTCGCATCCTGGCCGACCTGCGCCCACCGATCACACCTGACGAGGTCGCTAGCTGGACCGCGACCGCGGGCGAGCTGCCGCAGCCGCTGCTGGACCTGTATCGGGTTCATGCCGGCACGACGACTCGCGGATCTGGCGGCTTCTCGTTCATCGCCGAGTGGTACCCGCTGGCTGTCGAAGACGCACTTGTCCGCTACGAGTGGTGTCAGCGGCAGTCCGAGATCTGGGGGCAGCCCAGCTTCATTCCGTTCGCGTTCGACCTTTCGGGATACCACCTTGCGGTGAGTCCTGGCGGTAGCGGCGACCTTACTGTCATCCGCACCGACTCGCCGTTGGGGCCCTACGACGAATACCCGACGATCGAGACTCTGCTGACCGCAACCGTCGACGGACTTCGCGGCAACAGTCCTGACTGGCGGCCCGAATTCACCGAGAACGAGCTGTCTTGGGTCAATCTGGAGGAGGAAGCAGATGATTTGGGGCTTTAGCCGTGTGAGGTTGTGGTCGCGGCCCCAGGTCGTGGTTCCGGTCGCGGTGTTGCTCACGGCCGGCATTCTGAGCGCCAACGTACCGTCAAGCGAGGCGGCCGGACAGCGTGCCGCTGCCGCGTCATGCACCCTCAATGTGCCATCACGTGTGGCGATCTCTTCCCCGCATATGAAGCCGACATTTACGCTCGGCGCGGACTGCGCCGCCGCTGGCGTGACCCACGCGAGCTGGGAGGCCAAGCGAGCCGATGGCGTCGTGATGAAGAAGGCCTATTTCAACTTCGACCGACCGGCCTCGTGGCACGTCTACGACAACACAAGCCTGGCCCCGTGGACTTGGCAACCCACCGGAGCCACAACACCCGGCGACACCACTCTCGCCACCAGCGGGCGCACTCCGAGCGCGACCGGATCGAACCAACAGATCCAAGCCACCGTTCCCCAGAACACACCAACCACCGACATCCGCATGATGTCAAACGTGGAGGCAGTCCCGGTAAGTCAGGAAGACTGGTGCGCCGGCAATACTGCAGCTGTCTACGCACAGCGTTACGCGATCGCACCACACGGGCTGATCAACTATGGCGGCCGAACAGGCTCGATCCAGCAGCTCAACACCGGCAGTGGCGGATGGTTCGTACTCGCAAACTTCACCACGGGGAGCGACGGTCGCTGGAAGGGGTACGCGAGGCCGGCGGGAGCTGTCGGCACAAACGCTTCGATTCGGGTTGTGATTTACGACGGCCAGTACATCTTCGGCAGCATCAGTCCCACCTACTCAGGCACCATCGACCCTGGTCCCGATTGTTCCGGATCGGCCCGTATCGGCAGCGCGCAGCCCACGATTTTGGGGTTGATCGACCCGACGGTTGAAACCAGCAAGGAGAAGCCGGGACCCCTCGAGCCACCAGTTGGACGCTAGACGCCCAGAGCGTCACGGCGCGGAGCTGTTAGACCCTCCGAATTTGCAACACGCTTCTCGACACTCGGCGTGTTGAGGTCCGGCCAGCTTGGGAGCGCGGGTGTTGAGATAACGATCCAATCTCAACACCCGTGGCGTTCCGCGCACTTGCTGGTGAAGTGCGCGGTGATCGCGGTGTTTGGTCGACGTCGAGGTGATCGGTGTTGGGCCCGGTGCTGAAGTTCAGGGCGATCAGGATGTCTTTGCCGTCGCCGCCGTCGAGGAAGTTCTGGATCGCGCGGATCGCGGTCGGCATGAGGAGGTCGTTGCCGGGGCCGCCGTACATCAGCTTGCCGGATGACAGAGTGCCGCCGACCAGGACGTCGTCGCCGGCGTACATGCCGTACAGGTCGTGGGTGTCGTCGAAGATCGTGTCGTAGTCCCCGACCAGCTTGGTGCCCCCGCCGTAGAGGATGTCGTTCCCGTCGTTGCCCTCGATGTCATCGATGCCGGGGGCCGCCGTGAATGACGTCGTCGCCTTCGGTGCCGACGATCACGTGATAGCTGTAGTTCCGCCAGTCCTTGTGATGCCCGCACCGGCCGTACTGGTGCTCGGTCGGCTCCCGGTCTCGACCGTCGTCGTGCTCGTGGTTGGGGCCGCTGAGGTTCGGGGCGGGTTGAGCGTGCCGCCGGTCGGCGCGCTCGCCGCCGCCGTCGTGTTCGGCTCCGCTCGCGATCCTGTCGGTCGGCGCCTGACATCGCCGGCCTCGGTCCAGGGATTGCTTGCGGCGCCTGGCGAGCTCGGCCGATGTCACGGCGTGAATCTCGCCCTCAAGCGGAGAGAGCATGCGCTACACCTGCTGCTGGGCCAAGACCATTCGATCCTGAATGGCCCTTCTGGCCGTGCCGTGCAACTCCTGACTGTGCCGCGCGGAGGGTGGTTGCCGTGAGACGGGTTCGGTGCCCACCGATGATGCGAACCTCGATGCGCTGGTGCGCGAATCTGACGGCTACCTGGCGACCGTTCGTGAAGAGGCGTCGTGGTAGCGGCGACCCAGGCACGCCCGCGCTGTGGTCGAGGGTGCGGCAGCATCGCTCGCTGCCGACGCGGAAAACTCGCGGGACTCAACTCAGGCGCCGTCTCAATTCACGGAGATCTGACGTCACAGAACACTGTAAGAGCCAATCTCGACCAGGAGGCCCGTGACGAGACCATCCTCGCGGGAGAAAGTCCCGCATGAGCCAGGGCAAAACCCGGGTGGCCGGGAGGCCGGGCTCTTGTCCCGGGACCTGACCACGCGCGACAGTGTCGGTACTTAGTTAGCCGCACGGAGCGCTGGTCCCAAGAGGGCCCCATGATTCCGTCGCAGCTGTTCGGAGGCCCTGTCTTCGGGCCTTGTTCCTGGAGGTGCGCCTTGATCCGAATCCTCGCGCTCGGCACTGCGATCGTGTTCGCGCTGCCGTTCGCCGCTGCAGCGCCGGCGGCTGCCCAAGGTCCAGAGATCGAGCGAGGGACAGTGCACGACACATTCGACGATGATCTGTACCTCGACCTCTGCGGAATCACCACGAAGACGACAGTGACCGAGCACTGGACGCTGATGACCTATCCCGACGGATCGCAGGTGTTTCACGATGAGCGCACCTTCGTGTCTGCTGACCCGCGGCTTCCGGTGGAGAAGGGCGCCGCGACGGCGTTCTACGCCGCGGACGGTTCTTGGCGTGTCGTGGGCAAGCCGATCCAGCTGATCGCGCCCGACGGCGGCACGCTGCTCCTCGATGCCGGCTGGATCTCGTTCAACGCCAACGGCGACGTCTCGACGGTTCGCGGCCCCCACCCGTCCGTCGGCGTCGACCTGGCCGACTACTACTGCCCCCACTGAGCAGAGTGAATTGGCGTCAGGAACGGAGGGTGCGCAGACCGGTTCGGATTTCGTCGACCAGGATCTCGGGTTGCTCCAGGGCCGCGAAGTGCCCGCCCTTGTCGGCCTCGCCGTAGTGGATCAGATTGCTGTAGGTGTCTTCGATCCAGCTTCGTGGCAGGCGTGGGATGTCCCTCGGGAAGACGGTCACCGCGACCGGAAGCGTCAGCTTCGGGCCGGCGAGAGTCGCCGATTTGTTCTCCCAGTAGATCCGGCCGGACGATGCTGCGCTGTTGGTGAACCAGTAGAGGGATATCGCGTCGAGCATGTCGTCGACGCTGAGGGCGTCCTCGGCGAGCCCGTGGTTGTCGGTCTTGGACTGGAACTTCTCGTAGATCCAGGCCGCCTGACCAGCGGGAGAGTCCGCCAGGGCGAATCCGACAGTCTCCGGCTTCGTGCGCTGAAGGTGGTTCGACCCGCCGAGCTCGCCGGTGTAGAGGGCGAGGGTCTCCACGGCGTAGCGCTGTTCGGGCGACAAGGTGTCGGGTATCTGTTCGGGAAAGGCGTACTGGGTGTTCAGATGAATTCCGACAAGCCCCTCAGGCTGCATGGCTCCGAGGGCGGTGGTGACGACGGCACCCCAATCGCCGCCTTGCGCGGCCCAGCTCGTGTAGCCGAGACGCTTCATCAGCTCCGCCCACGTGCTTGCGATGCGCGATACCGTCCACCCGGTGTCCGTGGGCTTCTGGGAGAACCCGAACCCGGGGAGCGACGGGACGACGACGTCGAATGAATCGGCGGCGTCTCCTCCGAACGCAACCGGATCGGTCAGCGGGCCGATCAGCTTCAGGAACTCGACGATCGAGCCGGGCCATCCGTGCGTGAGTATCAGCGGCATCGCGTTGGGATTCCTGGACCTGACGTGGATGAAGTGGATGTCCAGTCCATCGATCTCGGTCAGGAACTGGGGGAGGCGATTCAGCTCGGACTCGAAGCGCCGCCAGTCGTAGCAGCGCTCCCAGTAGTCGACCAGAGATGTGGCGTTCTCTACGCGGACCCCTTGCGACCAGTCGCCCACCGTTTCCGGATCCGGCCAGCGAGTTCTGGCCAGTCGCTGCTTCAGGTCGTCGATCTCCGAATCCGGGATCGAGACGGTGAACGGGCGGACGAGGGCCGAGGTCGGCTGCGCCGGTGCGGTCATTGCCTTCATCTCCTGAGCTTCGAGGGGCAACTGTCCGTTGCACACTGGTGTGCAATCTACTCCATTGCACACCGATGTGCAATGATGGTGCTGTGGCCACCGAGTCCTCCCGTTTGCGTTCGATGAACGAGACACGCGATCGCATCCTCGACGTCGCCCTCGAGGTGCTGGGAGAGAACCCGGACGCCGGAATGGGCGACCTCGCGTCCGCTGCCGGCGTCGTGCGTCGCACCGTCTACGGCCATTTCCCGTCGCGCCTCGACCTGGTTCGGACACTCACCGAACGCGCCGTCGCCGAGATGACAGCCGTACTCACCGAAGTCAACGCCTCCGACGCAGAACCGGACGCGATGTGGGTCGAATTCATCGCCCGCGTCTGGCCGGTGGCGCACCGGTACCGAGTGCTGGTGGCGCTGCGGCGTGGCGAGTACGGCGAGGCGATCCACGGCCTGCTCGGGCCGGTCGATGAGCTCCTCGCCGACCTGGTGAAACGTGGCCAGGACAGCGACGTGTTCGCACAGCACCTGCCCGCAGACATTCTGAGCCAGGTTGCCTACGGCACCGTGTTCGCCATCGCGGACAGCGACCTGTCGAACGGTCCGCTCGGCGCCCGGGCAGCGACGATCACAAGCCTGCTGATGCTGGGAGTCCCCGAGACGCGCGCGATAGCTCTGCTGGGCGACCAGCCCTGACCATCCAGTCCGCCAGATCCCTTCTCGGTGTCCGCAAGCTGTGGCCGGGGCGACTGGGCCGCGCAGCCCTGATCAGCGCTCCGGGTGGTGTACGACGGCGACCGGGCTCGCCGAGTGGTACAGCAGGCCGCGGGCCACGGAGCCCATCCGCAGTTCGGAGAACGCGGTACGACCGACGCCGCCGACCACCACCAGGTCCGCGTCCTGGGACTCGCGGGCCAGGACGAGCACCGGGTGGTCGACGACGCCGTGACTGTGGACGGTGACGTCCGGGTACTTCGCGATCCAGCCGTCGAGCGTCTGCGCCAGCAGTTCGTCGGCGGTCTCGTTCCGCGGCCGGCTCGGGTCGAACCAGCTGTTCGGGTCCGAGTAGGTTTCGCGCACCTCGATCGCGTGGACGCCGACGAGTTCCGCGCCGGTCGCCCCCGCGAGCTCGAAGGCGAAACGCAACGCCTCCTGCCCTTCGGCGGATCCGTCGACGCCGACCACGAACCGGTTCCGCGCAGGTGCGGCGGGATCCCAGGTGTCCGGTACGACGACCAGCGGCACCTTGGTGGCGAGCGCCGTACACACCTGCGACGTGGAACCGAGCACCAGCTCGGCGAATCCGCCCATGCCACGGCGGCCGACGACCAGCGCCTGCGAACGCTCGGAGAGTTCGAGCAGTACCTGCGCCGGATGTCCGTGCCGGACCTCGAGCAACCCGGTACGGAACCCGAGCCGCTCGAGCTCGTCGAGTGCATCGCCCAGCACCTCGGTGCCGTCGTCGGGTCCGTCGTACGGCGCACCCGGAGGTTGGTGCTGATCGTCGTCGAGGACGTGCACGGCATGCAGCGGCGCTTGGCGTATGGCAGCGTACGCGGCCGCCCAGGTCAGCGCGATCAGACCGTCGCGGGACCCGTCGATCCCCACCAGCACAGGCAGTTCGTTGGTCATGGCGCCTCCCTCGGAGATGGCGACCTCAGCGGACGATGGGGACCTCAGCGGATGATCGGGACCTCAGCGGACGATGGCGATCGGGCAGTGGGTGTGATGCAGGACGGTCTGGCTGACCGATCCGAGCAGGAGCCCGGTGAAGCCGCCTCGGCCTCGCGTACCGACAACCAGTAGGTCGGCCGACTCGGAGCGCCGTAGCAGAGCCTGCCCGGCCGAGCCGTTCTCGAGTTCGGTGGTCCACTGGACGTCGGGGTGGTCTGCCGCTGCGCCGGCGACGGACTCGGCTACCAGCAGCCGAGCCTCCTCGCGGACCTTCTCCTCGTCGAACTGGAGCATCGATGCGCCGTCGGCGTACGTGAGGAAGGGACTCGTCCACGCGTGCACCGCGACGACCTGCGCGTGCAGGGCATCGGCCTGCTCGAACGCGAAGTCGATCGCCTCGGCCGAGGACTTCGAACCGTCCACGCCGACGACGACGGTCGAGCCCTGGTGCGCGGGCGGCCGTGGCTCGTGCGGGATCACGACGACCGGGCATGGTGCGTGCGTGGTCACCTGTACGGCGACCGAGCCGACCAGCAGTCCGCTCCAGCCGCCGAGGCCGCGTGATCCGAGGACGACCAGCCGGGCGTCGTCGGCGGCCTCGATCAAGACCTTGGCGGCCGCGCCGCCTTCCAGGATCGTGTCGACGGTGAGCTCGGGGTGGTGGAGGCGTACGCTCTCGGCGACCGCGTCGAGGCCCTTCTGTCGGGCGGTTCGGACCGCGTCGAGCGGGACGATCTTCCCGGGTGACGGCCGCGTGATGATGACGAGCTCGAAGGCTTCGACGAGCCGGAGTGGTGCCATCGTCCGGACGGCCTCAGCGGTTGCCCAGCGGAGGGCGCTCTGACTGCCGGTCGAGCCGTCGTACCCGACGACGATCGGGGCAGGCTGCGTGATCATGGAGTTTCTCCTTGTCCTAGAACCATCGGTCGAACGAGGTGCGCCACTCCCGGCGACCCGTGTGGCCGTTGGACTGTGCGGGGTAGCCGATCCGGATCACCAGCTGCGGCCAGTCGCGGCCGCCGATCAGGTTGCGGACCTGGGCGCGAGGCGCCGGCCGCTCGAGGAGCTGGTCGAGGAAGGATGCGGTCAGGTCGTACGACGTGGCGACCAGGAGCACGTGCTGCAACGCGAGGCCCGCCTGCACCCAGGCGCCGGTGTGCTCGCCGGCGGTTGTCAGTACGGCGATGTTCGGCTCGGTCTCGAAGACGGCCTGACTGCGATGCGTGCTGCCGAAACCGGCGGACAGGTCGCGAACGAACGCAGGACGGACCGGCTGCGGACCCAGTGCGTTTTCGGGGATTCCGTCGCCCGGCCGGTCGCCGCCGATCCAGTTGTGCCGTTCGTGCACACGTGCCTCGTCGTGGAGATCCTCGGCGTCGGTCTGCGAGAGCAGCGCGGCCAGGTCGCTCGTGGCGGTGAGCCAGTGCAGCTCGGCGCCTTCGGCCTGCGCGGCCGCGTTCAGCTCGCGTCGTACGGTCGGGTGGATCGGTTGGTCGAGCAGGGGACCCCGGTACGTGTGCCGTTCGGAGATCTCGCCGTACAGGCCGCTGAGAGGCGGAACCGGCGTCGAGCGGTCTGCGAGGAAGACCCGGGCTGTGACGTCCGGCCGGGTCGGATCGGGTTGCACCACGACGCGGGTCTCGTGACCGAGCATCGCGGCCGCTACCTGGACGTTGAAGATCGCCGCGCCGATGCCGATGTGCGCGGCGCGCCCCGACCTGTCTTCGAGTGGAAGCAGCCGTTCCTCGTCGAGCAGTACGTCGACCACCGGCCCCTGAACCTCGAAGCGCCAGGGCTGCGTGTTGTGCATCGACGGCGCGTGCACGGCGGCCGCCAGCACGATGCCGACCTCGTCGTCGGTCAGTTGCGTGTTCATCAGGTCGGTCACCTCCGCGAGCGTGCGGTTCTTCCATTCGATCGTCGGCTTGTTGACGGGTGGTCGACAGGTGCATACGTCCCGGGACCGGTAGGCCGTTCGGCTCAAGGTGGTCACCAGGCGCGGATGCGGCGGCCGGTGATGCGGTGGGGTTCTATGGTCAGGTAGGTGTCTCGGGTGCCGCCGGCCCAGGGGGTGACGTGGACGGCCTCGATCTCGGCCGTGAGGGCCGGGCGGACCGTGCCGTTGACCAGGATGCTCCAGCCGTCGTGCATGCCTTCGTCGAAGGAGTCGAGTTCGAAGACGATCGGTTCGAGGTCGTACTGGGCGACCGCGCTGTCGGCGGCGGTCCGGAAGACGATGCGCTCGCCCAGCGGGCAGTAGTTCACCGGGATCACGACGATGCCGTCGGCGCCGGTGTAGGCGATCCGGCCGACGGTGCCGGCTTCGATCAGCCGCCTGCACTCCACCTTCCGCATCGGTTCGAGTGTCGGCGCGACCGGTGACAGGTGGTGCGCCTTGGTTCGCTCCGTGGTGAGGTCCTGAACACTCAGGTCGAGGGCGTGCGCGAGCCGGACGAGTTCGGCGCCGGTGAGGGCGGAAGGCCCGGACTCGACGTACTCGACGCGGCTCGGCGCCAGCCCGGCACGTTCGGCGACTTCGGCCGTACTGAGACCCAGCGCCTTCCGGCGATACCGGATCCGGGTGCCGAGGTTGCTCGACCCAGCGGTCTGTAGGTTCATCGGGGGCTCAGCCGAGGAAGTGGCCGGCTGTGGGCTTGGCGGCCGGGTCGGCTGGTGGGCGGTGCCAGGTGCTGCGTTGGGTGGCTTCGATGGCGGCGCTGATGTCGGCGGACCACCTGCGGATCTTGTCCCAGTCACGGAAGTCGCCGGCCAGCGACCCGCTCGCGAGGCGACGAGCCAGGAAGCTCGTGGCGGTGGCCCGTTCGAGGCGCCCGGCGAACGTAACGGCAGGGGTAGCGCCGATCTCGTGCGCGAGGTGACGTACGGCCGGTGGCATCGCCTGATCCTCGTCCTTGTCAGGTCCGACCGGGCCACTGTGGAACAGCCACACCTGCCGCTGGCGCAGTTCCTCGGTGTGGTGCCGGAGGAACCGTACGGCGTCCTGCCGCCACCGGCGGATGTAGATCGCGCTGCCCAGGACGACTGCGTCGTACGGCGTGAGGTCCTTGACGCGCGCGACGTCGAGTACGTCGACCTCGTGCCCGTGTGCGCGGAGTTCGTCGCCGATCGCTTCGGCAATGCCCACGGTGGCGCCCATCTTGCTGGCATACGCGACCAGGATTCTCTTCGACATCACATCCTCCTTCGAGTCAGTCCCAGCACATCAGCCGGCGTCGGCACGGCGGCAGTGCCGAACGGCCCTCCTACGTGGGACCTTCAACTTTTTGAGGAGTCGTGCGGCGGTAGTAGTCGCGCCAGATCAACCGGTGGAGGGGGATCCAGCGGGGGATTGAGCGCAGGCCTGGGATGAAGGGGACCAGGACGAGGGCGAGGGTCAGGATCATCATCAGCGCCCAGACCTGGGCGTCTGCGTTGTCCGAGGTCGAGAACGGTTTCACCTGGTACCAGAAGGTGTACAGCCACATCCACGGCTGGCCCGGGTAGTTGCCGGTCTCGTTCATCATGCCCCACTGGTCGCCGCCGAGGTTCCTCGCGCGGGCTTGGTCCTCCAGGTAGGCGCCGTCGGCGAGCAGCAACAGGCCGCGGGTGGCGTCGCCCTGATAGAAGTTGCCGTGGGCATCCAATGCACCCTCGAGGCCGCCGGACCGGGCCAGATCGAGGAACTTCGCGCCGAGCACTGGGACGGGTCCGAAGGCGGCCGAGGGTTTGACCGCTGCCGGGTCGCCGTCCGGTGCGTTGGACAGCGCGTCGGCGTAGGCCGCCGCCCATTCCTGCTGGTGGGTGGCGGTTGCCGACGTCCAGGTCTGCAGCGCGCCGGTCAGCTCGTTGTCTCCGCTGACACCCCGCAGCGGCGTGATGACGAGGTCGTTCGCGGAGTCGACCGGGATCCGTACGCCGGCCGAGTTCTGCAGCTGGAGCGGGCCGAGCGTCTGCCCGGTCGCGGCGTGGTTGTACGGCGGCCCGTACTGGGCGCTGGTCGTCGTACCGGCGAGTTCGCCCGTCGCGGTCGCCACCACGTCGTTCGGCGCCTTCTGTGCCCAGTCGGACAGCGAGATCGACTTCTCGTCCGGCGACGAGAACACAGCGGCCAGGACCGTGGTGAGGACCGCCACCACGACCAGTGCGATGACGAACTCCTTGACCAGGTCGTACGAGCGGGTCGGAAAGTCGTGGGAGTCCGGCGTACGGCGCCGGCGGGTGGTCGTGATCGTGGTCATGACGAGGCCTCCTCGTCAGCGTCGGCAGCCGCCGCTGCCTCGGTCGCTGTGTCGGCATCGGTGTCGGCGTCGATCGGTGGTACGACGCCGTGCCGCCGGACCAGGATCACGTGCAGCACCACGATGACGCCGACGAGAGTCGGCAGCAGCGCGATGTGCCACATCAGCATCTGACCGGGGTCCAGCACGTTGAACCACGCGCCGATGCCGACCGAGTTCAAGCCGTCCTTGGCCTGGGCGCTGATCCACTGGGAGTCGAAGTTCGACTGCGACAGGTACCCCGTGAACGCCGTACCGATGGATCCGACGAAGCAGATCACGCCGGTGATCCAGGTCAGCGCCCGCTTGCCCCGCCACGCGGCCATGAAGAACTTGCCCCACAGGTGGATCACCATGAACGCGAAGAACAGCTCGACGCTCCACAGATGCAACGAGTTCACGAAGTGGCCGGTCGACGAGGTATGCCACCAGGTCGGGCCGCCGAGTGCCAGGACGCCTCCAGTGATCAGCACGATCAGCAGGGCGGCCAGCGTGAGCGCGCCGAAGACGTAGATCCAGGAGCTCACGTACACGGGTTGACGGTCCGGGAGCAGCTGGCCGGGCGGTACCGTCCGGCCGAGCCGCGTGCGCAGCCGGGTCGTCCAGTTGCCTTTGGCGGGCCGGTGGCGGTCGTGTGCCGCAGAACGGCTGGCGATCGAGGTCATGATCGGTCCCGATCGTCCCAGTCGCTGTTGCTGTCGCCGTGCCCGAACGGTACGGCGATCGCGAGCGCGAAGACCACGATCATCGCCACGATGATCACCAGGTTGGTGACCGAGATCTGGATGACTCCCCAGTGGATGTAGCTGCCGGCCATGACTCCTCCTCCGAGGGTTTGGACCTCCTACCTCCACCTTCGGTGCCTGGACGGCGTCCGAGGAGGGTCCTTGGACTCTGGCGGGCGGGACCAAAGTCTGCTCCGCTCTCAGAGCCCACACAGGTCGTTGATCTGCACCCCGGCGCCGCCTAGGGTCCGGTGTCATGAGCTCACTCGATTCCTGGGACCTCAGCGACCGTACGGTCGACGGCGTCACGCACCCGACGTACCGGAAGGGCAGCGGGCCCGGTGTGATCGTGATCCACGAGATCCCCGGCATCACGCCCGCGGTGCTGGAGTTCGCCGAAGAGGTGGTGGCTCGTGGCTTCACTGTCGTGATGCCGTCGCTGTTCGGCCGGCCGGGGGCACCGGCCACGGCGCTGGAGTCGATCCGGAGCGTTGCGAGTATCTGCGTCAGCCGCGAGTTCACCATGTTCGCCATGGGGCGCACGACGCCCGTGGCCGGCTGGCTGCGGTCGCTGGCTCGCGAACTGCACGAAGAGCTGGGAGGCCCGGGAGTTGGAGCCGTCGGCATGTGTATGACCGGTGGCTTCGCCCTCGCGATGCTGGCCGACGCACCTGTCGTCGCGCCGGTCCTCGCCCAGCCGGCCTCTCCCGCGCCGGTGGGCAAGGCGCGCAAGGCCGACCTGGGACTGAGTCCGGACGATCTCCAGTCCGTGAAGGCGAAGGTCGCCGCGGGATGCCAGGTGCTCGGTCTGCGCTACCAGGGCGATCCCGCGGTCGGTACGCGCTTCGACACCCTTCGCCGCGAGCTCGGCGCGAACTTCATCGCCGTGGAGTTCCCCGGCCGCAAACACGCCACTCTCACCGAGCACCGCCAACAGGAGGGCGTCGACCGAGTCCTCACCTTCTTCGACGAAAAGCTGAAATAGCGCAGTCGCTCGGCATGTCCGCCACGTGGGGCGAATGGCCGTGGGCTGAAGGGCTGATCGGCACTGCTGCGGGCGGTGCCTGGTGCTCGGCGCCAACTTCGGGGGAATGACGGCGGCGCCGGCGGTTCGGCACGAGCTGGACGGTGACGTCGACGTGACCGTCCTGTCCGCCAGCGACCGTGTGTCGCTGCATCGAGCTGTATCAGTCGTGAGCGAGGGTTCTTTCGAGGCCGTCGAGGATGAGGTCGAGGCCTAGCTCGAAGTCCTCCACCCGGCCATGCTGCATGACGTGGCCGATGATCTCGGCCACGTGCGGGTACTCGTCGACCGGGATCCCGCCGATCACGCCGGCCGACACCTGCGGGGCCTCGTCCGCTCCGAACGGCAGGTTGAGCTGCTGGAGGGTGAACCCGAACAGGTGACTGTCCAGGGTGTGCCAGGCGTCGAGCGCGCCGGTGATCGAGAAGCCGCCCTCGCGCAGCCGCCCCAGCGTCGCGTCGAGGTACCGCGTCATCCCGAGGCCGATGTTGAACCGCGACATGATCTGCATCGCCGCCCAGGGATGTTGCAGCAGGACTTCGTGGGCGGAGATCGATCGTCGCCGCATGGCGGTCTTCCAGTGCGTGCCGGCGGGCGGTATGTCGATGTCGCCCAGGACGAGATCGACGATGCCGTCAAGGATGTCGTCCTTGTTCCGGACGTGGTTGTACAGCGACATCGCCTCGACCCCGAGCGCCTGACCGAGTTTCCGCATCGTCAGCGACTCGATCCCGTCCCGGTCGGCGAGCGCGATCGCCGCTCGCAGCACCAGTTCTCTGTTCAGCGGGGCGCGGCGCTCGGTGTTCGCTGCCGACATCGGACGCCTCCTGGCGATCAGCTGCTGCTTCGCGGACTTCAGCCCTGGACGGATTTGTCCAACGCGCGTAGCTTACAGCGTAAGCATACAATGTAAGTATGTTTCGCGGCCGGTCGGAACCGGCGTGTACGCAGGGGGAAATCACCATGCTCGCCACCACCCAGAAGACCTACGGCTCGACGGACGTGCTCGAGCTCAGCGACATCGACAAGCCCACGATCGGCGACGACGAGGTACTGGTCCGCGTCCGCGCGGCCGGCGTGGATCGCGGGGTGTGGCACATGATGGCCGGGTTGCCGTACCCGATCCGGCTGGCCGGGTACGGTCTCCGGACGCCGAAGAACCCCGTGCTCGGCATGGATGTCGCCGGGGTCGTCGAGGCGATCGGTCAGAACGTCACCAGATTTCAGCCTGGCGACGAGGTGTTCGGCATCGGAATCGGCACCTTCGCGCAGTACGCCCGGGTCGCTGAGACCAAGCTCGCGCCGAAGCCGGCGAACCTCACCTTCGAGCAAGCCGCGGTGGTCCCGATCTCGGCAATGACTGCGCTCCAAGGGGTTCGTGACCATGGCCGCATCCAGCACGGCGACAAGGTCCTGATCACCGGTGCGTCCGGGGGAGTCGGCAGCTACGCAATACAGCTGGCGAAGGTGTTCGGGGCCGACGTCACCGCCGTTTGCAGCACCACCAAACTCGATCTGGTCCGATCGCTCGGCGCCGACCACGTCGTCGACTACACCCAGGAGGACTTCACCGCCGCCGGCAACCGGTACGACGTCATCCTCGACATCGCCGGGAACACGCCTCTGTCGCGCCTGCGCCGTACGCTCACGCCGAACGGGACGCTGGTCATCATGGGTGGCGAGACCGACGGAAAGTGGCTCGGCGGCACCGACCGGCAGCTCCGGGCGATGCTGCTGTCCGCGTTCGTCGGGCAGCGACTCGGCACGTTCGTCAACTCCGGGAAGCACGAGTTCCTTCTCGACCTCATCCCGCTGCTGGAGTCCGGCCAGGTCGCCCCGGTCGTCGACAGGCAGTACCCGCTCGAAGAGGTACCGAAGGCCATCCGCTACCTGACCGAAGGCCACGCCCGAGGAAAGCTCGTCATCACCGTGGCATGATCCTCCTGGCATCGCCGCCGTGGCTGCCGGCGCCGCTTGACCTAGAGCCTTGTCTATGAGGTTGACTCTGTTCCGCCGCCCGGGAGCGGGCACCGAGGGAGTGGGGACGGATGAGGTACGGGCTCAAGGTGAATCCCGCGACGTGGGACGAAGCATCAGAATGGGCTGCGATGGCCGAGCAGGTCGGCTTCGACGGTCTGTGGACCGGCGACAACATGCGTAATCCTCGCGATCCGTCGACTCCTGTGCACGCCGGTCCGGAACTTCTCGCGGCGTGGGCGGCGACCACGAGCCGGATCTCGATCGGCTTGCTGATTGCGAATGTGGTGTTCCGGAGTCCGATGCTTCTGGCCAAGCAGGCGGTCACGCTGGACCATGTCTCGGGAGGCCGCTTCCAGCTCGGCATCGGCGCCGGCGTGTGGCCGACGGATCATGCGATGGCAGGCGTGCCACTGTGGGCGGCGAAGGAGCGGTCGGAGAGGCTGGGTGAGTTCGTCGGAATCGTCGACCGGCTGCTGTCCGGAGATGTCGGCGACCACGACGGCGCGTACTACTCGTACCACGACGCCGCGATGAGCCCGGCGTCCGTACAGCAGCGCATTCCGTTGATCGTGGCCGCGAACGCGCCGGCGAGTCTCGACGTGGTGGCGGGCCACGCCGATGCATGGGTCACGTTCGCGGGTTCGGCGGCTGAAGAGAACTTCTACCAGGGATCGATTCGGCGTATGCGCACGCTGGATCGACTCTGTGGGGAACGCGATCGCGACCCGTCCACCGTCCGACGGATCCTGCTCGCGTACGGCTCGTTGCAGCCGTGGTCCGGCCCTGATGCACTGTCCAGGCTGACCGAGCGCTACCGGGACATCGGGTTCGACGAGATCGTCTGCTACACCCCGAAGCCGGACGAACGCACCGCCTTCGAGAAGGCGGTCAGCCGCCTGGACGCCCGCTGAAGACGGTTCGATTGACGACTTCCAGCTCCACAGTACGAGCACGGTAGAACCTGCCCTCACGCTCATTCTCGCATCGCGCGGAGCGCAGCTCACCGCGCGGTCTGGTCAACGCGCCGTCCGCGCTGACCGACCTACTGCCGAAGGCTGACTGGACCGCTTCGTACGTGGGGACCAACGGCAGAACGCTGTCCCCCACCCGACGCGAGTGGGGGACAGTGTGTGGGTCAGAGGCTCACTGGAACAGGATCACCAGTTCCAGGCGACTCCGCGCTTGCACTGGCTGACAGGGGGAGTCTTGCCGGCGAGGGAGAAGACGACCTTCGTGCCTTCGGGGTTGGTGTAGCAGCTGTTGAGTTCTGCCTGCTGTTCCCGAACGGTCTTGCCGGAGGCGTAGACGACCTGGCCGTTTGCGTCGTACGCACGAACGGTATACGTCGGCGCCGCGTCGAGCTTCAGCGGTCCGGGAGTGTCCTTCCATTTCATCGGGACGAAGTAGAACCCGTTCCGCAGAACGGCCTCGACAGCAGGCTCGGTGCCGTACGCAACCGTGATGCGCGCTACTGACTTCGTGTAGAGCCCGCCGCCGGCGGCTGACTTCTCGAGCGCGGCCCCGATGGCCTGACCGCTACCAGCCCAGAACAACTCCGTCTTTTGCCCGTTGGCGCCGAAGCCACAGGCGAACGATCTGCCGGAGGTGAAGCGAACGACGACCCAGGCAGCCGCATGAGTGCCGGCCGGAGGGTTCGCCCATTTGAATCCGTCCGTCACGGAGTAGCTTTGATCGATCCCCTTGGGGATCCCGGCTTGGGGGTTGGCGCATGCCCTGGCGTAGGCCGTCCTCTCGGCCTTCGTCAGCGGCTCAACGGCTGGTGCGGCCGCACCGCCGGCCGCGCCGGACACGGCCGGCTGAGAGTTGTGGCCGCGCAATGCGGGTAGTCCGAGCGCGAGACCGCCGGTGACCAGGACGATTGCCGCTGCGGCGGCGAGCGGGGCGAGCCGACGGCGGGGGCGGTTCTGAGCGGACTCGTGGTCGACGATTGCGATCAACTCGTCGCGCTGGCGGTCGCGAGTTGCCGGGCGAAGGTCGTGTACCGGCGGCGGAGTGAACTGCGTGGACATGTCTAAGCCTCCAGGGAAGGAACGATGCTGAGCTCACGCAACCGCTTGCGGGCTCGGGACAAGCGGGACTTGACCGTGCCGATCGGAACGTCCAGGGCGACCGCGGCCGCCTGCTGATCGAGATCGGCCCAGATGCAGAGCTCGATGACTTCGCGCTCCTGCTTGGGTAGTCGCTTCAACGCCTGCCGGGCGGCGCTGATGTGCCGGTCGTCGTCGGACCGGCCGGCCACGTCGTCGGCGTGGTCGCGGACGTGTTCGGCCAGCGCGTGAGCGGCCTCGACAGCCCGGCGATACCGGGCCTTGGAACGCCATTCGTTCCGCGCTGTGTAGTCCGCCACCCGGTACAGCCAGGGGAGGACAGAGTCGCGGTCGAGCACGATTTCGGCGCGCCGCCGCCAGGCGTGCAGGAACACCGCTGAAGTCAGGTCCTCGGCGTCACTCCACGACGCCGTCCGCCGATGGAGAAAGTTGTAGATCGCCGTGGAATGCCGATCGTAAAGCAGAGCGAACGCCGCCGAATCGCCTTCGGCAGCTCGCTCCCACAATGTCCGATCACTACTCGTCGCCATCGCCAGACCAGCCTGCCCCACGTCGAGGGCGATCATCTACCGGCTCCGCTCAGATTGCCGCGCATGTGCGCTCCCGTCCCGAATCGATGCGAACTGACTGCCTCATATCCGGTTTGTGTCCACGGCAACGAAAATGGTTCCCGCCGGCCTCAGGAGGGCTCGAGGCGCCGCAAGACGGTGGCGACCAGCTCGGAGGCGTACTTCTCGTCGAGCGGCTCGTGACTGACGAGAAGCCGGTAGTACACGGCGCCGTACAGCGCATCGATCACGATCCCCGCGTCGGTGCCGGCCGGAAGCTGCCCGCGCTCGACTCCGCGGTTGATGACCTCGGCGGCAGCCGCCCTGCGGTGCCTGATGTACCGATCCTCGAGCGCGACGGCGAGGTCCCGGTCGTACCAGCTTTCCGCGACGAGCCCGAGGTACGCGCGGCCCGCATCGGTGGCCAGCAGCCTGATGACGGCGACGAGTTGATCGGTCAGGTCCTGGTCCACCGAGCCGGAGTCGCCGAATGCGACGATCGGCTCGAACCTGTCGCCCAACGCGTCGAGGCCACGATCAGCGGGAACCTGCACGGCTCGGTCAGCCAGTTGCAGTGGGTGGTCGACGGCTACGTACTGGTGTTCGCAGCGCTGCTCGCGGTCGGCGGTTCGATCGGCGACCGGTACGGCCCGGTGGCGGTGTTCCGCGCCGGAGTCGTCGTCTTCGGCGCTGCGTCAGCCGCCTGCGCACTGTCGCCATCGCTGCCCGCACTGATTGCCGCCCGCGCAGTCCAGGGTGTAGGCGCCGCGATGCTGGCGCCGACCTGTTTGGCCTTGATCACTCGGGCGTACGCCCACGACAGCGTCCGCAGAACGCGGGCGACAGCAGTTTTCGTGACGGCCGCAGGGAGCCCGCAAGCGTTCGGGCCGCTGCTCGGAGGGGTCCTGGTGCAATTCGCCGGTTGGCGTTCGATCTTCTGGATCAATGTGCCGATCGCGATGGCCACCGGCGCCCTTTCTCTCCGACTACGGTCCACCGATCATCAACGTGCTCGGCTGCCTCTGCTCGGCCACGGCTTCCTGCTCGTCATGATCGCTGGGCTGACAACCGTCATGATCGAAGCGCCCCACCGAGGACTCACGTCTCCGCTCGTGCTCTGCGCCGGCGCAGCCTTCCTCGTAGGCACAGAGCTGCTCATCCATCACGAGCGTCGAGCCGTGCGACCGGCCGTTGCCCGCGAGCTTCTGCGAGCACCGACGGTCCTGTACATCGCCGTCGGACTCCTGCTGTTCGCCAGCTACTACGGGCTGGCCTTCGTCATCTCTCTCGACGTACAACAACGCCTCGGCTTTGACGCACTGTCGACCGGCGCTGTCATGCTGGCATCCGCGGTCGGGATCTTCGTGCTTCCACTCGCGAGCTCCCGACTCACCCACCGCTTCGGCGCGCGCAAACTACTGCTGTCCGGGTTGCTGTCTGTCGTTGCCGGAGACGTCTTCCTTGCCGTCGGAGACGTCGCCGACGCCGGAGTACGCGAATCCGCCCTCGCGCTGCTCGGCATCGGCGTCGGCCTGAGCGTCACCCCACAGATCACGCTGACCATGGACGCCAGCCCGGCCGAGGTAGTCACGCAAGCCAGCGGCGTACTCAACGCAGCCCGGCAACTGGGTACCGTCGTCGGGGTTGCAACCCTCGGAACCATCGTCACCGTGGCCCCGAAGTCAGCAGCATCCGTCACGATCGCAGCCGCCGTCGCCGCGGCCGTCGCAGTCCTCGGCGTCGCCGCGACACAGGTGGCGAGCAGGATGCACCGACTTGAAGGGCGCTGAGATCTCGCTATTCGGGTTTGGTCCAGGCGATGGTGTGGCGGAAGCCGAGCTGGTGTCGCATCTGCGCACCTGGCATGACGTCGTCGACGAGGGCGCGTAGTTCGTCGAACGACTGCGTGGGGTCCCGCACGGGGAAAGGTGGGGCTTGTTTGCCTGAAGGGTTCGGCCAGGGGTGCTTGATGTAGCCGATGATCGGGTTGGTCACGGCAGACGCGACGTCCCAGGCATGGTCGCGGAGGTTGCGTGGGACCGCGAGGCCGACGGCGAGGAACTTGCCCTTGGGGGCGAGGAGGCGCCGTACGTCACGCAAGGCGTTCGGGACATCGAGGTGGTGCAGTACCGCGATCATGGTCACGAGGTCGAACGGGCCCGGGCTCGTCGTCCACTCGTCGGCTTCGACGGCGACGTTGTCGAGACCGCTGCAACGTCGCGCGGCGAGCTCGCGCATCGTCGCGTCCGCGTCGGCTCCGTAGGCGCTCGTGAAGTGTGGTGCGAGGGAAGCCAGGAGTTCGCCGCGGCCGCAACCTACGTCGAGTGCCGAGTGACGGCGCTCGGGGAGGTTCGCGAGGATCCAGCTGTGGAAGTGATCGTTGTGGCTCCACGGGTGCCGCGCGTTCAGGCTCTCCAGCTTCGCGGCCACGGTCCCGTACGCGTACGTTTTCGCCCATTGTCGTAAGGCCATGCCGGACATTCTCTACGACGACGGGGCAGGCGGTGGGGCGGCGGAGTTGCGGATGATGACGTGGGTGCCGAGCACGGTGTGCTGGCTCAGGGCGTGCCGCTCGCGGTTGAGGGCATAGCGTACGGCGGTCCGGCCGAGCTCCTCGTAGTCCACATGGACCGTTGTCAGCTCGGGTGTGACGTCTCTGGCCAGCGGGATGTCGTCGTACCCGACGACCGAGACGTCCTGCGGCACCCGGAGGCCGGCTTCCCGCAACGCGACCAGCACTCCGCTGGCCACGACATCGGTCGCGGCGAAGATCGCGGTGAACTTCCGGTCGCGGGCGAGCAGATCGCGGGTGGCCTGGTACCCGGACTCGCGGTCGAAAGTGACAGCCCGGGTGCGCTGCGGCGTCGCGGACAGGTGGTGTGCCTCGTGCGCGCGCTCGAACCCGCGCAGACGTCCGTCGATGGTGCTGTGGCCGGGTTCGCCGGCGCCCAGGAAGGCGATCTCGCGATGTCCCAGCGAGATCAGGTAACTGGTCACCGCGTAGGCGCCGCCTTCGTTGTCGTACTCGACCACTGTCGCGGGTGCGTCCGTGCCGAGAGGCGGACGCCCACAGAGCACGAGCCGCGATCCGGACTTGTCCAGCGCACGGGCTGCTTGCGTCAGCCGGTCGACATAGCTCCGGCCGTCGCTGCCGCCGCCGACCAGAACCACGGCCTCGGCCTGCTGCTCGCGCATGAGCTCGATGACTTCCAGTTCGCGGTCCGGATCGCCGTGACTCGTGCAGACCAGACACAGCCGGCCCTCGGCGGTGGCCTGCTGCTCGACGCCCTGCCCGACGTACGCGAAGGCAGGGCCGACCAGGTCGTGGACGATGAACGCCACCGTCTTCGTACCGCCGCCGCCGAGCGCTCGCGCCTGGGCGTTGATGACGTAGTCGAGCTCGCGGACGGCCTTCATCACTCGCGCGCGGGTAGCCGCCGAGACGGGGTAGTTGCCCGCGAGTACGCGGGACACCGTGGTGGCGGAAACCCCCGACGAAGCGGCGACGTCCTTGACGGTCGGACGCTCGCCGGAGGTCGGTTGCCGAGCCACCACGGCCCCTTTCGGAAAGGACTGGAACGGGTCAACGATAGGTTAGGGCACTAGGCGACCCGGTCCAGATCGGACGCCACGATCGCGTGCGCGAACGGGCGGCCGTCGAGGAAACGCTCGAGCTCGTCGATGACGCAATCACCCATGCGTGCCAGCTCGTTGCCATGCGAGCCGGCGATGTGCGGTGTCAGGAAGGTGTTGGGCAGCTCCCAGAGAGCGGAGCCGGCGGGCAGCGGCTCGGGTTCGGTCACGTCGAGTACGGCGTACAACCGGCCGGCCTCGAGGTGTCCGATCAGCGCATCGGTGTCGACGAGGCTGCCACGTGCGGTGTTGATCAGAGTCGCTCCGTCCCGCATCAGCGCGAGCTGTTCGGCCCCGATCAGCCGATCGGTCTCCGGATTCGCGGGAGCGTGCACACTGACGACGTCGCTGGTGCGCAGCAACGTGTCCAGGTCGACCAGGCGTACGCCGAGTTCGGCAGCGGTGGCGGCGTCGACGTACGGGTCGGACAAGCACACCTCCAGCTCGAACGGACGGAGCAGTTCGATGACGCGCCGGCCGATCCGCGAGGCGCCGATCACCCCGATCGTCCGGCCGTAGTTCCCCACGCCCGGCTGAACTTCGGCCAGGGTGAAGTGCCTGGCTGCGTGGTACTGGTCGCGGAGGCGGAACACGTTCTTGCCGGCGAACAGGATCGCGGCAACGGTGTACTCGGCAACAGGTACGGCGTTCGCCGTCGCGGCTGAGGTGATCGCCAGACCGCGCTCCCAGCAGGCGGGGGAGAGGAGTGCCTTGACCGAGCCGGCGGTGTGCAGGATCGCCCGTAGCCTCGGTGCCGCGTCGAGGACGTCCGCGGTGATCGGCGGGCAGCCCCATCCGGTGATCAGGAACTCGGTCGAGGCCAGAGCGGCCCGGATGTCAGCAGTGTCGAACCGCTCGGCGACGACGGTCGGGTCGACTCGCACAAGTCGCTGCAGCCGGTGCATGGACCGTGGTGGGTACAGGTCCTGCAGATGGTGTGCACCGAGGGCGAACAGTGCCGCGGGGCGGTCGGCCACGGGCTCCTCCTTCATGAGTGGAAAGCTATTTCAGGCTGCCCAGCGTGATGCCGGAACGCCAGTACCGCTGCATGGCCAGCATCAGGGCGACGATCGGGATGAGGGAGACGATCGCTCCGACGATGACGAGCCCGGTCAGGTCGACGGACTGGTCGACCTTGATGTTCAGCCAGGAGTACAGGCCGAGCATGATGGTCCATTTCTGTTCGCCGCGGAGGAACACCAGCGGTCCGAAGAAGGAGTTCCAGGAGCCGACGAACCCGAGCAGGAAGATGGTCGCCGACCCGGTCGTCATCAGCCGCGCTCCGATGGTGAAGAAGGCGCGGTACTCACCCGCTCCGTCGACCCGGGCCGCCTCGAGCAGCTCCGGCGGGACCGCGCCTTCGGCGTACACCTTGGCCAGATAGACCGAGAAAGCGCTGAAGAAGTGCGGCACGATGATCGCCCACGGCGTGTCGACCATGTGCAACCGGGTGTAGAGCAGGAACGACGGGATGGTCAGCAGGGCGCCGGGGATCAGGAACGAGGCGATGATGCAGCCCATCAGAACGCCGCGGCCGCGGAACCGGTACATGGCCAGCGCATAGCCGCAGGCGACGCAGATCACCGTCATGCCGACGGTGCCGGCGACGCCGTACAGGAGCGTGTTCGCCATCCAGCGCAGGAAGATGCTGTGGTCGTAGGTGAACAGGTCCCGGGTGTTGTCGAGGAGGTGGAAGTCGGCGAACCACAGGCCGTTGGTCGTGTAGAGGTCGCGCTGGTCCTTGGTCGCGGAGACGATCAGGAACCAGACCGGTGCGATCGAGTAGACGAGGAACAGGACGAGGCCGGTCCAGACCAGGATCCGCGACAGTTTCGACGGGTGGTGACCGGCCGGCAGGTCGTCGTCGTGGCGGCGTCTGACAGCAGCAGTTGTGCTCATGCGGGAGCCTTGTTCGTGAGTTTGTAGAAGATCGCCGAGATCAGGCCGACCACGAGCGCGAGGACGATCGACAGCGCCGCGGCGTAGTTGAAGTCCCCGACCGCGAACGCCTGGTTGTAGATGGTCATGATCGGGGTGAAGTCCTTGGTGACGGTCTCCGGAGTCATCGAGCGGAACAGCAACGGTTCGCTGAAGATCTGGAGAGTTCCGATGATGCCGAGCACGCTGACCAGTACCAGCGAACGCCGTACGTACGGCACCTTGATCGACCAGGCGATCCGCCATTCGGACGCGCCGTCGACCCGTGCGCTGTCGAAGATGTCGCGCGGCACCGCCTGCAGAGCGCCGTACACGATCAGCATGTTGAAGCCGATGCTGCCCCACGCCATCAGGTTGCCGACCGACACCCAGATCAGCTCGCTGCTGTAGAAGTTCGCGTTGATCCCGAACAGCTTGAAGAAGGGCGTGAGTGGACCGACGGCAGGGCTGTAGAGATAGATCCAGATCAGCGTGGCGACGATGCCCGGGCTCATGTACGGCACGAGCATCGCGATCCGGAGTTTCCCGGCGACCCGCCGGCGGACCGAGTCGAGCAACAGCGCCAGGGCAAGGCTGGTGGCCTGGATCAGTGGGATGACGACGATCGCGAACAGCGCGACGCGCCACAGGCTGCCCCAGAACTTCACGTCGTGCAGGGCGCGGTCGAAATTCTCGAACCCAGTGAAGCTGACGGTCTTGTCGCCGAAGCCGAGGCCCGAGCTCTTGGCCGTGTAGAGGCTCTTGCTCAGCGCCATGATCACCGGGACGACTGTGAAAACCAGGAACCCGGCGAAGAACGGCACCGTGAACGACGCCCCTTTGAGCGCCACGGTCCGGCGCCACCGCCCGCCGGAGGAAGGGAGGTCCCCGGTCCGATCGGCAGGCGACGCGGTCAACGGTTGCGGTTTCAGATCCAGGGACATCCGTACTCCTCCAAGTCTGTCGTCGGGTCAGTTCGCGACGTTGATGCCCTTGACCTTCAGATCGTCGACGGTGAACTTCTGCATGTTCTCGAGGAGCTGGTGGAAGGTGATCTTCTTGGTAACGGCCTTCGCCCACTGGTCCTGCAGTTCTTTGAAGACACCGGTGTAGTTGGGGCCGACGAGCCAGTTGTCGACGCCGGACGCGGAGGCCTTGTTGATGACGGTCTTCGCCTCCGAGCGGTGGCTGCCGAACAGCTTCTGCGGAACGGCGGCGTCCACCCACGGCGACGGGTCGGGCATGGCGCCGGGCCAGGCGTAGGAGCCGGTGGCCTTGTCGTAGGTGGCGTCGATGCCGTCCTTGGTGGTGTTCATCCAGATGCCCACCTCGGCTGCTTCCTTCGGGTGCTGGCATCCCTTCGGCACGAGCAAGGCATTGCCGTGCGCCGGAGTCGCGAACTTCGTGGCGCCGGCGAACTGCGGCAGATCGACAGGTTCCCAGTCGCCGATGGTCTTCTTGAAGTGGAGCTCGTAGTTGGTCAGCTGCCAGGTGGACGTCGGCAAGGAGACCATCTTGCCTTCGTCGAAGTACGCGATCAGCGCGGGACGGTCCTGGTACGTCTGGTTGGCGACGAGTCCGTTGTCCACGAGCTGCTGGAGAATGTTGGCGGCGGCAACGGATTCGGGCGAGAGGAAGTCGACCTTCCAGGAGTCGTTCTGCACCGAGTACCAGGATCCGCCTTCCTGGATGATCAGGTTGACCAGAGTGCTGGGGTCCTCACCGGCCAGGTTCATCACCTGAACGCCGTGTGGCTTGAGCGCCTTACCGGCGGCGATCACCTCGTCCCACGTCTTCGGGACCGGTACGCCGTACTTGTCGTAGGCAGCGCGGTTGACCATCATGAACGTCGGTCCGGTGCCGGTCGGGATGCCGTAGTACTTGCCCTGAACCTGTGCGGCCACCAGCGACGCAGGCTTGAACTTGCTCTCCGCGGGCTTCATGTACTCGGTCACGTCGGTGAGGAGGCCTTCCGACAGCAGGGCCGGGACATCACCGAAGTTCTGCGCCAGGCAGGGGATCTTGCTGCCGGCCGCGACGGCGTTGCGCAGACCGGTGGCGGTGGTCGGAAGGTCGGCCTGCTTGACGAGCTTGACCTTGACGTCGGTGTGGGTGGCGTTGAACTTGTCGACCACCGGCTGGGCGGGCGACCAGGCCCAGTACTCGATCTCGACCGGGCCCGAGGCTGCGGTGTTACCGGTGTCGCTGCTGCAGGCGACCGTGGTGGCGGCCAGGCACAGGGCGAGACCGGCCAGCACGGCGCGACGGCTGTTTCTGGGCATGCGTGTATCTCCGGGGTGAGGTGGGGGAGCTGCGGGCTGGTGGCGGCCGCCATAGTTAACGATTTCTATGAAAGCTAGGAGAAGAAAGTCTTACCGTCAAGGCCGCGTGCTCTTGCCGCGACGTCCGGATGATGCTTAGCGTAGAAATCGTTAACTACGACCGCCCAGCCCGCCGCTGTCCCGTCGCGGCGTCGCGTGTCACCCGAAGTCCTCCTGTCCCGCCTCAGGAAAGAAGGTGCTGTCTTGTATCCGACTCCTGCCGCTGTTCGCGGCCGCGTCCGGCGACTCGGCGCGTTCAGCGCGGCCCTCCTGCTCCTCACCGGACTCCTGTACGCCGTGGCCCGACCGGCCGCCGCCCAGGAGCTGGGTGGGTGTGCCCTGTCGTTCCACTCCACGGTCAGCCCGCAGGGGTTCGTACATCCCGGCGTCGGGCTGACCCAGCCGATCCTGGACAACGCCCGCCGGCAGGTCGCCGCGGGCGCCGAACCCTGGACCTCGTCGTTTCGGGCGATGCAGCAGTCGTCCGCGGCCGGGACTGCTGTGACGTCGTCCAACCGGAGCAGCACGGACCCGACCAAGCCCGCCTCCGACGCGTTCAACAGCCAAGGTTTCAACGGCCGCTTCATCGCCGACGGTCTGAAGTCCTACACCCAGGCGGTTCTGTACGTGCTCACCGGCGAGGAGGTCTACCGCAAGAACGCGCTGGACATCATCCGGATCTGGGAGCAGCTGGACCCGGCGAAGTACGAGTACTTCACCGACGCGCACATCCATACCGGCATTCCGCTCAACCGGATGGTGTCGGCCGCCGAGCTGTTGCGCTACAGCTCATGCGCCGACGAAGCGTACCCGTGGACCGACGCGGACACGCAGGCGTTCACCCGCAACCTCGTCACGCCGGTCATCGAGACGTTCCAGAACGACAACAACCACTTCATGAACCAGCACAACTACCCGCTGATGGGTGCGATGGCCGGCGCGATCTTCATGGACGACACCGCGCTCTACAAGCGGTCGGTCGAATGGTTCACCGTGAACGCCACCGCGCAGGACCAGGGCTTCAACGGCTCGATCGCGCGGCTGTTCCGCTGGGTCGACCACGACGACAAGACCGGCAAGCCGATCAAGGACCCGCACGTCCAGCACGCCGAGATGGGCCGTGACCAGGCCCACGGCGGCGGTGACCTCACCAACGCGGTGATCATTTCCCGGATGTTGCTGGCGCAAGGAACGAAGGTCGACCCCGTTGCCGGTACCGTCTCCAACGCCGCGAACGCAGTCGGACCGTACGAGTTCCTCGGCAACCGGATCCTCGCCGCCGCCGACTACTTCTGGCGCTTCATGCTCGGCTACGACACCGCGTGGACCCCGATGGCGTACGCGATCTCGCCGGACGGGACGATCCGCGACACCTACAACCACATCGCCGACGGCTACCGCGGCCGGTACGTCACCGCGAGCTTCTGGGAGATCTATTACTACTACCGGTTCACGCTCGGCAAGGACGTCAAGGCGATGGCGCCGTACTACGCCGAGGCCTACGCCAAACGCCCTGGCCCGCTGTACTCACGCGGCGGAGTCGTCGGCAACTCGTGGGACGGCGTCGACGGCGGCGGCGATTCCTGGCTGTTCGCGCCCGCTGCGGCGGCAGGCGAGTCGACCCGGCCGCTGGGCAACAACCCCAACCTCTACGAGGTCGAGGACCGCTACACGCGCTTGGCCGGCGAGGTCACGACCGGCGACGGCTACGTACGGATGGCCCCGGGCTCGAAGATCGCCTATCTCAACGGCGCGACGGACCGCCCGAAGCTCGGGTTCCTCGTTCGCACCAATGGTGATGCCGTGCTGCACCTGCACACCGCCAGGAACGGCCGCACCCTGAAACGCGACTACCCCGTGATCGTGCCGAACACCGGCGGCAAGTGGCGCTACGTCACGACCGACGGGCCGATGGACGACATCCTGTTCATCGAGGTCGAGGGTGCGACCGTCGACCTCGACCACATCAACATCAACGCCGCGGCCGAGCTCACCGGTCCGGTCTTTCCCGACACCGCCGGCCGAGTCGTCGGCTGGCTGGGCGCCGAGGCCGAGGTCAACCTCGCCGCGACCGCCGCGCAGGGTACGACGTACACCGCGACCGGGCTCCCCGGCGGCGCCACGCTCGATCCGGCCACCGGCGTCCTCACCTGGAAGCCGACCCGGGCCGGCTCCTGGACCGTCACCGTTGCGGCCGATGACGGCACCAATATGGCTGCCCGCCGCATCACGCTCACCGCGGCTGGTGACCGCGCCAGCGCCCTGGAGCTCGCGAAGAACGGCTACAACCCCCAGACGACGTACGAGTCCGCGACCAAGGACGCGTACAGCAAGGCGGTCGACGCCGCGAACAGCCTGCTCGAGAAGGGATCCGACACTGAGTACCTGGCCGCGCTGACCGCCGTCGTCGGGGCAGTCGACGGACTGCGCCCGCTCTCGCCGAAGCTCGCTCTGGACGGCAGTCTCGACTATCCGGGCCTCGTCGCTTCGTCCACCACCGCTGACCGGATCGTCAACCTGGTCGACGGCGACGAACAGACCGGGACCTCCTACCCGCAGGCAGTCAATCTGTCGCACACGTTCGACTTCGGACCGGACTACCGGGTCTCCGCCACGAAGTTCGGCTTCCAGAGCAACATCTTCGCCGACCGGATCGCGAACTCGGCCGTGTTCGGCTCCAACGACGGGGTCACCTGGACCCGTCTCACCCCGGGGGTCACGGCGTTCACCCAGGACTACAACACCCTCGATGTCGCCAAAGACCTGCAGGACGACCAGTTCCGGTACCTGAAGATCCAGATGATCAAACAGCTACCGGATGTTCTGTACGGGATCGTGCGCGGGGTGTTCGAGCTGACCGAGTTCCACATCTACGGAGAGCGGCACGAGATCGGCAATCTGGTGAAGTCGACCTCGATCACCTCCGCTCAGGCGATCGCGGGCAAGATCATGACCGGCGACACCGTCGACGTCGCGGTCACCGCGAAGAAGCCGCTCCAGCAGGTGACGGTCACCGTCCAGGGCGTGACGGCGAAGGCGACCTCGACGGACGGAATCAACTGGCGCGCCGCGGCCAAGCTGGACAACGTTGCTGCGGGCAACATCCAGGTCGCCGTGGACTACGTCGATGCCAACGGCAAGGCCGGCCCGACCGCGTACGGGACGACCGACGGGTCGAAGCTGTACATCGCGGGCGACCCGGCACGCTTGATCGACGTTGCCAAGGTGGCGACCGTCACCGCTTCCGACAAGCAATGGCCGGGTACCGGACTGGGTGCCGACAAGGTCGGCTACCTGCTCTTCGACCGCAATCCTGATACGTACGGCGACCTGAACAGCGGACCAGGTGCGTACTACGTCCTGGACTTCGGCGCGCACGCGACCGTACAACCCGAGGAGGTGCTGTTCCTGCCGCGGGCCAGCCATCCGCAGCGGGCCAACGGTACGGTCGTCCAGGGGTCGAACGACGGCCAGACCTGGACCGACCTCACCAAGTCGGTGGCCGGTGCACTGGCGAACACCTGGAGCGACCAGCAGGCCTCGGGCGAGAACCACTACCGGTACCTGCGCATCTACAACGCCACGAGCTGGTTCGGCGACCTGTCCGAGGTCGAGCTCTACGGCGACCTCAAGAACGACGCGTAAGCAGCCACCACGATGGGCGAGCGCCCGCACCTCAGCAAGGCGCTCGCCCACTCAGGTCCACGCCGAGCGGAGCCGTTCGTACTCCTCGAGCGTCACAGGCAGGACGACGCCGTGGCAGGGGTCTTTCGGCAGTCTGTGGTTATTGGAAGGAATCCATTGGCCGTCGGCGAGGTCGGTGGTTTCGAACGGGACGTAGCGGCGTTCGGGGGTGAACTCGTCGATCCAGAGGTACCACTTGTGCTCCGTGTTCGACTTGTACACCAGGGGGCCCTCGCCCCGGGTGACTGCTCCGAGACCGATGCCTTCGGCCAGTGGCTTCCAGCCGGCGGCCGTCAGAGACGGTGAGGTTTCGGAGAAGATCGACTTGCCGTACGGCGCTTCGCCGTTGCGGCTGCGTTCGTCCTTGAGGAAGCGGTAGTACACGCCGTCGTGGTCGATCACAGTGGTGTCGATCGTCTGCCAGCCCCGGTCGATCCAGACCCGCGGTTCGGAGAAGTCGCGGAAGTCGCGGGTGGTGGCGTACATGATGCGGTTGTAGCTGTCCCCGTAGTGTTCGGCGTTCTCGTAGAGCGTGGACGACCAGTGGACCAGGTACGCGTTCTGTTCGGGGTCCCAGACCGCCTCCGGAGCCCAGGTGTTGCCGGCCTCCGGCGGTGCGACCTCGACGAGTCGTCCCTCGCCCCAGTTCACGAGATCCGTCGACTCCCAGATCATGATCGAGCGGCTGCCCCGGCGTTGATGGAGGTCCCAGTCCAGGCTGGTGTAGAGGCGCAGGTCGGTGGCGACCAGGTAGAAGCGATCGCCGGTGGGGGCGCGGACGATGTGCGGGTCGCGGACACCGCGTTCGCCGAGGGTCGAGTACAGGACCGGCCTGCCGTCGTTGAGGTCGTCGAAGTGCAAGGGATCGTTGCCCTCGCTCAGGGCGAAGTAGATCTGCTCGCCGTCGGCCGATTCGCGCTTGAAGTGTGCGTAGAGGTAACCCGCATAGTTGGGCTTCATCTGAGGAGTCATCCTTCGGCGTCGGGCCGGCTCTGTAGGTAGTCCTCGACGGTGAAGAGGTGGGCGGACATCCGGGTCCGGGCGCGGTCGGGGTCGCGGGCGGTGAGGGCCGCGAGGATCGAGAGATGTTCGCGGTGGGCGGTGTCGTCGGCACCGGGCTGGGCGATGGACCGGCGGAGCCGGTCGCGCATCGTACGGCCGCCGAGGGCGTGGATGAGTGCGGCCAGGACCGAGTTGCCCGACGCCTCGGCGATGATCCGGTGGAAGGCGATGTCGTTCTCGATCACCGTCTCGTGATCGGGGTCCGGCCGCGCGAGCTCGGTTTCGTTGCTGCGGAGCAGGTCCTCCGCAGCAGCGAGTCGCTCGGACGTGATGTCGCGCGCCGCCAGCGCGGCGGCCTCGGTCTCGAGGATGCGTCGTACGGCGTGCAGGTTCTGGGTTCCACTGCTGTGCTGGAGGTCCACGACGAACCCCATCGGGGCGAGCAGGATGGACGGATCGAGCGCGGTGACGTACGTGCCGTCGCCCTGGCGGGTCTCCAGAACGCCCATGATCGACAGCGCGCGGACTCCTTCGCGGAGCGGGTTCCGGGATACCCCGAGCGCGGCGGCCAGGTCCCGTTCGATCGGGAGCCGGTCACCGGGCCGGAGGTGTCCGTCGACGATCAGTTGCCGGATGCCCTGGACGACGACATCGGTCTGTGAAACGCCGGGGGTGCGCGCCTGCGTGACCGGCTTGCTCGGGCTCATGACCGCTCCCCGGCCGCCCGCGAGACCCGGGAACGGAACCTGAAGATGTACATCTCGGCACTGTAGCCGGGCGTTGACCGGGGGAGGCGCGTCGCGGTGAGCATGTCACTCCAGCCGGAGGACCCGAGCTGATGGCTCGGATGTCGTGGTGGTGACGACCAGAGCGTCGTCGTTCCAGGCGTAGCTCCAGTCGCCGAGGTCGGTGGGGAAGTGCGGCGTGATCCTCGACGGTGGGATCGGGAGCGTGGTCGTCGACGGCCCCGGAGCGCGATGCCAGAGGGCGAGGTAGGAGACATCGGGTCCGTTGAGGAGGAGAGCGATCCACTCGTCGGTCCAGTTCGGCAGACCCAACGGCCAGGACGGCACGAGCGACGGCAACTCGGCGAGTACGGCGCGATGCGCGGCGAGGGCGGCTCGTACGATATCCAGTTCGGCCGGCGTCATCCGGTTCAGGTGACCCGAGAGGTACAGCCGGCCGAGCATGCCGTTCACCAGCGCGAGGGTGAACTCCTCGCGGGTGGTGCCGGTGATCGGATACGCCCAGTTGCCGGCCTGCTCCGGGAGTACGGCGGCGGGTGCGGCTGCGGCGATGGATGCGTAGAGCAACGGATGTTCCTGGTCCGAGGTGGACTGCAGATGGAGGCGGGAGAGCATCGCGTAGTCCATCCGCATCGCGCCGGAGGCACAGTTCTCGATCAGCAGGTCCGGATGCCGGGCGTGGAGGCCGTCGAGCCAGTCCAGCAGCGCTCGGTTGTGCTCCAGCAGACCTTGGCCCAGCGACGTCCCGACCTTGTCGGTCCCGGGTCCGGTCTGGGTGTTGTTGTCGAAGTTGAAGAAGCCGATGCCGAACTCGTCGACGAGCCGGTCGACGGTGCTGTCGAGGTGCCTGCGAGCGGCGGCGCTGCGCAGGTCCAGCAGATAGCGGCCCTTCTCGGCGATCCGCCGGCCGTGCCGGGTGAGGAACGCGTCGTCGGGTAGTTCGCCGGCGATCGGGGAGCGGACCCCGATGACCTCCGGTTCCAGCCAGAGCCCCGGCACCATGCGATGGCGGCGGATCCGGTTGATCACCTCGGCGAGTCCGTTCGGGAACCGGGTGGCCGACGGTTGCCAGGCGCCGACGGTGTTCCACCAGTCGCCTTCGGCGTACCAGCCGGCATCGATGCAGAAGTAGTCCGCACCGACCTCGGCCACGGCATCGATCAACGGCAGCAACTTCTCGGTGGTCGGATCACCCTGCAACGTGTTCATGTAGTCGTTGAAGACGATCGGCATCCGGTCGTCGATCGGCCGGTGCGCCCGGATCGCACGGCGCTGACGCGTGAGCGCCGCGAAGACACTGTCGGCGTCGGTCCCGGCGACCAGCGACACCGGTACGGTCGTGAACGCCTTGTCCGCGGTGAGTTCGACGCTCCACTGGTGGTCGAGGTCGGTCGGTCCGCTGAGCAGCAGGTAACCACCCTGTGCGGTCTCACCGATCTCGTAATGCCACGGCCCGTTGTGTTCGATCTGCCAGCCCAGCGCGTACGGCGCACTGCTGCCGACCAGCACTCCGATGGGCAGGACCTCGCCCGTCGACCACGAGTTCGTACTGGTTACGGCGTACCGGCTGTTGGCGACGTGGTGATGCGGGTCGCGGACGATGTCGGCCAATACGTCCCGGACCGCGCGCTTCGACCAGCGGTTCTCCGCCATCCAGCTGTTGGCCGCGGAGTACAGCTCGGCGTCGATCGACGCGAGGCCGACCACGAGCGATGTCAGGCTCGTAAGTTCCAGAGAGCCCGGGCCGGTCATCGAGGCTTCGGTCCAGGCGCGGACGCCGGCTCGCGCTTCGAAGACGCTGGTGATGCGTAGACCAGTGACCGGCTCCTCCTGGACGATGCGGAGCGTCGTCTCGGTCTCCTCGTGCCCGACGTACCGCAGTCGCCCACCGAGGACGCTGCCGACCTGACGGTTGCTGGAATGACCGTGACCGACGGCGGCCACTTCGACCAACGGTCGGCTCGAATCCGCCCCGCTACCTCCGGACTGTGCGGAGTCGCGCACCGCGGACAGCCGGACCGGACCGTCGTCGAGGACGAAGGTCAGGGCGATATCGGGCGTGGTCCACTTCAGCAGATCGGTCATAGCTCCTCAGTTGGTCGTTGGGCGGCCCAATAGCTGCCGTGGGGAAAGCTGTAGGTCTCGAGTGAGTCGCGGTACATCTCGGCGCTGTAGCCGGGCGCGGCCGGCAGCACGTACGCACCGTTACGTACCACGCACGGGTCGACGAAGTGCTCGTGCAGATGGTCGACGTACTCGGTGACACGGCGCTCCAGCGAACCCGAGACGGCGACGTAGTCGAAGATCGCCAGGTGCTGGACGAGTTCGCACAGGCCGACGCCGCCGGCGTGCGGGCAGACCGGGACGTCGAACCAGGCGGCGAGCAGGTAGACGGCGAGTACTTCGTTGACGCTTCCGAGTCGTGCGGCGTCGAGCTGGCAGTAGTCGAGGGCGCCGGCCTGGAACATCTGCTTGAACAGCACCCGGTTCATGCCGTGCTCACCGGAGGCGACCCCGATCGGCGCGACCGCCTTGCGGATCGCGGCGTGGCCGAGGACGTCGTCGGGGCTGGTCGGTTCCTCGATCCAGAGCGGGTCGAACTCGGCCAGCGCCTTGACCCACTCGATCGCCTCGGGTACGTCCCACACCTGGTTCGCGTCGATCATCAGGTGACCGTCCGGTCCGAGGACCTCGCGGGCGATGCCGCACCGGCGGATGTCGTCGTTCAGATCCGCGCCGACCTTGAGCTTCACGTGTTTGTAGCCTGCGGCAACGGCTTCCTCGCACAGCCTGCGCAGCTTGGCGTCGGAGTACCCGAGCCAGCCGGCCGACGTGGTGTAACAGGGGTAACCTGTTGCCTCGAGCTCCTGAATCCGTTGCTTACGGCCACTTTCCTGGCCGGCCAGCAGGGTGATCGCCTGGTCCCGGGTGAGCGCGTCGGTGAGGTACCGCAGGTCGGCGGCGTCCACCAACTGCTCCGGTGACATCTCGGCCAGCAGACGCCACAGCGGTACGCCGGCGCGGCGGGCGGCGAGGTCCCACACGGCATTCATCACCGCGGCCAGCGCAAGGTGTACGACGCCCTTGTCCGGGCCGAGCCAGCGCAGCTGACTGTCGGACTGCAACTCCCGGTAGACCGCGCCGAGATCGCCGCACAACTCGTCGACATCCCGCCCGATCAAAGGCTCGGCCCGCTGCCGCGCCGCCGCGGCGCACAAGTCGTTGCCACGCCCGATCGTGAACGTGAAGCCGTACCCGGACACCGCATCGTCGTCGGTGTGCAGTACGACGTACGCCGCCGAGTGGTCACCGTCCTTGTTCATCGCGTCCGATCCGTCCTGGGTCAGCGACGTCGGGAACCGGACATCGACGACCTCGACCGAGGTGATGCGTGACATGGCGCCTCACTGTCAGTAATAGATGGGATCTTTCTCCCGATCAGACGTCGTTCAGTATGGACCACCAGGCGCGACAGCGCTACGATCCGGGAAATTCATAGGATTAATCCTCGTCTTCTCGACGGAGGGCTGCGCATGAGCGACCTGGTGAGCTCTGATCGGTCCGGCCGGCAACGGTTGTGGTACGACCGGCCGGCGGCGACCTGGCTGGAGGCGTTGCCACTCGGCAACGGCCGCATCGGCGCGATGTGTTTCGGAGGTACGGCCAACGATCGCATCGCGCTCAACGACGAGACGCTGTGGTCGGGCGGTCCGGAGACAGCGCGACTGCTGTCGGCTCCGCTCGGGGCGACCGGCCCGGAAGCCGTGCAGGCGGTCCGGGAGGCGTTGTGGGCCGGCGACATCCGGCGTGCCCACGAACTCGCCCGCGGTTTCCACTCCGGCTACTCGCAGGCGTACCTGCCGCTCGGAGACCTTCTGCTCGAGACGCGCGTCGGCGGTTCCGCACCGGCGGACGTGGGGGCGTACCAGCGAGCGCTCGACCTCGACGCCGCCGTGGCGACGACGCAGTACGAGCTCGACGGAGTGCGTGTCGAGCAGGAGGTGTTCGTCAGTGCACCCGACCACGTACTGGTTCTCCGGCTGACGGCCTCCGCGCCCGGGCTAGGGCTCACCTGCCGGTTGGCGTCACAACTGCAGTCGCGCGGGTATGCGATCGAGGGCGGCCTCGGACTGCTCCTCCAGGCGCCCGCCGACGTAGCGCCCCCACACCGCGACGTCCCCGAGCCGATCCGGTACTCCGACGGTGTGGATCGTGGGATGACCGCGGCGATCGCCCTGCGAGCGGTCACCGACGGCCAGGTCCGGGCGACCGATTCAGAACTCGTCGTCGACGACGCGACCGAGATCGTTCTGGTGCTGTCGACCGCCACCGGGTACGACGGACCGTCGACGCCACCGACCCGTACGGCAGTCGAGTGCCTGCTCAGAGCGGATCACGCGGTGTCGAACGCCCTGACCCGGGAGTTCATCCACCTCCTCGACCGTCACCTGAACGATCACCGGCAGCTCTTCCGCCGTTCGTCGCTGGAACTCGTGGGACAGCCCGAAGAATCGCAGCAGCCGACCGATGTACGGATCGGCGCATCGGTCGGTACCGACGACCCCGCGCTCGCCGCGCTGGCCTACAACTACGGGCGCTACCTGATGATCGCGAGCTCGCGCCCCGGTGGTCTGCCGACGAACCTGCAGGGCATCTGGAACGACATCCTGCGGCCGCCGTGGAGCTCGAACTTCACCGTGAACATCAACACGGAGATGAACTACTGGCCGGCCGAGACGACGAATCTCCCGGAGTGCCACGAGCCACTGCTCAGGTTTATCGATCAGCTTGCCGAAGCGGGCCGCAGTACCGCCCGTGAACGCTACGGCTGCGGCGGCTGGACCGCGCACCACAACGCCGACGCCTGGTGCTGGGCTTACCCGGTCGAGGGTGATCCGCGCTGGTCGAACTGGCCGCTGGCGGGCGCCTGGCTCGCCCGGCACCTGTGGGACCACTACGAGTTCACCGGCGACCTCGCGTTCCTCGGCGACTCGTGGCGCACACTGCGCGGCGCGGCCGAGTTCTGCCTCGACTGGCTCGTCGAACTGCCCGACGGCAGTCTCGGTACGGCGCCGTCGACGTCGCCGGAGAACGACTACCTCGCTCCGGACGGGCGCCCCGCATCGGTGACCGTGTCGTCGACGATGGACCTGGCATTGATCTCGGACCTCTTCCACCGGGTGGAGCAGGCCGCCGCGCTGCTGGACGTCGTCGATCCGCTCGTCGCGGAGATCTCCACGGCACGCAAGCGGTTGCCGGAACCATCGATCGGTTCGCATGGCCAGTTGCAGGAATGGGCGGCTGACCTGCCGGAGGAGGACCCGCACCACCGGCACATGTCGCATCTGGTCGGCGTACACCCTGGCGACGCGATCACGCCGGACAGTACGCCGGTACTGGCGGCAGCGGCCCGGCGTTCGCTCGACCTCCGCGGTGACGAGGCGACCGGTTGGTCGCTGGCCTGGAAGATCTGCCTGCGTGCGCGGCTGCACGACGCGGAGGGCGCACACCGCCTGATCGGGGCCTTCCTGCGGCCGGCCGACGATCAGGCCCGCGGCCGTCCCGGGAGCGGCGCGGGCGTGTACCCGAACCTGTTCTGCGCGCACCCGCCGTTCCAGATCGACGGCAACTTCGGTGCCACCGCCGGCATCGCCGAGATGCTGCTGCAGAGCCACACCGGCGACATCGCGCTGCTGCCGGCCTTGCCGGACGCCTGGCGCAGCGGTCGGGTGACCGGGCTGCGGGCTCGTGGCGGGGTCGTCGTCGACATCGCCTGGACACCGAACGGCACCGAAGCCGTCCTGACCGCGGACCACGACCAGGAACGGACGGTCCGGTACGGCGACGACGGGGTGCGGGTCCGGCTCACCGCGGGCCTCGGTCATCGGCTGAGTACGTCATGACCACGGCACCGACGAAGGAGGTTCCATGGCAACCCTGACCACGGTCCGGCCACCGGCGGGTGAGACGGCCACGCGACGCACGCGGCGGAGGCGCGAACGCCCAGGTATCCAAGGGTTCCGGCGCAGCCTGCGACGGCACTGGACCCTGTACCTGTTGATGGTCGTGCCACTGATCTGGTTCGGGGTGTTCAAGTACATCCCGATGTCGAACGCCGTCCTGGCGTTCAAGAGCTACAACGTGATCAAGGGCATCTGGGGAAGCCCCTGGGTCGGCTGGCAGAACTTCGAGCTGTTCTTCCACAACCCGGTGTTCTGGACCCTAGTGAAGAACACCTTCGTGCTCTCGATCTACACCGTGGCGGCGAGCTTCCCGATCGCGATCGTCCTGGCGCTCGCGCTGAACGAGGTCCGCAACGGTCTCTTCAAGCGCACGGTGCAGATGGTGACGTACGCGCCGTACTTCATCTCCACCGTCGTGGTCGTCTCGATGACGATCCTGGTGCTCTCCCCGCGGCTCGGCATCGTCAACGAGGGTCTCGGGTTCTTCGGCGTACCCGCTGTCGACTTCCTCGGCAACCCGGACTACTTCCGGCACATCTACGTGTGGTCCGACGTGTGGCAGACCACCGGGTACTCCGCGGTGATCTACCTGGCGGCGCTGGCCGGCATCGATCCGGCGTTGCACGAGGCCGCGCGGGTCGACGGGGCCAGCCGGATCCGGCGGATCATGCACGTCGACCTGCCCGGCATCATGCCGACTGCCGTGATCATCCTGGTCCTTGCGGTCGGCAACATCATGGCGATCGGTTTCGAGAAGGCGTTCCTGCTGCAGAACCCGCTCAACCTGAGTCAGTCCGAGATCATCGCGACGTACGTCTACAAGACCGGCCTGCTCAACGCCGACTTCAGCGGGGCGACCGCGGTGGGGCTGTTCAACTCGGTGATCAACCTGGGCCTGCTGCTGATCGTGAACATGATCGCGAAACGGATCACCGGGAACGGACTGTGGTCATGACTACCTTGACCGGCACGACTACGTCGACCAGCAAGCGGCTGGAGCGCCGGGCGGAGCGAGCACGGCGGATCCGCGAGCCGCGTACGGACCGGATCTTCCTGTTCTGCGTGTACCTGCTGCTGTCCGTCTTCCTCCTCGTCGTCCTGCTTCCGCTGCTGTACATCGTGGCGAGTTCGTTCAGCAGCCCCGAGGCGGTGTCGTCCGGACGGGTGCTGTTCTGGCCGGTCGACTTCTCCCTGCGCGGCTACCACGCCGTGTTCGCGAACCCACAGGTCATCCAGGGCTATCTCAACTCGCTCTTCTACACCGTCGTCGGCACGATCGTCAGCGTCACGATGACGATCGCGATCGCGTACCCGCTGTCCCGCCGTACCCTGGTCGGCCGGAACGTCGTGATGACGCTGATCCTGTTCACGATGCTGTTCACCGGCGGGCTGATCCCGACCTACCTCGTCGTGCAGTCCGTCGGTCTCCTCGACACCCGGTGGGCGCTGATCGTCCCGCAGGCGATCGGCGTCTGGCAGGTGATCATCGCCCGCACCTACTTCCGTACGGCGATCCCGGACGAACTCGTCGAGGCCTCGCAGCTGGACGGCTGTGGTGACCTGCGGTTCCTGTGGTCGGTGGTGATCCCGCTGGCCAAGCCGATGATCGCGGTGGTCGCGCTGATGTACGCGATCATGCAATGGAACTCGTACTTCGACGCGCTGATCTACCTGAAGAACCCGGACCTGTTCCCGCTGCAGCTCGTGCTGCGGAACATCCTGATCCTGAACACGACCGGCGGTGGTGCCGTCGACGCGTCCGTCGTCATCCAGCGGCAGCAGCTCGCCGACCTGCTCAAGTACTCGCTGATCGTGGTCGCGAGCGTGCCCGTGCTGCTCATCTACCCGTTCGTCTCGCGCTACTTCACCAAGGGAATCCTGATCGGCGCCGTGAAGGGCTGATCCCCGGTATCACTCTGCCCTGTCCCAACCTCTGTGAGGAACCCATGTCTGTAAAGCTCAGTAGGCGGAGGCATGCCGCGATCGCCGGCATCAGCCTCCTCGCACTCGCCCTCGGGGCCTGTTCCGGGGGCGGCTCGAAGGATTCGGCGAGCAAGCCGTTGCCCACGATCACCGGCAACCCGGCCGTCACCCTCAACGTCTTCTCGCCGCAGGCCGCCGACGTGAACCTGGCCACGAACGACTTCACCAAGCTGATCAAGCAGAAGTTCGACATCACCATCAAGTGGCAGACCACGACGTACGACGGCGGCCCGGCGAAGGAGAAGCGGCAGATCTCCCTGGCCAGCGGTGACTACCCGGACCTGTACCTGCTGATCCCGTGGGTTGACCAGTTCACCCAGACCGACCTGTTGAAGCTGTCCAACCAGGGCGTGGTCGTACCGCTCAACCAGCTGATCGACCAGTACGCGCCGAACATCAAGAAGGCCCTGGACTCCACCCCCGAGTGGAAGGCGATGGCCACCGCGCCCGACGGCAAGATCTACGGCCTGCCGCAGTGGGTGGACTGCTTCCACTGCTCGTACCAGGACAAGCTCTGGATGAACTCGGCCTGGCTGAAGAAACTCGGACTGCAGCAGCCGAAGACGACCGAGGACATGCGCAAGGTCCTGGAGGCCTTCAAGACACAGGACCCGAACGGCAACGGCAAGGCGGACGAGATCCCGCTCAGCGCCGATGTGCGGGACTTCCTGATCCCGTACTTCATGAACGCGTTCATCTACGATCCGCAGGGTTCCAGCGGGTACAACAACTCGAGCTTGGTGCTGAAGGACGGCAAGGTCGACATCCAGGCGAACAAGGACGGCTGGCGAGAAGGCCTGAAGTACCTGAACTCCCTCTACAAGGAAGGCCTCATCGACAAGGGCGCCTTCACCCAGAACGGGGATGCGCTCTCGCAGCAGGGCAACCACGCCGGTACGGTGATCCTCGGTTCGGCGACCGTGCTGCACCCGGGCATCTTCGTCAACACCGGTTCGGCGGACGGACGGGACAAGCAGTACGACGCCGTACCGCCGCTGACCGGCCCGAACGGTGCCAACTACACCGGCTACAACTTCCCGAGTGCGCCGGGCGCGACCTTCGTGCTGACCAGCAAGGCGACGCCGGAGAAGCAGATCGCGGCCATCAAGATGCTCGACTACATCTTCACCGACCCGGGCCAGATCAACGGCCAGTTCGGGATGGAGGGCAAGGGCTGGACCGAGCCCGGTCCGAACGACGTCGCGCTCGACAAGTCACTGAAGCCGGTCTTCAAGCAGATCCCGCAGAAGCCCGGCACGGCGCCGCGGAACTCCGGGTGGGGCGCGATGGCGCAGTACAACAACACTGCCCACTTCCGGAACTCCGAGGCGATCGGCACCGACATCTACTCGCAGGCAGGGTACGAGCGTAAGTTGTTCGAGGCAACGAAGCTGTACGCCGGCCACGAGGACAAGTCCCAGATCTATCCGTTCTGGAAGGTCTGGATCGACCCCACCCTCGCCAACGAGGTCGCCACCCTGGAGACCAACCTCGACAGCTACGTCCAGCAGAACGCGCTGCAGTTCATCACCGGCTCGAAGAACCTCGACACCGACTGGGACAGCTACGTCAAGGGGCTCGACGGTCTCGGCCTCAAGCGCTACCTGGAGATCCAGCAGAACGCTTACGACAAGATTCCCAACAAGTAGCACCTCCGCGGACCGGCCGGAGCACACCGGCCGGTCCATCATCCCTGACGAGGAGCAACCTGTGTCGTTCGACGCAACCTTCGAGTCCCTGTCCACGTACGACTGCCCGGAGTGGTTCCGGGACGCGAAGCTCGGTATCTGGTCGCACTGGGGACCGCAGTCCGTTCCCCGGTACGGCGACTGGTACGCGCGGAACATGTACCGGGAAGGAAGCGACCAGTACCGGTACCACCTGCGGACGTACGGGCATCCGTCGCAGTTCGGGTACAAGGACGTCGTACAGCTGTGGAAGGCGGAGCGGTTCGACCCGGACGAGCTGATGGACCGCTTCGTGGCGGCCGGTGCGCGGTACTTCGTCGCGCAGGCCATGCACCACGACAACTTCTTCAACTACGAGTCGGCCGTCAACCCGTGGAACTCGGTGAAGGTCGGGCCGGGCAAGGACATCGTCCGGTTGTGGAAGGACGCGGCCGAGCGGCGCGGGTTGCCGTTCGGGCTGACCGAGCACCTCGGCGCCACGCTCGGATGGCTCGCCGTCAACAAGGGCGCCGACAAGCACGGGCCGTTCGCCGGCGTACCGTACGACGGCTCCGATCCGGCGTACCGGGACCTCTACCTCGACAACCGCCAGTACCTGCCGGAGGTCGACGTGGTGGTGCAGGATCCCTGGTACAGCGAGGATCCCGCGTGGCACCGGCACTGGCTCGAGGTGATGACCGAGGTCATCGACCGCTACCAGCCGGACCTGTTGTACTCCGACGGCCCGTTGCCGTTCGGCGAGGTCGACTACACGCCCGGCCTCCAGGCCGTGTCGCACCTGTACAACACCAACCCTCGGGCGGTGTACCAGCAGAAGGACCGCCGTCCGGAGGTGAGCGCGGTCGGGGTGATGGACATCGAGCGCAGCCAGACGCCCGGCATCCATCCTGCCCCGTGGCAGACTGACACCTCGGTCGGGGACTGGTTCTACAACGTCCGCGACGTCTACAAGACCTCGAGGCATGTGATCGAGATGCTGGTCGACATCGTCTCGAAGAACGGCAACCTGCTGCTGAACGTGCCGCAGCTACCTGATGGCGCCATCGACCTCGAGTGTTCGCAACTGCTCGACGACCTCGGGGCCTGGACCAAGGTCTGCGGCGAAGGCATCTACGGCACCCGCCCGTTCCGCGTCTTCGGCGAGGGTCCTTCGACCGTGGTGATCAAGGGCTTCACCGAGGACCGCGTGAACTGGACGAGCTCCGACTTCCGCTTCACCCGCCGCGACAACACCCTCTACGCGTTCCAAATGGCCCAGCCGGACGACGGCCGCGCCGTCGTCCGGAGCCTGGCCGGCCACGAGACGGCGACCGCGGTCCGCCTCCTCGGCCACGGCCCCGTCCCGTTCGAGCAGGCGCACGGAGTCCTCGTCGTTCGCCTCCCCGACACCGCGCCACACGACGTCGCCAACTGCCTGGCCATCGACCTGGCAACCGAATGAGCAGAGGAAATCAGCCTCCGTTCTGGGCGTAGAGGGTGGCGACCTCGCTCGGCGTGAGGGCGCGGTCGAAGACCCGGACGCCGTCGACCGCGCCGTCGAGGAAGTCGACCGGGCCGCCGCCGAAGCGGCCGCGGCCGATCGTCAGCGGACCGGTAGCCTTGTCGCCGAATCCGAGTACCGACGTCGATCCCGCCTGCTGACCGTCCACATAGATGGTCAGCGTCGACGCGGTGATGTCTCGTACGCCGACCAGGTGGTACCAACGTCCCGGCTGTACGGCGACGTCCTTGGCGACCGCGCGGGTACCAAGTGCAGCGAAGGCGAGGCGCTGGTCCGCTCCCGACCACTGCAGGAAGAACGCGCTGTTCTGGTCGCCGTCCTCGCCGACGACCGTCTGGAACCCGCCGCCGAGCTGGTTGAAGCGCACCCACGCCGACACGCTGTAATTGGTCTCGTCCGTCCTGAGCACCGGACCTGTTGTCGCCGCGGATCCGCCTCCACCGAACTCGACCGCTCCACCGGCAACGCCGTCGACCCACTGGAACGCGCCGGTCAAGGCGAGCGGGTTCGTCCCGGCCGAGTCGGCGACCGATGTACCGGACCCGTCGTCGAAGGACCACGCGTCGATGCCCTTCAAGCCGGGTGTTCCCTCCGGCGGAGTCGGCGGCGCCTTCGTCGCGGCGGCGATCACCTCCTGGTTGATCGTTCGCACTCGCTGCTCGTCGACCTTCGCGTACGCGCGGTCGTAGGTGAGCAGGCCCGGCTGCTCGCCTTCGATGTCCGTGATCTCGGTGTAGATCGAACCCGACAGTCCGTACGGCGCCCCTTGGTCCCGGAGCACCGTGGCGTTGGCGACGTACGCGTCGGTCAGGGCCGCGTTGCTGGTCACGGAGTTCGGCAGGTCGGTGGGTGCGCCGGGCCACCGATGCCCCTCGACGGAGTAGTTGTACCCGCCGTGCTCGCCGTCCATCGATGCGCGCGTCGCGTCCGGTGCCGGTAGCGCCGGACCGGGATAGACGTGCCAGTCGATGACGTCGCCGCTACCTGGATCGCCTGGCGTGTAGCAGCAGTTCGACCCGCTTCTGGGATTCATCAGCCGGGACGGATCCTGCGTCTTGAGTTGCGTACCGACGTCGGCGGCGGCCTGTACCGACCATTGCCCCCAGCCCTCGTTGAACGGGATCCAGCCGATGATCGACGTGACGTTGCCGAGCTGCCCGACGATCCGGCCCGCCTCCGCCCGGAAGTTCGCCTTCTCGCCGGCGGTCAGGCTGCCGCTGCTCTCCGGCGTCATCGCCGGAATGTCCTGCCAGACCATGAGTCCGAGCTTGTCCGCCCAGTAGTACCAGCGGGCCGGCTCGATCTTGATGTGTTTGCGAATGGTGTTGAAACCGAGGTCTTTCGTCTTCTGCAGATCGAACTTCAGCGCCTCGTCCGTCGGTGCGGTGTAGATGCCGTCGGGCCAGAATCCCTGGTCGAGCGTGCCGAGCAGGAACGTCGGCTGGTGGTTGAGGGTCACCCGCTGCTTCCCGTCGACCCGCTCGACGGCGATCTCGCGCAGACCCGCGTAGCTCTCCACCGCGTCGGACTTCACCCGGGCCGTGAACGTGTACAGATGCGGATCGTCCGGAGTCCACAGGTGCGGACGGGGTACGACGACCTTCAGCGGACTGTTGGCCGCCCCAACACCGGACGCGACCTTTCGAGTCCCGTCGAAGACGTCGACCGCCAGCATCGCAGCACTGGCATCACCGTTGTACGTCGCCCTGACTGTGAACGAACCGGTGTCGACATCAGGCGTCGCCGTGAAGCTCGCGATACTCGTGGACGCCACGGGCTCCAGCCAGACCGTCTGCCAGATGCCGGACGACGCGGTGAACCACACGCCGCCGAGCGGACCCGGATCGAGGCGTTGCTTGCCGACCGGGATGTGTTCGCTGTCGACCGGCGAGTGGACGGCGACGACGATCTCCTGCGGCCCGCTCGCGGTCAGCGCACTCGTGATGTCGGCGCTGAAGGCGTCGTACCCACCGAGATGCCGCGCGACCTGCTGACCGTTCACGAAGACGGTGGCGTCGTACGTGACCGCGCCGAAGTTCAGCCGCACGTGCCGGCCGTCCTGCGTGTACGTCTTCGGTACGTCGACGGTGCGGCGATACAGCATGTAGTCGTAGTGCTTCTGTACGCCGGACAGCACGGACTCGATCGGGTACGGCACCAGCACCTTCCCGCTGAGGCTCTGTCCGAAGGGGATGGGGGAGAAGCCGTCCCACGACGAGAACTGCCACAGCCCGTTCAGATTCGTCCACGTGGGCGATGCCGCGGTGGGCCGGGCCAGCTGTGGTCGAGGGTAGTCGGGCAACGCGTTGCTCGGAGACACCTGCGCAGTCCACGGTGTCGCGAGCGGGGGAGTGGCGCCGTTCCAGGTGGTGACACCAGCAGCACCCCCCGGCGGTGCGCCGAGGCTGGTCAGAGCAATCGTCGCGAGCAGTGCCGTCGCTACTTTGAGGATCCTTGATCTGTTGAACGCCATGTTGTCCGACTCCCTTGCTGAATGGTCGAGCCGCGCACGATGAGTTCCGGGGTGAAGGTGACCTGACGCTGTGGCCGGGACGGGTGGTCGGTGGACTCGAACAGCAGCCGTGCCGCCGACTCGCCGATGTCGTGGGCCGGCTGCCGAATCGTGGTCAACGGCACGACCGCGAGCTGCGCGTCGCTGATGTCGTCGTACCCGACGATCGCGATGTCGCCGGGGACCGACCAGCCGTCCCGGATGAGTTTGTTGACGATCGCGATCGCGATCATGTCGTTGCCGCAGAGCACCGCCGTCGGGCGCGGGCTCATCGCGGTGATCAGATCGGCCAGTTCGCTGCGCTCACGGACCGTGCGGCCGGCCGCGTCGGCGCGCTGCAGCAGGTGAGGATCCTCACCGGCCGCCTCGATCGCCTGCAGTGCACCTTCGAAACGTGCTTTCAGGACGAGATCGCCGCCAGGGCCACCGGCGAACAGCACGTTCCGGTGACCGAGGTCGAGCAGGTGCTTCATCGCCAGGAATCCGCCCTCGTGCTGATTGACGATGACGGCCGGCGTGCTCAGCGCCATGCCCTCGTGCCCGAGGACGACGATCGGGGTGCCGATCGACTCGAGGTCGCCGAGATCCGGTGGTTCCGCGGTGGCCGACGCGATGATCAGCCCGCCGGCCCGCATCTCGGCGAGGTTGCGGATGTACGTGCCCTGGCGGACCGGGTCGCCGGCAGTGTCGCAGTACACCAGCACGAAGCCACGGCTCCGGGCGACGTCCTCGACCCCGCGGGCAATCTCCGTGAAATAGGGGTTTGCGGCGTCGGGAACCAGTAGTCCCAGGGTGTGCGTGCGGTTTCCACGGAGCGTGCGTACGGCGCGGTTGGGAACGAACCGGGTCTCCTCGATCGCGCGCTCGATCCGCGCCCGGGTCTCGTCCGAGACCGCCTTGGTGCCGTTGATGTAGTTGGACACCGAACCGATCGACACCCCGGCCAGGGCGGCAACGTCCTTGATGGTGACATTCTTCGCCACTTTTTCTCCCACTAGCCGAACACCTCCCGGATCATCTCCAGGAAGCCGTGACCGTAGTGAGTGTCCGGGAGCAGCACCGATCCCTCCGTCCACTCGTTCCAGGCGTTGATCGTAACGACGGGATTCGGTGGGCGGTGCCGCTCGAGGAAGGAGCGGGCCAGCACGAGGCCTTCGCGGAACTCGGCCGGCGAGGGATCGAACGTGGTCGTCCACGGATAGCGCCCGCGGACGAACTCCCGACCCTGGTCGGTGCGCGGCGAAGCGTCCCACCCGACGGTCACGTTCGGATAGAACGGTACGTCGAGCTCCGCGGCGTACCGCTCGTACTCCGCGAATGCCGCCGCGCGCAGCGGCGCGATCCCGGACCGGGGAAACTCGAAACCGCTGAGGTCGGCGTGGTGCACCCAGACGTAGGAGGTCGTGGAGACGAAGCCGAGTTTCTTCACGAACTGGCCCGGATCGTCGAGCGTGATCGCTGCGGGGAGCACGCCGACGCCCCAGATCACCGCGTCCAGGTGGAGCCCCTTGAAACCTGCCTGCCTGGTCTGCTCGTCGAACCACCGCAGGGCGTCGGCCGTCTCCGCGACACCGCCGAGGCCGCGGACGAGATTGCCGACCTCGTAGATCGTCAACCAGGGCCGGCCGTCGACGGTGAGGTAGTTCGGGCGCGAGAAGTAGGCGTCGATGACGTGCCTGGCCAGCTTCTCGAAGGCGGTCCGGTCGATCGCGCCGTTCTTGAGCCGCCGCGCGGGCGGGCCGGCCGGGTCACCGTCGGGGTCACTGGCGGGAAAGATGTCGACCAGTTCGTGGTTCGCCCACATCAGGGCGAACTCGATGTCGGTGCTGTTCCGGGCTGCGAGCAGCCCATCGTCGAGGGCGCCCTGCAGGTAGGGCCCGTCGTCGTACCAGTAGTAGTCGACCAGAAAGCCGTCGACGCCGTACCGCCTGGCCAGGTCGATCTGGTGTTCCGCGGCCGCGGGGGACGCCTCGTCGAAGCGTCCGTCGAGCGGGATGCGCGGCTGCCGGTGCCCGTCGAACCGTGGTTTCGCCGCCGCGAGCAGCGTCCACTCGTCCCAGCCTTGGCCGAACCACTTCGCGTTCCGCGGATCCTGGTGCCAATCCGGGAAGTAGTACGCGAGGATCTTCGGTCGATCCATCGATCGGTGCTCCTTGCTCATCTGACGCTCATTTGACCGCGCCGGCGGAGATGCCGGTACGGAAGGTCTTCTGCAGAACGATGAACACGACGACGACGGGCAGCGAGATCAGGATGTCGGCCGCGAAGATCTTCGGGGTGTCGACCAGCCGCTCGCTCTGGAAGTACGTCGGCACCTGCGTGAGCACCTGCAGATCCGTCGACTGGATGAACAGCAGCGGTAGCAGGTACTCGTTCCAGGCCGCCAGGAAGGTGAAGATCGCGACCACGGACAGGATCGGCCGGCAGACCGGCACCAGGATGTGCCAGAAGAACTGCCACGCGTTCGCCCCGTCCAGGCGCCCGGCCTCGTAGAGCTCGGCCGGCAGCCCGCGGATGTAGTTGCTGCTGACAAGTACTCCGAACGGTATCGAGATCACCGTCAGCGGGATGATCACCGACCAGTACGTGTCGAGCAGCCCGATCGCCTGGATCACGTAGTACAGCGGCACCACCAGCGCGATCGCGGGCAACGCCAGCCCGGTCAGGATGACGACGGCGCCGGCCCTGGAGCCTCGCGGCCGCAGTACGGCGAAGCAGTACGACGCGCTCAGCCCGACGTACATGACCAGCAGCACGGTCGACACCGAGACGATCAGGCTGTTGATGAAGAACCGCAGGAACGGGGTCGACGACAGCACCACCGAGTAGTTGCCGAATCCCTCGCCGGACAACGATTCCTTCAGGATCAGCACGAGCGGTACGACGAGCACCACCAGCGCGACGATCACCAGGAACTGGCTGAGTACCCGGCCAGGCATCCTCTGGAACTGGAACACGTCGCTACCGGCTTTCGCTCGTCGACAGGCGGACCTGCAGGATCGAGAAGACGAGGGCCAGCAGTACGAGCACGATCGACATCGCCGCGCCGTACCCGGCGTGGAACTGCGCGATCACCTGCTTGTAGATGTAGCCGGTCAGCACCTGCGTCGTCGTACCCGGTCCGCCCGCGGTCGTCAGGAACACCAGGTCGAACATCTTCAGCGCGCTGATGAAGCCGAGCACGATCAGCACGAGGTGTGAGCCCCGGAGCATCGGTGCCAGCACGGTCCGGTTCAGCTGCCAGGTGCCGGCGCCGTCGATCCGCGCGGCTTCGAAGAGACCGCGATCGATCTGGCCGATCGCCGCGTCGTAGATGAGGAAGCTGTACCCGGTGTACTGCCAGACGTTGATCAGGATGATGGTGCCGAACGCCGTCCTCGGATCAGCCAGCCACGCCTGGTCGAAACCGCTCAGCCCGAGGCCCTGCAACAGCTGGTTGAATCCGCCGTCCGGCGTGAGCAGCGTACGGAACGAGGTGGCGACCACCGCCGGCGCGAGGACAACAGGAACGAAGACGAGCGTGCGGAGCAGCCCACGCAGCCGGACCTTGGTTCGAACGAGGATGGCCAGCGCGAGTCCGAGTACGAGTTGGATTGCAACTGTGGCCACCGCGAAGACGAGGGTGTTGCGCAGTGACTGCCAGAAGATCGGATCGTGCAGGAGCTTCGAGTAGTTCGCGCCGCCGACGTAGTTGGTCGGCGCGCCCACGCCGGACCAGTTGAACAGTGAGTAGAACGCGTTGGCCGCGATGCCCGCGTGGATGACACCGACGACCAGGATCAGTGCCGGTAGCGCCCACAAGTAGTCCGAGCGCGAGTGGTTACGGCGACGCGTGCGCTCCGGGGCCGGAGCCACGATCTCCCGTTGCATCAGTACGGTCATGGCCTAGCGGCTGACCGATTGGGACGCGGTCTGCACCTTCTTGAGTGCGTCTTCCGGGGACGACGTACCGGCGGCCACCGCGGACAGCGCGTCGCCGAGGGCCGTCGAGAGATCGCTGTAGGGGATCTGCCGGGCGCCGACCAGGTCGGTCAGCGATTGCTGCTGGCCTTCGATGTCGGCCGCCTGGATCGGGTTGATCACGTCGGTGGTCGCGACCTTGATCGACGTGATCGCCGGAATGTTTCCGCCGGCCGCCTGGATCTTCTGGCCGTCGCCGGCGGTGAGGAACTCGAGGAACTTGAACGCCGCGTCCTGCTTGGACGACTTCGCCGACACCGCGAACCCGTTGTCCGGGCCGCCGAACAGCTTGGTCGGCCGGCCGCCGGTGACCGGTGCCGGGAACGGCGCCGACAGGAACAACCCGTCGATCTTCTTCGTCACGGTCTTCTGGGCGTCGACCTGGCCCGTCTTGGTCATCGTCGCCGGCGTGTTCCAGGTGCCGAGGGCAATGAACGCGGCCTTGTCCGACAGGAAGGTGGTCTGCGCGTCCGGGTACTCGGTCGCCGCGGTGGCACCGGGCGGAATGATCCCGCTGGTGAACAGGTCCGACCAGGCCGTCATCGCCGTCACGAACTCCGGATCCGTCCACGACGCCTTGCCCTGAATGGCGTCGTACACCTTGCCCGGCGCGATGCTGTTGATCAGCGACAGGTACACGTCGAGGTTGACCCACGCGTCCTTGGCCCCGTGCGCGAGACACTTGACGTTGTGGGACTTCAGCGTCGCGCAGACCTGCTTCCACTGGTCGAAGTCGGCCGGCACCTTCAGCCCGTACTGGTCGAGGATCTTCTTGTTGTAGTAGACGAGTCCGGCCGCCGACATGTACGCCGGCAATGCCACCTGCTTCTTGTCCAGCTGCAGCTGGCTGAGCCCCTCCGGGTTGAACTTGCTCGCCCAGTCCTGGCCGAGGTCCTTGGCCGCGCGGTCCTCGACCGGAACCGCCAGTGGGCCGAAGTTCGTGGTCAGGTCGCCGGGCTGAACCTGGAAGACGTCCGGGCCCTTGTCGGACGACAACCCGGGCCGCAGCGCGGTGATGTAGTCGTTGTACGCGTACTGCTTGTACGTGACCTTGATCGACGGATTCGCGGCCTGGAACTCCTTGATCGCCTTCACGTTGTCGAACGCGTTCCAGCCCCACCAGGTCAGCGTCACCGGCCCGGACGCGGACGGCGACTTCGCCCCGGACGAACACCCGGCCACGCCGCCCAGGCCGCCCACTACGAGTGCGATCGCCGCGACAACCCCGGCCGCCCTCCTCCCGCTGCGCTCCATCTACCGGCTCCTTCGACGCTCCCGGAGTGAAATGTTTCACTCCGAAGTCGAGCATATGAAGCGGGCATAACGCGGTCCAGCAAGCGACCGGATCCGGCCATCGGGTGAAGCATTTCACCCGATGGCGGCGAAGGTCAGTAGCCGGCGAAGACGCTGCGCAGGGTGGCCTCTTGGCCGTTGAGGTTGGCCGGTTTGGTGATCCAGCTGAGGTTGCTCGTGGCGGCCTGGAGGATCTGCGGTACTGCTTCAGGGTCGAGGGTTGCGCCTGGGTCGGACGCACTGCGAACGTCCCAGGAATGCAAAGTGAGCTCGCTCAGGCGGAGCCGGCCCACCGTCACGACGTCCGCGGGCGCCGGCAGATAGCTCGGTGTCACTGCAGTGGTAGCGGCGCTTCGATCCACCACGGACGGCTGTCGTGTTCGATACGAACGACCCACTTGACCCAGTGGTAGCCCCGCCGGCCGGGGACCACCAGGCGGGCCGGCGCCCCGTGCCCGGCACTGAGGCTGTTACCGCCGACGCTGGTGGCGAGGAGCAGGTGGTCGGTCAGCGGGAGCCGACGGTGGTAGCCCGTCGCGCTCGTCACCTTTACCGTTCCGGTCGCACCGGCAGGGAGCAGTCTGCTCACTCGTACCCCGGACCACTCCTGCTCCGTCCACCACCCGCCGGTGCAGTCCAGGACTGCGATCAGCCGGTCGTCCCAGCCGCCGAGATCGTCCAGGGACCAGACGCGGGATGCGCCGCCGGTCGACACGGTCAGCCGCCAGGACGTGAGGTCGAGCTCGGGCACCGGGTCGAAGAGCCATGACGTGATCGGGATCGCGGCGACCGAGGACGACGCGAGTTTGAACGAGCCGGTGGATCGACGTACGCCGGACGGTGTGGCCACTGCGCTGGCCGCACGGGCGGTTCCCTCGAGGACTCCAGCTGTCGCCGCGACCACCCCGAGTCGCAGGAACCCGCGCCGCGAGAGGTCGGTCCGGCGTGCCCGGACCCGTCGATGGTGCGCATGCCACAGCGTGAGGATCGCGGCAGCGACGCCGGAGGCGACATGCAGCTGCAGCGTCGTGACGGGTGAGCCGGCCAGGAGAACACCGGCTCGGTGAGCCACGCCGGTAACCAGAGCAACGACCGTCATTGCGATCAGGAGCAGTGAGACGACCCGGCCGGGCCGCTGCGCGCGGTGCAGCGCTCGACGTACCACCAGCGACTTCCAGGGAACGAGGACGACGACGGCCAGGCCGACGGCCCCGTGCAGGAAGGCGATCGGCCACACGAGGCCGCCGCCGAAGACGAACATGCAGAGACCCGACACCGCGGCAAGCGGAAGCACGACCAGCAGAAGGAGATTGGCCACCCGACCATTCACTCGTCCACGGTAGTACCAACCGGAACCGGTGCCCGGTGGTTCAGCTAGTGCGGTACCGGTGCGGTGCTGGCTCGGACGATGAGTTCGGTGGCGAGTTCGAGCCGGTGGTGGGGGAGAGGCTCGCCGCGGTCGAGGGTGAGCACCATGTTCGCCGCGGCGGCTGCCATTTCGGTGAGTGGTTGCCTGATGGTGGTCAGCGGGGGAGTGACCCAGTTGGTGATCGGCAGGTCGTCGAAGCCGACGACGCTGAGGTCGGCCGGGATGCGTACGCCGTGCTCGGCGGCCGCGCGGTACAGGCCGAAGGCCTGCAGGTCGTTGTGCGTGACGACCGCGGTCGGCGGTTCCGCGAGGCTGAGCAAGGCGTGCCCGTGCGTCAGTCCGTCCTCGGCCTGAAACGTTCCCTCGCAGATCAGCTCGGGTGCCACCGGCGTACCGGCGTCGTCGAGGGCCGCTCGGTAGCCGTCCAGGCGGGCCCTGCTGGACAGCATCTGGGTCGGTCCGGTGATGGTCGCGATCCGCCGGTGCCCGAGCTCGAGCAGGTGGCGGGTGGCCGAGAGTCCTCCGCTCCAGTTGCTCGCGACAACGGACGGGAACGCGTGGCCGGGGTCGCCGGCGGGGTCGACCAGGACGAACGGGATGTCCCGGCTGCGGATCTGGTCGCTCTGGGTCGGGGTGAGGCCGGAGAACACTGCGATCACGCCGGTCGGCCGCCGGGCCAGCACTCCTTCGATCCAGCCGCGGCCAGGGGTGTGCCCGTGCATCTCGGACAGTACGACGCCCAGCCCGTTCTCGTCGGCCACGCGCTCGACGCCCTTGATGACCTCCATCGCGTACGCGCCGGCCAGTTCGTGGAAGACGAGCTCGAGCAGCGGGGCCTTGGTCCCGGGCTTCTTCAGCCGGCGGAAGCCGTGGGTGCGGATGATGCCCTCGACCTTGGCGCGGGTCGTGGGTGACACGTCGGACTGGCCGTTGATCACCCGGGACACCGTCGGGATCGAGACGCCGGCGAGTTCGGCGATCTGCGCGACGGTCATCGGCCGGCCGGTCGGGGCCGCCGCGGAATCGCTGCTAGCGGTCATGGCGGCGAGTGTAGCTCTGCGCCACCGAAACATTTCCCGGATGTTTCGGTGGCAATCTCGAAATGACCTGTTGACCCTGTGCAGTCGCAGCCTTACAGTTCCCCGCAATGATCGGCCGTGTTTCCGAAATTTTCGGAACGTGAGGGAGGTTGCCGTGAAAGTACGTCTCGGGCTCGTGGTTGCTGCTGTCGGCGCACTGGTTCTGGCCGGGTGTTCGAGTGGCGGTTCCGGGGCGGCCGACCAGAAGTCGTTCGACTTCTGGTCGTTCTCCGGGATCAACCAGAAGGCGGCCGTCGACGAGTACCAGAAGAAACATCCCGACATCCACGTCAAGCTGACCGAGGTCGGCTCGTCGGTGGAGACGGCGCAGGCGCTGACCACGGCGCTTGCCGGAGGCAAGGTTCCCGACCTGGTGCTGATCCAGGGTGACGACATGCCGAAGTTCGTCGAGCAGCCGCAGAACTTCGTCGACCTGCGCACCCTCGGCGCGGACGACGTGAAGAAGGACTACCTGGACTGGGTGTGGTCGCAGAGCGTCGCCAAGGACGGGCCGGTGCTCGGCATCCCCACCGACGTGGGCGGCCTGGCGATCGCGTACCGCAAGGACCTGTTCGCGGCCGCCAAGCTGCCGACGGACCGGGCCGCGGTCAGCAAGCTCTGGCCGACCTGGGACAAGTTCATCGAGGTCGGCAAGCAGTACAAGGCCGCGACCGGCAAGGCGTTCCTGGACAACGCCGGGACGAGCGTGTTCTACCAGGCCGTGAATCAGGGCGACATGAAGTACTACGACGCCGACCACAACCTCGCGTACGACCACAGCCCGCAGGTGCGGAAGGCCTTCGACTACGGACTGGCCGCGACACAGGCCGGCATCACAGCCAAGCTCAACTCGTTCACCGAGGCTTGGTCGGCCGGTATGACCAAGGGTGACTTCGCCGTGGTCGCGGCGCCGTCCTGGATGCTCGGCAGCATCCGTACGAACGCGCCGGCCACGAAGGGGAAGTGGGACATCGCCACCATTCCGGGCGGTGCCGGGAACTGGGGTGGCAGTTACCTCGCGATCCCGAAGAACGCCAAGAACCCGAAGGCGGCCTGGGACTACATCAAGGAGATGCAGTCGCCGCAGTCGCAGCTCACGCACTACGTCAGCGCGGGTTCACTTCCCTCGACGCCGTCGGTCTACAAGGACCCGAAGCTCACCTCGCACACGGATCCGTTCTTCTCGAACGCGCCGACCGGCAAGATCTACACCGACTCCCTGCTCGGCCTGAAGCCGTTCTACATCGGTCCGGACAGCTCGGCGATCGGGCAGGAGTTCCTGAACGCGATCACCAACGTCGAGCAGGGCAAGGGGGATCCGGCGAAGGCCTGGGACACCGCTCTGCAGAACATCAAGACCGCGATCGGGAAGTGAGGTGACGAGCAGTCTCACCGCGCCGCGCGCCTCGACCCGGCCACCGGTCGTGTCGAAGCGGCGGGTGCGGGAGAGTCTGGGCGAGCGGATCGCGCCGTACGCCTACATCGCGCCGTTCTTCCTGATCTTCGGGATCTTCGGCCTGTTCCCGTTGCTGTTCACGTTCTACGTCGCGTTGTTCGACTGGAACCCGGTGGCCGCGCACACCTTCGTCGGGCTCGACAACTTCTCCCGGCTGTTCGACGACCCGCGGTTCTGGAACGCGCTGCGGAACACGATCAGCATCTGGGTCCTGTCCACGGTTCCGCAGCTGCTGATCGCGCTCGGCCTCGCGCACCTGCTGAACCACGTGAGGCTGCGACTGGCGACCCTGTTCCGGATGTCGATGCTGGTCCCGTACATCACGTCGGTCGCGGCGACCACGGTCGTGTTCGCACAGCTCTTCGACCGCGACTACGGCCTGCTGAACTGGATGCTGCACCTGGTCGGGGCCGGTCCCGTCGACTTCGTCCAGTCGACCTGGGGCAGTCAGATCATGATCGCGACGATGGTGATCTGGCGCTGGACCGGGTACACGACCCTGCTGTACCTCGCGTCGCTGCAGGCCATCTCGCGGGACATCTACGAGGCGGCGTCGGTCGACGGCGCCGGGAACTGGAAGCAGTTCCGGCACATCACCATCCCGTCGCTCCGTCCGGTGATCGTGTTCACGATCGTGACCTCGACCATCGGCGGGCTGCAGATCTTCACCGAGCCGCTGCTCGTGTCCCGCAGCGCGCCGCTGACCTGCGGCCCGGTGCGGCAGTGCCAGACCCTCACGCTGTTCCTGTTCGAGCAGGGGTTCGGCCAGTTCAAGTTCGGGTACGGCGCGGCGATCGGCGTCACGCTCTTCGTCCTCGTCGTCGCATTCGCACTCCTCAACTTCTTGCTGTCCACGCGAATCCGCCGGGAGAAGCCATGACCGCTGTGACCACCAGGCGCCATCGAAAGCTCGACCGCGTGCCCTGGTGGGTCTATGTACTGCTGACCGTGGCCGTGCTGGTCGCCGTCTTCCCGCTGTACTGGATGTTCGTGGTGGCGTCCAACGACTCCGCCACCGCCTACAAGATGCCGCCGCGGATCGTCCCCGGCGGAAACCTGCTCCACCTCGCGGGACTGGTCTTCAGTACGGTGCCGTTCGTCCGGTCGCTGATCAACAGCGCTGCTGTGGCGGTGGCCATCGGTGTCGGCCAGGGAGTGCTGTGTGCGCTGGCCGGGTTCGCGTTCGCGAAGCTGCGTTTTCCTGGGCGGAACACGTTGTTCCTGATCGTCGTACTCACGATGACCGTTCCGACTCAGCTGGCCGTGATCCCGCAGTACATGATCATGTCCAAGCTCGGTTGGGTGGACACGTTGCAGGCGCTGATCGTGCCGGGCCTGGCCAGCGCGTTCGGGATCTTCTGGATGCGCCAGCACATCGCGTCGACGGTCTCCGACGAGTTGTTGCAGGCGGCAAGGATCGACGGCGCCGGCAGTTGGCAGATCTTCTGGCAGATCGCGTTCCCGCTGGTCCGTCCGGCCGCGTTCGTGCTGGGGCTGCTCGGCTTCGTCACGTCGTGGAACGACTTCCTCTGGCCGTTCATCATCCTCAAGTCGCCGGAGAAGTACACCGCCCAGATCGCGATCAAGGCGTTGCAGAACAGCTATGTCGTCGACCTCGGTCTCGCGATGGCAGGCTCGTTCCTCGCCACCGTCCCGCTGCTGATCCTCTTCGCCTTCGTCGGCCGCCGCCTCGTCACCGGCATCATGGACGGCGCCTTCAAAGGCTGAGCCTGCCTCCGACCTGGGCGGTAGCCGGATGCCCGTTGACCAGCAACTCGTGAGATCGAGTCAGCTGAAGGTTTGCGGACGCCCAGAGACCATGCGTCACCTCGGCTGCCCGGCGTGACAGGAGCAGCACCAGGCGACCGCGGCGTGGATCCAGCGTGCGATCGAAGCTGGCCATCATCTGTCGCGCGAAGGTGGAGAAGTCCAGGCCCTTGTCGTACTCGCCCCAGGGCGGATCGGTGACGATCGAACTCACCGACCCGCTCGGGATCGACGGAAGTTCCAAGGCGTCGTCGGCGACGACGGTGACGCGGCTGGAACGCCGGAGCTCCGGCGGAACCTTCCCCACCGCAAGATCCGAGTACGTCGCTCGGCCGTACGGCAGCGCGATCCGGGCGCGGACGATGGACCCACTGCCGGCGAACGGATCCAGGAACACGTCGTCCGGTCTCGGGTCGGAAGCCTTCACCAGCAACGTGGCGAGGTCCTTCCCCAAGCTGCCGGCGACGCCGGGGTCGACACCCCTGGTCAACCGTCGGCAGAACAGCATCGTTTCGTTGCCACGTCGGCCGATCACCCAGTACTCCACGCCACCACCACGAAGGCTGAGACGCGCCCCGGTGGTCTTCGCGATCGCGGACTCGAGCAGGGTCCTGGTCTGCCGGGGTAGTCCGATCAGCTTGCCGTCAACGCTCACCATCGTCCGGAAACTCGTCACCCGGCCCTGCCGACGCATCATCGGGGTCGAGCGGATCTGCTCGGCGAACTGTTCGGCCGCACGGCCGGCCGCGCATCGTCGTACCGATCCGAGCACACTGAAGACATTCTTCAGATAACCCAGGTTGCCGACCTTCGCCGGGCCGCTACCGGAATCGAAGATCAGGCTGCTGCCATCGGAGTCGATCACCTTCACCTTCGCCAGATCCTGTTGCAGAGCGTCGTTCACGAGTTCGCCGAGCCCCGCGCGGAACTGTGCGAAATAACGCATTTGCCGAACGTTATCGGCGATTCGCCTTGTCGTCAGGCGAATTTTCGCAGGTCCTCCAGTACGACGTCGGCTGCGGAGAAGATTGCGTAGAGCGTGTGTACTCCGGGCACGGGGGTGAGTTCACCTGTGAGCTCGATGAGGTCGTGCGTCGGCGGGATCTGCAGGGTGGTGAGGAGCTGGCCGTGCAGTGGGTCGTCCAGGCGGAGTTGGATGGTGGCCGGCCGGCCGCTGCGGTTGGCTGCGCGGGCACGGTAGCTCGTGCAGTCGAGCACGAGGTCGTCGAAAGCCAACCAGGCTTGGGGTTCCAGCGAAATCACGGCGTCGCCGCGCTCGGGAGTCGCGGCGGTCAGGGTGATCGCGCAGTACTCGTCGAAGGCGGTGGCGGCCAGGTCGAAGCTGCGCGGTGGGATGTGTTCGCCGCGGACGTCGAGGGTCGTGGTGAGGCGCAGATCCGTGCTGGAGCAGCCGACCATGATGCTGTGGCAGGCGGTCTCGACGCAGTGCTGGTCGCGGGTCACGTCCCAGAAACCGAGGTCGGCCGCCGCAACGGTGAGCTCGACCTCGACGGTCTCACCCGGCTGCAACGAGACCCGCCGGAATCCACGCAACTGCCGCAGTGGCTGCTTGACCCGGGACCGTTGCTGACGGGTGTACAGCTGAGCGACTTCGGTGCCGGGCCGGTCGCCGGTGTTGGTGACGGTGAACGTGACGCTGACCTCGCCGTCCGCCGGGATCGACGGTGTGCTCAGCCGCAGATCGCCGTACGCGAAGGTCGTGTAGCTGAGGCCGTGCCCGAACGGATAGAGCGGAGTGCCGCGGTAGTACAGGTACGTCGCGTCGGTCGTGATGATGTCGTAGTCGAGCAGACCGGGCAGATCGGCGGCCGAGTGGTACCAGGTCTGGGTCAGCCGGCCCGACGGGTCGTGGTCGCCGAAGAGGATGTCGGCCAGCGCGCGGCCGTACTCCTGTCCGCCGTGTGCCGACCAGAGGATCGCCGGCAGGTGCTGCTGAGCCCATCCGATCGCGAACGGGTAGCTGCTGGTGAGGACCAGTACGGTCCGTGGGTTGGCCGCGTGGACCTCACGGATGAGGCGTTCCTGGCCGGCCGGGAGGGCGAGGCTGTCCCGGTCCTCGGTCTCGCGGCCGTTCACGAGCGGGTGATTGCCTGCGACAACGATCGTGACGTCGGCCGTGGCCGCGAGCTCGGCCGCCCGGGCGGCGCCGTCGACCACCACGTCGACCTCGAACGCCGAACCCTCGTCGGCCAGTACCACCGTGCCGTGCTCGTCGACGGACAGGTAGCGGCCGCTGTGCTGATGCTGGATCAGCACCTCGTCGGCCTGCCGGACGAGCCGGAACGTCTCCTTGACCTCCCACCCGTTCGGTTCGGGCTGATCCGCGACCACCTCGCCGTCGTCGGCAACGCTCACGTGCTGCCCGTTCTGCACCGACCGCAGCGCCCACGCGCCACCGCCCCAGTCGAACAGGTCGAACTCGCTGCGCTCGGCGCTGATCCGCAGTGCCGCGTCCGGACCGACGGTGACGTACGACGCCGTACCGGCGACCCGGAGGCAGACGCGGTCGACGCCCTCGTGGTACTCGACCCGGTGTTCACCCAGGCGTTCGACGATGCCGTCGAGTGCGGTGATCCGATAGGGGAGCGTTCCCGCGTACCAGTCCGCCGACAGCGTGCCGGCCAGCGGGCCGACGACGGCGACCCGGGTGAGCGTCGACGCGGTGAGCGGCAGCAGCCGGCTCTCGTGTTTGAGCAGCACGATCGACTCGCGGGCCGCCTCCTGGGCGAGCTGCCGGTGTGCCGGGCAGTTGACGAGTTCGGGTTCGAGTTCCTGGTACGGGTCGAGTTCGGGCGGGTCGAACTCACCGAGCCGCATGCGGATCGCGAGGACCCGCCGGGCCGCGGCGTCGATGTCCGCGGCGGTGATCAGCCCACGGTCGAGCGCGGTGGTCAGCCGTTCGACGGTCGGAGCGGAGTTCGAGTCGTCCTGCGTGAAGCTGTCGACGCCGGCCTTGAGCGCGGCGGCGTAGGCGGTCGGTCCGTCGGGCAGGTACTGCTGCAGGCCGAACAGGTTGCCCGGTGCGTACGCGTCGCTGACCACCAGGACGTCGTCGGTCGTCCAGGTCCGGAGGACGTCGTTGATCAGCGGGCTCAGGTGGGTGGGCCGCCCGTTCACCAGGTTGTACGACGGCATCACCGCGACCGCCACGCCGGCCTCGATCGGTACGCGGTACGCCGGGAGTTCGTAGTCGTGCAGCACCCGCGGCGGGAGGTTGCTCGACGTCGTGCACCGGTCGGTCTCGTTGTTGTAGGCAAGGAAGTGCTTGAGCGTCGGCGCGGTCTTCAGGTACTTCGGATGCTCGCCGGCCAGACCGCGCGCGTACGCGGTCGCGATCACGCCGGTCAGCCAGGGATCCTCGGCGTACCCCTCCTCGTTGCGGCCCCAGCGCGGGTCGCGCAGCGGGTTGACCACCGGGGCCCAGACGTTCAGTCCTACGCTGGCCGGGTCCTTGTGGTGGAACACCCGTACCTCGTCGCCGACCGCGGAACCGACCGCGCGGACGAGGTCGGGATTCCAGCCCGCCGCGAGGCCGATGGCCTGCGGGAACACGGTCGCCGGACCGTGCCAGGCAACGCCGTGCAGGGCCTCGGTGCCGGTGCGGAACGCGTCCAGACCGAGCCGCGGAACCGGCGCTTGGTACTGATGCAGCAGCGCGAGCTTCTCGTCCTGGCTGAGCCGGGACAGCAGGTCGTCGAGCCGCTCGGCGGTCGGCCGGGCCGGGTCGCGGAACGGGACAGGTGGAGTACTCATGGCGATCGACTCCGTTGACTGGGCTTGTCGAAGCGCTTCGACAGATCGGACGTGAGACCGAGGGTGACATTCCACGCGCTCACGGTCAAGACCTCGGCCGGGTCCTTCGGATCTGCGCTTTCTGCTTGCGCGGGCTCGGCGTCAGCTCGGGCTCAGCCCGGCAGCCGGCCGCGGGTCAGCGGGGTCAGGGCGTGGGCGGTGGCGCCCAGGGGAGTCGCGGTGTGCGGGAAGGTGGACGGGGCCACGCTGCAGCCGCCGGCGTCGGGGGCGATGGCAGCTTCGCGGAGGGCTTTGTCGATCGCGGGAGCCAGGTGCTCGGCGAGCAGGGCGTAGCCGCCGCCGAGCACCACCACCTCCGGGTTGAGGATGTTGACCAACGCGGCGATGCCGTGACCGAGATGAGTACCGGCCTCGGTGAGCACCTCGATGACCTCCGCGTCCTGGTCGTGGGCGCGCCGCACCAGCGCGTCGAGCTGGCGCTGCGAGTCCTCCTCGTCGACCGTCTTGTCGACGCGGGCGAGGATGGCGGGCAGGCCGGCCAGCGCCTCGAGGCAGCCGTGCCGGCCGCACGGGCAGAGCGGACCGTTCGGGATCAGGCGGAGGTGACCGATCTCCCCGACATAGCCGAGGTGTCCTTGCAGCGGCCGGCCGTCGGCGATGATGCCGGCGCCGACGCCGGTGTCGCCGGAGAGCTGGATCAGGTTCGGCGTACCGGCGTACTCGCCGTACAGGTGCTCGGCGAGGACCCCCAGCGACGCGTCGTTGTCCACCGTCACCGGTATGTCCGGCCGGCCGAGTGCGGCCTCCAACTCGGCGCGCAGCGGCACGTCCCGCCAGCCCAGACCGGCAGCCAGGACGACGGCACCTTCGCGGTTCACCAGCCCGGGCACTCCGACCGTGATCCCGAGCACCCGCCGCCCGGACGACTGCACCGAGGCGATCGCCCGCCGGGCCAGTGCGCCGAGCGCGGCGATCGTCCGCGCCGGGGCGGCAGCGACACCCGGTCCGGCGCGGTGCCAGCGCAGTACCTGCTCGCCGGCCGCGTCGCAGGCGAGTGCGGTCAGACCCCGCGCACTCACCTCCAGCCCGATGGTCGCGTATGCCGAACCGTCGAGCACCAGCAGCGTCGCCGGGCGGCCGACATGGTTCTGGGTCTGCTGGGTCTCGCGCACCAGCCGGCGGTCCAGCAGCTCGCCGACGATGCTGGTGACGGTCGCCTTGTTCAGGCCGGTGCCGGACGCGATCGCGGCCCGCGAGCAGGGCGCCGAACGGCGCAGGTGCGCGAGCACCGCGGCCAGGTTGATGGCACGGATGTCGGTGTGGTCCGCGGTCTGTGTGATCAAGATCCGTCCCGTCGAAAGAAGTTCTGGGGGAGGTTGTGTGTGGTGATGCCACGCCTACTGCGCGGCACTCGGCACGGCACCTCGCCGCACGTGAGCAAAGGCCACGATGCTCCGCATCGAGTCCTTCGCCCCCGCACGCCGATGCACCGCACCGAGCACCTGCTCGCTACGCCGTGGCATCACCACACACAACCTAGTTCTACACCTTGTCGCGCTGGCCGCCCTGCGTTAATTTGTTTGGCGACCAGCCCAACTAATTCTAGGAGATGTGACGTGACAGGACCAGCGATCGGTGGGGCCAGCCGCCGGACCTTCATCTCCCTGCTCGGCGCCGGCGCGGCAGCCGCCGCGAGCGGGGTGACGTTGACCAGCTGTTCCAAGGGCGGCTCAGGCTCCAGTACGTCGGGGCGTGCCGAGACCGAGGACAAGCTGGCGGGCCTGCTGCCGAAGTACATCCAGTACGAACCGGTCAAGCCGGACCTGCCGGGCGAGAACGGCGCGTCGCCGGGCTTCACGCACTACCCGAGCGAGCTGAAGCGGGCCGTGCCGGACAAGATGGTGCCGAGCGGCAAGGCAGTGACGGCGATGACTCCGCTGTGGAGCCCGATCCCGCCGCTGGCCAACAACTCGTACTTCGACGCGAACAACGAGCGGATCGGCGCGCCGATCAAGTTCAACATCCTGAACGGCAACGACTACGGCGACAAGCTCGGCCCGATCCTTGCCGCCGGCAACGTACCTGAGCTGCTCTGCATCCCGGGCTGGAACATCTCCGGGCTGACCCGGTTCGGCCAGGCGGTGGACAAGCTGTTCGAGGACCTGACGCCGTACCTGGCCGGTGACAAGGCGTCGGCGTACCCGATGCTGGCCAACCTGCCGACCCGCGCCTGGGCGTACGGCGTCTGGAACTCGCAGCTGAAGGCGGTGCCGTTCCCGTCCGACGGGTTCCCGTGGATGATGATGTACCGCAAGGACATCTTCGACCAGCTCGGTGCGCAGCCGCCGAAGAACTCCGACGACCTGCTGGCGCTGGGCAAGCAACTGACCGACTCGAAGGCCGGCCGGTGGGCGTTCGGCAGCGTCGCCGACGAGGTGATCCGGGCGTTCGGTGCGCCGGGAGGCTGGCGGAAGGACTCCAGCGGCAAGCTGGTGAACAAGATCGAGACGCCTGAGTTCGAGGCGGGCGTGGCGTTCGTCCGGCAGCTCTTCCAGTCGGGGTACGTGCACCCGGAGGTCGTCGCCGGCGGCGGCGCGGACGAGAACGCGCTGTTCGAGGGCGGCAAGTTCCTGATCCGGCAGAACGGCCTGGGCGGCTGGCACGAGTCGTTGCAGCGGCAGATGCCGATCAACCCGAAGTTCAACCCGCAGCCGGTGCTGCCGTTCGCCCACGACGGTGGTACGCCGATCGTCTGGACCGGCGACCCGGCCGGGATCTTCACCTTCGTCAAGAAGGGGCTCGGCGAGGCACGGGTGAAGGAGCTGCTCGGCGTTCTGAACTACACGTCGGCGCCGTTCGGCACCGAGGAGTACCAGCTCTACAACTACGGGGTCCAGGGCAAGCACTACACACTGCAGAGCAACGGCGCGCCGAAGCTGACGCCGCTCGGGCAGAAGGAAGTCTCGCAGACGTACATCTTCCTCGGTGGGCGTCCCCTGGCCATCACCGAGAGCGAGTACCCGGGGTACGTCCAGTCGATGTGCGCCTGGCAGAACGCGGCGGCCAAGGTTCGGGAGAAGAACCTGTTCGAGGGCATCCGGGTGGAGCAGCCGGCCAAGATGGCCGCGCTGAACAAGCCGTTCGACGACGCGCTGCAGGACATCTACCGGGGCCGCAAGCCGGTCAGTTACCTGAAGACGGCGATCAAGCAGTGGCAGGACAACGGCGGTAACGAAGGCCGTGACTTCTACGCCAAGGTGCTCAGTGACAACGGCCGTTGAGCCTTCGGTGAAGGCGGAGGAGAAGCGAGAGGTCAAGGAACCCGTTCACCGGCGTCGGCGCGGCGGAGCCAAGTTCCGGCACCGGCTGCGCAGGGATTGGCCGCTCTTGCTGATGGTGGCGCCGGTCATCGTGCTGCTGGGCGTTTTCCACTACTTCCCGACCTTGGCGAACGTGATCGCCTTCCAGGACTACTCGCCGTACACCGGGATCCGGGGCAGCGACTTCATCGGTCTCGCCAACTTCCAGCGGATGTTCGCGGAGCCGGCGTTCTGGAGAGCGGTGGCGAACACCCTGTCGATCACCGCGGTGCAGTTGGTGTTCTTCTTCCCGGTACCGATCGGGTTGGCGTTGCTGCTGAACAGCGTCCTGTCCGCGAAGATCCGCAACGTCATCCAGGGCATCGTCTACCTGCCGCACTTCTTCTCCTGGGTTCTCGTCGTCTCGCTGTTCCAGCAGATGATCGGTGGCGCGGGCCTGCTCTCGCAGACGTTGCGCGAGCACGGTCACCAGGCCGTCGACCTGATGACGAAGCCGGACACCTTCATCCTGCTGGTCACCGGGCAGGCGATCTGGAAGGACGCCGGCTGGGGAATGATCGTGTTCCTGGCCGCGCTGGCGACGATCAGCCCGGAGCTCTACGAGTCCGCCGCGGCCGACGGCGCGAACCGCTGGCGCCGGCTCTGGCACATCACGTTGCCCGGCCTGCGTCCGGTGATCGTGCTGCTGCTGATCCTGCGTCTCGGTGACGCGCTCACCGTCGGGTTCGAGCAGTTCATCCTGCAACGCAGCGCCGTCGGCGGCAGCGCCGCGGAGGTGCTCGACACCTACGTGTACTACCAGGGTCTGCTCGTCGGCGACTTCGGCTACGGCGCAGCCGCTGGTTTGTTCAAGGGTGTGGTCGGTCTCGTCCTCGTACTGGTGGCCAACAGATTCGCTCACATGGTGGGTGAGCAGGGGGTGTATTCGCGCACATGACGACAAGAGCTGTCTGGGAAGAAGAGCCGACGATCGTCGACCGTCTGAGTAAGCCGGTGGTGCTGACGCTGATCGCGCTAGCGGTGGCGTTTCCGCTGTACGTCGTCGTGGTGACGAGCCTGTCCTCGACCGAGGCAGTGACACGTGCGGGCGGCCTGGTCGTCGTACCGCGGGAGTTGACGATCGCGGCGTACGTGCAACTGCTCTCCGGGGGAGTGGTGACGAAGGCGCTGGTCATCAGCGTGGCGATCACCGCTGTCGGTACGGCCTTCAGCCTCGGGATCACCGTCCTTGCGGCGTACGGACTCTCCCGGCCGGGATCGTTGTTCCACCGGCCGTTGCTGTTCGTCGTACTGCTGACGTTCCTGTTCGGGCCCGGCATCATCCCGAGCTATCTGCTGGTGAACTCGCTCGGCCTGATCGACCACTACGCGTCGCTGATCCTGCCGACCGCGATCTCGGCGTTCAACCTGATCGTGATGCGGTCCTTCTTCATGGGTATCCCGGGAGAGCTGATCGACAGCGCCCGGATCGACGGCGCGGGGGAGCTGTCCATCCTGCGCCGGATCGTGCTGCCGTTGTCGAAGGCCGTGGTCGCCGTCGTCGGGCTGTTCTACGCGGTCGGATACTGGAACGCGTTCTTCAACGCGTTGCTCTACATCAACGACAACACCAAGTGGCCGTTGCAGATGGTGCTGCGGACGTACATCGTGCAGCAACAGGCGCTCCCGACCGGAGCCGGCGGTATCGCGACCGGTGTCGGGCTGGGCCTGCAGCCGGCGCCCGGACTCGCGATCAAGATGGCGATCGTGGTGATCGCGATCGTGCCGGTGTTGTTGGTCTACCCGTTCATCCAGCGGCACTTCACCAAGGGCGTCATCATCGGCGCGGTCAAGGGGTGACAATGACCTTCGGACGCAGACAGTTCCTTGCCCTGGGCGCCGGTACGGCCCTCGTGGCCGCCGGTGGTACGAACGCCTCGGCCGCGTCGGCGTCGGCCGGGGGCTACCGCTGGCGCAACGTGGAGATCGTCGGCGGCGGCTTCGTCACCGGGATCGTCCACCATCCGGCGAAACGCGGTCTGGTCTACGCACGGACCGACATCGGAGGTGCCGCCCGCTTCGACACTCGGACCCAGCGCTGGGTCCAGCTGTTGCACTGGGTCGGTTGGGACGAGTGGAACTGGACCGGGGTCGAGAGCCTCGCCCTCGACCCGAACGACCCGCAGCTCCTGTACCTTGCCGTCGGCACCTATACGAACGAGTGGTCGCCGATCAACGGTGCGATTCTCCGCTCCTGCGACCAGGGCCGGACGTTCGAGCGGACGGACCTGCCGTTCAAGCTCGGCGGCAACGAGCCGGGGCGGTCGATGGGCGAGCGCCTGGTGGTCGATCCCCGCGACGGCCGCGTGCTCTTCTTCGGTACCCGCAACCAAGGCCTCTGGCGCAGCGGTGACCGTGGCCTCACCTGGGCGCGGGTCGACAGCTTCCCCGCCACCGGCAGCCCCGGGATCGGTATCGGCTTCGTGTTCGTCGACCCGCGCAACGGCACCGTCTACGCCGGTGTCTCCGATCCTGCGAATCCGCTCTACCGCAGCACGGACGCCGGCGCGACCTGGTCACCGCTGGCTGGCCAACCGACCGGACTTCTGCCGCACCACGGCGAACTGGGGGCCGACGGCAACATCTACGTCACGTACGGCGATCTGCCGGGGCCGTACGAGATGTACGACGGCGCCGTCCACAAGCTCGACACGGCGACCGGGGAGTGGACCGACATCACCCCGCTGCGCCCGAACACCGGCGGGGAAGCAGGCTTCGGGTACGCCGGCCTCTCGACGGATCCCCGCAGGCCCGGCACGGTGATGGTGTCCACGATGAGCCGGTGGGGGCCGGTCGACGACATCTTCCGCTCGATCGACGGGGGCCGGACCTGGCAGTCGATCGGCGCGCGGATCGTGCTCGACACGTCGGGAGCGCCGTACCTGAACTTCCACGGCACGGCCAAGCTCGGCTGGATGATCGGCGACATCTCGATCGACCCGTTCGACTCGGACAAGGTCCTGTACGTGACCGGCGCGACGATCTTCGGTACGGACGACGTGACCGGGGCGGAGGCGGGCCGCAGTACGCACTGGTCCGTCCGCGCGCAGGGCCTCGAGGAGACCGCGGTCCTGGACCTGATCAGTCCGCCGTGGGGGCCGCCGTTGATCAGCGCGCTCGGCGACATCGGCGTCTACCGGCACGACCGGTTGGACGTCGTACCGCCGGACGGGCAGGCGGCGAATCCGGTCAGCGGGACCTCTCCGAGTCTCGACTACGCGGCGCTGACCCCGGGGTTCGTCGTACGGCTGGCGAATGCGAACGCCGGTGAACGTGGCGCGTACTCGACCGACGCCGGGAAGAGCTGGCAGCCGTTCACCGGCGAGCCGGCCGACCTGACGCAGACCGGCAAGGTCGCGGTCAGTGCCGACGCGCGGACGATCGTGTGGTCGCCGGGTGATGTGGTCGCGCACTACTCCCGCGACCGTGGTGCGACCTGGACCGCGGTCGCCGGGCTTCCGGTCAACGCCGTCGTCGCCGGCGATCGGGTCGATCCGGCGATGTTCTACGCCTTCGATCCCGGAAGCGGTCAGGCGTACGTCAGCTCGAACGGTGGCGCGACCTTCACCGCGACGGCCGGCGGCCTTCCGACCGGAGCGGGGAAGCTCGAGACGGTACTGGATCGTGCCGGGGACTGCTGGCTCGCGGCCGGGTCCGGTGGGTTGTTCCGCTCCGTCGACCGCGGGCTGACGTACCTTCCGGTGACATCGATCGACGAGGCATACACGATCGGCTTCGGCAAGGCGGCACCGCACCGGTCGGAGATGGCCGCGTACACCTCGGGCGAGGTCGCCGGGGTGCGCGGCATCTACCGCTCGGACGACAGCGGCGCGTCGTGGGTGCGTGTGAACGACGACCGCCATCAGTACGCCTCGACCGGGGAGGCGATCACCGGTGACCCGCGCGTGTACGGCCGGGTCTACCTGTCGACCAACGGCTTCGGCATCCCCTACGGGGAGCCTGCCTGAGGAGTCCTGCTTCATCTCAACGCCCAAGGATGAGAGGAAACGGCAATGACGAAGTGGTGGAGAGCAGTAACAGCGGTGGTGACAGTACTCGCGGCGGGCCTGGTGGCCGCCGTACCGGCGAACGCGGCGGCCTGGTCGTCGTCGGACAAGTGGGCCACCTGGTCCAACGGCGGCTACACGCTCCGCAACGATGTCTGGGGCAGCGGCGCCGGACCGCAGACGATCTGGGCCAACTCGTACAGCAACTGGGGAGTCTGGGCCGACCACCCGAACACCGGCGGCGTGAAGGCGTACCCGCACTCGGCCCGCAACATCGGCAAGCGGGTCAGCGCCCTCGGCAGTTTGACCAGCAACTTCAACGTCACCCGGCCGGGCAGCGGGTCGTACTCGACGACGTACGACATCTGGGCGGACAACAACGCCTACGAAATCATGCTGTGGACCAACAAGCAGGGCGCGGTCGGCCCGATCGGCTCCAAGCAGACCACGACGACCGTCGGTGGCCACACCTGGGACGTCTACCGGGGGAGCAACGGCGCGAACGCGGTCTTCTCCTTCGTCCGTACTTCCAACACCAACTCCGGGTCCGTCGACATCAAGGCGGTCCTGAACTGGATCCGCAGCGCCGGCTGGATGGGTGACGCCACCGTCGGCGAGGTCCAGTTCGGCTTCGAGATCACCTCGTCGTCCGGCGGAATGAACTTCACCAGCAACGCGTACTCGGTCAGCTCTTCCTGACCCTCGCAGGCGGGGGCTCCTCGGTATTCGGGGAGCCCCTTGGTCAGCCGCGCGGCCGCAGTGCGGCGAAGGGGTCAGTCACGGTCAGCTCGTGGGTCACGAACTTGTAGACGGTGGCCGGACGCCCGCCGGACTGCCCGTGGGTCGCCGTCCGATCGGTCGCGACGATCACATCTCGCCTGGTCAGGACGCGCGTCAGGTTGGTGGCGCCGACCTCGTAGCCCAGCGCCGCGCTGAACAGGTCGCGCAGTTCGGCGATGGTGAACTCGGGTGGCGCCAGGGCGAACCCGATGTTCGTGTAGGACAGTTTCGCGCGAAGCCGCGCGACCGCCGCCTCGATGAAGAAGTGATGGTCGAACGCGGTGCGCGGCAGCTCGTCCACGCGGTGCCACCCGGTGTCCGCCGGCAGGTTGGGCCGTAGGTTGGACGGGACCAGACCGAGATAGGCCGTCGCCAGGACGCGGGTCCGCGGATCGCGGTCGATCGCACTGTGGGTAGCCAGTTGTTCCAAGTGGGCGACGCCCCGAACGTCGACCTTCTCCGCGAGATGACCGGTGATCGCTTCCCGGAGCCGTTCGGTGGGCCGGACGCCGCCTCCAGGCAGAGCCCAGCGGTGCTGGTACGGACTCCGCCCGCGCTTCCACAGCAGGACGCACAGCGCGCCGTCGCGGACGGACAGCACCACGGCGAGCACCTCGTGCGGATAGCTGGGGAAGTTAACCGCATCACCTTTCTTGGCTTCGGGCATGCCGGCGATGATACCGTCGCTCTAGTTATCGCCTGATAGGCGAAAACCTCGAACGAAGGAGAGGCGACCATGAGCGTTGCCCACGACATGGCAAGTGGCTGGCAGGAAGAGGTACGCCGGCTCGCCCGGGACCGGGACGCGGTGATCCTGGCCCACAACTACCAGGAGCCGATGATTCAGGACGTCGCCGACCACGTCGGCGATTCGCTCGCGCTGTCCCGGATCGCCGCAGGCACCGACGCCTCGACGATCGTCTTCTGTGGCGTCCACTTCATGGCCGAGACCGCCAAGCTGCTCAGTCCGGACAAGACCGTGTTGATACCTACTGCCCGGGCCGGCTGCTCGTTGGCGGACACCATCGACGCCGATCAACTGCGGGCCTGGAAGGCCGAACACCCCGATGCCGTGGTTGTTGCCTATGTCAACACCAGTGCGGCTGTGAAGGCCGAGGCCGACATCTGCTGCACGTCGTCCAATGCGGTGGACGTGGTGAACTCGATCCCGGAAGACCGGCCGATCCTGTTCCTGCCGGATCAGTTCCTGGGTGCGCACGTACGGCGGCAGACCGGTCGCGACAACATCGATGTCTGGATGGGCGAGTGTCACGTGCACGCCGGGATCAGCCCGGCGGACCTGCGCGCCCAGGTCGCGGCTGACCCCGCGGCAGAGGTCCTCGTACATCCCGAGTGCGGTTGCGCGTCGTCGGCGATCTGGCTCACCGGCGTCGGCGATCTGCCGGCGGACCGGACCCACATCCTCTCCACCGCCGGCATGCTGGAGACCGCGCGCGGCATGACCGCGAAGACCGCGCTGGTCGCGACCGAGATCGGGATGCTACATCAGCTGCGCAAGGTGAACCAGCACACGTCGTTCGTGCCGGTGAATCCCAAGGCGTCGTGCCGGTTCATGAAGATGATCACGCCGGAGCTGCTGCTGCAGTGCCTGCGTGAGGGGCGCGACGAGGTCCAGCTTCCGCCCGAGATCGTCGCGCGTGCGCGGCGTTCGGTCGAACGCATGGTTGCCATCGGCAAACCGGCAGGTGCCCGATGACCCTCTCTGTCGATGTCGTCGTGATCGGCTCCGGCGTCGCAGGTCTCTCGACGGCGTTGGGGCTGGCCGCTACTCGCAGCGTGCTCGTCATCAGTGCCGGCGACGGGAGTACACCCTGGTCGCAGGGCGGGGTCGCGGTCGCGTTCGGGGACGACGATCCGGACGAGCACCTGCACGACACCGACGCCGCGGGCGCCGGATTCTGCGATCTCCGCAGCGTCAGGACGCTGGTGGAGGAGGGGCCGCAGCGAGTCGCCGAGCTGATCACACGAGGCGCACGCTTCGACCGCAACGCCGACGGATCGTTGGCGAGGACTCTCGAGGGTGGCCACAGCCGTCCCCGGGTCGTGCATGCGGGCGGCGACGCCACCGGCGCGGAGATTCATCGCGCACTCCGTAGCGCTTTGCACCGAACGGGCGTACGGACGGTGGACGGACGCGTCACCGGCCTCGTCAAGTCGGACGGCGGTCGTGTCGTCGGCGTACTTCTCGAGGACGGCGAAGGGATCAGCCAGATCGACGCACGCGCGGTCGTACTGGCAACCGGTGGCATCGGTAACGCCTATCTGACGAGCACCAATCCTGTGGCGGTGAACGGCGACGGACTTGCTCTTGCGCTCCGCGCCGGCGCCTCGTTGGTGGACATGGAGTTCGTTCAGTTCCACCCGACCGTGCTCTTCACCGGTGCATCCGGTGGCCAGTTGCCGCTGGTGACCGAGGCTGTCCGCGGCGAGGGTGCCGTACTGCGCGACCTGGACGGCCGGCGGATCATGGCCGGTCTGCATCCCCGGGCGGACCTTGCCCCACGGGACGTGGTCGCCCGGGCGGTGGAGTCGACGATGCGCTGCGACGGAACCGACCACGTGTGGCTGGACGCCACAGCTATCCGGCCGGACGTCCTCCGCCGGCGGTTTCCGACCGTACTGGCATCCTGCGCGCGGATCGGGGTCGACCTGCTGACCGACCGGATTCCGATCGCACCCGCCGAACACTTTCTCTGCGGTGGCATTCGCACCGACCGCGACGGAGCGACCGGTGTGCCGGGCCTGTACGCCGTCGGCGAGGTGGCGGCGACCGGCGTACATGGGGCGAACCGGCTCGCGTCCAACTCTCTCCTGGAAGGGCTGGTGTTCGGGCGACGCGTCGCGACGGCGCTGACGCTCGATCTCCAGGCGGCCACCCGAGGGCGTTCGCAGGCAGTGATGCTCGGCCAGGACCATGAGCCGCAGAGGATCCGCGCGATCCTGACCGAGGCCGCCGGCATCCGCAGAGACGGCGCGGAACTGCAGGTAGCTGAGGAAGAACTCGATGCTCTCGGCAACGGGCCGTTGGCGACCGTGGCCCGATCCGTCATCGCCGCGGCGAGTGCGCGGCGGGACAGCCGCGGCTGCCACTGGCGATCGGACTACCCGCATCGGGACGAACGATGGGACGAGCACCTGGCCGTACGTCTCGATGAAGAAGACCGCCCGACGGTCGAGGGGCGCGAGCGCGCGGCAATTTCCTGAACAGAACCCAGCCTCGTCGTTGTGGGATCAGGAGATGGTGAGCACAGCCTTGCCGCGGAAGGTTCGGTTGCGTAGCCCGTCGAGGGCGCTGTCCACCTGGTCCCATCCGGCCTCAAGGCCCACCGGCGGCTGGAGGGACCCCGCGGCGACGAAGTCGACAAGCGTCCGAAGGTCGGCGCCGACGGGGGAGGGGTCTGCGTAGGACAGATAGCTGACCAGGTGTGCGCCCTCGTGACCGATGAAGTCGTACAGGTTGATGGACGCCTTGCGGCGGCTGCTCGCGCCGAAGACCACCACCGTGCCGCCCGGTGCGACTCTTCCGACGGCGGCTTCGAGCGACTCGCCGCCGACCGATTCGGTGATCAGCTCGAACAGCCCGTTCGCCTGCTCGACGGCCGGTACGACGGACCTGGCACCGTACTTCACCAGAAGCTCAGCCGCCTCGCCTCGACCGATCGCGGTGACCTCGCCGCCGGCGAGGACTGCGAGCTGGACCTGGAGCTGCCCGACGCCGCCGGTCGCGCCGGTGACAAGGACCTTCTTGCCGAGCAGGTTGCCGCCGATGCGCAGCGTGTTCAACGCGGCTCGACCGGCCAACGGCAGCGCGGCCGCGGGCTCGAGGTCGACGGTGTCGGGCAGTTCGGCCAACCGGGCTGTGGATACCGCCGCGAGTTCGGCCCAGCCACTGTCCTCGGCGAGCGCGACGACGCGTGCTCCGGTCGTCGGTCCCGAGCCGTCCGCGGCTGGTTCGACCACCACCCCGGCAATGTCCTGTCCCGGGCGCCAGTCCTCGGTGCGGGCCGCGAGCAGATCGAGTTCGCCGCGGTTGACGGAGAACGATCGTACCGCGATCAGCGCCTGATCTGGCGCCGGAACTGGATCGGCGACGGTCTGGACAACGAGCCCTGCGGGCGTGTTCACGAGTGCTTTCATGGGTCTATCTCAGGCCGTGAAAGCCGTTGTGAACAAGGCGACTTCGGCATGTTCACTCATCATCGATCGGCATGAATGTCAGGCTGCGGCCAGGCAGCTGTCCAGCAGGAGCCGGACCGCGGGTGCCGGAGGTCCTGGAGCGGTCGCGACCAGAGTCTGCAGGGGCGGGACGTCCAGGCGCCGCAGGGCGATCCGGTTGACTCGCAAGCGCTCGGCCGCCGAGGAGTACAGGACGGTCCAGGCCGGCGGTCCGGCGCCGATCTCGGCGAGTGCGTCGTACACGGAGCCGATCGCCGGGCCACGGGGTGGTTCGACGCCGGCCTGCTGAAGGAGGACGGTGACGACGTCGTACAGACCGGGGTTCGATTCGCGTGGGCTCAGTCTCAGTGGTGTGCTCGCCAGATCGGCGAGGGTTATCAGCGAGCGAGCCGCGGCCACGTGCGTCGCCGGTACCGCGGCCACGAGGGTCTCGTTCCAGACCGCAACGGTTTCGAGGCCGGTGACGTGCGCGGCGGGCCGCACGAAGGCGGCGTCGAGCTCACCGCGACGTACTGCGTCGAGACGATCGGCCAAGGGCAGGCTCACGAGACGTACGTCGACCTCGGGTGCAAGGGTTGCGATCGAGTCGAGGACCTGGTCGAGGCGATCTCCTAGCCCCTGGCTCGTCCCGATCCTCAGCGAACCCGTGATCTCCCCGGCGGGCTCGGCAACCGCGGACCGCAGCCGGCCGAAGGCCACCAGGGTGGCTTGTGCCTCCGGCAACAGCCGTTGGCCGGCCGCGGTCAGCTTGACCCGGCGGGTGGTGCGGTCGAGGAGCTGGACACCGAGCTCACGCTCCAGGCGCGCGACTTGCTGACTGACCGCCGGCTGCCCGATGTGCAGCCGCTCCGCGGCCCGGCCGAAGTGCAACTCCTCCGCGACAGCCACAAAGAACTCGAGCTGGCGAACTTCCATGATCCCGACTCCTGCCGTTGCAGCCGTCCGTCCTTATTCCCTCAACGTCTGCCGAGCGCGCCTTCTTCCGCGGTGATGTAATGGGTCGGATGCCGATGGAGGTTGCCTTGGAACTGGGTCTGCACTACTGGAACTACTCCCGTCCGGACGATGCTTCCCGGATCGCGCCGACGCTGGCCGAGACGGCGCGGATCGTCGACGACGCGGGGTTTCATCGGTTCACGGTGATGGACCACTACTTCCAGATGGAGCACCGTGGTACCGCGGACGAGCCGATGCTGGAGGGTTACACGACGCTCGGGTACGTGGCGGCGCGGACCGAGCGGGTGCAGTTGGGCCTGCTGGTCACCGGTGTGATGTACCGCTATCCCGGCCTGCTCGCGAAGATCGTGACGACCCTCGACGTGCTGTCCAGTGGCCGGGCATTCCTCGGGATCGGCGCCTCGTGGTACGAGCGTGAGCAGCGCGCCCTCGGCGTACCGGTGGTGCCGATGAGCGAGCGCTTCGAGCGCCTGGAGGAGAGCCTGCGGATCTGCCGGCAGATGTGGAGCGGCGACAACGGGCCGTTCGAGGGCCGCCATTACCAACTGGCGGAGACCCTCTGCGTACCCGCGCCGCTTTCGGCACCGCATCCGCCGATCATGGTCGGCGGTGGCGGGGAGAAGAAGACGCTGCTGCTCGTGGCCCGGTACGCCGACGCGTGCAATCTCTTCGCTGTCAGCCCCGATGACGTCGCCCGCAAGTTGGACGTACTTCGCGCGCACTGCGATGCGGAGGGCCGCGACTACGACACCATCACCAAGACGGCCGTCTACACGGATCGGGTGCTCGAGGACCCGGACGCGTTCTTCGCTGCCGCCGAGCAGTACGCCGGCCTGGGCATCACCGAGTTGCAGTTCATGCCCGACCGCGACCCGGTCGAGTTCGCGAGCCGCCTGGCCGACGAGATCGTGCCCCGCCTCACGTAGGTCTCAGCGCGGGAACGGGCCCCAGTACGGGGGATAGCCGTAGTACCCGTAGATGTCCTCGTAGTAGGTCGGCGCGGGCTCGATGTCGGGGTCGTACGCCGGTGCGCCCGCGACGTGGGTGCGCTCGGGTGCGATCTGTACGGTGTCCTCGCCGACGCGGACGACTGCCTCGACCGGGACCAGTTGCTTCCGCTCACCCAGGCCCAGGAATCCGCCGGAACCGACCTCGAGGAACCGGATCCGCCGCTCGGACTCGTCGATGATCAGGCCGTCCACCTTGCCGACCTCGTCGCCGTTGCGGTCGACGACCTTGCGGCCGCGGACGTCGTCGGCCGGATCTGCCACCTCCAGGGCGACGTCGGCCAGCCGGACCAACGTGTGCGCGGACCTGTCCTCGGCGCCGGGATCGCTGTTCATGCTCGGGTTGTCGCTCATCGTGCACCTCCTCGAGCTGGCGTCATCGGCCGATGACACGGTGCGAGCGCTCACCGGTCGATGACCTCTGTCCGGTACCCATTGGCATGCCGAAGCACGTGGATCAGGCGGACGTCAGAGGACAGGGTCATGGGTTGAGCAGGTGCAATGACTCTCGCGCTGGGCCTGCCGTACCGGCGAAGCTGTTGTTCACGGCCGGCCGCCGTCCGAGTGTCCAATCAGCCCGCTCGGACTGCCGTGGGCGGTCGGCCGTCTCCGTTCGAATGTTGCTGTACGCCGCAGCTCAGCAGTTGAGCGGTGGGAACGAGTAGCCGCTTGCCTTCAGGATCGGTAGCACCTGGTTGAGGGCCGCGATCGTCTGGGTGCGGTTGCCGCCGCCGTCGTGGAGCAGGATCACGGCGCCTGGGCGGGCGTGGGTGAGGATGTTGTGCACGATGGCGGGCGTTCCTGGGCGGGCCCAGTCGCGGGGGTCGATGTTCCACAGGACCTGGACCATTCTGGCGGCCCGGATCGCCGCGCGTACGCGGGGATTGGTGGCACCGTCGGGTGGCCGGAAGCAGGTGGAGGCGGGGCCGTCGAAGACTTCGTGGTGGAGGTCGCTGGGGGAGAGGGTGGTCAGGATCCGGTGGCTGACGGAGTGGCTGCCGATGGTGTTGCCGGCGGCGGTGACCTGTTCGCGGAACCCCGGGTGGGCGGACTCCATGTTGCCGACTTCGAAGAACGTCGCGTGGGCGCCGTACGTGCGCAGGACCTGCAGGATCGTCGGCGTCCAGTGCGGATCGGGCCCGTCGTCGAACGTGAAGAAGATGACCTTCTTGCCGCCGGCCATCGCGGACGCGGTCGGGTTCGGTGCCGGTCGCGGTACCGGAGACGTGGGCGTGCTGTTGTACGGCGTGGTGGTCGGTGCCGCGGGTGTCGGGCTTCCTCCGGCGGTCGGCTGTCCGCTGTGCCCGGCCGCGCATCCGGCGATGCCGATCGAGGCTGCGGCCGTTGCGAGTGCGACAGCGGCTGTCCGCGCCAGGACGTGTCGTCCGCGGGCATCCGGTACGAGTCTCCCCAGAATCCTCACAGCTGTCAGACGGCCGGGCGGCCGATTTGGTTGACCCTTTCGCGGGCCGGTTCAGAAGTACGCAGATTGTTGCCTACAGCCCCTGATGGCTTCGCGCCGGGCGCCAACCCCAGAATGCCAGACGAGACCCGGCTTTCGAGCTTGGCTGCACTCGGCCTGGCCGTGTGCGGCCCGACGCGAAGCGCTTTTGGTGCGCAATCCTCCGGTTCCCCATCCACGCCACTAAATTCATGTTCCTCGGCGACATCGGGGTGCATGCTGGTCCCATGGGCGCTGCTCTTCGGGTGTCCTCGCTGGGGTGGGGGCTCCTCTTGGTTGTCGGTGGATGTTCGGGCGGGGCGGATCCGGGACCTTCCGGACCAGCCACCGTCTCGGTCAGCCCTGCGCGTACGGCGGGATACTCCGTACGTCGTCAGGCCGTCATCGCGATCGAGAACGCGGACGGGCTGACCGCGGCAGGTGGAGCGCTCTGGGTGAAGACGGACGACGGTCGCGTCGTACGCGTCGATCCGGCAACCAACCGGGTCAGCGGCGAGCTGGAACTCGACACGAACTCGGACCCGAACGTCTACTGCCAAGGCATCGGGACCGACCAGACGTCGGTGTGGGCGTGCGCGACGACCGACAAGGGGACGGATGTCGTCAAGATCGATCCAGTGAGCAGACGGATCGTACGGCGGGTCTCTGTGGGCAAGGTGTTCGACCAACTGGCGCTGCCCTCGACCGCACGCGGTCTGTGGGTGCTGAGCGGATCCGGCGTGAGTCTTGTCGACCACGAAACCGGGCGAGTGACGAAGTACCCGCTCGGCGTCCGGGGTCTGCAGGTGGCTGCGGCGGGGGATCTGGTCGTAGCAACCTCGTCCACAGATAACGCAGTGATCGCTTTGGATGCCACCAACGGGTCCGTGATCGCGCGTACGACGTTGCCGGCACCGCGGCTCGCCGCGGTCAGCGGGTCCGACATCTGGGTCGACACCAGCGACGGCCTGGTCCGGCTGTCGCGGGAATTGAGGGCCAAGACGAAGTACCCGAGCCTCGGTGCCGGTGCGGGCGGCGACCTGGTCGCCACGCCCGACGCCGTCTGGCTGCGCGCCGGCAACGGCACCATCACCCGGCTGGACGCGTCGACGGGCCAGGCTGTCGAACAGGTCGCGCCGGACGGCCAGCAGATCACGGCAGGCAGCATGCTGATCGCCTACGGCAGCATCTGGACGACGTCAGGCGACGAGGGCACCCTGACCCGCCTGCGCCTCAGCTGAAGCAGATCCGCTCTAACTCGTCGACCTGAGCAGTCATTGTTTGCCGTCTGGGATGAGCTGCAGCTCCAGTGTCTTGTGGGCGGCGTGGTTGGCGAGTAGGGCGGTGGCGGTGCCGGTTGCGGCGAAGATGGTTCCTAGGGCGAGCCAGCCGAGGGTGCCGTGGTCGATGGCCGTGGTGGTGACGACGGCGGGGCCGAGCATGAGGGCGAGGGCCAGGCCGGTTTGGCTGAGGCCTTGGTAGGCGCCGGCGCAGGCGGGGTCGGCGAGTTCGAACGCCATGCCCCAGCTTCCGGCCTCGCCGCGCGTCTCGCCGGCGGACGAGGCGAGGGCGGCGAGTACCAGTACGCAGGTGGCCGCGGCGGCGCCGAGGTGACCTGCGACGGCGAACAGTACGCAGGCCACCAGCAGGAGCAGACCGGCTCGGCGTACCGATCGTCCGGCGCGGCGAAGGTCCTGGGTGCCGCGGGATGCGCGGACCTGGAAGATCGCGACGTACGCCGTGTTGACCACCAGCAGCGCGGACACGACGACGGTCGGCGCTTCGGTGTGGTCGGCGACCCACAGCGGTATGCCGACGGTCGTCAGGCCGAAGTGGATCGCGAGTACGGCGTTCAGCACGGTCGACGTCACGTACGTCCGGTCGCGCAGCGGCGACGGCCCTCGGGGGCCTACGGCAACGGCCGACTCGTCCATCCGCTCCGCGAGCCCGGGCACTCGCTTCCGCAAGCCGCTGAGTGGGATCGTGCCGAGGGTGGTGATGGCGCCGACCAGCACGATGGTCAGGCGGTACGCCGCTGCCGTGTCGACCACCAGCGCGAGACCCGCGAGCAGGGTGCCGATGCCGATGCCGACGTTCATCACCACGCGCAGGCGGGCGCGGACGGCAACGCGTTCCGGGCCGACGTACCACCGGGCGAGCAACGTCATCTGCGCGGTGCTCTGCAGGCCGCGGGCAGCGGAGACGCAGGCCGCGACCAGGACGAAGCTGACGACGTCGCGGGCCAGTGCGTAGCTCAGCAGGGCAACGCCGTTCGCGGCGAGGGCCCACTGCTGTATCCGGTCGGCGCCGTACCGGTCGCTCAGCCGCCCGCCGGCGTACGACGCCAGGACGCCGACTCCTCCGGCGACGGTGAGGCCGATGCCGACGGTGGTCGGCGACAGGCCGACTCCGCGGGTGAAGTACAGCGCGCTGACGGCGAAGAACATGCCACGGGACAGAGAGAGGGCAGCGACCGCGTAGGCGAGCGCCCGTTCGACGGGATCGCGGAGGAGTTCAGGCACGCGTCAGTTGTCGCATCCGGCTGCACCGGATGCCACCGATGTAGCGTATTGCTTCATGATCGAGTACGAGCTCGTGGGGAACGATCTCGGTGAGGTGCGCTTCGCGATCTCCCCGCTGAACGAGCTGGTCCTGTCGCTGCGGACCCTGCGCGACCCGGGCCGGTTCCCGTTGCAGTTGCCGTGGCTGCGAACCACCGAGCCGGCGCGCGCCGGGCTGAACCTGGATCTCCTGCGTGCGCTGACGAACGAAAAGTTGTGGACGCCGGACTTCCTGACCCCTCGGCCGTACACCCCACTCGGCAGGATCGAGGACGAGCTCGCGGCGCTGACCAGTACACCCGGCGGTGTCGTCCGCGCGGACCTGGCCGAGGTTCACCCGACGGCGCTACCGGCGGAACTACACGGGCGGCCGGACCGGGTCCTCGTCCGCGTACTGGCCGCGCTCCGGGACTACTGGGACGCGTGCTTCGAGCCGTACTGGCCGCGGATGCGGACCGTGCTCGAGGCCGACGTCGTGTACCGCGGCAGGGTGATGGCGCAATCCGGTCTCGCCGCGATGTTCTCCGACCTCAACCCGCACGTCCGCCTCGAGAGCAGCGTCGTACAGGTACGCCTGCGCACCGACCTCTCGTACCGTACGTCGACCGCAGGCCGCGGGTTGACGCTGGTGCCGTCGCTGTTCAGCCGACGGGCGTCGACGCCGATCTCCGCCGACGAACCGCCGCACATCATGTACCCGGCCCGCGGTCTCGGCACCCTCTGGGAGACGTCCACGACGTTGCCCGCCAGCGCCCTGGCCGACGTGATCGGCCGCGTCCGCGCCCGGTTGATGAACCTGCTCGAGACGCCCACGTCGTCGACCGAGCTCGCGCTGCGCCTCGACGTCACGCCGACCGCGGTCAACCAGCACCTCCGTGTACTCCGCGACGCCGGCCTCCTGAGCTCCGCCCGGCACGGTCGCTCGGTCCTCTACCGCCGCTCGGACCTCGGCGACCGCCTCGTCCGCGGCGCCTAGAGGCGACCGCCTCGTCCACGGCGGCTAGAGCGGTGGGCCGAAGGCGCACGCCACCTGGGTGGCGTGGGCGGGGTCGAGGGCGTTGGCGACGAGTTGGGCGACAGTCGGGTCGAACGCGAGCCCGACGTGTCCGACCGGATCGAGCGGGCAGCTGTCCTGGACGTACTCGTTCGTCACGCCAGGCTCTCTGATGAACGACGTCTCGTGCGGAGTCACCAGGGTGTCGAAGCGCGACGCGATCACGGTGTACTTCACGCCGGGCTGGGCGATCGGCCCCGCGGTCAGCCGCTGTACGGCGGACCCGCCGACGATGAGCTCGTCACAAGCAGCGCAGCCGAACTGCTGCAGGACCTGGTCGACGAGCGGGCCGAGGCCGAGGTAGTCGCCGACGCTGACGAGACCGCCGAACGACGTACCGTGCGTCGGCGGCGCCAGGGCGACGACCTTCCCGACCGCGTCGGCGTACCCGCGGACCTTGGGACCGTAGATGCTCTGGAAACCGCCCTCGGAGTGCCCGACGATGTCGACCTTCGCGGCGCCCGTGGTCGCACGGACGCGCTGGACGAACGCCTCGATCTCTGCCGACGACTGGGCGATCGAGATGGTGCCGCCGACGGGGATCGCCGGCGTCGCCTGGCCGTACGTCAGGGTGAAGGCGCAGTACCCCTTCGCGGCCAGGAACGGGCCCAGGTAGGAGTAGTTGCCCGGGCCGTTGCCGCCCAGGCCGTGCAGCAGGACGAGCGGGTCCGGGTGGGCGGCGGACGGCTTGCAGGTCCAGTCGTCGAATCCCGACGAAGTCGCCGCGTCGGCGGTGGTCGTGATCGAGGCGCCCATCAGCACTGCGGCGAACAGACCGGCGGCGGCCCGGCGAAGGCGGTTCGGCATGTCGACTCCCCGTGGTCATATCATGTGACGACAGCGTCACGGACAGTCGAGCATGGTTCCTGGTTATAAACAAGAGGTCGTGTTCAGAACCGGTCCGCCTGGTTACGAACCGTCGACTTTGGGTAGCGTGCAGCGCATGAGTAGGACCATTCGGGGACTCGACGCCGAACAACGCCGGGCAGAACGACGCGAGCAGTTGCTGGACGCGGCGCTCAAACTGTTCGCCGCCAACGGCTATCTCGGCACGTCGATCGAGCAGATCTGCAGCACCGCGTTCATCGGGACGAAGAGTTTCTACGAGCTGTTCGCCGGCCGGGAGGAGTGCTACCTGGCGCTGCTGCGGCGTACCTCCGAACGCCTCGAGGAACGGATGGCCGGCGTCGCGGCGCAGGCGACCGGGAACGAACGCCAGGAGGCGCCGAAGTTGCTCGCGGTCTTCGTCCACGCATTGGTCGACGATCCGCGCGTCTCGAAGGTCACGTTCGGCATGGCGTCCGGTATCTCCGAGGCGGTCGAGCGGCAACGCCGGGCGAACCGGCGCTGGGCCGCAGGATTCCTGGTCCAGCTCTGGGATCGGTACGACGGCCCGCAGCACGAGGAGCAGGACGCCGTCCGGCACAGCGTCGCGATCGGCCTCGTCGGCGGAATGTTCGACCTGATCTCGGACTGGCTCCTGGACGCGGACCTCACCGACGAGCAGCAGATCGAAACCCTGACCGACGACCTCACCACGTTCTACATCACCGTCCGCCGCGGCATCGCAAGCTAGCCGTGGCCGGTGGCCCCGGATCCGCCGTCCAAGGCGGAGCTCTACGCCGACGCGAAACGCCTGGGTATCAAAGGCCGCTCGAAGATGACAAAGGAACAACTGACCCGGGCCATCCGCCGCGCCTGACAACTGTCTCGCTCACCGATTCGGCGGCCCGGACCGCAGTGGACCCGCGGATAGCCTGGCGGCATGAGGATTGTCGTTGTCGGCGGAAGTGGGCATATCGGGACGTTCCTGGTTCCGCGGCTGGTGCGGGCAGGGCACGAGGTGGTGAGCATCAGCCGGGGACTGCGGTCCAGTTATCTCGACGACCCTGCCTGGACGGATGTGCAGCAGGTGACGGCGGATCGTGAGGCCGAGGATCGGGACGGTACCTTCCCGGGCCGCGTCGCGGACCTGAAGCCGGACGTCGTGGTCGACCTGATCTCGTTCACGCTCGAGTCCACGACGGCGCTCGTCGAACGGCTGCGCGGCGTCACCGGCCACCTGCTGTACTGCGGTTCGATCTGGCGGCACGGGCCGAGCCTGAGGTTGCCCGTTACGGAGGAGAACGGCGAGCCGCCGGTCGGCGAGTACGGCATCGCGAAGGCCGCGACCACGCAGTACCTGAAGGACGAGACCCGGTCCGGTGGGTTGGTGACCACCTCCCTGCATCCGGGCCACATCGTCGGCCCGGGCTGGCATCCGATCGGCCCGCTCGGCAACCTCGACCCAGCGGTATGGCGGACCCTCTCGGTCGGCGGACCGCTCGACGTACCTGGTATCGGTACGGAATTCATGCACCACGTGCACGCCGCCGACGTCGCGCAGGCGTTCGAGGCAGCTGTCGGACGACGTGAGGCGGCTGCCGGCGAGGACTTCGACATCGTCGCCCCGTCCGCCCTCAACGTCCGCGGCTACGCGCGGATCGCGGCGTCGTGGTTCGGGAAGACGGCGGATCTACGTACGGTGACGTGGGACGAGTTCCGCCGTACGACGGACGCCGGGGCCGCCGAGGCCAGCTGGGAGCACCTCGTCCGCAACCACTACGTGAGTATCGACAAGGCGCGGACGCTCCTCGGCTACACCCCACAGTACGAACCCGACGCCGCGATCCTCGAATCGGTGCGCTGGCTGATCGACCACGACCAGCTCACCGTCGCGAACCCCCTTACGGTGTGACCGGGGCGCCGCCGGCTTCGGTCAGCGCCTCCAGCACGCCCATCGGGACGAAGTCCGAGCCGGCGAAGATCGCGGTGGGCCGCTGCGGCCGGGCGAGGAGTTGCCGGGTGCCGCGATAGCCGCCTTCCTGGGTGTAGGTGGTGGACACGATGTCGATCTCGCCAGCCAGGCCGTGCGACCGCATCGCCTGCCGGTAGCCCTCGGCGCGGATCGCGTTCGGCATCTCCAGCAGGCGGACGCGATCTGTCTCGTGCTGCTCGATGTGGGCGATCCGGCGGTGGCCGAGCCCGGTCAGATGGTCGACGACGAGGGCGCCCAGCACTGAGAACGCCGGCCGCGCCGCGTGCACGAATGCCGTCGCTCCGTAACTGGAGTGGCGGCATTCGTGCGTCCGGGCGCGGTACTCGGCCTCTGGCCTTGACATTTAAACTGAGTCGACTCAGTATTGAGTTAGTTCAGATTTGAGTCGACTCGGTAAGGCGGAGTGAGAAGTCATGCGAGCGTTCGTCGTCAGGCAGTACAAGGGGCCGTTGGAGGAGGCGGACGTTCCTGAGCCCGTCGTCGGTGAGCACGACGTGCTCGTTCAGGTCCGGGCGGCCGGGCTCAACGTGCTCGACGAGAAGATCCGGGCGGGGGAGTTCCGGCAGGTCCTCCCGTACAAGCTGCCGCAGATCCTCGGCCACGACGTCGCCGGAACGGTGATCGGCGTCGGCGCAAAGGTGCAGGGGTTCCGGCTCGGCGACGAGGTGTACGGCCGGCCCGACAAGGACCGGATCGGTACGTTCGCGGAACGCATCGCGGTCGCCGAGACCGACCTGGCGCCGAAGCCGGTCTCCGTCAGCATCGAGGAAGCGGCCTCGCTACCGCTGGTGGCCCTGACCGCATGGCAGGCACTCGTCGAGCGCGGCAATCTCCGGCCGGGGCAACGGGTTCTCATCCACGCCGGCTCGGGCGGAGTCGGCTCGGTCGCGATCCAGCTCGCCAAGCACCTCGGCGCCACGGTCGCCACCACGGTCAGCGCCGGCAACGCCGACTTCGTCCGCGAGCTCGGTGCGGACGTCGTCGTCGACTACCGCAGCCAGGACTTCGAACAGCTCCTCGACGGGTACGACCTGGTCCTGGACAGCCTCGGCGGGGAGAACCTCGAGAAGTCGCTCCGCGTCCTGCGCCCCGGTGGCAAAGCGATCGGTATCGCAGGACCACCTGACGCGGCGTTCGCTCGTGAGCTCGGCGCAAACGTGCTGGTCCGGCTGGTGATGACCGCGCTCAGCAGCCGCATCCGCCGCCAGGCCCGGCGCCTCGGCGTGCAGTACGAGTTCCTCTTCATGCGCGCCAGTGGCGAGCAGCTTCGCCAGATCACCGCCCTCGTCGACGGCGGCGCGCTCCGGCCGGTCGTCGGACGGGTCTTCGACTTCGACCAGACCGTGGCGGCAGTGCAGTCGCTGGAAGCCGGCGGCATCCGCGGCAAGGCCGTCATCAGCAGGCCCTGACACCACCCATTTCATCAGGCATCAACCACGAAACAGGAGAACACCGTGAACACGAACGAACACCCACAGGACGCCGTCATCACCGCCTACAAGGACGCGCCCGCCCGCACCGTCGACGCGGGCGGCGTGACCTTCGCCTACCGAGAGTTGGGACCGAAGGGCGGGATTCCCGTCGTCTTCTTCGTCCACCTCGCCGGAACCCTCGACAACTGGGACCCCCGGATCGTCGACGCGATCGCGAAGGGCCGCCACGTGGTTGCCTTCGACAACCGCGGAGTCGGCGGGTCCACCGGCCAGGTACCGGATAGTGTGGAGGCGATGGCCGACGACGCCTACACCTTCATCACGGCGCTCGGGTTCGACCAGATCGACATCTTCTCGTTCTCGCTCGGCGGCATGGTCGCCCAGGCCCTGGTGGTGAAGCACCTGGAGCTCGTCCGCAAGCTTGTCCTCACCGGCACCGGCCCGAAGGGCGGCAAGGACATGGACAAGGTCGCCGGCGTCACGTACTACGACATCCTGCGCGCCACCCTGACCCGGTCGGACCCCAAGGAGTTCCTGTTCTTCAACCGCAACGCCACGGGCAAGCCTGCCGCGCGCGCGTTCGTCGATCGGCTCAAGGAGCGCACTGCCGACCGCGACGCATCGATCAAGACAAGGGCGTTCCAGACGCAGCTGAAGGCGATCAAGAAGTGGGGCCGCTCCACCCCCGACGACCTGTCGGCGATCACTCAGCCCACCCTGATCGCCAACGGTGACAACGACCGGATGGTGCCCTCGATCCTCTCCGAGGACCTGCACCGGCGGATCAAGAACAGCGAGCTGATCATCTACCCCGACTCCGGTCACGGCGGCATCTTCCAGTACCACCAGACGTTCGCCCCGCTCGCGGCCGAGTTCCTGGCCCGATGATGAGCACAACACCGACCGCCGCGAAGGTAGGGGTGACGAAGCACTTCACCTCCTCGATCCTGCTGTGGGTGCGTACGGACCAGCCCCGCCAGACCGGCATGGACTACTGGAAGGGCCCGCACTCAGGGATCATCTCGGCCACTCCGGGCCTGTTGGAATACCGGCAGATCCATCTCGCCGAGCACAACCCGGGCCTGTGGCCGGCCGCCGCCGGGGTGGAGACCTCGATTCCGGTCGACCGGAAGGTCGACGGCCTCGCAGAAGTCACCTTCCAATCGGCGTTGTCACCCCTCCAGGGGCGCAACCAGACCCAGCTCGCCTTCAAGGACGAGATCAACGTGTTCCGCCGCACCATCCTCTACACCGGACCGCCGAACTCGTCGCGCTGGTACGACGTCGCCGGCGCGGGCGAGAGAGTCGGTGCCCGGGCCCTGGTGTACCTCCGCCGCCGGGACGGGGCCGGCGCTGGTGAGTTCCGCAAGTTCGTCAAGACGCAGCTCGCGCCCGCACTCGCCGGCACCGGCGTACTGAAAGAGCTGCGTACGCAGACGTTCCTGCCCTGGATCGAAAAGCTGTGGGACACCCCGAACGTCGCGCACGACAACCCCGACGGCCAGCATTTCCACGCATCCGTCAGCCTCGGGTTCACCGACACCGCAGCACGGGACGCCTTCTTCACCAGCACCGCGATCGAGAGTCTGTCCACCCAGCTGGCACCGCTCGCCTCCGCGATCCACGCGTACGACGTCACCGCGGCCCTCACCTACGTGAAGAACGGCGCCATTCTGCCGCAGTACCAGCAGTAGCGACATCTCTCGCAACCCCCACAGAAAGAACGCAAACATGCCTTCTCGTGGCCGTGGAAGAATGAGCGCCGCACAGTGAAGCCCGGACAGCAGGAGCCCGTACAGCAGTGAAGGACGGCAGCATGTCACTTGACTCCCGACCGGTCGGACGGCGCGAGCGGAACAAGCAGCAGAAGCTCGAACGGATCACCGAGGCCGCCCGAGAGCTGTTCGCCGAGCGCGGCGTCGACGAGGTCACCACCCAGGAAATCGCCGACAGGGCCGACATCGGTACGGGCACCCTGTTCCTCTACGCCAAGACCAAGGGCGAGCTTCTCCTGCTCGTACAGAACTCCACCTATGCTGACGCGCTCGCACAAGGCAGGTCGGCGGCCGAGAGCGTCCCCGACATTCTCGACGCGGTGATGGCGATCGTCCGCCCGGTCGTGGAATGCAACCGCAAGCAGATCGACAACGGGCGGACCTACCTGCGGGAGATCGTCTTCGGCGACCCCGAAGAACCCCATCACCGCGACGCGCTCGTCCTGACCGTGCAGACCGAGCAGGCCATCGCCGACGTGCTGCAGCGCGACGGGCGCATCGCGGCCGCCGACGCCGCGACACTCGCGCACATCGTGTCCGCGATCATGTTCGTCAGCATGGCGGCGACGATCAACCTCGCGAACCCGGTCGACGACGTCGTCCAGGAGATCAGGGACCAGGTCCGGGTTCTGCTACCGAGCTGATCCCGAGGAGCCGCAGGGCAGCGGGCTAGGTGCTGCGGCCGGACCGGACCATGGCTCGATAGAGGGCCGTTGGGGCTGGTGGTTCGGGGAGGGGCGGCAGGTCGGCGTCCGGGGTGCTGTACGAGCGGAGCATGTGGGCGACGAGGCGTCGCCACGTGTCCGGGGCTGCGTCGCCGGTGGCGGCGACGACGCCGGCGTTGGCCATCAGGAGGATGACGAGATCTTCGGGGCTGAAGTCTGCGCGTAGACGGCCGGTGGCCTTGGCGCGGGTGACGAGTTCGACGTACCCGTTGTAGGCCTCGTCGCGCCGTGCCTCGAGGGCCTTGGCCGCTGGGAAGGTCATGGCCAGGACGTCGGCGAAGCCCCGGTCGGCGGCCTGCATGCCGCAGACGGCCTCGATATATCCGGTGAAGCCGTGCCATGGATCGGGATCGGCGAGGGCTTGCTCGACGGCGGCGGCGTAGGCGTCCATCCGGTCGGCGAAGACCGCGGTGACGAGCTCGTCGCGAGTCGCGAACCGGCGGGCCAGGGTGGCTTTGCCGACCCCTGCCTCGCGGGCGACCGAGGCCATCGAGACGTTCAGCCCCTCGGCGGCGTAGAGGCGGCGCGCGGCGGCCAGGATGCGGTCGCGGTTGCGCTCGGCGTCGGCGCGCAGCTCGTTCATGTCCACAGTGTAGCTAACTGGAACGCGCGGTCCACTTGTGGTTATGCTGGAACCGGAAACGGGAAGGCCGTTCCACTTATGGAAGGTGTTGCCATGCGCGCAGTAGTCCTCAACTCCACTCCCGGCACCCCGTCGGTGGGTGAGGTCGAGACCCCGAAGCCGGACGCCGGTGAGCTGCTGGTGAAGGTGGCGGCCTCGTCGGTGAACGGGTTCGATTCGTTCACCGCGGCCGGTTATCTGCAAGGGATGATGGAGCACCGCTTCCCGCTGGTGGTGGGGATGGACTTCGCGGGTCACGTCGAGGCGCTGGGCGATGACGTGGACGGCTTCGCGGTCGGGGACGCGGTCTTCGGCGTCGCGCGCAAGCCGTTCCTCGGCGCGGGCTCGATGGCGGAGTACGTCGTCGTGTCGGCCGGCGGCGGCGTCGTCGCGATACCGGACGGCCTGAGTCTGCAGGACGCCGGCGCGCTGGGGCTCGCGGGTACGGCGGCCTCGGATGCCGTCGACGCCGTCGAACCGGAGCCGGGGGAGACCTTGCTGATCTCGGGCGCCACCGGGGGCGTCGGCGCACTCGCGGTTCAGCTCGCCGCCGGGCGAGGCGTGCAGGTGATCGCCACTGCGCGCCCCGGCACTGAGACCGAGTTCGTGTCCGGGCTGACCGGATCGAAGGTCCATCCGGTCGACTACATGGCCGATCTGGAGGCCCAGGTGCGCGCGATCGCGCCCGACGGCGTGGACGCAGTACTGCATCTGGCAGGCGATCCCGAGCAGTTGGCCGGCCTGTTGCGGCCGGGTGGGCGGATCGCGTCAACCCTTGGTGCCGCGATCCAGCGCCAGGACGTCGTCGTACACGGGGTGATGGCCGACACCAACGCGCAGACCTTGGCCGACCTCGCGGCGCGGTCCGCGGCAGGTGAGCTTCGCGTACCGGTCACCGCCACCTACGCGTTGCACGAGGCGCCCGAGGCTTTCGCGGCCTTCGGGGCCGGTGCCCTCGGCAAGCTCGCCATCACCTGCTCGTAAACCCCAACAAAAGAAGGAGTTCTGATCGTGGTCGCGCCGAGCGAGTCGGCTGTCGACGATCTACAACCCCAGATCGAGTACAACTTGTACGGCGCTGTCACCGCGGCCCGAGCTGTACTGCCGGCGATGCGAACTCACCGGAACCGGCGTGTATGCCGCCCACGTAGCGATCAGCACCTGGATCGGCGAGAACGCCCCGGAAGGCTTCCCGTCCGCGACCCCCGAACAGATCGCCCCGCTCTACTGGGACCTGTACGAGGGCCGCGACCAGGCTGAATACGTATTCAGCGGTTGATGCTCAGTTCCAGCTGTCCGTGATCGGGGTGGTGTTGGCGGCGGCGCCGGCGTGCGGTAGGTCGTACATGTCCTCGACCGTGCGCAGTACGCGGAAGTGGTTGATCCGCTCGCTGTAGCTGCCCGGCTTGACCGGCTGGCCGTTGAAGATCGTGGCGATCCGGTTGCCGCTGGTGCGGTCGTCCTCGTCGAACGTGGTGATCAGCACGCTGTTGTGGGTCTTGGCCCACTGGACGTACGCGTCCAGGTGGCTCTTCAGCCAGCTGTCACCGGTCGCGACGGAGCAGTCGTGCATGTCGTTGCAGAGGTTGGGGATGACCCACGACACCGTCGGCAGTTGGCTGTAGTCGGTCGGGAAGGCGCTGAACGGCTTGTTGTCGGCAGCCGGTACGTTCTTGAAGTTGACCCACGGCGCGTGCTTCCGGGCGTACCGGCCGGAGGTGCACACCGTCGACCCCGTGGACGGCAGGTCCTCGGAGTAGCCGCTGAAGGTGAGGCCCTTGGCGATCAGCTGAGCGCCTTCGTTGTCGGTCGAGAAGCTGTGCGGGCAGGAGTCGTCGGTGATGCCCTGGTTGGATCCCGAGAACAGGTCGAGGTAGTTGGGCTGGCTCGGGTGCTCGATCGCGTACGAACTGGTGAAGTTCGCGCCGGTCGAGGCGAGCTGGTTGAAGTACGGGGCCTGGGGGTTGCCGATGATCGATCCGGCGGAGGTGTTCTCGAACATCACGATCACGACATGATCGGGACGCGGTACGCCGGTGACGGCGACGGCGGGTGCTGCCGCGGTCAGCGGAGTACACAGACCGAGGATCGAGGCGAGTGCGACTACGGGGCGGAAAGTGCGCACCAGGAGCTCCTTTCGAGAGCGAACAGTTGGACATCAGCGTCCAGCAGGACGCCGACCACCAACCCACCCTGCCCCGAACGACACTCCGACACCAGATGAACACGCCCGGTGAAGACTGAGCGTTCTCTCAGAAGACCTCCGGCCCGTGCGAGAGTTGTGCTGGTACGGCGTACGTCGGTGAGGAGCACCTTGATGGGACTGACCGGTAGTGCGATCGTGCGGGCGCCGCGTGACGAGGTGTATGCGTGGTACGCGCGGCCGGGGGCGGTTGTCCGGTTGACGCCGCCGTGGATGCCGGTGCGGATCGTTCAGGAGGCGACCGATCTGGCGGACGGGACCGCTGTTCTCGGGTTCCCGTTCGGGCTGCGGTGGGCGGCGCGGCACCGGGGCGCGCGGCCGCCGGAGCAGTTCGTCGACGTCCTCGAGTCCGCGCCGCTGAAGTGGGTGGTGCGGTGGCGGCACACCCACGACTTCGAGGAGGTCACGCCGGAGACGACCCGGGTGATCGACCGGATCGACAGCAACGTCCCCGCGTGGTTGCTGCGTTCGATGCTCGCGTACCGGCACCGGCAGTTCGCGGACGATCTGGCGGCGCGGCAGCGCGCGGTCGAGGCGGGGATGCGGCCGTTGACGGTGGCAATGACCGGCAGCCACGGCACCATCGGTACGGCACTGAGCGCGCTCCTCACCACCAGCGGGCACCGGGTGATCCGGCTGGTCCGGGGGCAGGCGACCGGGCCGGACGAACGTGTCTGGGACGTCGACGCGCCGGCGCCGACGCTGCTGCAGGGCGTGGATGCGGTCGTTCACCTGGCCGGTGCCTCGATCGCCGGCCGGTTCACGGCCGAGCACCGGAAGGCGATCAGGGACTCGCGGATCGGGCCAACCGGCGCACTGGCCCGGCTGGCCGCGGAAAGCGATCCCGAGGTCTTCGTGTCGGCGTCCGCGATCGGGTACTACGGACCGGATCGCGGCGACGAGCCGCTGCCCGAGTCCGCCGGGCGCGGGGAGGGGTACCTCGCGGAACTCGTGGCGGAGTGGGAGAACGAGACCCGTCCTGCCGCGGACGGCGGTCTCCGCGTGGTCAACGTCCGTACGGGTCTCGTCCAGACGCCGGCGGGTGGCGTACTAAGCTTCCAGTACCCGCTGTTCGCGGCCGGGCTCGGCGGTCCGCTGGGATCCGGACGTCAATGGCAGGCGTGGATCGGGATCGACGACCTCGCCGACATCTACCACCGGGCCTTGTACGACGACGACCTGAGCGGCCCGGTCAATGCCGTGGCTCCCGAACCGGTCCGCAACGAGGACTACACGAAGACGCTGGCCCGGGTTCTGCACCGCCCAGCCGTGCTCCGCGTACCCGCCTTCGCGCCCCGTCTCCTCCTGGGACAAGAAGGTGTTGAAGAACTGGCCTTGGCTTCGCAGCGCGTCGTCCCGACCCGCCTGACCGAGCTGAACCACACCTTCCGTTACCCCGACCTCGAGCCCGCCCTCCGCCACCTCCTCGGCCGTTAGGCACGCCAGGCCCCGAGGTCAGGGGCGGGCGGGGGTGTGTAATCCTGGCGGACGGCGGATTTCCGGACGAGTGGGTGGTGAGCGGGTGGACGGCGGTAGCGGTGCGCCGATGTCTGATCCGGGTGTGTTGACGTGGAGTTCTTTCGTCAGCAGTTGGCGGCCGGAGTTCGGTTGGTTCCTCGTCAGCCTGTTGCTCGCGGCCGGCTACTGCGTCCTGCGGTTCCGCGCTCGCTCCACGGTCCACCTCTGGCGGGTGGTGTCGTTCGTACTCGGCTGCGTGCTGCTGTGGGTGTGCGTGGCATCGGGGATCGGCGCGTACGCGATGGACGTGTTCTGGATGCACATGATTCTCCACCTGCTGCTCATCATGGTCGTACCCACGCTGCTCGTCCTGGGGCACCCGATCACCGTCGTGCTCGAGTCCCTGCCCGCCGACCGCCAGGCGCGGGCGCGACGGATCGTCGCATCGCGCGTGCTCGGGATCCTGACGCTGCCCACGACCGGGCTTGCCATCTACACCCTGGTGATCGTCGCGACCCATCTGACCGGGTTCATGGACCAGATGGTGATGCATCCCTGGCTGATGACAGGTGAGCAGGTGCTGTACGTCGTGGCCGGCTACCTGTTCTTCCTGCCGCTGCTCGGCGAGGAGCCGCTCCGCTCCGACCCGGGGTACCTGCTCCGCCTGGTGCTGTTCCTGATCGGGATGCTGCCGGACACCGTGGTCGGCATCGTGCTGCTCCAGACCGACCGGGACCCGTTCCCGATGATGATGAGCCACCATCCCTCCTGGGCCCCCGACCCGTTGACGGACGTCCACACTGCTGGCGGGTTGATGTGGGCCGGCGGGGACGGGCTGATGATGTTCGCCGCCGTCGGGCTGATGATCAGCGTCGTCGCCTCACCCCGCAAGCGCGATCGGATGGCGGGCAGCTGGCTGGACGGCGTACGCCGTACCGTGATCGCGGCGGAAGTCGGCGCCGACCCGGGCCGGCAACTCGACCCGGACAGCGACGAGGCGTACGAGGCCTACAACCGGATGCTCCAACGGCTCGCCTCCGACGAGCGAGGTAAGCGCTCGTAGACCTTCACTCGGCGAGCGGCAGCCAGACGCGCATCGTGGACGGACCGCGTTCCGCCCAGTCGTGGTACGGGACGAGCGGCACCTCGACGGCGTCGACCGGCTGCGGTTCACCAGGCGTGGAGACGTACGGCCAGTCGTTGGTGTCGTCGTTGTGGACGACGAGGACCCGGACGACCGGTACGCCGTCCTTCGTGATGATCGGCGCCGCCGGATCCAGCCGGACCTCCGCGACCTCACCGGCCCCGCCGGCCGCCACGAGGTCCAGGGATTCCAGGCAGAACACCTCCGGCCCGCGTTCGACCGCGACACAACCACGGACGGCGTCGATCCGGCTGTCCGGATGGACCACGCGCGGTTCGATCGGCAGGTCGAGCTCGACGCAGTCGCCGGCGCGGAAGGATCGCCGTACGACGGCCCACCCCGGCTGCGCGACCTCCGAGGTCACGATCCTGCCCTCGGAACGAACCCGGAGTTCGGCGTCGACGGCCCAGTGCGGGATCCGCAGCGACACCGTGATCGGCTCGTCGATCGCGACCGGAGCGGTGACCCGGACGCTGCCGGAGCGCGGGTAGTCGGTGTCGACGTCGAAGGCGATCGCCTGTCCGGCTACCGAGGTCCGGATCGTGCAGGCCGCGTACTGGTGGAGTTGAAGGCCCTCGTCGTCGGCCGTCGCGACGAACGCGTCCAGGCCGGCGAGCGTACGGGCGACGTTCGGCGGACAGCACGAGACCTCGAACCACGGCGCACGCAGCGACGACTCGGCCCGCGGCGAGACAGCGTCGTCGGCGGCCGGTGTTCCGGGCGTTCGTTGATGCAGCGTGTTGGCGTAGTAGAACGCCGTACCCGACTTCGACGGCGAGGTGGCCACGACGTTGAAGAGGGTCCGTTCGACGAGGTCGCTGTAGCGCGCGTCGCCGCGGGCCAGCGCCAGCCGCCAGCTGAACATGACCGACGCGATGCCGGCGCAGGTCTCCGAGTACGCGCGGTCCGGTGGGAGGACCCAGTCCTCGCCGAACGCCTCGTCCTGGTGGTGCGACCCCTGGCCGCCGGTGATGTAGGTGCGCCGGGCAACGGTGTTCCGCCACTGCGTCTGCAGAGCCGACATGAGCTCGGAGTCCGCGGTGTCCACAGCGACGTCGACCGCTCCGGCGGCCAGGTAGTTCGCCCGTACGGCATGGCCGCGCGACACGGTCGCCGCACGAATCGGCACGTCGTCCTGGAAGTACTGCTGACCCCACTCGATCTGCTTCAACGTTCCTCGGCCGCGGCGCTCGATGAACAGCCGCGCCTGTTCCAGGTACCGAGGCTCACCGACGGCACGTGCGAGTTCGGCCAGCCCGGTCTCGACGACCGCGTGGCCACAGACGCTCTGGATCCCGTCTGCTCCGAAGGCGTCGCAGACCAGGTCGGCGGCGCGCGTGGCGATGGTGAGCAGCCCGTCGTCGCTGTCCGGGCGGGTCCGGACGCGAGCGACCGCGGCCTGGAACAGATGTCCGAAGCAGTACAGCTCGTGGCCCCACTCCAGGTCGGACCAGCGGGCGGGTTGACCGGGGCGGCCCGTGTACGTGTTGAGGTAGCCGTCGGGCTCCTGGGCAGCCGCGACCCGCGCCACGACGGACCGGAAGAGTGTTTCCAGCTCTTGGTCGTCGGTGCGTCCGATCTCCCAGGCGAGTGCTTCGAGGTACTTGTAGATCTCGGAATCGGAGAACTCGCGGCCGCGGCGTCCGGCCGGCAACGTGCCCTGGGCGGCGCGGTCGAAGTTCGGGAGCCAGCCCTCGCGTTCCAGCCAGTGGTTGATGTGCGGCAACGTGTTGCGGGCGTTGACGCGCTGCCGCTCGGCCCAGAAGCCGCCGGTGATGCGTACCTCGTCCGATCCGAGCGGCCGGAACCGGCCCGTGCTCGGAGCGACTGGTACGAAGCCGGGCTGGTGATCAGTGAGTTTCATCCGATGTCTTATCCCTTGAATGCGCCCGACATGAAGCCGCGGACGTAGTGACGTTGAAGGAGGAGGAAGAGCACGAGGCACGGCAGCGCCAGGACGACCACGCCCGCCTCGGTCGCGCCGTAGTCGATGACGCCCTGCACCTGGACCCGGAGGTTCGAGACCGCCAGGGGCAGCGTGAGCTTGCTCGAGTCGTTGATCAGGATCAGCGGCGCGAAGAAGTCGTTCCAGGCGGCCAGGAAGGCGAACAGCCCGACGGTGATCAGTCCCGGCTTGACCGCGGGCAACAGAACTCGCCACAGCGCCGTCCAGGTGGAGCAGCCGTCGACCATCGCGGCCTCGTCGAACTCCCGCGGGATCGCCTCGAACGAGATCCGCATCATGAACGTTGCGAAGGGCAACTGGAACATGGTGAGCACCAGCGCCACGCCGAGGAGCGAGTTCTGCAGGCCGAGCTGGTTCAGCAGCACGTACAGCGGGATGAGCAGGGTGGCGTACGGGACCATCAGGATCGCGAGCGTGGTCAGGAACAGCAGGTTCTTGCCCGGGAACGAGAACCTGGCGAACGCGTACCCGCCGAGCAGCGAGATGAGCAGCGTCAGCAGCACCGTGGTGAGCGAGACGAACGCCGAGTTCGCCAGGTACTGCCAGATGCCCGCCTGGTACTTCGACAGGGTGTCGTAGTTGCCGAATCCCCAGCCGCTGCTCTGGCTCGTGCCCGCCTGCGGGGACACCGACGAGACGGCCGTCCACACCAGCGGGAACAGGAAGATGATCGCCAGCCCACCGGTGAAGATCCAGTACGGCGTCCGCAGCGCGAGCTTCGAGATCGTCATCGCTCCTCCGGGGTCCGGAACGCCCGCAGCTGCAGGACGTTGACGATCACCAGGGCGACCAGCACGATCACCGACAGCGCGGCCGCGGCGCCGAGATCGTTCTGCCCCTGGAAGGCGACGATGTAGATCAGCTGGACGACGGTGATCGTGCTGTTGTCCGGACCACCCTTGGTGAGGATGTAGAACTGCTCGAACGCCAGCAGCGACCCGGTGACGCACAGGATCGTGGTCAGCGCGAGCGTCGGACGCAGCAGCGGGAGCGTGATCCGGCGGAAGGTCTGCCACCGGGACGCGCCGTCGACCCGTGCCGCCTCGTAGATGTCGCCCGGGATGCCCTGCAGTCCGACCAGCATCAGCAGCATGTAGAAGCCGGCGAAGCGCCAGACGATCAGGAACGTGGTCGAGTACAACGCGGCGTTCGGCGTACCGAGGAAGGACAGGCCGAGGCCGCGCAGCGGCCCGACCAGGGGCGAGTACAGCACGTAGAAGAGCAAGGAAGCCGAGGCGAGTCCCAGTGCGCTCGGAACCAGAAACGATGCCCGGAGCAAGTTCTTCCAGCGACTGGATTCCTGGACGAGCAGGGCAAGTCCCAGTCCGAGGCCGATCAGTAGTACGGTCGCCAGGGCTGTGTACTTGGCGGTGAAGACGACCGAGTCGGCGAAGAAGCGGTTGTGGATCACCTTCTGGTAGTTGTCCGGGGCATTGAACCCCTGGTTGCCGCTGAGCAACGGCCACCGCGACAACGACATCCGGATCACCAGGAACAACGGGACCAGGAACAGTACGACGACGAAGACCGTGGTCGGGGTGGCGTAGAGCCACCCCTTGACGGCGTTCCGCCGGGACCTGTCGGTCACTGCGCCGCCAGGACGCCGGTGACCTGCTGGTTGTCCGCGTCGAGTTTGCCGGCGTCGCCGAACACCTGGTCCCGGACCAAGGTGAGCCACGGGCTGTTGGCGGCGTTGTACGCCTGCTGGAAGTTCAGCGCGACCGGCGTCTGGCCCTTGCCCGCGACCTGGTTGATCGTGACGAGACGCGGGTCCTTGGCGGCGTACTTGTTGTTGGCCAGGTCGGTGCGGGAGACGACGTCGTTGTCCTTGGCAAGGACCTCCACCTGGGCGTCCTCGCTCATCATCCAGTTCAGGAAGCTCCAGGCCTGGGCAGCCTTCTTCGAGTCCTTCGAGATGCCGATGCCGTCACCGCCGACGAAGGTGGACGAGCCGCCGGCAGGTCCGGGGATCCCGGCAACACCGGCGTCGAACTTGGTGGTCGACGACAGCAGCGTCGCGGGGTAGAACATCAGCCCGACCTTGCCCTGGGTGAAGCCCGCGGTCCAGGTCGCGCCGGTCTCGTCCTTCGACGACGGCAGGACGGCGCCCGACGTCCACAGGTCTCGCCACGTGCTGAAGATCTTCTTGCTCGGGTCGTTGGTGAAGTTCGCCTGGTTCCCGTCGGGGTTCATCACCTGGTCACCGGCCGCCCACACGCTCGGGAACCACGTGAACACTAGGCAGCCGCCGCAGTTCAGCCCGGTCGCGGTGCCGTACACGTCCTTCTTCTTCAGCGCCTGGATCTTCTTCGCGTCGGCGGCGTACTCGTCGAGGGTGGCCGGCGCCTTCTCCGGATCGAGTCCGGCCTCCTTGAAGAGCTGCTTGTTCCAGAACAGCATCGACAGGTCGAGGACGAACGGCAGCACGTAGTTCTTGCCGTCCAGGGTGCCGGCCTTCATGTGGCCCTGGTTGATCTGGTCCTTGAAGCTCAGTTGACCGACGTTCGAGCTGATGTCCTTGAACAGCCCCTGCTTGACCCAGTTGGGTACGTACACGATGTCGGCGGCGAACAGGTCCGGCAACCCGCCGGACCCGGCCGCGGCGCCGACCTTGGCGACGTAGTCGTCGTTGGGTACGACAGTCAGCTGGACCTGGTTCTTGTGGTTCTGGTTGTACGCCGCGACGAGCAGCTTCGCCTGCTTCTCCAGCGGAGCGCGGGTCCACAGCGTCAGGGTGGTTCCGTCGTCGGTCCCGCCGGCCGGGACGTCGACCGCCTTCTGGGCTCCGCCGCCGTTCCCGCCGCACGCATTCAGGGCCAGCACCGTGGTGGTCACACCGATTGTCAGCAAGGCCCGCAGACGGCCTCCGCGCTGCCACGAGATCATTCCTACTCCTCAGGCTGGGTGAAAACGGTTTCTTGGCCTCGGAAGCGCGAGGCGTACTAATTTACGAAAGAGACCGAAAAGGTTTTCGGCTGCGTGTAAGGTAAGTGCGGGTCGAGTGGGCGTCAAGATCTCGGCACCGATCGGAGACGAGGAGCCACGAGGAGCATGGCGGGTACCGACGCGAGGGTGGTCACCCTCAGCGATGTCGCGCGGCTGGCCGGAGTGTCGGTGGCGACCGCCTCGAAGGCGCTCAACGGCCGCAGCCAGGTCGCGGCTCGGACGCGTGCCCGGGTCGAGGCGGCCGCGAAGCAGTTGTCGTTCGTCCCGAACCGGATGGCGCAGGGCCTGCTCGCCGGCCGGACCGGCACGGTCGGCCTGCTGACCAGCGACCTGCAGGGGCGGTTCGTGATCCCGATCCTGATGGGCGCCGAGGACGCGTTCGGGGCGGGCCGGGTGAGCGTGTTCCTGTGTGACGCGCGGGAGGACACGATCCGCGAACAGCATCACCTGCAGGCTTTGCTGAGCCGTCGGGTCGACGGCCTCATCGTCGTCGGCAGCCGGACGGATCCGCGGCCCACCCTCGGGCACGAGATTCCGGTCCCGGTCGTCTACGTCTACGCGCCGTCCGACGATCCCGGCGACCTGTCCCTGGTTCCCGACAACGTCGCAGCCGGCCGCCTTGCCGTGGAGCACCTCGTCGCATGCGGCCGCCGCAGAATCGCGCACGTGTCCGGCGATCCGGGCTACGCGGCGGCACTCGACCGTGCGGCAGGGGTCGAGCAAGGCCTCGAGGCAGCCGGCCTGGAGCAAGTCGGCGACAGCATGTACGCCGACTGGTCCGAGCGCTGGGGCCGCGACGCGACCGCCGTACTGCTCGACCGTCACCCCGACATCGACGCGATCGTCTGTGGATCCGACCAGATCGCCCGCGGCGCGTTGGACACCGTCCGGGACCGGGGCCGGGTCGTACCGGACGACGTGGCCGTGATCGGCTTCGACAACTGGGAGCCGATGGTGGAGAACTCCCGTCCGGAACTGACGAGCATCGATCCCAACCTGCAACTCCTCGGCCGCGCGGCTGCCCAACGGGTGTTCGCCGCGCTGGACGGCGACGAGCTCGGGGCCGGCGTCCACCATCAGGCACCCCGCCTCGTCATCCGCGGATCCACAGTCCCGCGCAGCTGAGCCCTACTATTTCCACATGGTGAGAGCGGGCTGGGGAAACGGGCGGGCGCCGAGCATGACGGACGTTGCCGCGGCGGCCGGTGTCTCCCACCAGACCGTGTCCCGGGTGCTGAACGGCTCTGAGCTGGTTCGGGCCGAGACTCGTGCCCGCGTGCTGGCCGCCATCGACGAGTTGGGCTACCGGCGCAACAACGCGGCCCGCCAGCTGGTGACGAACAGGTCGCACCGGATCGGGATGATCGCCGCACACCTGGTCCTGCACGGACCGGGCCGGATCGCCGTGTCGGTTCAGGAGGCCGGCCACAAGGCGGGGTACGACGTCTCACTGGTCGCGGTCGAGGACTTCTCCTCGCAGTCACTCCGGGACGCGGTCGATCGCCTGCTCGACGAGGCAGTCGAGGCGATCGTCGTCGCCGTTGCCCATCGCGAGGCACTCGAGCAGGTCAGCACGCTCGAGGTGCCAGTCCCGATGATCGTCGTCCAAGGAGTCAGCGTTGGGCAGCGGATGGCGGTCGGCATCGACCAGGAGGCGGGGGCCCGGGTCGCGGTGGAGCACTTGCTCGACCTCGGCCACCGGCGGGTCGCCCATGTCACCGGGCCGCTGGAGTGGGTGGAAGCCGGCCAGCGGCGGGTCGGCTGGCAACGAGCGCACGAGGACCGGCGGGTTCTGCCGGGACCGGAACTGTCCGGCGACTGGTCCCCGGAGAGTGGCTACAAGGCCGGTCTGCGGATCGCCGAGGATCCGGACGTGACGGCGGTCTTCGTCGCCAACGACGGGATGGCGATGGGGCTGATCTACGCGCTGCACGAGAAGGGTCGCGACGTGCCCGGCGAGATCAGTGTGGTCGGGTTCGACAACGGTCCCGAAGCGCCGTACCTGTGGCCGGCGCTGACGACCGTCGACCAGGAGTTCTCCCTGCTCGGCCGGCGCGCCGTCGAACTGACCCTGCGAGCGTTGGGAGGGGAGGCCGACCCGTCGACCCAGCTGATCCGTCCTACCTTGGCCGTCCGCGACTCCACGGCACGGCCTGAGAGTTAGCGCTAACACTGACGGTCCGAAACGGCCGTACAACGCTTGACAATACGAAATGTTAGCGTTCACAGTAACGTCACCATTGCTGAGAGGAACTGTGCATGAGCTCTGAAGAGCGCTACGTCGTCGGGGTCGATTTCGGCACCCTGTCCGGCCGCGCTGTCGTCGTCCGGGTCTCCGACGGAGCCGAGCTCGGTACGGGCGTCCACGAGTACGCGCACGCCGTGGTCGACGACCGGCTGCCGGCGACCGGTCTGCGGCTTCCGCCGGAGTGGGCCCTGCAGGTTCCGGACGACTACCGTGACGTGCTGAAGATCGCCGTACCCGCGGCGGTCGCCGCGTCGGGGATCGACCCGGCGCAGGTGATCGGAATCGCCACCGACTTCACGGCCTGCACGATGGTTCCGTGCCTGGCCGACGGCACGCCGCTGAACGAGGTCGACGGGCTCGCGGACCGGCCGCACGCATACGTCAAGCTGTGGAAGCACCACGCCGCGCAGCCCCAGGCCGACCGGATCAACGAGCTCGCCCGCGAGCGTGGCGAGGACTGGCTGCCGCGCTACGGCGGGTTGATCTCCTCGGAGTGGGAGTTCGCCAAGGCGCTGCAGTTGTTCGAGGAGGACCGCCCGCTCTACGACCAGATGGAGCACTGGGTCGAGGCCGCGGACTGGATCGTGTGGCAGCTGTGCGGCAGCTACGTACGAAACGCCTGCACCGCCGGCTACAAGGGCATCCTGCAGGACGGCCGGTATCCGTCGACGGAGTTCCTCGAGCAACTCGCGCCGGGCTTCGGCGGCTTCGTCGCCGACAAGCTGGAACACCCGATCGGCCAGCTCGGTTCCGCGGCCGGCGCGCTGACTGCCGAGGCCTCGGCGTGGACCGGCCTGCCCGAGGGCATTGCAGTTGCCGTCGGCAACGTTGACGCGCACGTGACGGCGCCGGCTGCTCAGGCCGTCGAGGCGGGCCAGATGGTCGCCATCATGGGTACGTCGACCTGTCACGTGATGAGCGCGGACGTGCTGCGTGAGGTGCCCGGCATGTGCGGTGTCGTCGACGGCGGCATCATCGCAGGTAGCTGGGGTTACGAGGCCGGCCAGAGTGGGGTCGGCGACATCTTCGGTTGGTACGTCGACAACGCCGTACCGCCGTCGTACCACGAAGCCGCGGCCGCCGCGGGGGAGTCTCTGCACGAACACCTCACGAGGCTCGCCGCCGACCAGGCGGTCGCGGAGCACGGACTGGTCGCGCTCGACTGGCACAGCGGCAACCGGTCGGTGCTGGTGGACCACGAGCTGTCGGGACTGGTCGTCGGCCAGACGCTGGCGACGCGCCCGGAGGACGGCTACCTCGCCCTGCTCGAGGCGACCGCGTTCGGTACTCGCGTCATCGTCGAGACCTTCGCGGCCAGCGGCGTACCGGTGCAGGAGCTGATCATCGCCGGCGGTCTCGCGAAGAACGCGCTGCTGATGCAGATCTACGCCGACGTCACCCGGCTGCCGCTCTCGATCATCGACTCCGAGCAGGGGCCGGCGCTGGGTTCGGCCATCCACGCCGCAGTCGCCGCGGGTGCCTATCCCGATGTCCCGGCCGCGGCCAAGAACATGGGCAAGGTCAAGCGCGCCGTCCACGTCCCGGACGAGCAGCGGGCCAAGGTCTACGACGAGCTGTTCGAGCTGTACGTCGAGCTGCACGACTACTTCGGACGGAACAGCAAGCTGATGCGGAAGTTGAAGGCGATCCGGCGTCAGGCGGTGGAGGCGAAGTGAGCGCGATCGCGGAAGTCGCCGGTACTCTCACCCGGCTGCGGGCCGAGGTCTGCCGGCTGCACGCGCAGCTTCCGGCGTACGGGCTGGTGGTCTGGACGGCGGGCAACGTCTCCGCCCGAGTCCCTGGTCACGACCTGATGGTGATCAAGCCGAGCGGCGTCGCGTACGACGAGCTGACCCCCGAGAACATGGTCGTCTGCGATCTGCACGGCCGGGTCGTCGAGGGTGAGCACGCGCCGTCCTCGGACACCGAGGCCCAGGCGTACGTCTACCGGAAGATGCCGGGCGTCGGCGGTGTGGTGCACACCCATTCGCCGTACGCCGTCGCGTGGGCCGCACGGGGTGAAGCGATCCCCTGTGTGACGACGATGTGCGCGGACGAGTTCGGCGGCGCGATCCCGGTGGGGCCGTTCGCGGTCATCGGTGACGACTCGATCGGCCAGGGCATCGTCGAGACGCTCCGCGGCTCGCGCTCGCCCGCGGTGCTGATGCAGAACCACGGCGTCTTCACCATCGGGCCGAACGCCAAGGCGGCCGTCAAGGCGGCGGTCATGTGCGAGGACGTCGCCCGGTCGGTACACCTGGCCCGGCAGCTCGGCGACCCGATCCCGATCGAGCAGTCGTACGTCGACCAGCTCTTCGATCGCTACCAGAACGTCTACGGACAACGATGACCGGAAGGACCGCATGTCTGTGAACAGCACTGAGACCGCCCGCGAGGTCTGGTTCCTCACCGGCAGCCAAAGCCTGTACGGCCCAGGCACTCTCGAGCAGGTCGCCGACCAGTCGCAGGCCGTCGCCAAGCGGCTCGCCGACGCCGATCTGCCGGTGCGGATCGTGTGGAAGCCCGTGCTGCTGGACGCCGACGCGATCCGCCGGCAGATGCTCGAGGCCAACAGCGCGCCGGAGTGCGTCGGCGTGATCGCGTGGATGCACACCTTCTCGCCGGCCAAGATGTGGATCGCCGGGCTCGACGCGCTCCGCAAGCCACTGCTGCACCTGCACACGCAGGCCGCCGCCGCGTTGCCGTGGGCAACGATCGACATGGACTTCATGAACCTGAACCAGGCCGCTCACGGCGACCGGGAGTTCGGCTACATCCAGTCCCGGCTCCAGGTTCCGCGGAAGACCGTCGCCGGGCATGTGGAGTCGCCGATCGTCCAGGAGCGAGTGGGGTACTGGGCTCGCGCGGCGCTCGGCGTCGCCGAACTCCGTTCGCTCAAGCTCGCCCGCTTCGGCGACAACATGCGCGACGTCGCCGTCACCGAAGGGGACAAGGTCGAGGCGCAGTTGCGGTTCGGCGTCTCGGTCAACACCTACAGCGTCAACGAGCTCGTCGCGGCGGTCGACAGCGTCGGCGGTGACGACGTCACCGCCCTGGTGGAGGAGTACGTCGACACGTACACCGTCGCGCCCGAGCTGCTCCCCGGCGGCGCCCGCCACGAATCTCTCCGGTACGGCGCCCAGATCGAGCTCGGTCTCCGGACGTTCCTAACGGCCGGCGGGTTCCGGGCGTTCACCTCGAACTTCGAGGACCTCGGCGGGCTCCGACAGTTGCCGGGGCTCGCCGTGCAGCGGCTGATGGCCGACGGCTACGGATTCGGCGGCGAGGGCGACTGGAAGACCTCGGTGCTGCTGCGGGCCAGCAAGGCGATGGCCGACGGGCTGCCGGGCGGCACGTCCTTCATGGAGGACTACACGTACCACCTGGTGCCGGGGGAGGAGAAGATCCTCGGCGCCCACATGCTCGAGGTGTGTCCGTCGATCACGTCGGCCCGCCCGTCCCTGGAGATCCACCCGCTGTCGATCGGCGGCCGCGAGGACCCGGTCCGGCTGCGCTTCACCGCCGATCCGGCGGACGGCATCGTGGTCGGGATCGCCGATCTGGGCGATCGCTTCCGGCTGACGGCCAACGTCGTCCATGTCGTCGAGCCGGACGAGGCGCTGCCGAAGCTGCCGGTCGCCTGTGCGGTGTGGAAGCCCGAGCCGTCGCTGGCCACGTCGGCCGAGTCCTGGCTCGTTGCCGGCGCACCGCACCACACCGTCCTGACGACGGCCCTCGATCGCGAGATCTACGAGGACTTCGCCGACATGCTGTCGGTCGAGCTGGCCGTCATCGACGCGTCGACGACCGTACGGGAGTTCCAGCGCGAGCTGCACTGGAACGACGTCTACCACCGGATCAGCCGGGCCGGAGGCCGCTGACACCTGGCACGACCTCGAGAAGAGCAGGCCCCCGCCCGTCCGGCGGGGGCCTGCTCTTTCTTGTTGCCCTCAGCAACCCGGTGAGTAAGTTTCAGTTGTTAACGTGTCCAGCGATTGGTGGGGATTTACCAGACCTCGGTGCAAATCAACCCCTGACGAGCGAATCCCTTCCAGAGAACGCTTTCCAGGCCAATGTCGTTACGGGACCGTGACGCCCGGATGACTGGTTCATGTCTTGACCGGTCGCCGTGATAGCGCCAATATGTGAACGCTAACAATCCCGTGAGGACTCCGTGGAGGGGAAGAGCTTGTGAAGAAGAGGTTTGTTGCCGCGTTGAGCGGCGCCCTGCTGGTGCTCGGCCTCGCGGCCTGCGGCGGACAAGGAGCGGGCGGCAGCACCGACACCGCCAGTCAGCAGCCCAAGGACCTGACCATCGGGGTGTCGATGCCGACGCAGACGTCGGAGCGCTGGATCGCCGACGGCAAGGCCGTGAAGGAGAAGCTCGAGGCGAAGGGCTACAAGGTCGATCTGCAGTACGCGAACGACGACATCCCGACCCAGTCGCAGCAGGTGGACCAGATGATCACCCAGGGCGCCGACGTGCTGATCATCGCGGCGATCGACGGGACCGCGCTGAGCAGCCAGCTGCAGGCGGCGGCCGACAAGAAGATCCCGGTGATCGCGTACGACCGGTTGATCCGCGGCAGCCAGAACGTGGACTTCTACGTCAGCTTCGACAACTACAAGGTCGGCGTCGCCCAGGCGACGGCGCTGCTGCGCGGGCTGGGCCTGGAGAAACCGGACGGCTCGAAGGGCACCAAGACCGGGCCGTTCAACATCGAGGTGTTCGCCGGCTCGCTGGACGACAACAACACGCACTTCTTCTTCAACGGCGCGATGGACACCCTGAAGCCGTACCTCGACAACGGCTCGCTGGTGGTCAAGTCGAAGCAGACGAAGCTGGAGCAGGTCGCGATCCTGCGCTGGCAGCAGGAGGCGGCGCAGAAGCGGATGGAGAACCTGCTGACCTCGAGCTACCACGACGGCAGCAAGGTGAACGGCGTGCTCTCGCCGTACGACGGCATCTCGCGCGGCATCATCACCGCCCTGCAGAACGTCGGTTACGGTACGGCCGCCAGCCCGATGCCGGTGATCACCGGCCAGGACGCGGAGATCGCGTCGGTGAAGCTCATCAACACCGGTGTGCAGAGCTCCACGATCTTCAAGGACACCCGGCTGCTGGCCGAGCAGGCCGTGAACGCCGCGCAGGCGTTCCTGCAGAAGAAGACGCCGGAAGCCAACGACACCAAGTCCTACGACAACGGCGTCAAGGTCGTCCCGGCGTACCTGCTGCCGATCAAGACCGTCTTCAAGGGCGACATCACCAAGGAACTCATCGACTCCGGCTACTACACGGCCGCCGAGGTGGCCGCCGGTCAGGCCAAGTGACTGTACGGCCGGGCCGGGCGGAGTGAATCCGCCGGGCCCGGCCGCTCGGCCGGTCTGATCGCGAAGGAGGTTGTATGAACGACGTGCTGCTCGAGATGCGGGGCATCACGAAGAGTTTCCCCGGGGTCAAGGCTCTCGAGGACGTCTCGCTCGCCGTCCGGCGGGGCGAGATCCACGCCATCTGTGGTGAGAACGGCGCCGGCAAGTCGACGCTGATGAAGGTGCTGTCCGGTGTCTACCCGACCGGGAGCTACGACGGCGAGATCTGGTTCGACGGAAAGCCCGTGCACTTCGGTGGCATCCGGGACAGCGAAGCGGTCGGCGTCGTCATCATTCATCAGGAACTGGCGCTGGTGCCGTACCTGTCGATCGCCGAGAACATCTTTCTCGGCAACGAACGCCGTGGACGCGGCGGGCTGATCGACTGGAACCGGACCAACGCGGAAGCCCGGGAGCTGCTGGCCTCGGTCGGACTGGACGAGAACCCGGTGTCGCCGGTGATCCAGCTCGGCGTCGGCAAGCAGCAGCTGGTCGAGATCGCCAAGGCGTTGTCCAAGGACGTCCGGCTGCTGATCCTGGACGAGCCGACCGCCGCACTCAACGACCTGGACTCGGCGCACCTGCTCGAGCTGCTCCGGCGGCTGCGGGACCGGGGGATCACCTGCATCATGATCTCCCACAAGCTGAGCGAGATCACCGCGATCGCCGACTCCACCACGGTGATCCGGGACGGTCGCACGGTCGAAACCCTGGACATGAGCTCGGGTGACGTGACCCAGGAGCGGATCATCCGCGGCATGGTGGGACGCGACCTCGAGAGCTTCTATCCGGAGCGCGTCTCCGAGCCGGGGCCCGAGGTGCTCCGGATCGAGGACTGGACGGTGTGGCACCCGGTGCAGCCGCGCAAGGTCGTCGACGGCGCCGGGCTGAACGTGCGGGCCGGTGAGGTGGTCGGCATCGCCGGGCTGATGGGTGCGGGTCGTACCGAGCTCGCGATGAGTGTCTTCGGGCGCTCGTACGGGCGCAACATCAAGGGCCGGCTGTACATGCACGGCAAACAGGTGCAGGCGCGAACCGTCGCCGAGGCGATCGGCAACGGCATCGCCTACGCCACCGAGGACCGCAAGCGGTACGGCCTGAACCTGATCGCCGACGTCCGGGCCAACGTCTCCGCGGCCGCGCTCGGCAAGCTGTCCCGGGCCGGCTGGGTCAACGGCAACGAGGAGATCAAGGTCGCCGAGGACGGCCGCCGGGACATGAACATCAAGACGCGCACCGTGATGGATGTGGTCGGCACCTTGTCCGGCGGCAACCAGCAGAAGGTCGTGCTCTCGAAATGGCTGTTCACGGATCCGGAGGTGCTGATCCTGGACGAGCCGACCCGCGGGATCGACGTCGGCGCCAAGTTCGAGATCTACACGATCATCAACCGGCTGGTGGCCCAGGGCAAGGCGGTCGTCGTGATCTCCTCCGAACTCCCGGAACTGCTGGGGATGTGTGACCGGATCTACACGTTGTCGGCCGGCCGGATCACCGGTGAGATGCCGGTCGGCCAGGCCACTCAGGAAAACCTCATGGCGCTCATGACACAGGAGAAGGAGCTCGCCGGATGACCAGCACCAAACCAACCACTCGGCCGCCGGACGCAGCGGCGGAGAGCGCGTCGGCAGAGAGCGCCTCCGCCGCCGCGCTGCACGTCGGCACCAGCGATCCGCTCACCCTGATCACGCGCAACCTCCGGCAGAGCGGCATCTACATCGCCTTCGTGGTGATCGTGGCGCTGTTCGCCTTCCTGACCGACGGTGTCCTGCTCAGCCCGGGCAACATCACCAACATCGTGCTCCAGTACTCCTACATCCTGGTGCTCGCGATCGGCATGGTGATCCTGATCATCGCCGGCCACATCGACCTGTCGGTCGGGTCGATCGTGGCGTTGACCGGTGCGGTGTCGGCGGTGCTGGTGATCCAGCACGACCAACCGTGGTGGGTCGGCATCGTGGCCGCCGTGGCGGTAGGTACCGCGGTCGGTGCCTGGCACGGTTTCTGGGTGGCCTATGTCGGCATGCCGGCGTTCATCGTGACCCTGGCCGGCATGTTGCTGTTCCGCGGCCTGACGCTGCAGGTGCTGGACAACGTCTCGCTGTCCCCGTTCCCGGCCCAGTACCAGAAGGTCGCCAGCGGCTTCCTGAACGGCCTGATCGGCGGGCAGGGGTACGACGCTTTCACCCTGCTGATCGGGGCGATCGCGGTGGCCGGATACGCCGTCAGCGTGTTCCGTACCCGGATGGCACGCATCCGCTACGAGCAGCCGGTCGAGTCGTTCCCGCTGTTCGTCACCCGTGTGCTGCTGGTCGCGGCGGTCGTCATGTACTTCGCCTGGCAGCTGGCGCACGCGCGCGGACTGCCGATCGTCCTGATCATCCTGGCGGTGCTGGTGATCCTGTACGGGCTGATGACCAAGAACACCGTGTTCGGTCGCCAGGTGTACGCGATCGGCGGCAACCTGTCCGCCGCGATGCTGTCCGGTGTGAAGGTCCGCAAGGTCAACTTCTGGATCTTCGTCAACATGGGATTCCTGGCCGGTATCGCCGGGGTCATCTACTCGTCCCGGTCGAACGGTGCCCAGCCCGCCGCGGGTAACATGTTCGAGCTGGACGCCATCGCGGCGGCGTTCATCGGCGGCGCGGCTGTCGCGGGTGGCGTCGGTACGGTGGTCGGTGCGATGGTCGGCGGCCTGATCATGGCGGTCATGAGCAACGGAATGCAGTTGATGGGTATCGACCAGTCGACGCAGTCCGTGGTGAAGGGCCTGGTGCTCCTGCTGGCTGTTGCCTTCGACATCTACAACAAGCGCCGCGCCGGCGCCACCCGCTGACGAAGGAGTCGGAGACCAGGTATGGATCGCCCCGTTGCGGGTCCGGCGGGCCCCGGCACCAACGGCACCAACGGAACCGCGCTGGCCGGGGCGACCCGTTCTCTCGGCATGGCCGACGTCGCCGCCCGGGCCGGTGTGTCGCACCAAACGGTGTCGAGAGTCATCAACGGCCACCCGAACGTGGCGGCGGCGACCCGCAAGAAGGTTCTGGAGGCGATCGCCGAGCTCGGCTACCGGCCCAACAGCGCGGCCCGGGCGTTGGTGACCGGGTCGTCCCGCACGATCGGCCTGGCGATCGCCAACGTCAGCCAGTACGGGCCGGCTCAGACACTGCTCGGTCTGGAACACGCGGCCCGCGAGGCCGGCTATTTCCTGACCGTGTCGGTGCTCGACGACGACACCGCCGCCACCCTGCGCGAGGCCGTCGAGCGATTGGCGTCGCAGTCCCTCGACGCGATTGTTGCCTTGAGTACGTACGAGGGTGCTGTGCACGCGTTGCCCGACGTACATCCGAGGGTGCCGCTGATCACCGTCCAAGCGGAGCGGAGCGGGCAGGACGTCGCGGTCTGGGTCGACCAGGAAGCAGGTGCCGCACTCGCCACCAGGCACCTGCTCGACCTCGGTCATCGCACGGTTCATCACCTGCGAGGGCCGGCCAACGCGCTCGAGGCGGATGCCCGGGAACGCCGGTGGCGGACCGAGCTCGAGTCGGCCGGTGCTCCGGTTCCGGCTGTGCTGCACGGCGACTGGTGGCCGCCGACCGGCTATCTGGCCGGTCGCGAGCTGATCGCGCGTCGTCGTGGGGGAGAGGAAGTCACCGCGGTCTTCGTCGCCAACGATCAGATGGCGCTGGGGTTGCTCAGCGCGTTCGACGAAGGCGGGATCCGGGTGCCGGAAGACATCAGCGTGGTCGGGTTCGACGACGTCCCCGAGGCGCCGTACTACGTCCCGCCGCTGACGACCGTCCGGCAGGACTTCGCCGAACTGGGCCGGCGGGTCGTCCAGGCGGTGCTGGCCAGAATCAGCGGTACGTCGTTCCAGCCTGAGCCGGTTCAACCGCATCTGATGGTCCGCAACAGCACGGCCGCACCGTCCCGCGACAGTTAGTCAGGAATCAAGAAGCACTTGACGGCCGCGGTTCCTAGGTTTGAGGCATGACAAACCTTGAGAGTGTGGTTCTGGAAGTGGCAGACGTCGAGGCGACCGAGCGGTTCCTGGCCGATGCCTTCGGGCTGACCGGGCAGGTGCGGGTGCGTGCGACTGCTGCGGAGACGAGCGGGTTCCGTGGGTTCACGTTGTCGCTCATCGTGGGGCAGCCGGGTACGGTCAGCTCCTTGTTCGACTCGGCGGTCGAGGCCGGCGCGAGTGTGGTCAAGCCGGTGACCAAGTCCTTGTGGGGGTACGGCGGTGTCGTGCAGGCGCCGGACGGGACGATCTGGAAGATCGCGACGTCGGCGAAGAAGGACACCGGTCCGGTGACCCGGGCGATCGATTCGGTCGCACTGCTGCTCGGCTGCGAGGATGTTGCCGCGAGCAAGAAGTTCTACGTCGAGCAGGGGTTGACGGTGGGCAAGAGCTTCGGGCGCAAGTACGTCGAGTTCGACGGCGGCGGTCGGGTGAAGCTCGCGCTCTACGGCCGGAAGGCCCTCGCCAAGGACGCCGGCGTACCCGCGGACGGGACGGGTTCGCACCGCATCGTCCTGGCCGCCACCGGCACCACCTTCACCGACCCCGACGGCTTCGCCTGGGAGCCGATCCGCGAACCCTCGACCCACTGATCAACCGTACGATCGACGGATGGATGTCGACGTACAGACCGTCGGCCCGCGCCGGTTGGCCGCGGTCCGGCGGGAGCTCGCGCCGGGCGAGGTCGGCTCGGCCTGGCGGCCGGCGCTGGACCTGGTCTGGGACTTCGTCCGCAGCCGGCCGGGCCTGTGGACCGACGGTCACAACATCTTCGTCTACCACCACCGCCCGGACGCGCCGCTCCTGTGCGAGTTCGGGGTCGAGGTGACGCGGGACTTCGAGGCTGCGGGCGAGGTGTATCCAACCGAAACGCCGGGCGGCGAGGTCGCGATCGCCGTCCACCGCGGGTCGTACGACCTGCGCGAGGCGTACGACACGATCGACCGCTGGATGTCAGCCAACCACCGGGAGTCCGCGGGGCATACGTGGGAGATCTACGGAGACCCGACCCCCGATCCGGCCGACACCGAGACGACAGTCGTCCACCTGCTCACGCCCCGGCCGCGGTGACGATCGCGTCGGTGGCGAAGCCGGCCAGCAGGCCGACGAGGATGCAGCAGGTGGTGAGCTCCTTGAGGCCGGCCTTGCGGGCGACCGAGAGCAGTTCGATCACGACGTACAGGATCGAGCCGGCGGCGAGTCCGAGGAACGCGACCGACAACGTGTCGTTGACGAACCGCTGGCCGACGAGGGTTCCGACGAAGGTCGGGCCGCCGCCGATCAGGCCGAGCAGTGCGAGCGTCGTCCAGCTCGGCCGTTCCCCGGCCGCGGCGAGCGGCGCGACGATGCCGAAGCCTTCGGTGGCGTTGTGCAGTGCGAAGCCGACGATCAGCAGAACGGCCAGCGACACCTCGCCGGTGGCGGCGGAGTTGCCGATCGCCAGACCCTCGGCGAAGTTGTGCAGCCCGATCCCGGTCGCGATCATCGTCGCCAGGCCGGCCGCGGCGGACCTGGTCCGCGGCTGGAGCGCGGGGTCCCCGGTGGACGCGGCGCCGGGGCCGATGCTCGAGGCGGCCGCACGCCGCCGCGCGGTCCAGCGGTCGTAGTACACGAGTCCGAGCAGCCCGACCGCCAGTCCGGCGGCGAGGACGACGCCGTTGCCGAGCGACGTACCCCAGTGTTTCCCGGCCAGCGCCTCGTCGATCGGCTCCCAGGCATGGGTCAGGACGTCCCAGAACAGGAAGACCAGGATCCCGATCGCGACCGCGTTCAAGCCGGCCTTGAGCCGGGGCGCCGGGGTGCGCAACCGGCCGATCGGCAGGCCGAGGTAGATGGTGAAGCCGGCGATCGCACCGAGAACGGCGACCTGTGAGCTGGACATGAAGAACTCCGAGACCTGGTTGAACACCCAAATACAGCTTGGAGAGTAGAGAGGTAAGCCTGACCTAACAACCCCTGAGCAGTAGGAACTTTGTCACGTCCCCGGGTGCGGCAGCGTCCCGGAAACATACCTGCTGGTACGAGTGTCTTGCCGTTACGGTGCTGACACGCTCTGAAAACATCATGTCCTTACCTTTCTGGTCAGTTAATCGTTGTCCAGTGAGGAGTAAGGCATGGCGCAGACCAGACGGCAGTTTCTGCAACAGGTCGGGATCACCGGCGGGGCCGGTGTGCTGTACTCCACGATGTCGGCGCTCGGCCTCACGAGTGCGGCCGAGACGCCCGCGTACGCCGCCCCGGCGCGGGTCGAGTTGAACGGGCGGAACAAGCACGTCGTCATCCTCGGGGCGGGCATCGCCGGCCTCACCTCGGCGTACGAGCTGCTGAAGGCCGGCTACAAGGTGACGCTGCTCGAGGCCCGCCAGCGGCCGGGTGGCCGGAACTGGACGGTTCGCGGCGGCACCGTGGAGACCGATCTGGCGGGGAACACCCAGCGCGCGACGTTCTCATCCGGCCAGTACATGAACGCCGGCCCGGCCCGGCTGCCGCAGCACCATGTGACGCTGGAGTACTGCCGCGAGCTCGGCGTCGCGATCGAGCCTTTCGTCAACCAGAACGCGGACGCGTACCTGTACCGCGAGGGTTCGACTGCTCTCTCCAACCAGCCGATCCGGCACCGCACCGCGAAGGCCGACGTGTACGGCTACGTCGCCGAGCTCCTCGCGACGGCGACCGATCAAGGCGCCCTCGACTCACTGTTGACGGCGACCGACAAGCAGGCCCTGATCAGCTTCCTGAGCAGCTTCGGATCGATCGGCAACAAGGCGTCCGGCTTCGCCTACACCGGTACCGACGGCCGGCGCGGTTACACCGTCGAGCCCGGCGCCGGTCTGGAGGCCGGTACGACGGCCGCGCCGTACGCGCTGAGCGACGTCTTCGCCAGCGGTGTCGGCAACTACTTCTCGTTCGAGTTCGGCTGGGACCAGGCGATGATGATGTTCCAGCCGGTCGGCGGGATGGACCGGATCCCGTACGCGTTCGAGCGGGCGATCGGCAAGGACAAGATCCGGTACGGCGCCGAGGTGACCGGACTGCGCAACACCACCGCGGGCGTCGAGGTGACGTACACGACCGCCGGCCGGACCCGGGCGATCACTGCGGACTACGCGATCTGCGCGCTGCCGCCGCACCTGGCCGCGCGGATCCCGTCCAACCTGCCGGCCCCGATCCTCGAGGCGCTGAAGTACGCCGTACCGACGAACGCGAACAAGATCGGCATCGAGTACGGCCGGCGTTGGTGGGAGGAGGATCTCAAGATCTACGGCGGTATCACCAACAGCACGCTGGACACGGTCAACACCTGGTACCCGTCGTACAACTTCCACGGCGAACGCGGCACCGTCATCGGTTACTACAACACGGGCGCGAATGCCAACAAGTACGGCGCCCTGACGCCGGCAGCCCGGCTCGAACGCGCCCTGTCGCAAGGCGCCAAGATCCACGGCGACGTGTACACCAAGGACGTGAAGGCGGCGTTCTCGGTGAACTGGATGGGTACGAAGTACTCCGAGGCGTCCTGGGTCAGCTGGCCGTCGCAGACCGACGGGATCTACGCCCGGCTGCTCGATGCCACCGGCAACATCTACTTCGCCGGCGACCACCTGTCGCACGTCATCGCCTGGCAGCACGGCGCGATCACGTCGGCGCGGGCGACCGTGACAGCGCTGCACAGCCGGGTGGCGGCGGGCCGATGAAAACACGTCTCATCGCAGGGGCGGTCGCCCTGGTCGTTTCCTTCTCGGCCGGCGCCGGTACGGCAGCCGGTTGGTGGGACAAGCCGAAGCCGCCGAAGCCCGGCACCGTCGTGCCCGCACTGCCGGCCGGCCAGTCCAATCCGATGATCGCGTCCGGTGTCGGGATCGGCGCCAACACACCGATCTACAAGACGAGCGGGATCGGCCCGTCGGCCCTGAATACGGGCGCCCCGGCCGGCAGCGAGGCGTCGTACATCGACACCGCGATCTTCCCCGGCGGTACGTTGCCGGCGGGCGTCACGATCACGGAAGCCCAAGGAATCAACGTACTGCGGCGTATCGGCGAGAACCTCGCCGCGGCCGGACTGTCGTACGCCGACGTCTACACGATGCGGGTGTTCCTGCAGAACCCGTCCGGCGCGGCCACCGCCGACTTCGCCGGGTGGAACCGCGCGTACCGCCAGTACTTCGCCAACACCGACCTCACCACCGGCGCGTACGTCCCGGTTCCACTGGGTACGGCGCCACCCGCCAAACCCTTCGTGGTGAACAAGTCCCGCCCGTCCCGCTTCGCCCTGGAGATCGAAAACCTCCCGGTCACCGGCTGGCTGGTCGAGGTAGAAGTAGACGCCGCCTACCCACCCAAACCCTGAACGACGTAGTGCAGCCGGACTGATCCGCTGGTGTCGGCGTGAACCGACAGCAACCTCAGCCCGGTAGGCAACTCACCGACTGCGAGCGGCGGCCCGTCCATCACGGACGGCGTACCAAGCCCACCGATCAGAGCAGGCAACACCGTCAGATACAACTCGTCGACGACCCCCGCCCTGAGCAACGCCCCGTTCAGGCCGCCGCCCGCAGTCGACAACACGCACGTCACGCCGAGCTCCCCACCCATCAACGCCAACGCCCGCCTCAGGTCGACCCGTTCCTCGCCGGCGACCAGGTAGCAGATCCGTTCGCCTCGGAGGTAGCCGAGGTAGTCCGCCGGCGTCGACCGCGAGACCAGTACCAACGGATCCCAGTCCGCATGCTTCTCGGTCCACCGAACGCGCCCGCGACTGTCGACGACGGTGAACCACATGTGCGGCGGTGACACCTGACCCGTAACCTCCGACGGAAGGAAGTGCCCGTCGGCATCACCGTCGTACGGCGGAAGCTCGTCCGGGTCCCCGGCAACCAAGCTCCCGCTGCCTTCGAGGAGGGCGTTGCAGCCGTACTTCTGTCTGACCACCTCGAGCACATCCACCGGATCGGTTGTGGGCGGTGTCATCGCCGCCCACAACTCCGAACTCGGCCGATGCATCAGCAACGCATCGCGTGCAAACGCAACCTTCCCGTCAGCACTGGCCTCAACGCTGACCACCACCCGCGGTCGATCCACCATCGCCGTCCCCTCACCTTGCTGGAGGACAAGCTCTACCGGGTGGCACCGACAGTTAGCCGGGGAGGTTGTGGTTCTTGAGCCAGTCGAGGGTTGCGTTGGCGATGTCTTGCCAGCCGTTGTCGATGGTGAGGGAGTGGCCGCGGCCTTCGAACTGCTTCAGTTCGGTGACGGCGGTGGAGTCGCGGTACTGCTTGAACGTGGATCTGGTGACGACGTCGGGGACGGTGTGGTCGGCGGTGCCGGAGATGAGCAGGAGCGGGCCGCGTTCGCTGTTCGCGGTGTCGACCGCGGCCTGCGCATGCATGACGAAGTTCGCGGCGGCGGCCTGGAAGAGCGGGCGGGCCGGGGACGGGATCGTCCAGCGCTGGAAGAGCTCGGCGGACTCCTCCTCGCTGACGGCGTTGCCGAAGCCGTACCGGAATTCCTTCTCGGTCAGCGTCACCGAGCGGTGCAGGTTGGCCGGGTTGCCGAGCGCCGGGAGCCCGGAGCGGAGCTGTGCGAGTGGGAGCGGCAGGACGCCCTTGATCTGGGCCGGGTCGATCGCGACGGCCGCCGCGCCGTGCCCCTGGCCGAGGAGCTTCTCGGCGAACAGCCCACCGAAGGAGTGACCGATCAGCACCGGATCGTCGAGTTCGGCGACGATCGCGGCGTAGTGGTCGGTCACGTCGTCGATGCTCAGGTCGGCGACCGCGTCCGGGTTCGCCCGGGCCTCCTCGACCGTCGGGGCCTCGTGCGGCCAGCCGGGCGCGACCGGTTGGTAGCCGGCCGCGGTGAAGTGCTCGATCCACGGTTGCCAGCTGGTGGCGTGCAACCACAGTCCATGAATGAAGACGACCGGCCTCGGCATCGCAGTACTCCTTTGTCGGGGTGATTCAGGTGGTTCAGATGGTGGTGACGAGTCCGCCGTCGATCACGAAATCGGCGCCGGTGACGTTGGCGGAACGCTCACTAGCCAGCAGCAGGACGAGATCCGCGACCTCGTCCGGCCGGGTGAAGCGGCCGGTGACGCTCTGCGCCGCCGCGCCGGCCTGGATGTCCGCGGCCTGGGTGCCCTGCACCTTCGCCAGGGTCGCCGCGACACCGTCCTTGCCCAGCCAGAGGTCGGTCGCCACCGGTCCTGGACTGACGGTGTTGACCCGTACGCCCTGCGGGCCGAACTCCTTCGACAGCGACTTGCAGAGATTGGCGAGCGCACCCTTGGCGGCGCTGTAGTCGATGACGAGCGGGTCGGGCAGGAACGAGTTGACCGAACTGACCGTGACGATCGAGGACCGGGACCGCCGGATCAGGTGCGGGAGCGCCGCCCGCATCGTGCGGACCGCGGCGAAGAAGTTGATCGCGAAGACGTCCGACCAGTCCTGATCGGTCACCGACAAGTACCCGTCGGGCCGCGGGCGGACCGCGCCGACGTTGTTGACCACGATGTCGAGTTGTTCGTACTGCGTGATCGCCTCGGCGACGAGTGCCGCCGGACCGGTCTCGGTGGTGAGGTCCACCCGGACCGGATGCAGCCGCCAGCGTTCCGCGAGCAGGTCAAGTTCCGGGCTGCCCCGAAGCGACCCCGCGACCACGAACGCCCCTTCCTCCGCGAGCCCGCGCGCGATCGCCAGTCCGATGCCCTTGCTCGCCCCAGTGACCAGCGCGACCTTGCCGGTGAGATTCAGCTCCACGGCGCCAGGCTAGGTTCCGCGGCAGGTCCGGCGCCCCACGTAAATGCGTAGTTCCTTGCTGTTCGGCCGACGGAACTGGGAGGCTCGACCTGGGGAGAGAGGGGGGTGGGATGGAACGTGCGCTTCAACTGGTTCTCGACCGTGTCGAGAGCGGTCCTTTCCGGAACGAGAACGTCAGCCCCGCGGTGCTGGACTCCTGGCGCCGGTCGGCCGCGGCGGGTCTGCATCCCGGATCGATCCATCCGCCGTACGACGCGGACATCGACGACGACAGCAGGTTGCAGTGGGCGGCCGGGCCGGCGATGACCGCCGTGAGCGCGGACCTGCCGGACCTGCGCTGTGCGCTGCTGCTGACCGACCGGAGGGTCCATGTCGTCCAGCGGTGGACGCGGACCGCGCGGACGGCGCTGCAGATGGACGCGGTCGGAGCCGCGCCGGGATTCTTCTGCGACGAGGCCGTTGTCGGTACGAACTCGATCGGCCTGGCGGCGAGAACCCGTGGTGCCTCGCTCGTCCGCGGCTTCGAGCACTACGCCGACGCGTTCACCCGGATCACGTGTTCCTCGCGAGCGGTGCTGGACCCGTTCACCGGGCAGGTTCTCGGTGTCGTCAACCTGACCGTCGCCGAGCCCGCTCCGTGGCAACTCATGGGCGCCCTGGTCGGCCGGATCGTCCACGAGACGCAGCAACGCCTGCTGGACGAAGCCGGATCGCGGTCGACCGCCCTGTACGAGACCTTCCTGCAGGCTCGCCGCCGGACCCGGGGCCCGATCGCCGCCGTCGACGGCAGCACCCTGTACGTCAACGCGGCCGGGAGCCGGATCGTCGCCTCGACGGACCGCGAGACACTCTGGTCCTGGGCACGGCAACGCGCCGGCGTCACAGCTCCCGGCGTCCTGCGGCTGCCGGCCGGGCCGACGCGCGCAGCGTACGAGCCGATCCACGACGGCCCGGAACTCGTCGGCGCGATCATCCGGTTCGCGCCGCCCGAGCCGCTGGAGCCGCCCGATCCGCCGGCCGCCGGTACCGGAACGTCGTGGGCGCGCCTGACCGATTCCGAGCGCAGTGTCGCCGAACTGGTCGCGGCCGGGCTCACGAACCGCGAAGCAGCGGCGAAGCTGTTCCTCTCCCCGCACACGGTCGACTACCACCTGCGCCACATCTTCCGGAAGCTCGACATCGACTCCCGCATCCAACTCGCCCGAATCACCATCCCCAACGCTGGGAAGCAGTGACGGAGACCGCGCAGGAGAGTCAGACGTACGGATCCTCTTCGACCGCCTGCCGGACGTGCTGGAGGGTTTCGCGGAGCTCGGCCGGGCCGATCGAGCCGAGGGCGAGGCGGAGGGCCTGCGGTACGTGGGTCGTGGTCGCGAACGGTTCGGCGGTGGAGACGGAGATGCGTTGCCGGTGCAGGGCCGCCGCGATGCGATCCGCCCGGGCGTCCTCGGCCAGCGGCAGCCAGAGCAGGTACGACGACGGATCGCCGACGACCGGTAGACCGTCGAGGACCTCGCGGGCGATGGCCTGCCGCAGCGTGGCGTCCGTTCGCTTCTGGGTCTCGAGGCGGTCGACCGTTCCGTCCTCGAGCCAGCGGCGAGCGATCTCGGTCAGCACCGCCGGAGTGTTCCAGGTCGTGGCTCGGACGGCGCGCTCGATCGTCGCGACGTACTCGTGGGGTGCGGCCACGAAGCCGACGCGGAGTCCGGTGCCGACGCTCTTGGACAAGCTGGAGACGTAGATGGTCGTCTCCGGTGCCATGGCCGCGAGTGGGGGAGGGCTGGGGTCGGCCAGGTATGCGTAGGCCGCGTCCTCGATGATGAGCAGGTCGTGGCGGCGCGCGATCGCGACGAGCCGGTCGCGCTCGGCGGTACGCAGTACCCAACCCAACGGGTTGTGCATCGTCGGCATCGAGTAGACGGCGCGTACCGGTCGTTGCTTGCAGAGCTGCTCGAGCGCGTCGAGATCGGGACCGTACTCGGTCGCAGGCAGGGCGGCCAACTCCAGCCCGAGCGCGTCGGCGAGCACTTTGAAGCCCGGGTAGGTCAGTGCATCCACCGCGACCACGTCGCCCCGCCGGAGGGTGGCCATCGCTGTCACGGCCAGGCCGTGCTGGGCTCCGCTGACGACGAGGATCTGATCGGCGTCAACGCTCAGCCCACGACGCTCGACGTGGCGAGCGAGCGCGGCCCGGTCGCCGGCCCGCCCTCGATGCGGCTGGTACTGCAGCAACGAGTCGATGTCACCGGCGCCTGCGAGCTCGCGCAGTGCCTGCCGCAGCAGGTCCCCCTGGCCCGGGACCGACGGATAGTTGAACCTGAGGTCGACGTTGCCGGCCGCCACCAGCTCCTGGTCGATTCCCTGGCCGGACAAGAGCGTGGCATCGCGGACGAACGTACCCCGGCCCTGCTCTCCGGTCACCAGGCCGAGCGCTTCGAGTTCGGCGTACACCCGGGACGCGGTGACCAGGGCGATGCCCTCGCGCGCGGCGAGTTCGCGGTGGGTCGGCAGCCGGGTTCCGGCCGGCCAGCGCCCGGCGCGGAGGTCGGCCGCGAGGACGTCGACGACCTGCCGGTACCGGGGGATCCGCATGGCGCCGATTGTATCCATGACAATTCTTCGACTGTCATGCATCGGCGCTCCTAGCCTGGCCGCATGCACACCGCGATCCTGACCTTCGACGGCTACAACGAACTCGACTCGCTGATCGCCCTCGGCATCCTGAACCGGGTGAGCGCACCCGGCCGGCGGGTGTCGATCGCGAGCCCGGCGCCACGGGTCCGGTCGATGAACGGCGTCACCCTCGACGCGATGATCGACCTCGACGAGGCCTGCGAGGCCGACGCGGTGATCGTCGGGAGCGGCCGGAAGACCCGCGAGGTCGTCGAGGACCCGGGCGTCATGGCGACGCTGGCCCGGCTCGATCCGGACCGGCAACTGCTGGCCGCGCAGTGTTCCGGAACGCTGGTCCTGGCCAAGCTCGGCCACCTGGACGGAGTCCCTGCCTGCACCGACCTCGTCTCGAAACCGTGGGTCCTCGCGGCCGGTGTCGAGGTCCTGAACCAGCCGTTCTTTGCCCGCGGCAACATTGCGACCGCGGGCGGCTGCCTTGCGTCGTCCTACCTGGCTGCGTGGACGATCGCCAGGCTGCACAGCGTCGAGGCTGCCGACGACGCCATGCACTACGTGGCCCCGGTGGGGGAGAAGGACGAGTACGTCGCGATGGCGCGGCGCGCGGTCGGACCGTACCTGCCCAAGGTTTACGTGTAGGAGGAGCGGCGGAAGGCGATCGGGGACATGCCGACGCGGCTGGTGAACAGCCGGGTGAAGTAGGCGGGGTCGTCGTAGCCGACCCGGCGGGCGACGGCCGCCACCGGGAGGTCTTCCTCCGCGAGTAGGACCTTCGCGGTACTGAGCCGGGTGTTCAGGACGAGTTCGTGCGGGGTCGCGCCGGTCGTACGGCGGATCACCTCACGCAGTTCCTCGACGGTGAGGCCGAGCCGGTCGGCGTACGACTGGATGCTCATCGGCGTGCACGCGAGCTCCGCGAGCCGGCCGGCGACCTCGTCGGCCGGCTGCGGCGCGGTCTGCGCGATCAGGTCGAACAACGCGGCCGCGGTCTGTACGGCGTTGTGCTCCCGGCTGACCCGGAGCAGCCGGGTGAAGGCGCGGTCGACCTGTCGTGGATCCGGGTACTGGCTGACGGGTTCGGTACCGAGATGGCCGAGGGTCGTGAGCGCCTCGGTCGCGGGACCGGCGAACAACGTCCACGCCTGCCGCCAGCGGGTCGCCGGTACGTAGCTGTGCAGGACGCCGGCGTGCAGCCGGAGCATCGCCGGCGCGCGTACGTCGTACAGCTGCCGGTCCGGACCGTACTGCAACTGGCCGCTGCCCTCGGTGACCCAAACCAGTGCGTGACACCCGAGGGCGCGCTCGGGCGTCGGCCCGGGGTTGTTCTCCCGCTCGCCCGCGCCCAGGCAGCAGAGTCCAAGTTTGCGCTCGGTCGCGCTCGGAGTCGGGTAGATCGACCAGGCCTTCATGCCGACAAGAGTCCAACAAGTCGCGCACGAGCGTCCATTCGGGCGAACTTCCTGGGTGCCGAACCGTTGACAGCTGCCCTAATCGGGTCTCAAGGTGTGATGTGCGAAACCGCTTTCGCCTATCCGTCTACTCGTGTAGACGCAGTCAGGAGCGCCGATGCTTTTTACGGTTCGGAAGATCGTGGCGGTGGTCGCCGTGGGGCTGCTCACCGCGACGCAATTGGTGTCGACGGCCGCGGCCGCGACCGATCCGGGGATCGTGTTCAGCAACCCGGTGGCGGCGGACGGGATCACCGCGTGGCCCGGTGACGCGGACAAGACTCCCGAGCATGCGGCCTCGACGCGGCTCGGTGTGCCGTGCTGGCAGACCAGTAACGACCCCAAGGATCAATACCTCTACCTGAACCTCGACAGTGCCCGGATCCCGGCCGGCGCCACCGACGCCGTACTCACGGTCAACTACTTCGACACCCCGGGCCAGCAGCTCACCGCGCAGTACGACAGCGTCAGCGCCGCGTTCACCCCGCTGCCGTGGTTCACGTTCCCCGGCACCGGTGCCTGGTCGAGCACCCAGTTCAGGTTGTCGAACGTCAACTTCCAGAACCGTGCGAACGGTGCCGACATCCGGCTGATGGCGAATGCGCCTGGTGGCGTCATCAGTTCGGTCTGCGTCAGCTCGGTGAGCGTCTCGTTCGCGGACACGACCGGCATCACGGTCACCAACCAGAGCCTGGTCTTCCAGCAGGGCTCGGGCAACGTCACGCTCACCTCGACGGCGCCGTCCGTTGCCTGGAGCATCACCGACGACCAGTACCTACCGGTTGCCTCGGGCAACATCACGAACGGAACCATCAGCACCGCATCCCTCGGTCCTGGTTTCTACAACCTCCGCCTGACCGCGGGGTCGACAGTCGTCGGTACCACTCTGGCCGTCATTACACCGCTCCCCGCGGGGACCCAGTCGCCGACCGGCAGGTGGGGTGTGAACACCCACATGGCGCACTACTACGACCTCAGTGGATCCCTGATTCGTACGCTGGCGCTGGCCGGCTTCTCGCACATCCGGGAGAGCCTGGAGTGGCGCAGTATCGAGTCCGGTGCTCCGGGCAACTATGCGGTCCCGGCGCAGTACGACGCGATGATGGCCGACGCGAAGGCGAACGGCCTGACGCCGCTGCTGGGGACCGGCTACAAGAACCCGCTCTACGACGGCGGTCATACTCCGAGCACTCCGGAAGGGCTCGCGGCCTACGGCCGGTACCAGAGCTGGTGGCTGAAGCATTTCGCGGGGACGACCAACGACATCGGAACGTACAACGAGTATTACATGTCCGGTTTCAACGACAGCGCCTGCGGCATCACGGGTGCGTGTTTCGTGCCGTTGATGAAGGCGGCGTACGAACAGACGCACGCCGACAACCCGAACGCGAACGTCCTGGCCGATGTCGGTCCGAACAGCGGCGACACCTCCTTCCGTGACCAGGTCCTGTCGCTCGGCGGCCTGAACTACGTGGACACGATCGACGCGCACATCTACACGTTCGGCGGCCCGGAAGGAAACCTGGACACGCAGATCCAGAGCCTGCGTACGGCGGCCGACGCGAACGGCGGCGCCGGTAAGCCGATCTGGATCAGCGAGCAGGGCTACCCGACCGCGCCGAGCTACGGCGGCTCGATGCTCGACCAGGCCCGCAAGTCGATCCGCAACGACGCGCTGATGATCGCGAACAACGTCAGCCAGTTCTACTGGTACGACGCCCTGAACGACGGCACCAACCTGGACGACAAGGAGTCCACCTTCGGCCTCCTGCAGGCGCCCGCCGGCCCGATCGCGGGCATGGCCCCGAAGCCCGCGCTGGTGGCGAAGGCCACGACGATCCGCGCGCTGAGCGGACTGACCTACAGCGGCCGCGACAACCTGGCGGCGCCGCTGTACTCGTACCGCTTCGGCACCACCCGCGTACTGTGGTCGACCGCTACGGGCACCTCGTCGGTCAACCTGAGTACGGCGAGCCCGCTGCAGGTCACCGATATGTACGGCCACCAAACCACTCTGACTCCGACGAACGGCGTCGTGACGATGACCGTCGACCAGGACCCGGTCTTCGTGAAGGGCCCGGCCACCGGCGTCACCGTCACCACCGCGCCGGACCTGAAGGTCGCCGCCGCCGACCCGTCCAACTCACAGGAGCCGACCGCCGTCACGGTCACGCTGAAGGGCAACGCGCACAACCTCGGGCCGCGGGAGGTGACGATCGCCGGTCAGACCAAGCAGGTGCTGGTGGTTCCGGGCAAGGACACCACCGTCACGATCCCGGTACCGCCCAGCGACACCCTCGGCGCACGCCACCTGGTGGCGTCGGTGTCCCGGAACCACCAGCCGACCGCGCGTCTGGTCGCGTGGACCAGCGTCGAACCGGCGACCAGGATCCGGGTGCTTCCACAGCTCACCACGGACCTGCAGACCTCGCTCGGCGTCGAGCTCACCAACACCAGAGCGAGCACCGCGGCGACGATCCAGGACCTGACCTGGACCATCGCCGGGCAGCACGGCACGGCCGGCGCCGGCCAGTCGATCGAACCGGGGCAGAAGGCAACGATCTCGGTACCGCTGACCGGGCTCCAGCCGTGGAAGGCGTACGCGTACACCGTCGACGTCACCACGACCGACGGCAACAAGGTGTCCGCCAAGGGCACCACCGCGTTCGACCCGATCGTGCCCTCGGCAACGACTCCGCAAAGCTCCATCGACCTCGCGACCGACGCGAGCTGGATCGCCTTCAGCCGCCCGTGGGGTGGCGCCACAGACCTGTCGGGCACGGCCAACTTCCAGTACGACACGACTGGTCTGACCATCAACGCAGACGTCACCGACGACGTGTTCTCGCAGACCGAGACCGCACCCACGCTGTGGCGCGGCGACAGCCTGCAGTTCGCGATCAGCAACGGCCTGCCCGGCGAGAACGCGACCTCCACCGAGATCGGCGCCGCGCTCCTGCCGACCGGTACGGCCGTCTACACCTTCAGTCCGACGGCCGGGGCCACGCCAGGCGCCTCGGCGGAGATCACCCGCACCGGCAGCGTCACGTCGTACCGGATCAAGGTGCCGTGGACGGCACTCGGGTTCACGACCCAACCGGCAGGGCCGGTCGCGATCTCCCTGGCCCTGAACGAGAACGACGGCGCCGGCCGGGTAGGCGCGATGCAATGGGCGAGCGGCATCGTCACCGGCAAGACCACCACGCTGTACCTGCCCGGAACCTTCACCGGTTAGCTGAAAGCAGGTATCACCCTGAGCGGCCGGCGCGGTCGGTGGTACGGATCGTGTCGGCCGTGTCGGTGAGGTTGGTGATCTCCTCGGCCAGGCCTGGGTGGCTGGCGCGGAGTCTGGGGCCGGCCATCGTCAGGGGCTGGATGAGGTCGGCCGCGTCGTCGCCTCCGAGTGCTTCTCGCAGGTGAGCGATGACCGCGTCGGCCTCGGCCGGGGACGGGTTCGTGGCGTCGGAGGGCAGGGCGGTGATCCGGCCAGCGAGCTGGCGCAGGGCCGCGGCGTTGTCGCGAGCCCAGCGGACCACGGCGCGATCAGCTGAGCGGCGGTCGCGGGCGGCCTGCACGCGGTCCTCGCGAGTGGTGTCGGGTGCCTCGGCCGCGTGCGGTTTCAGCCGCAGGTAACGACGCTCCGCGGCCTGGCGGCTGGCCAGACCGAGCGTGGGCGCGATCTCCGCCCACGTCACGCCGCGCTTGCGGGCCGCGTCGACAACGAGGGGCTCCCATTGATCGAAGTACGCACGCAGCCGGTGCAGCGTGGTGAGTGTGGCCAGCAACTGCGTGGCATCGGCGTCGGCCAGCGCCCCGGGCGTCCGCAGGAGCTCGAGGCCGTCGAGTCCGTCGTCCATAGGTTCTCCGTTCGTCGCCTTGGCTGTTCGTCCTGGCTGTTCGTCACTGAAAGGATGACATCTGGGCTTGTCATCGGTTCGATGACATGTTAAAACAGGAATGCGTGTTGACACCACCAGTCAGTCGACGATCAGGAGGTGCGGACCGATGTTGATGCGCACAGATCCCTTCCGGGAGTTGGACCGCCTGACGCAGCAGTTCTTCGGTAGTTCGGGCGGCCAGGGGACGTGGTCGCGGCCCAACCCGATGCCGCTGGACGCGTACCGTTCCGGCGACGAGTACGTGATCGCCTTCGATCTTCCGGGTGTCGCACCCGATGCGATCGAGCTCGACGTCGAGCGCAACGTGCTGACGGTGAAGGCGGAGCGGCGTCCGACCGACGTTCCCGAGGACGTCGAGATGCAGGTCGCGGAGCGGCCGCTCGGGGTGTTCTCCCGGCAGTTGTTCCTCGGCGAGACACTCGACACCGACAAGATCGAGGCGCACTACGACGCGGGCGTCCTGACCCTGAAGATCCCGATCGCCGAGCAGGCCAAGCCGCGGCGGATCGCGGTGAGCGGCGCCGACAAGCGGCAGCAGATCGACGCCTGATCCACTCGGGAACAGTCCGATGAAGGCAGACAGCCTCGACGCTGTGGTGGTGGCCGGCACGGCGGTTGCCACCACACCGGTCGACCTTGCCGAACTGGTGTGCGACGACCCGGACCTGCTGCGCCGGGAGTTCGACGAGTTGATCGCGGCGAGCTGGGTCGAGCCTCCGCCGGACCGTCCGCGAGGACCGCGGCGCAGCCCGCCGCGGCGGCCGGTCCCGCTCGCGCGCCGCCGGCACCGGCTGCCGGCGGCGGCATCGCCCGCGGCCGCCGAAGCCAGTACGCCGGCCGCACCGGCCAGGCAGCGCGGCCCTCCGGAACTGAAGTATCGGTAAGTATCGGTAAGTACGGTCACACTCCATCCAGGAAGCGCGCGACGTGGCGGCCCGCGGCATCCCCGACGGGTTCAACGTCCCACCCACGAGGTCAGCGTCCCACCGTCGAGGCCGCCGCGCCGCGTCCCTTCCATGTCCCTTTCCACCGCGATGAACGATCACCTCGAACCCGATCTGTACGAAGCCCTCGGCGTCCCGGCCGCCGTGACCGGCGCCGAGCTCGATCACGCCTTCCGTACGCTCGCCAGGCGGCTCCACCCGGACAGCGGCCGGGACGGCGGTGACGGTGAGGCGTTCCAGCGAGTCCTCGCGGCGTACGCCGTACTCCGCGACCCGGTCGCCCGTAGCAAGTACGACCAACGCCGGGCGGACCTGAATCGCAAAGCCGAAACGCAGACCCCGCGATCTCGCGGTGTGACTGTTCGTACTGGCCGGTCGGCCGAGCCCCTCATCCGCGTAGGCCCGGTGCGTCATGAGAGCGCCGCAACCCAACCACACCGTCGCCCACCCGCCTCGGCGAAGGTCTCTGGCTTCGGGAACGGGCGCCACGACACCGTGGACCGACCGGTCGCGTGACGCCCATCTGCTGCCTGGGTCAGCCGGCGTGGACGGCGATGACGCCGGACACCGAGCCCGCGACGGCCCGCGCGCGTTCGCACTCGACCTCGCCGGTCGGGCCGTACACGTGGACGATCCCGTCGTCCACCTCGACCTGCCAGTCGAGGTCCCGGTCCCGCAGCAGTTCGATGATGTCGTGTCGGATCCGGGCGTCCCGGCCGGCGAGGTAGTGGATCACGTCGCTGCGGCTGATCATGCCGACCACCCGATCGCCGTCGACGACCGGCAGGCTCTTCACCATCGTCTCGCGGAGCAGGTCGATCGCGCCGTCCAGCTCCTCGTCGGCGCGGACACTCATCACCAGGTGGGCCATCTGTTCGGCGACGCGGCGCGGACGATAGCCGGCCGAGAGCCGCATCGGGTACGACGGGACGCGGTCCAGGACCAGTAACGCGTCCGGGATCAGATCCGCCTCGCTGATCACGCCGACCAGCCGCCCCTGGCGATCGACGACCGGCATCGCGGTGATCTGGTTCCGGTCGAGCAGCCGCAGTGCCTCGCTCACCGGCGCCTCACCGAGCACCGTGATCGCGGGCGTGGTCATCAGGTCTCTGACTCGCATGGTCCTCACCTCTCCACGCCACCAGTCGACGCCGAACGGCGTACACGCGATCAGAGCCGAAGGTCCCGACTCACCAAGGCGTCTCGCCCGGCCGCCACCGCCCCGAGCCGACCAGCCCGGCATCTTTGGGTGCCCACCAACCATTCCGAGCGCGTCCAGATGGTTGGTGCGTACCCAAAGAAGTCTGAGCAACGACTCGCGCGTGCGGTTCCGTCCGCCGGCACCCGTGATGCTCCGCCTCCTGCGACGCCGCCGGGTCTGGCACCGGGGCCGGCGGCCCGCGTAGGGTTCAGGCCGGCTGGGCTGCTGGACGGAGGGTGGCGAGCCGGACCAGCCGGCTGACGTCGTGGCGCTGGACCACGCCGACCAGGCGGGTGCCGGGGGCGACGACCAGCGCCAGCTCGTCGGCGGCCGGTGACATTCGGCTGACCAGATCGGCGAGCAGGTCGTCGGGGTGGGCGACCGGTACGTCGGCCAGCGGCCGTTGCACGTCCGCGATCCTGAGCGAGGCCCGCCGTACGGCGGGAACCCGCGCCAGTCTGCGCAGCGACACCGTCCCGGTCGGGTTGCCGTCGAGGTCGACGACCGGGAACACCGCCTCGTGCGTGTGCGGCGCGATCTCGGTGACGAACCGGTTGACCGGCATCGCGGCGTACGCGGTCACGGTCGGCCGCGACATGGCCGCGCCGACGGTCGTTCGCCCGAGCGTGACCCGCAGCCGGACCATGCGCGTCTCGGCGGTCACCGACGTGATCACGAAGAATCCGACCATCACCAGCCAGAGACCGGTGACTCGACCGCTCGACCACTGCACGAAACCGAGGCCCGCGAGCAGGTAGCCGATCACCTGCCCCGCCCGGCCGGCGGAGAGCGAGGCGCGATCAGGATCACCCGAGCGCCACCAGAGGGCCGCGCGCAGGATACGACCGCCGTCCAGCGGAAGTCCGGGCAACAGGTTGAACGCGGCGAGGAAGACGTTCATGACGCCCAGCCACCACAGCGAGGTGACGATCAGCTGCGGCGCTCCGACCGTGTTCAGCAGCAATGCGCCGGCGCCGGCACCGGCCCCCAGGCCCAGACTTGTCAGCGGGCCGGACGCGGCGATCCAGAACGCGGTTCGCGGCGAAGCCGGCTCGCCGTCGAGCGAACTCGCTCCTCCCAGCATCCACAAGGTGATGCGCTGAACGGGCACCCCTGCCCGCAGCGCAACCACCGAATGCGCGAGTTCGTGCAACAACAGCGAGCCGGCGATCAGGAGTCCGCACACCAGACCGGTCGCCCAGTAGGTGGCAGATGCGTGGCCTGGGGCCAGTTGGGGCAGGACCGCGGTCGCGAGTCCGTAGGCGACCAGCAGGATGAGCAGGAGCAACGACCAGTTCGCTCCGACCTCCACGCCCGAGATGCGGCCGAACCGAATCGTCTGCTTCATTTGCCCTCCTGCCGGCGCCCCAGAAGACAGCGGAAGTCTCCGCCGCTGAGCGACCTGTTCGGGCCGTCCGGCAGGCGACTTGGGGAATGCCTTTCCGGACAACTGCCCTGGCTTCCGCTGTCCACCATCAGTACAGCCCCGGCCCGCGCCTTCGGGCAGGGCCGAAGGTCCCCTCGCATCGGGGTCACCGGACCCGTCCGCCGATATCGACGGTGTCGCGAGGCGGTCCTGAAAAGCTCTTCCTCGCCCTGACCTGATCCTCTGTGCCTCCGGTCCAGCGGTGAAGTCGACCTGTGGTGGCCGGGACCTTCGGCGGCGAGGTCGGGGCATAACTCCCTGGGGTCGTGTACGCGCCGACGCTTCTCTGAAGCTACGACGTGGGAGGTTCAGCGATGACGAACGCAGCTTCGGCTCTGCCCGATCCGGAACCCGGGCAGTGCCCGATCGAGGCCCCGAGTGAAACATTGGGTGAGGCCCTGGGTGAGGCCCTGGGTGAGGCACTGAGTGAGGGCGAGTGCCGGCGGTTGATGGCCACCGTTTTGATGGGACGCCTCGTGTTCCACGAAGCTGGTCTGCCGGCGGTCCGACTGGTGAACTTCGTCATGGACGACGGTGCGGTCGTCTTCCGCACCGCGCGCGGTCAGAAGTTCGGGGCGGCGCTGCGAGGCGACGTGGTCGGCTTCGAAGCCGACGACTACGACGCGGACACCCAGTGCGGCTGGACGGTGACGATGGTCGGGCGTGCCCGTACGGTCACGGATCCCGACGAGCTGGCGCAAATCGCCCAGCTGCCGCTGCGGCCGTGGGTGACCGGCCCGAAGCCATACCTGGTCCGGGTCGAGGACGCGACCATCCACGGCCGCAGGCTCGTTCCGTGATCTCAGGATGTGCAGTTCGACTCGCCGGCCTGCGGATCCCAGCAAGCTGGAGGGTTCTGCCGCGGGTCCGTGCGAATGTCAGATAAGGCGATGTCTCGCGTTGTCATGGGGCTGCCTCCGCGCACGCGAGCCGGTACAACCAGCCTGGGCCGGGGAAGGACAGTGTCTGGCGGCGATGGTTGCCCGTGGCAAGTGCTTTGCAGGCTCGGTCGACGTGGCTGTCGTGGAACGCGATCGAGTGGTAGCGTCGATATCGCAACTAGGTAGCCCCGGACCCGGCGCCTGAAATGGCATCTTCTTGGGGGCGGCTGGTGAGAATCTCGCGCAACCACTCGGTGTCTCGTGCCGATGATCCGGATCTGGCGGTGCTGCGGATCGCGGTCGGCAACACGTCTGCTCGTCGGTCGGGAGTGGAGTGGTGAGATGACTGTTGCGTTCTTGGAGCGGTTGGCCCACTCGGTCCTTTTCGACTCGTGGCGCACCGAGGAGCTGGTGGCAGCGCTGATCTGTGTGGACGAGGAGATGGGCGAGTGCCGGCGGCGGCAGGACGGTGGACCGGAGACGATCAACATACGGCTCCAGATTTATCGACAGCGCCTGCAGCGCGAGCTGGAGCGACGCTCGGCTCGAGGTGACGAGTAGACGCAGGGCGACCGGACGAGCCTCCTCACGTCGTCCGGCCCTGGGGGAGTCCGGCGACACCGACTTCCGCCCGCCGCACGGAATGATGTAGCGCGGCAGGCGGAGGTCGGCGGAGGTCGGCGGAGTCACGCCGAGCACCTGGCTGAGCGCGGATACCACTGGCCGACAAGGCGATCGCGACGATTTCGAACCGGTGGCCGTCCGCCGAGGAACGCTAGCCGAGCCCAGCGGACCGTGGTCTGACGAGAACGCGTGTTCGGTGCGAAGGGAAACAGGGGGCGCGGTGATGGGAGCAAGTAGCCACTCGGCCGATGGCAGGGGGACCCGCGGTCCGCGGTCCGCGATCTACCGAGCTGTTTGGCGGGTGTTCTGCGGAGTGCTCGCCCTGTTCGGCCTTGTCTTGGCCGGATTGACGCTGCCTGCCGACGTCCTGGAGCTGGCAGTCCTGACCGCACTCGTCGCTGCGACGATGGCTGTGACCTTCTACGGCAGTGTTGACAGGACCGACGGCGCCCGCTGGACGAGGACGCAGGTTGTCGTCGCCTCCGCTGCAGGTTCTGCGGCGATCACTTTGGTGCTGGGGCTGAGCGTCGAGATCGGTTCGAGCGTGCTCTGGCTGACCGTGCTCGTGGCCGCCGGTTCACCGCCGGCTGTGGAGTGGTATCGAGCGAGGCTGCATCTCGGTACGGCGCACGCGCGAACGCACGCACCGGAACGCAGTACGGCCGACCTGTGCCGGCAATGGCGTGAGAGCTACGAGGCACTGCGGTGCGCGAAGACCGACCGCCAGCGGCTCCGCATCGTCATGGAACGCCAGCACTGCCTGGACGAACTCGGCCGCAGGGATCCTGAAGGTCTGGAGGCGTGGCTGTCCTCGTCCGCCAGCGCCGCGGGCGACCCCGCCCGCTTCCTCAAACGTCAATGACCGTACGGAGTTCGCGGGCCGGCAGTAACCCTGCCTGCCGGCTCCATAATCATAGTTTGGTCGTGAACATGCAGTGGCGCCGGGCGTATGGCGTGTGACGCCTTGTGTAACTAGTAGGGTGGAAGATTGGACTGGCGGACTGCGTGGGTACGGGGACGGATGTTGATTGCGGAGCGGTACCGGCTGGGAGCGTCTCTCGGGCGTGGCGGGATGGGGGAGGTCTTCCGGGCCACCGACGAGTTGCTCGGCCGTGAGGTCGCGGTCAAACTCATGCTCAGGTCCGGCGGTGACGGCACCCCCGCGGCCGCCGAACGGTTCCAGCGCGAGGCGCGAGCCGCCGCGCGGCTGAGTGACGCGCACATCGTCGCGGTCTACGACTTCGGGCAGGACGGCGACAGCTTCTACCTGGTGATGGAGCTGGTCGAGGGTCGTTCGGTCGCCCGGGAGGTCGACGACGACGGGCCGCTGCCGTGGGAGCGCGCGGTGGAGATCGTCGAGCAGGCCGCGGCGGGGCTCGCCGTTGCGCATGCGGAGAACGTCGTACATCGCGACATCAAGCCCAGCAACCTGATGGTGTCCGCGGACGGCGTCGTGAAGGTCGCCGACTTCGGGATCGCCGCGCTGCCGGGCGCCGAGACGCACGAGCTGACGATGACCGGGCAGATCCTCGGCAGCCCGTACTACCTGTCGCCGGAGCGCGCCCGCGGTCTGAAGGGCGGGCCTGAGTCGGATGTGTACGCGCTCGGCTGCGTGCTGTATCAGCTGATCACCGGGCGGCCGCCGTTCATGGGCGACCATCCGACGGCAGTGCTCTACCAGCACGTCGACACCGAGCCGGTGCCGCCGAGCCGGCTGCGGCCGGAGCTGGCGGGCCCGTTCGAGGCTCTCCTGCTCCGGATGCTGGCCAAGGACCCGGCGGCGCGCCCGACCGCCGCGGAACTGACCAACCTCCGCGCGGCCGCCGACCGTCTTGCCGCCACGACGCCGCTGGTGGCCCCGCCGGTCGTGGCCCCGACCGACGCGGTGGTAACCCGGCCGATCGCCACGCCACCCGCGGCGCGCCCAGCCCCGAAGTCCAACAAGCCGATCCTGATCTCCGCGCTGGCTCTGCTGGCCGTCGCCGCTGCGGTGACGACAGGTGCCGTGCTGCACAACACCGGCGACCGCACCCCGCCGACCGTCGACATCGGCCCGCAGCAGACCACCGGTACGCCGACGACCACGCCGACGACGGAGCCGTCCCACACCACCGCGACGAGCCAGCCGACGCACCGTACGACGAACACCCCGTCGTCCACTCCGAGCACCACCCCGAGCACGACGCCAACGACGACTCCGTCCACGCCGAGCGCGACTCCCACCACCACCCCGTCGTCGACGCCGACCAGCACCCCGACGAAGACGCCTTCCTCGCCGTCTCCGTCCCGTACGCCGACCACGACACCACCCACCACGTCGTCGACGCCGACCAAGTCGTCGAACCCACCACCGTCGAACACTCCGACGCCGTAAGAGCTGTCGGGGTACGCCTGGCCGCTCGCCCGCGCGGAAGCACCCGCAGTGGCGGTTACTTCTTTCGTACGTCGATCGCCAGGCTGATGGAGAAGGCTGCGAGGACGAGTACGGCGCCGAGCAGCGTGACGGCGGTGTCGCTCAAGGCGCCGCTGAGCAGGACCGCGACCAGGACGGCGAGCGTGGTGACCACGGCGGCGGCGATCTTCCAGTCGTCGCCGATGATGAAGTCGTACCAGAACTGGCCGAAGGCCTTCAGGTACTTCATTGCTGTGCCTCCACTGGAACGGCGACGGCCGGTTTGCGCAGTGCGGTGATGAAGATCCGGCTGAGCAGCAGCCAGGCAGCGATCAGGACCAGGATCATCAGGTCGTGGCCGGGCCAGGCGAGGCTTTCGCGGCCCGAGCGGAAGATCCCGATGCCCTCGACGGACCAGTACGTGCCGAACGACGCGAGCAACAGGCCGACGCCGTACTTGAGCAGGTTCTCGTTGATCATCGACAGCGGGCGGCGGAGGGCGATGGCGATTGCGAGGACGACGACGACCGCGGCAGCCGCGGCGGCGGAGGCGATCGGGATGTTGTTCGCGTTCAGGCCGAAGGTGAGGACGATGAACACGACCTCGGTACCTTCGAGGAACACGCCCTTGAAGGAGACCATGAAGCCGAACAGATCGAGCCCGCCCTTGGCCTCTCCGGCGGCCTGCGCGGCCTCGGCCTCGGTGCGGTAGATCGCGTCCTCGTCGTGCACGGACTTGCGGCCGGCCGATCTCAGGATCGCCTTGCGCAGCCACTGCAGGCCGAAGATCAGCAGCAGTCCGCCGATCACGAGTTGCAGCGCCGACTCGGGCAGCCACGTGGTCAGCGCATAGCCGGCTGCGAGAGTGACCACCGCGAGGACGGCGAGTGCGGCGAACGTGCCGGCCATCGCCGAGCGCCAGCCGCGGGTGTATCCCATCGCCATCACGATCGTGGTGGCCTCGACCATCTCCACGAAACACGCGGCGAACGTCGCGATGACCAGACCCCAGGTTGCCGCGTCCATCGCTCACGTCCCGTCGCAGGGGGATGAAACATCTGCTGCATGAAACGCTAGTTACATCGGCGTACCGGTGTCAAGGCCGGCCCTCGGTCCGCTCGTACACGTCGGCCTCGAACTCCTCCAGCAACTGCTCACAGTCGGCGACCTTGCTCCGGGCGAGTTCTTTGCCTTCGGCACCCATCCAGTCCCGGCCCTCGACCTTCGCCAGCCAGCGGCGCAGCTTCTCCAGGTCCTGGCGGATCTCCTCGGCCTCCTCGAAGGTGTAGTTCTCCCGGAACCGCTCGAACTCGATCTCCTTGACGAACTTGGTGTCGCACTCCTCGACGATCTCCGCGTACTCCTTGGCCGACTGGCTGCGGAAACCCTCCGCGAACTGTTCGCGGACGTCGTCCTCGACGTCGGTGAGGGTGAGGAACACACTCGATCCGCCGAGCTCGGTGACCCGGGCACGGACCTTCTCCAGGCCGGTGCGCAGCTCGTCACGATCCGGCAGTACGCAGACCGCCTGCTGTACGTAGAACCCGCCGAGCCGCTTGAGGTCCCGCCAGACCGCGACGCGCGCCCGCGACGAATCGCTCGGGACCTTGTAGATCAGCATCAGCCAGCTGTCCGGTGTCGTACGTCGCGTGGTCGCCATGTCGGATCAGGACAGCCCGGTCCCGACGGCGAGACCGATCGCGAACGTGACCGCGGCCGACAGGCCACCGAGGAGCAGTTGCCGGCCGCCGCCGTACCAGAACGGGCGCGCGGTGATCTTGCCGACGATGCCGCCGGTGACGACCAGGCCGAGCGCGCTCAGCAACAGCGCGGGCAGGATGCCGCCGGCGCCGAGCACGAACGGGATCAGCGGGATCAGCGCGCCGACGGCGAAGGCGGCGAACGACGAACCGGCTGCGACCCACGGCGAGGGCAGGTCGTTGGGGTCGACGCCGAGCTCCTCGCGGACGTGGACGTCGAGTGCGACGTCGGGGTTCGCGGTGAGCTCGCGCGCGACCTCCGCGGCCAGCTCGGGACGCAGTCCCTTGGCCTCGTACATCAGTGCGAGCTCGCGTTCCTCCTCGACCGGGTGGATCTCGAGCTCGCGTTTCTCGACGGCGATCTCGGCCTGCATCAGCTCCGTCTGCGACGAGACCGAGGTGAACTCGCCGGACGCCATCGAGCATGCGCCGGCGACCAGCCCGGCGAGTCCGGTCATCAGTACGACCTTGCCGGTCGCGCCGCCGCCGACGACGCCGGCCACCAGCGCGAAGTTCGACACCAGTCCGTCCATCACCCCGAACGTTGCCGGTCGCAACCATCCGCCGGTGACGTCGCGATGCGAGTGGTGGATCTCGGGTTCCGCGAGCTGCGCGGTCATCGGGCCGTCCTCTCCGCAACTGAGGTGAGCGTAACCTCAGTTAAAACGCATCATCTGTTACATCAGCAGCGTAGGTGGCGACAAGGCGCCCAGGCAACGAAGGTGAGCCGAACCTCAGCGGTGATGGGCGACCAGTTCGTGGGCCTGCCCGGCCTCGGTGGGCAGGGGTTCGGTGTGGATGGTGGCGGACGTGAGGCGGCGTACGCCGTGAATCAGTTCGTGTTCGACCTGGTGGCTGAGGCGGTGCGCGTCGACGAGCGAGGTGTTGGTGTCGACGGCGATCCGGGCCTCGGCGCGCAGGCTGTGCCCGAGCCAGCGGAGCTGGATGCCGTGGACGTCGATGACACCTGGCGTGGCGCGGATGACCTGCTCGGCCTGGTCGACGAGAGCCGGGTCGACCGCGTCCATCAACCGGCGGTACACCTCGCGCGCGGCGTCGCGCAGTACGAACAGGATCGCGACCGTGATCAGCAGGCCGATGATCGGGTCCGCGAGCCGGAAGCCGAGCCACGCACCGATCGCGCTGAGCACGACGGCAAGGCTGGTGAAGCCATCGGTACGGGCGTGCAGGCCGTCGGCGATCAGCGCCGCCGAACCGATCCGCTTGCCGGTGCGGATCCGGTACTGCGCGACGATCTCGTTGCCGAGGAATCCGACGACGCCGGCGATGATCAGTACGCCGACATGCCGGACGTCGGACGGGTGGATGAAGCGCATGATCGCCTCGTACCCGGCGTAGGCCGACGACAGCGCGATCAGGACCACGACGACGATGCCGGCGAGGTCCTCGGCGCGGCCGAAACCGTACGTGTAACTACGGGTGGCGAGCCGGCGGCCGACGACGAACGCGATCGCGAGCGGGATCGCGGTGAGCGCGTCGGCGTAGTTGTGCAGGGTGTCACCGAGCAGGGCGACCGAGTTCGTGTAGATCACGATCACGGTCTGGATCAGCGCGGTGAGGATCAGGCCGGCGAAGCTGATCTTCAGGCAGCGCATGCCCTCCTTGCTCGCCTCGAGTGCCGAGTCGACCTTGTCCGCACTGTCGTGCGAGTGCGGTACGAAGACCTCCCTGACTTTCGTCAGCCAACCGTGCCCGTGCCCATGCCCATGACCGTGTCCGTGCCCATGGCCAGCGCTGTTCATCGGCTGCTCCTGACGTGGGCGACTCCACCCGCGGCCCGGTGATGTTCCGGAAAGCCCCCGCCGGAGTGTTCGGCGTGATAGATCGCGTCCTCGACCAGCTGGCCGGCATGCGAGTTCTCGATCCGGTAGAAGACCTGGTTGCCCTGCTTGCGGGTCCGCACCAGCCGCGCCATCCGCAGCTTGGCCAGATGCTGCGACACCCCGGCGGGCGACTTCCCGACCGCCTCGGCCAGCTCGTTCACCGGCCGCTCACCGTCCAGCAACGCCCACACCAGCCGCACCCGGGTCGCATCGGACAACATCCGGAACACCTCGACGGCCAGCGCCACCTGCTCCTCGTCCGGATCCCGCCGCAGTTGCTTAGTATCTGCACGCATACGTAGATACTAAGACATTACGGATCCGGGAAACAGAACGACCCCACCCACCGCGATCGGTGGATGGGGCCGGGGGAGGAAGGGCTACGGCTTGCGGCCGACGCCTACCCAGAGGCTGCACATGATGTCGGTGAACTCGCCGCGGTCGACGTACGCCTGGGTTTCCTCGTCGGGGAACCAGCGGAAGGGGGACACCACGCCGGGCTCGATGAGCTCGGTGCCGTCGAAGAAGCGGGTGACCTCTTCCTTGCTGCGGACCTGGGCCTCGCCGCCGTCGGCCTTGTAGACGACCATCGCGCGCTCCCACAGCTCCGGAGCGAAGTCCGGGGTGCAGTGCGAGAAGATCAGCAGCGAACCCGGCGCGAGCGGCTCGAGCAGCTGCCGGACCAGGTCGTACGGCTGCAGGTGGTCCGGGAGGTAGTGGAAGACGCCGACGATGCTGAGCGCGACCGGCTTGGTGAAGTCGATCAGGTCCTTGACCTCGTCGGAGCCGAGGATCCCCTGTGGGTCGGTGACGTCGGCCTCGAGGTAGGCCGTCTTGCCTTCCGGCTTGCTGACCAGCAACGCGCGCGAGTGCGCGAGCACGATCGGGTCGTTGTCGGCGTACACCACGTGGGCCGACGGGATGATCTTCTGGACGACCTCGTGCAGGTTCGGCTCGGTCGGGATGCCGGTGCCGATGTCGAGGAACTGCGTGATGCCCTGCTCGGCGGCGTACTTCGCGGCCCGGTGCATCCACATCCGGTTCGACAGAGCGGCGGTACGGAAGCCCGGGAACGCCTTGAGCAGGTGCTCGGCGGCCTGCCGGTCGATCTCGAAGTTGTCCTTGCCGCCGAGGAAGTAGTCGTACACCCGGGCAGGGTGCGGTCGGTCCAGGTTCAGCTTCTCGTACATCCCCGGGTCGACGTCCTGCGAGTCAGCCATGAAGTTCCCATTCGTGCTGCGGGTTCGGTACCGATATGCCATCGTAACCGGCGCGCGACGGACCGTGACACCGGCACCTCGACCCTACCCGTCCGGGGCGTCACCCACACCCGCCGCGGCGCGCCCCGGAACGGGTTTAACCGAGCCTTGAAGTCCCAGCCTTTCGGTAGGGACATGTTCAATTCGGGTCCAGCCTTTCCAGCCGCGTTCTTCGAGGATCCGGAGCAGCCGAACGGCCTCCGGCGCGGACTCGAGCATGACCGAGTCGAGCAGTTCGACGAGCTTGTCGTCGAACGGTTCGTTCCCCAGCTCGCCGGCTTCGTAGGCCCGGGCGTACACGCGTTCCAGGACGTCGGCCATCTCGTACAGCAGATTGTCGTCGCCCTCGCTCTCCACCGCCTTGTTCACCAGGCTGTAGAGCTTCTGCGTGTCGGGATCGTTCAGCTGTTCGTGCTTCGCGGCGATCGCGACGTCGATCACGTCCGGGACCTGCGCGGCGACCATGATCCAGGCATCCCGCTCCATCTCGATATAGCGCTCGCTGATGCCGTGCTCGCGAAGCCGGTCGAGGTAGCCCACCACACTGTCCGGGAGCGCGAGGTGATCGCCGGCGGCGAGGCGGGCGAGCCGCCGGCGAGTCTCCTGGATCCGGCGGATCTCCGCGCGCAACTCGTTGTCGATCTGCCGTACGCCGTCCTCGAACTCCTCCGGCTCCGCGTCGAGCAGTTCCTGCACCCGCGCCAGCGGTACGCCGGCGTCGGCCAGCGTGTGGATCCGGATCAGCCGGACGACGGCGGCCGAGTTGTACGACCGGTACCCGGAGCGGTCCCGGTCAGGCTCCGGCAGCAACCCGACCTTGTGGTAGTGCCGGACGGCCCGCACCGTTACTCCGGCGTACGACGCCAGCTGGCTGATCGTGAGCATAGGATCCAGCCTGCCTCAGGCGGACTTGCGGCGATAGGCGAGGATCGCCAGGACGTACGCCACGACGAGCACGCCGACGCACCACGCCAGCGCCGTCCAGATGTCGTTGCCGACCGGCTGCTCGGCGAACAGGGCGCGGATCGTGTTGACGATCGACGTCACCGGCTGGTGCTCGGCGAACCACCGCACCGGACCCGGCATCGTCTGCGTCGGCACGAACGCCGAGCTCACGAACGGCAGGAAGATCAGCGGGTACGCGAAGGCACCCGCGCTCTCCACCGATCCCGCGGTGAGCCCGGGGATGACGGCGAGCCAGGTCAGCGCCAGCGTCGACAGCAGCAGGATCCCGGTCACCGCGAGCCAGGCCAGGACGCCGGCGCCGGAGCGGAAGCCCATCAGCAGCGCGACGCCGACGACGATCACGAGCGCGATCAGGTTGGCGACCATCGACGTGACGACGTGCGCCCAGAGCAGGCCCGACCGGGCGATCGGCATCGACTGGAAGCGTTCGAGGATTCCGCTCTTCAGATCCATGAACAGCCGGAACGCGGTGTAGGAGATGCCGGACGCGATCGTGATCAGCAGGATGCCCGGCAGCATGAAGTTGATGTACTTCGTCCCGGTGGAGATCGCCCCGCCGAACACGTACACGAACATCAGCATCAGCGCGACCGGGGTGAGTACGGTCGTGATGATCGTGTCCAGGCTGCGGGTGATGTGGCGCAGCGTCCGGACGGTCAGGGCGAGGGTGTCGCTGAAGAAGTACGTGTTCATCGCCGGTCTCCAATGATGGCCAGGAAGATCTCCTCGAGCGTGGGCTGCTTCTCGACGTACTCGACCTCGGCGGGTGGGAAGAGCTGTTTGAGTTCGGCGAGCGTGCCGTCGGCGATGATCCGGCCCTGGTGCAGGATCGCGATCCGGTCCGCGAGCTGCTCGGCTTCGTCGAGGTACTGCGTGGTCAGCAACACCGTCGTACCGGAACCGGCGAGCTCCTTGACCATCTGCCAGACCTCGATCCGCGCCTCCGGGTCGAGGCCCGCGGTCGGTTCGTCCAGGAAGATCACCGGTGAGTCCCCGATCAGGCTCATCGCGATGTCCAGCCGTCGCCGCATACCTCCGGAGTACGTCCCTACCTTGCGCCCACCCGCGTCCGTCAGCGAGAACCGCTCCAGCAGCTCGTCCGCGGTCGCACCCGGGTCCCCGAGGTGCCGCAGCTTGGCGACGAGGACGAGGTTCTCCCGCCCGGTCAGGATCTCGTCGACGGCCGCGAACTGCCCGGTCAGGCTGATCGACCGGCGTACGTCCGCGGCCTGCGTCGCCACGTCGAACCCGTTGACGGCAGCCGTACCCGCGTCCGCCTTCAGCAGCGTCGCGAGGATCCGGATCGTGGTCGTCTTACCGGCGCCGTTGGACCCGAGCAACGCGAAGATGCTCCCTGGTGCCACGTCGAAATCCACCCCACGCAGCACCTCCTGTTTTCCATATGACTTCTGCAGTCCCTGAACCCGAATCGCACTCATGCCGATCAGGATGAAGGGTTGACCCTACGTCAAGGTCAAGCCGGCGCCACGGATTTCCGGCGTGAGGGGCTAGCGGCCGATCAGTCTGCTCAGCCACGTGCCGCTCTGGCCCTCGGACTTGGGATGGCCGGCGCACCACTGGTCGGCGGGGACGCTCGCCTTGACCTGCGCGACGTGCTGACCGCAGCCCGCCCAGGTGGTCTTCGAGCAGGTCTTACAGACGACGGGTCGGCACATGCTGGTTCTCCTCCAGGAGGGTCAGGCCGGTCTTCGCGGCGTTCTCGAACTGGTCGTCAACGGCAACCAGTTGGCGCCCGGCCGCGTGCAGGAACGACGCGGCGATGGACGCCCGGTACCCGGCGGCGCAGTGCACCCACAGCTCGCCGGGCGGCACCTCAGCGATCCGCCGGGGCAGTTCGTGGACGGGAATGTTGACCGCGCCAACGATCCGGGCGGCCTGGTGTTCCTCCGCCCGGCGGACGTCGAGGACGACGACGTCCCGATGATGCCGGACCTGGGCGAGGTCGGCGAACGTTGCGGCCGGGAACGACACCGGAGTACTGCTGCTCCACTGCTCGGGTCCGCCGGTCGCGTAGGCTGCGGGGCGGTCGATGCCGATCCGGACCAGTTCGCGCTGGGCCTCGGCCACGTCGGCCGCGGTCTCGCCGAGCAGCGTCAGCGGAGCGCCCCAGCTGATCAGCCAGCCGAGATACGTCGAGAACGCGCCGTCGAGCCCGAAGTTGAGGGTGCCCGGTGCGTGACCGGCCGCGAACGCGGTCCGGGTGCGCAGGTCGACGACCCATTCGCCGGCCTCGATCCGGTGCCGCAGTTCGGCGGCGTCGGCGCGCTCGGGCAGCGCGAGGTCGGGAGCTGTGGGACCGGCGGCGTTGGCGGGGGCCATGTGTGCGTAGTACGCCGGCCAGGCGCCGAGACCGTCGAGCAGGTCGCGGACGTAGTCCGCTTCGTCCTGCGTGAGGACGGGGTTGGTGCGTTTCTCCTGCCCGATGGTCGATTTCTGGGCATCGGACTGGGTCGCGGAGCAGAACGAGCCGAATCCGTGGGTGGGATAGACCACGGTGTCATCGGGCAGCGCGCGGGCGAGTTTGTGGGCGGAGTGGTGCTGGTGGTGCACCAGCACGTCGGTGTGGTCCGGCCCGAGCAGGTCGGGCCGGCCGGTCGCGCCGTAGAGGAGTGATCCGCCGGTGAAGACCGCGACCGGTTCGCCGTTGTCGGTGAGTGCGTACGAAAGGTGGGTGAACGTGTGGCCGGGGGTGTGGATCGCGCGCACCTGCATCCCGTCGCCGATGGAGACGGTGTCACCGTCGCGCAGCGGCGTACGGTCGAACGACACGGAGTCGTCGGCGTTGATCAGGTACGCCGCTCCGGTGGCCCGGGCCAGCGCGAGACCGCCGGTGACGTAGTCGTTGTGGATGTGCGTCTCGAAGACGTGCGTGAGCCGGACGTCGCCGAGCAACTCCAGCACCCGGTCGATGTCGCGCTGTGGATCGACCACGAACGCCACCTGTCCGTCGTCGACCAGGTAACTGCGGTCGCCGAGCGACGGCGTCTCCACGATCCGGATCCGCACCCTGCCCATCGCCGTCCCTCACTCACTCAAGTGGATCCCCCTAGGGGGTTGGTGGAGAATGTAACAGATCCCCCCTGGGGGATGTAAAGTGAGCATCCTGAACCGACAGGAAGGCCGGCGATGGACTTCGAGCCCGACGAGATCAAGCCGATCATCACCCGGATGAAACGCGCCCACGGACATCTCGGCAGCGTGATCCGGATGATGGAGGAAGGCGCCGACTGCGAAGCCGTCCTCACTCAGCTGGCCGCCGTCAACAAGGCCCTGTCCCGGGCCGGTTTCGCGATCGTCAGCACCGGCCTCCAGCACTGCCTCACCGAGGAGAACCCGGACCTCGACAAGGCCAAGATGGAGAAGCTCTTCCTCGCCCTGGCCTGAGGCGTATCAACGCGTCGGGCTACAAGTTGCCGTGGTCCTCGACCGTTTTCTTGAGGTCGTCCTTGGGCAGGTTCGAGATGTTCGGGATGTCGGCGTTCTTGGCCTGCTGGGAGAGCTGGTCGCGGGTCATGTCGCCGGGCTGTTCGCCGAGGTGCTGTTTGCGGCTGGCGGCGAAGGCTTCGCCGAGCTCGGCGCGGCGCTCGTCGGGCAGGTTGGAGCGCATGCCTGGCAGGACCTTGGTCTCCTCTTCCTCGACATGATGCGTCACGGCGTCGACCAGGTTCTGGAGGACCTTGTCGAAGTCGGGCGACAACGGGTCCGTGGCGGCCAGTTTCGCGAGCAGTTGGTCGGCCTCGATGTGCTCCTGCTGGCTGTGTGAGACCTCCTCCTTCTCGCCGGCCTCCGCGGCGGCGACCGGGTACACCTCGGCCTCCTCGGCGCGGCTGTGCGCGGTCAGCAGGGTGGTCAGCACCGGCAGCAGGTTCGGGCGCTTGTCCGGCTCGTTCTTCAGTTCGTCGAACAGCCGCTCCACCTCGCGGTGGTCCTGCATGATCAGGTCGACAACGTCCACGCTCATGGGTGCTCCTTCTCCAGGGTCGTCTTGATGGTGGTCAGGGTCCGTTCGAGTTCCTCGTCCACGGCGGTGGACTCGGTGGTGTGCAGCCGGACGGTCAGGGTCGAGGTGCCGTCGGCAACGAAGCCGACGACCAGCTCGCCGCCGTACCGGTGCCCGCCGTCCATACCCCAGCGCAGCGTCCGGTCCTCGTCGAGTACCTCGATCCAGCCGTCGCGATGCCCGCCGCCGACGGTGACGTCGACGTCCTCGTGCACGGCCTGGTGCGGCCGCCGCGCCTCCGGGCCTTGGGCCGTGACCGGGATCTCGGTCGGGTGCAGCGAGGTCAGCCAGGGGATGTACCCGGGCAGTTTGCCGAGATCGGACAGCCGTTCGAAGACGATGTTCGGCGCCACGTCGACCGTGATCGATGCTTCGTGCTCACCCACGGGAGTACTCCTTCCGACGACGCACTTCGGGCAGTACCTCGGTCCGGTAGAGGTTCATCATGTCGACGCTGTACGGGCCCATGTTCGCGACGTACACCTCGTCGAACCCGGCTTCGGCGTACGGCGTGAACGCCTCGACGTGCACGTCCGCGTCGGGGCCGCAGGCAACCGACTTCGCCGTGGCCTCCTTGGTCACCAGCTGCGACGCCTGCTCGAAGTGCCGCGGTGACGGGAGCACCTGGGCGAGTTCACCGGGCAGCCCGGCGTTGGCCCAGATGCGGTGCGCCTGCTCGGCGCCTTCGTCCGCGGTCGGCGCGTAGCTGACCTTGAACCCGGCCTGCGCCGGCTTGTCGCCGCCACCGTGATCGCGGAATCGACGCAACAGGTCGGCATCGGGGGAGGTGGTCACGTACCCGTCCCCGATCCGGGCCGCCAGGTCTGTTGCCTCGGGCCCGAATCCGGACAGGTAGATCGGCAACGGTTCGTCCGGCTTGGTGTAGATCCGCGCGGTGTCGACGGTGTAGTGCTTGCCGTGGTGGCTGACGAACCCGTCCTCGGTCCACAGCCGGCGCATGATCTCGACCGCTTCCTCGAGCATCTCCAGCCGTACGTCGACGGTCGGCCAGACGGATCCGACGATGTGCTCGTTCAGCGCCTCGCCGGAGCCGACACCGAGGCGGAACCGCCCGTTCAGCAGTACCGCGCTGGTGGCGGCCGCTTGCGCGATCACCGCCGGATGGGTCCGTACGGTCGGACAGGTGACCGCCGTCGTCACCGGCAGTTCGCAGACCTGCGAGATCGCGCCGATCGTCGACCAGACGAACGCGCTCTGTCCCTGCTCGTCGTTCCACGGGTGGAAGTGATCGCTGATCCACAGGGCGTCGAACCCGGCCTCCTCGGCCATCCGCGCCTGCTCGATCAGCTCCGCGGGCGTGTACTCCTCGCTGGACAGGAAGTATCCGATCTTCACGCTGCAACCCTCCGATCAGTCGCTCACCCTTCCCGTGCCCGCCGCCACACCTTGCATTCGCACGGATTGCCGGAAACGTGGGCTCGCCCTCTATCGCCGGCTGCGGGTGAAGTAGGCGGTGGCGGCGGCTGCGGCGGCTGCTGCTGCGGTGAGGAGGTTGCGGTGGCGGGACGCCCAGACCTGGTAGCTGCGGGAGGTGGAGCGGGCATTGAAGACTCCATGGGCGCCGAAGTCGCGGGATCGGTCGTCGGCGGGTCCCCACAGGTTCGTGGGCTGTTCGTTGGGTTCGTCGGTCTGCTGGGACTTGTAGCCGGTGCGCGCCAGGTAGCGGTCGAGCAGGCCCGCGGCGAACTTGTTCGCGATGATGGTCAGGGCGGTGGGGCCACCGACCCAGTACTCGCGGCGACCTGGGTGGTCCGCCGCGTAGACGATCGCGTCCGCGGCGACCTCCGGCTGGAAGATCGGTGGTACGGGTTGTGGGTGCTTCGGCAGGCGTGACAGCACCCAGGAGAACTGGGGTGTGTTGAGCGCCGGCAGCTGCACCATCGTGACGCGGACGTGCGACTTGTCGTGGAGCAGTTCGCAGCGCAGCGAGTCGTGGAATCCCTGGATCGCGTGCTTCGCCCCGCAGTACACGGACTGCAGCGGGATCCCGCGGTATGCCAGCGCCGAACCGACCTGCACGATCGTGCCGTGGTCACGGGGCTTCATCCGGGTGAGGGCCGCCCGGGTCCCGTTCACGTAGCCGAGGTACGTGACGTCGGTGGCGCGCCTGAACTCGGCCGGGTCGATCTCCAGGAACGGCGCGAACACCGACGTGAACGCGACGTTCGCCCAGACGTCGATCGGCCCGAGTTCCTTCTCGACCCGTTCCGCGGCCGACTCGACCTGTGCCGGGTCGGCGACGTCGACCGACAGCGGCAGGGCGGTACCCCCGGCCTCGGTCACCTCACGGACCGCCCCCTCGAGCCCGGCCTCGCCGCGGGCCAGCAACGCGACCCGGTCCCCGCGCCGGGCGAAGGCGACCGCGGTCGCCCGCCCGACTCCGCCACTGGCTCCGGTCACCACGACAACCTGTCCCACTGTGCCTCCTCAGCTAGCGGCCTGGCGTTCGAAGATCTCGGTGATCTCCTCGACCGACAGTTCCTTCATCCCGTTTCCGGTTGACCGCTCCGGGCCGGTCGAAACGCGTTTGCTGCAAAGTGCGCCGGGTACCGGCCGGACGGTCGAGGTCTGGAGGTCGCCAGTGGCGGTGGACATGGAGGTCGACAGGATCCGTACGCCTGACGGCTTGCCGGGCGCGCTGGAGGCCGCTGTCGACGGCGAGGTACGGTTCGATCCGGGGTCGCTCGCGACCTACTCGTGCGACTCGTCCAACTACCGGCAGATACCGCTCGGGGTCGTCGTGCCGCGGACTGTGGACGCGGCGGTCGCAGCGGTCGAGGTGTGCCGGCAGGCGGACGTGCCGGTACTGTCCCGCGGCGGCGGTACCAGCCTCGCCGGTCAGACCACGAACGCCGCGGTCGTGATCGACTGGACGAAGTACTGCAACCACCTGGTGTCGGTGGACGCGGCTGCGCGGACCTGTGTCGTCGAGCCCGGAATCGCGCTGGACGACCTGAACGGTCAGCTGGCCGCGGACGGGCTGATGTTCGGGCCGAAGCCGTCGACGCACCAGAGCTGCACGATCGGCGGGATGGTCGGCAACAACTCCTGCGGTGCGAGCGCACAGGCGTACGGGAAGACGGTCGACAACGTCCGGCGGCTCGAGGTGCTGACCTACGACGGTGCCAGAATGTGGGTCGGACCCACGGATGAAATTGCTGGCGGCAACGACCGTGGTGTGGAGATCCGTCGTGAGGTGCTCGCGCTGCGGGATCGTCATCTCGCCGCTTTGCGCACCGGCTACCCGAAGATCCCGCGCCGGGTCTCGGGGTACAACCTCGACTCGCTGCTGCCCGAGAACGGCACGGACCTGGCGAAGGCGCTGGTCGGTAGCGAGGGCACGCTGGTCACGGTCCTGCACGCGGAACTGGAGCTGGTGAAGGTTCCGAAGTACCAGGTGATGGTCGTGCTCGGCTACCCGCGTCTGGAGGACGCCGGGCGGGCGGTACGCCGGATCCTGCCGCACAAGCCCTGGCAGCTCGAGGGTCTCGACGAGGTCCTGATCGACCTCGAGCACGAGGAGCACACGGTCGACACCGCGATCGAACGGCTTCCGGAAGGCCGCGGCTGGCTGACCGTGCAGTTCGCCGGCGACACCTTCGAGGAAGCGGACCGGGCCGCGAAAGCCCTGATGGACGACCTGAAGGACGACGAGGCAACGATCAGCTACCTCGACGATCCGGGCCGTGAGCAACAACTGATCGAACTCCGGGAGGCCGGTCTCGGCGCGACCGCCCACCCAGCCGCGAAGCACGAGAACTGGGAGGGCTGGGAGGACTCCGCCGTACACCCGGACGACTTGGGCGACTACCTGCACGATCTGCGCGAGCTGCTCAACCGGTTCGGGTACGACGAGACCGAGACGTCGCTGTACGGGCACTTCGGGCAGGGCTGCGTGCACACCCGGATCCCGTTCGAGCTGCGCACCGCCGACGGTATCGCGCGCTATCGGGACTTTGTCGAGCAGGCGGCCCGGCTGGTGAAGCGGTACGGCGGTTCGCTGTCCGGCGAGCACGGCGACGGGCAGTCGCGGGGCGAGCTGCTGACGACGATGTTCGGGCCGGAGCTGGTCCAGGCGTTCGGTGAGTTCAAGGCGATCTTCGATCCGCGGAACCGGATGAATCCGGGCAAGATCGTGGATCCCAACCCGCTCGACTCGCACCTGCGGCTGGGGACCTCCTTCGCGCACCCTCCGTTGCCCACGGAGTTCAGCTACCCGCGCGACGACGGGAAGTTCAGCAAGGCGACGATGCGCTGCGTCGGGATCGGCAAGTGCCGGCAGTCCTCGTCCGCCGAGGGCGAGGTGATGTGCCCGTCGTACCTGGTGACCCGGGAGGAGGAGCACTCGCCGCGCGGGCGGTCGCGGTTGCTGTTCGAGATGGTGCGTGGAGAGGTGATCCCGGACGGCTGGCGGTCGACCGAGGTGCGGGACGCGCTGGACCTGTGCCTGGCGTGCAAGGGCTGCAGGACGGACTGCCCGGTCGGGGTGGACGTGGCGACGTACAAGGCCGAGTTCCTGTCGCACCACTACCGGCATCGGCTGCGGCCGATGGCGCACTATTCGATGGGTTGGCTGCCGGTGGCCGCCCAGCTGGCCCGTCGTGCTCCGCGGGCCGTGAATGCTGTCACGCAAGCGCCGAGGCTCGCCAAGCTGCTGAAACGGGCGGGCGGGATCGCGGACGAGCGGCAGTTGCCACGGTTCGCGGAGCAGCCGTTCACCGACTGGTTCTCGCAACACCCGCTACGCCAGGGGCGCCGGATCGTACTCTGGCCGGACACGTTCACGAACTTCTTCCACCCGTCGATCGGCATGGCGGCGGTCGAGGTCCTGGAGGCGGCGGGATATCAGGTCACCGTCCCGGAGCGCCCGGTGTGCTGCGGCCTGACCTGGATCTCGACCGGCCAGCTCGGGATTGCGAAACGGGTCCTGCGGCGGACGATCGACGTACTGCGGGACGCGATCCGCGCCGGCGTACCGGTCGTCGGACTGGAGCCGTCGTGCAGCGCGGTGTTCCGGTCGGACGCGCCGGAACTGTTGCCCGAGGACGAGGATCTGCGGCGGTTGTCGAAGCAGTTCGTCACGTTCGCCGAGCTGTTGAAGGACTGGGATCCGCCGCAACTCGGCGTCCACGCGATGGTGCAGACGCACTGTCATCAGCACGCGGTGCTGTCGTCCGACGCGGACCTGATGCGGCGGGCCGGGATCGACCGTGAGCAGCTGGACTCCGGCTGCTGCGGCCTGGCGGGCAACTTCGGCTTCGAACGCGGGCACTACGACGTGTCGATGGCGGCCGCCGAACGCGTGCTGCTCCCGAAGGTACGGGCCGCGGGCAACGACACCGTGATCGTTGCCGAAGGCTTCAGTTGCCGAACGCAAATAGAACAAGCGACCGACCGGCGGGCCGTACACCTCGCCGAACTTCTTGCAGGAGGGTTGTCATGAGCACGACTGTTGGCGATTTCGTACTCCAGCGCCTGCGCGAGTGGGGCGTGGACCATGTCTTCGGGTACGCCGGGGACGGCATCAACGGACTGCTCTCCGCCTGGCAGAAGGCGGACAACCAGCCGCGGTTCGTGCAGGCTCGGCACGAGGAGATGGCGGCCTTCGAAGCGGTCGGCTACGCGAAGTTCACCGGCCGCGTTGGCGTCTGCACGGCGACCAGCGGCCCGGGCGCGATCCACCTGCTGAACGGTCTGTACGACGCCAAGCTCGACCACGTGCCGGTGGTCGCGATCGTGGGGCAGACGGCCCGCAGTGCGATGGGCGGCAGCTACCAGCAGGAGGTCGATCTGCACACGCTGTACAAGGACGTCGCGTCGGACTACTGCGAGACCGTGATGGTTCCGGAGCAGCTGCCGAACGTGCTGGACCGGGCGATCCGGATCGCGGTGTCCCGCCGTACGGTGACCGCGCTGATCATCCCGTCGGACCTGCAGGAGCTCGAGTACACGGCGCCGTCGCACGCGTTCAAGATGGTGCCGTCGAGCACCGACCTGAGCTGGTCGGCGCCGGTTCCGGCGCCGGAGCAGCTCGATCGTGCGGCGGAGATCCTGAACGCCGGTTCGCGGGTCGCGATCCTCGTCGGTCAGGGTGCGCGCGGCGCGGTCGACGAGCTCACCGAGGTCGCGGAGCTGACCGGTGCGGGTGTCGCGAAAGCCCTGCTGGGCAAGGACGTTCTGCCCGACGCGCTGCCTTGGGTGACGGGTTCGATCGGCTTGCTCGGGACGCGTCCGTCGTACGAGCTCATGATGGACTGCGACACCTTGCTGGTGGTCGGTTCGAACTTCCCGTACACCCAGTTCCTGCCGGAGTTCGGCAAGGCGCGGGCGATCCAGATCGATCTCGATCCGACGATGATCGGGATGCGGTACCCGTACGAGGTGAACCTGGTCGGCGACGCCGCGCGGACGCTGCGTGCGCTGATCCCGCTGCTGCGGCGCAAGGAAGACCGGTCGTGGCGGTCGGGGATCGAGAGCAACGTCCGGCGCTGGTGGGAGGTCATGGACCGGCGCGCACACACCTCGGCGGACCCGATCAACCCGGAGCTGGTGTTCCACGAACTGTCGGACCGGTTGCCGCGGGACGCGATCCTGGCGTCGGACTCGGGCTCGGCGGCGAACTGGTACGCGCGGCACATCAAGATCCGCGAGGACATCCGCGGTTCGCTGTCCGGGACGCTCGCCACCATGGGGCCGGGGGTGCCGTACGTGATCGGCGCGAAGTTCGGGCTGCCGGACCGGCCGGCGTTCGCGCTGGTGGGGGACGGCGCGATGCAGATGAACGGGATCAACGAGCTGATCACGATCGCGAAGTACTGGCAGGAGTGGGCGGATCCGCGGCTGGTGGTCGCCGTGCTGCACAACAACGACCTGAACCAGGTGACGTGGGAACTGCGGGCGATGGGAGGCTCGCCCCAGTTCCTGCCTTCCCAGGAGCTGCCGGAGTTCCCGTACGCCGGGTACGCAAGGCTGCTCGGGCTGCACGGGGTGACGGCGGAGAAGCCGGAGGAGGTCGTACCGGCCTGGGAGGAGGCCTTGCGCGCGGACCGGCCGTGCGTGGTCGAGTTCCGGACCGATCCGGCGGTGCCGCCGATCCCGCCGCACGCGACCTGGGACCAGATCGAGAAGGCGCTGGAGTCGATCGTGCGCGGTGACAGCGACCGGGCCGCGATGATCAAGGAGGGCGTCAAGTCCAAGATGCAGGAGTTCCTGCCCGGCAAGTCGTGATCCGGCCATGATCGAATCGGTCAAGGCGTCCGCGTACACGATCCCGACCGACGCGCCGGAGGCCGACGGGACCTTCGCCTGGGACAGCACGACGCTGATCCTGGTGGAGGTCTCGGTCGACGGCGTGACCGGGACGGGCTGGACGTACGGGTCGCCGGCCTGCGCCACGGTCGTCGCGCACGACTTGGCCGCGGTGGTGGCCGGCCGTGATCCGATGGACGTCGGCGGGTCGTGGAACGCGATGCGATCGGCGCTGCGCAACATCGGGCGGCCGGGGGTGGCTGGGATGGCGATGTCGGCGGTCGATTGCGCATTGTGGGACTTGAAGGCGCGTCTGCTCCAGTTGCCGTTGCACCGGTTGCTCGGCGCGGTGCAGGACAGCGTGCCGGTGTACGGCAGCGGCGGCTTCACGACGTACGACGACCGGCAGTTGGCGGATCAGCTGTCCGGGTGGATCGGCCAGGGGATCCCGCGGGTGAAGATCAAGATCGGCGAGAGCAGCGGGGCGATCGAGGACCGGGATCTGGCCCGGGTCGCCCAGGCGCGGAAGGTGATCGGCTCCGCCGACCTCTACGTGGACGCGAACGGCGGGTACACGGTCGGCCAGGCGTGCCGGGTGGCCTCGCGGCTGGCGGAGTACGACGTGGTCTGGTTCGAGGAACCGGTGTCGTCGGACGACCTCGCCGGGCTGGGCGTGGTCCGCGACCACACCGGCATCGACGTGACCGCGGGAGAGTACGGGTACGACCTGGCGTACTTCGCGCGGATGTGTCCGATTGTCGATTGTCTACAATCCGACGTGACTCGCTGCGGCGGGATCACCGAACTGCTCCGCGTCGCCGCCGTCGCCGAGGCGCACGGCCTGCAGATCTCGGGGCACTGTGCTCCGGGACTTCATCTGGCGGCGTTGGCCGCGGTACCGAACCTCCGCCATCTCGAGTGGTTCCACGACCACACGCGCATCGAAACGATGCTGTTCGAGGGCCTGCCGACCCCGGTTGACGGGCAGGTGAGGCTTGGTGATTCCCCGGGGCACGGTCTGACCTGGTTGCCTTCGGCTGCTTCGCCGTACCGCGTTGCCTAGCGGGGGTTGCTCAGCGCGGTGTTGGCCAGAAGCCGATCCGGACGGCCGAATGACTGAACGTCTTGGGCATCGCCCCGGCCAGTCGCGCGCGGGTCTTCGGATCGGGGTCGAGGTCGTACCGCGTGGCGACGTGGCTGGCCGCGACGCTGGTCGTGAGGAGTACGACGTTCCGCCCCGGACAGCCCGCCGGGCCCGCACTGAACGGGATGATCGGCCACGGCCCGTCGGCGCGACCGTCGAGCCAGACGGCGGGCTCGAAGTCGTCGGCGAAGTCGAGCGCCTCATCGTCACGGTGGAACACCGAGCTGACGATCGCGAACTCCGTACCGGCCGGCGCGATCCGGTCCCGCCAGACCGTGGGCTCGCCGGCTTGGCGCAGTACGACGAGCGTGGTCGGCCACAGTCGCAGCGATTCCTGGACGGCGGCCCCGGCGTACGCCAGCAACGGCGAAGCCTCCGGGTGGCGCGCCTCCGCGACGATCGGCTCGAGCAGCGACGGACGGCTTCCGAGTACTGCGAACAGCCGCCAGAGCGCGATGCCGGCGGCGTCGAACGCGAACAGCCAGTGCGGCACCTGCCCGGCCGGGTCCAGTTCCTCGGGCTGCCGGGGGAGGGACTCGACCAGGCTGCCGGGCTCGGCCCGGTCGACGTACTGGGCGATCGCGGCGAGGAAGTTGCCGCGGAGCTCGTCGTGGCTGGGGCCGAACTGCGCCCAGTTCGCGTCCGCGCGGAGCTGGTCGAGGTGGGCGGTCAGTTCCGCGTCGTCGCGGGCGCCGTCGCCGAGGACGATCCGCCGAACGGCCCGCGACCAGATCGCCCGGAAGTCGTTCCAGCCGAGCGTCGCGTACAGGCCGTCGAACTCCTCCTGGATCACCTCGACGAACCGATGACCGTGACGGTGGACCGGCTGGTGGCTGTCGAGCGCCTGCTCGTTCAGCTCCCGGCGCGGTGCTCGCAGGGCCGAGTTGGTCACCAGTACCGCATGAGGCTGGAAATGCGTCAGCGAACTGACCTTCTCACCGGTCGCCGCGGAGAACGGTTCGGGTGTCTCGGCGAGCAACCGGTGTACGTCGTCGGGTGCCAGTACGAGCGCGATCGTCCGGCCCGGAAGGCGCACGAGGACGGGACCGTCGCCGTACTTGCGGCGTAACCGCCGTACGCAACGCAGAGCGCGGTCGTCCACGTGCAGCCGCTCGGCCAGCGTGCCGAGCCGGGGTCTGCGCAGAACCGGTCCCTGGGCGACGACCGGTCCGAGTACGTCGCGCAGGATCCGGCCGGTGTCGAGCGCGGAGGCGAAAGGGAGCGAGGTCGGCATGCCGCTCCGGTTTCCGCGCGGCCCGCGTCGAAACCCGCGGGTTTGCCGTGAACCGGCCAGGGCACCGGAATTCCGGCACGGGGATCCGACCCGCCGGGACCTTCCGGCCGGCAATACTCAGAAAAGGGGAAGGACGATGGATTTCATTCTGTGGATCATCGCCGCGATTCTGGTGATTTCCGGAATCGTGACGATTATCCGTGGCGCAGTGTTGTGGGGCATTGTGCTGATCGTCATCGGCCTCCTGGTCGGGCCTGGTGGCGTCAGTATCTTCACCTGACCCGCGCGCACCGACCGGCACGATGCCGGATCCAGGCGCCCCCGTGCAGCTCCGGACGTGCACGGGGGCGCCTGCACGTCAGGCGTGCTAACCGGATGGGTTCTGCGGGCCACCAATTGGGCACTTGGGAGGCAGCCGGTGACGCCGGCCGGAATCCGGAGGATGACATGACCGATACGGTGGAGAAGGCAGACGAGAATGCACACATGCCGTCGGACGTGTCGGGGCGTCCCGGCTTCTTCGACCGGTTCGCGACGGCGGCGTCGGAGTTCGCCTCGCGGGCCTGGTTCTTCGGCCTCTGCGTACTGCTAGTCGTGGTGTGGGCCCCGTCGTACTTCGTGATCGGCACGCTGGACACCTGGCAGTTGATCATCAACACCGCGACCACCATCATCACGTTCCTGCTGGTCGCGCTGCTGCAGAACTCGCAGCGCCGGTCCGACGAGTCCGTGCAGGACAAGCTGAACGCCGTCGCCGCGGCGCTGGCCGCGCTGATGGAGGAGCATGCCGAGAACTCGCCGGACCTCCAGGACGCGACCCGGGAACTTCGGGATGCGGTCGGCCTCGAGGACCGTGAGAAGAGCTCGTAGGGAGGGTACCGGCCGGCTATGCGACTCGACGGACGGGTGATCTACCAGTTGGATCCGGCAATGTTTTTCGACTCCGACGGCGACGGCGTCGGCGACCTCGAAGGCGTGGTCCGGAAGCTCGACCACATCCGGGCGGTCGGAGCCGACACGATCTGGCTCCAGCCGTTCTACGTCTCGCCGTACCTGGACGCCGGGTACGACGTGGTCGACCATCGCGACGTCTCCGCCCGGTTCGGCACGATGACGGACTTCGAGAACCTGGTCGAGCGGTGTCATCGGCTGGACCTGAAGGTGATCGTCGAACTCGTCGTCCAGCACACCTCCGTGCACCATCCGTGGTTCCGGGCGGCCCGTGACGACCCGGGGTCGCCGTACCGGGACTACTACGTCTGGGCCACCGAGCCACGCGACGATCCGGCGGTGGCCGGGCCGGTGTTCCCGGGGGTCGAGGACTCGATCTGGGCGTACGACGAGCATGCCGGAAGGTACTACCGGCACGCGTTCTACCGGCACCAGGCGGACCTGGACGTCGGCCACCCCGCGGTTCGCGAGGAGATCGCCGGGATCGTCCGGCACTGGCTGGACCGGGGCGTCGACGGCTTCCGGGTGGACGCCGTACCGTACATGGTCCGGCAGGCGGCGCTGACCGACGATCGGGACAACGGCTGCTGGTTCCTCACCGAACTGGCCGCGGTGGCGGGGGACGCGCCGCTGATGGGCGAGGTGGACGTACCGCCGGAACAGTACGACGAGTACTTCGGCAACGCCGACCGCCTGCACGCCGTACTGGACTTCTGGACCAACAACCTGCTCTTCCTGGCGCTCGCGCGGCGGCAGGCCGAACCGATGATCCGTGCCCTGCGCAAACAACCGGAACCGCCGGACGGCTGCACGTACGTGAACTGGCTGCGCAACCACGACGAACTCGATCTCGACCGGCTCGACCCGGCCGAGCGCGCCGAGGTGATGGCGGCGTTCGCACCGGCCGCGGAGATGCGGGTATTCGGGCGCGGCATCCGTCGCCGGCCGGCGCCGATGTTCGACGGCGACGTCCGCCGGATCGCGATGGCGCACGCGATCGTCCAGTCGTTGCCCGGGGCACCGGTGGTCCGGTACGGCGACGAGATCGGGATGGGCGACGACCTGTCGTTGCCGGACCGGATGTCGGTACGTACGCCGATGCAGTGGACGGCGGAGCAGAACGGCGGCTTCAGCAAGGCACCGCCCGGCGTGGTCGGCCCCGGACCGGTCGAGCACGGGCCGTTCGCGTTTTCCCAGGTGAACGTCGAGAGCCAGGAGCTCCGGTCGGACTCGTTGCTCAGCCGGGTGTCGCAGTTGGTCCGGATCCGGCGGGAGCTGGGGGAGTTGCCGTCGCACGGGTGCGAGCCGGTCTCGCTGGATCACCCCGCGGTGTTCGGCGTACTGCACCATCGCGCGGACGCCTCGGTGCTGATGCTGGCGAACCTCTCCGCGGACGAGGTCCGGCTGCGGCTTCCGTACGACGTACGTGCCGATCTGCTCGCCGACAGCGAGTACGACCCGGCCCACAAGGACTCCGTACAGCTTGCGAGCCACGGCTACCGCTGGCTGCGCGTACACGACAACACGAGGTGAATCAGCGTGTCCTCGGGTTGTCGCGGGTACCGGAAGGGCGATCCGAGGAAGGTGAGAACAGCAGTGAGGTTCATGACGTGGAACGTCTGGGGACGGTTCGGTGACCGGTGGTTGCGCCGGCAGCGCGCGATCGCCGAAACGGTGCGCGGGCAACGACCTGATTTCGTTGCCCTGCAGGAAACCTGGAGCAGCGACGGAGAGGCGCAGACGGGCCTGCTCGGGCTCGAACTCGGGATGACACCGGTCTTCGCGCCGTCCCGGATGCCGCCGGACCCGGACCCCGGCGTACAGCTGGGACTGGGCATCCTGAGCCGCTTTCCGTTGCGGGACGTCGAGCAGCACACGCTGTCGACCGGCACCGTCGCGCTCCGGGCGGAGATCCGGCTCGGGACGGAAAGTCTGCACTTCATCACCAGTTGCCTGGACTGGGAGAGGGACCACCAACAGCAGCGGTTCGAGCAGGCGACTTCGCTGGCCGCCCTGGTGTCCGACCTCGAGGCCGGTGGCGACGACGTGATCGTGGCCGGCGAGTTGAACACTCCACCCGACGCACCGGAACTCGAACCACTGCTCGCCGTTCTCGACGACTGCTGGCAACCACAGGTGTACGACGGTGTCACCTACAGCTCCCGCAATCCGTATCTCGGCAAGGGCGAATGGCTCGAGGACCACCGCATCGACTACATCCTGGCGAACCAGCTGAAGGTCACCGGGTCCCGTCTGGCCGGTCTCGACGAGGACCACGGCAGGCCGCCGTCCGACCACTATGCCGTCGTCGCCGACATACGGGTCGGCTGAGCCTCATGCGACTGCGCCGCAGCCATCCGGAGGCCGAGGGGTTCAGCCGTCGGCGCCGTGGCGCGGGGTTCAGCTATCTCGATGCCGAAGGCAACGTGATCGATGACACCGACGTGCTCGAACGGATCCGTACGCTGGCGATCCCGCCGGCCTGGGACGACGTGTGGATCTGTCCGTTTCCGAACGGCCACATCCAAGCGGTCGGCACCGACGAGGCCGGACGGAGGCAGTACCTGTACCACGACGACTGGCGGGTGGCACAGGACGCCGGCAAGCACGATCGGGTCCGTCAGCTGGCCCGGAAGCTGCCGGCGTTCCGGGAGGCGGTCGACGCGGACCTCGACCGGAAGGGCCTCGACCGGCGGCGGGTGCTGGCGGTCGCACTGCGGATGCTGGACTACGGCGTCTTCCGGACCGGCAATACGCGGTACGCCGAGGAGAACGGGAGCCGTGGCGCGGCGACGCTGTTGCGCCGCGACGTCCGGGTGAGCCGGGGCAAGCTGGTGTTCGACTTCCGGGCGAAGGGTGGGCAGCGCCGTACGGCCGAACTGGACGACGAGAAGCTGGTGGCGGCGGTGCGTTCGCTGAAGCGCGGGCGGCACGGGACTCCGCGGTTGCTGGTGTACCGCGATCGGGACGGGTACCACGAGATCGACGCGGGGATGATCAACGAGCGCTTCCAGGAGTTGGTCGGTGACGACTTCACGGTCAAGGACCTGCGGACCTGGACCGCGACGGTCCATGCCGCGGTGGATCTCGCCGAGGCGGATCCGCCGGCCACGAAGAAGGCGCTGAACGCGGCGGTGAAGGACATGCTCGAGGAGGTCTCGGAGCATCTCGGCAACACGCCGGCGGTGGCGCGTTCGTCGTACGTCGATCCGCGTGTCGTCGAGCAGTTCGAACACGGCCGCACCATCGCGAAGACCGTCCGGCGGGTCGGCGACGACCTTGACGACGAGGACACCCGGGCTGGCCTGGAACGATCGGTGAACAAGATCCTCGACCACGACGCTCGGTAGATCCACGGGGCCTTCATCGCTGCTGCCTGCGGTCAGTTCCGATGGTGTTCGAAGGTTCGCGCGAGTGGTACGGCGGCGTGGAGTGCGAGCAGGTGGGCGATGGCGACCGAGTCCGGGCCGAAGCGGTGCGGCTCCTCGGCGTACCAGGTAACGAATCCGAGGGTCCTGTCGGCGGTGGCCAGGCGCGAGCTGAGCACGCTGCGGACGCCGAGCTCGGTCACCGGGCCGTTCCAGGCAGGCCAGCGGGTGTCGTCCGCGGTGTCGTCGACGACGACCTCGGTGGGGCCGTCGGGGCGGGCGAGGCAGGACCAGCACGGCCCCTGCCGGACCGCGATCTGCAGGTGGTCGGCCGCCGCGGCCTCAGCGTCCGTCGCCGGGCCGCAGCGCAGTTTCGGGCGCCTGCCGCACAGGATCAGGCCGACATGGCGGCAGCCGACCGCCGGGGCGGCGAACTCCACGATCGCCTCGAGCAGCTCACCGGGTCTCTTCCGGTCCTGCAACCGTGCCGTCGTCTCCGCGAACTCGCGCGCCAGCTGACCGTGCATACCGATCGATCCTCCAAGGACGGAATCACGCCCGGCGGGTCCTCCGGGCCGGCACCGACACCGACACAGTTGCCAGTGGCAACGTCGTTGAAAGTTCAGGCGCCGAATCCCGCACTTCTTGAGGATCCGCCTCCATGAGACAACCGAACCCCCGCCGCGTCAAGCGCACTTTCGTTGTCAGCCGGCAACAGACCGTTTGCCGGAGACCGCTCCGGGCACCGGTCGGTGACACGGTGCGAGAGGAGTCCGTCATGCCCGCCGACGACCCGACCGCCCGGGCCGTCAGTCAGCCCTTGAGCGATCCCAGGTGGGTGACGAGCATCAGGATCGGGCCGGCGATCGCGACGGTGCAGACCACGGCGTACGAGAGCCAGGCCATCGGGCGGGCGAGGATTCCACTGGCGTGCTCGCCCATCACCTGGCGGTCCTGCGAGACCCGGACGATCGGATAGAAGGACAGCGGCATCGCGATTGCCGAGGCGATCACGGCGTACTCGGTCAGCTGGACCGGATGGACCCGGGTCTGGACGATCGCGAACCCGATCCCGGCCGCGGCCAGCATGGTCGCGAACCAGCGTGGCGCGCCGCGGATACCCTTCGTCTCGCCCCATGGCCAGCGCTGGTGCTGCGCGAGTGCGTACCCGCAGGAGAACGCACTGTCGATGGTCGCACCCGCGATCGCCGCGAACGCTCCGACCACGGCGGCGTAGAACCCGATCGGCCCGAGCTCGTGCATGGCCTGCTGCAGGACCGTACTCAGGCTGTCCGGAGTGATCCCGAGCGGCATCAGTTGCTGTGCCGCGACGATCGTCAGGCTGGCCGCGATCAGCCCGCCGAGCGGGAACCCCAGACCCGAGTTGGCCTTGTTCACGGACAGGTCCTTGGTCGTCCACTTCTCCTCGATCGCGCCGGAGGAGTAGAAGTAGATCTCGTACGGCATGATCGAGGCGGCCGTCATCCCGACGACGAAGTACCAGTACTGCGGTCCGCCGCCGCCGGGGATGAACCCGCGGCCGATCTCGTGCCACGCCGGTCCGTGGTGGAACAGGGCGACGAGGTACACGACCAGGCCGAGGCCGAGGTACCCGAAGACGCGCTCGATCGTGTTGAAGGACAGCAGCAGACTGGACGCCACGATGATCAGCAGGCCGACGAGCGTGAAGAAGCCTTCGTTCCAGCCCAGCACGTAGTGCAGGATCAACCCGAGTCCGCCGAGCTCGGCGGACAAGGTGATCAGGCAGACCGCCAGGCCGGCCACCAACGTTGTCGTGGACAACCATCGGGGATAGCGATCGCGGACGAGATCGAAGTTGGCCTTGCGCGCGACGATCGCGACCCGGCCGCTGAGCTCGGCCAGTACGACGCTGACGATGACTCCGATTACGACCGCCCACAGGGTGCGGTAGCCGAAGAGCGCACCGGCCTGGCTGTTGAACACCAGTTCGCCGATGTCGACGAACCCGCCGAGTGCGGCGATGATGCCGAGGGCAACGCTGAACAGCCGGCTCATGACGCCATCCGGTCGGCGTCGGCGGCCAGGCGCAACAGCGTCGCTCGTGCGTCCTGGGCGAGAGAGACGTCGTCGGGCCGGATCGCCATCGAGCCGAGGGCGGCGCCGATCTGGTCGGCGAGTTGCTGCAGCTCGTCGTACTTCGGGAGTCGCTGGTCGTACACGTTCTTCTCGATCTGGTCCGTGTCGTCCTGCAGCTCCTGGGCGTGTGCCCGGGCGAACGTCGCCCCGGCCCGGCCCGCGGCGATCTCTCCGGCCAGCGCGGCGCCGTCCATGGCGTCACTGTGCAGGCTCTGCGCGTTGATCTGCACGCGGTCGGCGGTCGACTCGCACCCGGTCACCACGAGCAGGCAACCGAGGCACACGGCAACGGCTTTCATGCCGGACCGGTTCCCTTGCAGGAAACAATTCAACCGCCGCGCGTACCCATGGTTTTCGCTGCCCAATGGTTTCCGCATGGCCCGGTTGGGCACCGCGCCCGGCGTACCGCCGAACTGCTGAGGAAGGTGATGACGTGACGACCGCGAGAGATCTGATGACACCGGGCGCGGAGTGCGTGGGCGAGCACGAGACCCTGGCCGTCGCGGCACGGAAGATGCGTGAGCTGGACGTCGGCGCGCTGCCGATCTGTGGCGAGGACAACCGGCTCAAGGGCATGCTGACCGACCGCGACATCGTGGTGAAGTGTGTCGCCGACGGCGGCGACCCGTCGAAGGCCATGGCCGGCGCCTTCGGCGAGGGCAAGCCGGTGACGATCGGCGCCGACGACTCCGTCGAGGAGGCGTTGCAGACGATGGAGAAGTACAAGGTACGGCGCCTGCCGGTGATCGACGGCGACAAGCTGGTCGGGATGCTCGCCCAGGCCGACGTCGTACGGGCCGCACCCGGCCGCGCGGGGCGTACCGTCAGCGACATCTCCGAGCCGTCCTAGCAGGCGGTTGGGCCGGTGCGAGGAAGGTGCCGGAGGCAACGGTCGGTACGCAGGAGGGGTGCCGGGGGTGTACGAGGCGTTGAACCGCGCGTCGACGGTCGAGGTGCGGCTGCGGGTAATGGGCCCGGCGAGCCGTTCGCGATAACGGCTCGCGGTGCCCGGGTCGTTTGGGGTTAGGTATCGCGGGCACCGGAAAGCCATGATGAGCAGAGCGTGGCGAATGGTTGCCGCGGCGGCTCTGCTGGTGTTCGTACTGGCGCCCGCTGCGGCCGGTTCGGCAACCGCACAGGCGGCGCCGTCGCCGTCTCCGACGCTGGGTTCGAACTCACCGGCGCCCAACCCGCCCGGCTCGGCAGACTCGAGCCCGCGGGACTACAAAGGCGCTGGGTGGATCGTGGCAGCCGTACTGGTCGTCGCGGTCATCGTCGGAGGCGGCACGCTGTACCTGTCCCGCAGCCGACGCATAGACCTGGAGACACTCAGCAGTGCGGAAGACGAGCGACGCGCCGCCATGGAGCGAGATGCGGCCGACGAGCACGGAGCCGGCGCCAGGCATGACGCGCCGGACGGCCGGTAGGCGCGCTCGTACGAGAAAGCGCGTTGGGCCAACCAGAACGGGATCGGTCGTCGATCCGTGACCAGTCGGCGGCCGATAACCCGGTCCCGGCCGGCGCCTACTCGTTGCGGTGGGCACCGGCTCCGGGGTCAGTCGTCGGATCAGTCGTTGCGGGGGAGCTGTTCGTCCGGGTCCTCGTCGGGTTCGGGTTCCGGGTCGGGGTCCGGTGAGATGTCCGGGTCGTCGGATGGGGTGGTCGGATCGACGCGATCCGGATCGGCGATCGGTGGTACGGGGCCTGGTGGATTCGGGATCGTGTTCATGTCAGCCTCCTCGCGAACGGAACTGTGAAGTGCCGGTTCCCCTGGCCCGTACCGCCATGCGTGGCTACTCGGCGGGCCGGGAGACGTGAGACCCAGTTCTCGTGCCAACCGCACTCAGCGTGTCCCGGCTCGACCGAGCTGTCAGCCTCGACCGCCCCTTGGCGGCCGGGTGCGCGGGGGATGTTGCCGCCAGGGAGAACTTCTGGCCAGTCGCCGGGCGTGCGGTGACGCCTCGAGGCGGACGGAAACGCCACGAGCGCGGTCGGCTGTGCCGGGAAGATCGTCCATTGACCTGTCCTTCGCGGACTGGACGTGCGGGCCCCGCGTTTTTGGAGGGCTGTTCCTTTCCATCTACTCCCGGAAACCGGTCCGCGTCAACCCGGCATCGTTGTCAGAGGCCAACGAATGCGCGGATTCGATCTCGGGTACCTCTCGAAGGGCGGAAGGGAGTCCTGATGGCGAGGCCTGCGACGACGGTCGGGACGCTGACGTTCTGGTGTTTCCTCGCCTGGTTAATGCTCACCGGTTCGTTGACTGTTGAATCTGTCGCAGTCGGCTTGGGGGTCAGCCTGGTGGTCGCCTGCTCGCTCGCGCCGCTCGGCCGAGCTGTTCCGCCGTGGCGGGTGCTGTCGAATCTTCGGCTGGCCGGTTTCGTTGCCTACAAGGTGCTCCGGGCGAATATCTCGCTGGCGCGGCGGATCTGGACGCCGGCGTTGCCCTTGGCGACGGGAATGGTCATCGTTCCGACCCGGTTCGGCGACGAGGGCCGCGTCGCGGCGGTAGGGATTGTCAGCTCGCTGATTGTCGACAATCAGATCATCGACCTGGACCTGGTACGGCGCGAACTGGTGTACCACTGCGTCGCCGTACCCGCGGAGGACCGGCGGTACGACGAGATCAACGGCCCGCTCGAACGCCGGATGCATGCCGAGGCAGGCCACGATGACTGAGATCTTAGGATTGTCGGCAATCCTCGAGCTCGCCGTGGCCGGGTTGCTCGTGGTCCGGCTCGCACTCGGGCCGTCGGTCACCGATCGGGTGGTCGCGCTCAACGCCGTCTCCACCCAGGCGACGCTCTCGTTGCTGTTCTTCGCGGCGTTCGCCGACCGCACGATCTACCTCGACGTCGCCCTGTGGATGGCGTCGTTCAGTTACCTCGGTGCGCTCGTCTGGGCGCGATTCCTGGAGCGTGGTCTGCTGTGAGGGCGGCAATCGTGGTCGTACTGTCGTTGGTCGGCCTGTTCTTCTCGCTCTCCGGAGCGGTCGGCGTCCTGCGGATGCCCGACGTCTACTCGCGCATTCAGTGCACCTCGAAGGTCATCACGATGGGTGCGGTACCAGCCTTGCTTGCGGTTGCCGTTGGCAAGGGGTTGTGGTCGCAGTACGGCGTACATGCTCTGCTGGTGTCGTTCCTGGTGCTGATCCTCAACCCGGCCGCGTCGCATGCGCTCGGCAGGGCGGCGTACAAGACAGGTATTCGGCAGTGGTCGGGCGCGGTGGCCGACGAGCCGCGGACTCGCGGGAGGTCGTGATGTTCTGGGTGCTCGACTACCTGTGTCTTGCCGTGGTCCTGACCGGCGCGGTGCTCGTGGTACGACTGCGCAACCTGGCCGGCGCCGCGATGGCGTTGTCGCTGGTCGGGACGGTGCTCGGTCTGCTGTTCGTCGTACTGGGCGCGCCGGACGACGCGCACGCGCAGATCGTGGTCGGTGCGATCGCACTGCCGACGCTGTACCTGATCGCGATCGGCAAGACGCGGACCGATGTCGAAGACCGCACCGAACTCGGCGAACCGGCCGACGATCCGGACGACCGGCCATGAGAAGGGTTGTCGCCGGGTGGGTCCTCGCTGTCGCGACGGCGGTCGTACTCGGGCTGGCCGTCGTAGGCCTCCCGCGTGAAGGCGCCGGTCTGCCGGACATCGCGCGGCAGGCGATGACGGTCGCATTGCCCCAGTGGCGTACGACGGAGCCGGTCAGTGAGGTCGTCTACGGGACAAGGGCTTTCGACACGTTCGGCGAGACGTTCCTGCTGCTCGCGGCGGTGGTCAGTGTGCTGCTGCTGGCGCGGCATCGCGAACGGCGACGGGAGTACTTCGGCGAGGAGGAGGCCGGGCTGGAGGAACAGCAGTACGAGAACCCGGGCGACGAGCCCATCGGCCCGGCCGAACGTGCCGCCCGCGCGGCCGACGCCCGCGAAGAAGGAGTCGGAGGACGGGAAGGCCCGGGGCCGCGGACGCCGGATGCGGAGGCGGTCGGTGCGCGAGCCGCGGAGCCGGCGCAGGCGATGACGGTCGTCGTCCGGGTCGCGGTCAGGTGGGTGTTGCCGCTGCTGGCCGTCGCGGGCTGCTATCTGGTGCTGGAGGGCTACTCGCCAGGCGGCGGCTTTCCCGCGGGTGTCGTGTTCGTCGGGCTGGTGCTGCTGGTCTACGCGGGATTCGGTTACCGGCGGATCGCCAGGCTGGTCCGGCCCGGTCCGCTGGAGGTGCTCGAGCTGATCGGCGCGCTGCTGGTGATCGTGGTACTGGCCCTCGGGCTCGTACTGGAAGGCTCGTTCGGCGCGAACTGGTTGCCGCTGGCACCGGAACGGACGCTCCGCAGCGGCGGCACCATGCAGGCGTTCTCGCTGGCGGAGCTGATCGAGGTCGGCACCGGCCTGACCATCGTGATCTTCTCGCTCCTCGCGGTCCGCCACGACTGGACCCCCGCGAACCCCGACGACGACACCGACGACGACCCGGACGACGAGACCGAGGAGGTGAAGCGGTGATCGTCGCCAACTACCTCGCCGCCGCGGTGATGTTCGCCCTCGGGGTGGCGACGATCCTGTCCCGGCGGAACCTGATCAAGATCGTCATGGGCCTGTCGCTGATCGAGTCCTCGAGCTACCTGTTGCTACTGTCGACCGCGTACCGCCGGGGCTCCACCGCGCCGGTGCTGCTGAGTCCACCAGCAGGCCGGTCGGAGCAAGATCTTGCCCACGGCAACGTCGCGGACCCGGTATTGCAGAACATCTGCCTGACCGCGATCGTGATCGGCGTCGCGGTCACCGCAGTACTGCTGGTCACCGTCGTACGCATCGCTCAGCACTACCGGACCCTGGACGCCGACCGGGTCCGCGACCTGCGCGGGTGACGGTGAACCCCGCGCTCCTCCCACTGCCAGTGGTCCTGCCGATCGCGGGCGCGGTCCTCGCCCCGCTCCTCAGCCGGGTCTCGTCCCGTGCCCCGTTGATCGTCTCACTGCTTGCCATCGCCGGCGCGTCGGGTGTCCTGCTGTCGTTCGCCCCGGACGTGTACGGCGGACGTCTGCAAGGTCATGCGCTGGGACACGTCGGCCCGGTCGACGGGCGGCAGCTCGGCATCACCGTGACCGCCGAGCCGTTCGGCCTCACCTATGCGTTGCTGACCGCAACGATCGGGACGTTGCTCCTGCTGTACAGCCTGTCGGAACTCGGCGGACTCGGTGCGCACGAGGCCGGCTGGTACGCGTGCCTCGCGCAACTGTTGCTCGCAGCAATGATCGGTACGGCGCTCACCGCCGACCTGCTGAACCTGTTCGTCTGGTTCGAGGTGGCGGCGCTGGCGAGCTACGGTCTCACCGGGTTCTTCCTCGAGCGACCTTGGGCGCTGGAGGCTACCTTCAAGATGATGGTGCTGACCAACCTGGCCGGCTTCTTCGTCTTCGTCGCCACCGCCCTGCTCTACTCCGGGCACGGCGCGCTGAACCTCGGGCAGCTGCAGCACGCACTGGCCGGGAACGCGAGTACGGCGGACCTGGTGGCGCTTGCCCTGCTGCTCGCCGGATTCGGGACAAAGGCCGGGCTGATGCCGTTCCACGGTTGGCTGGCCGACGCGCATTCCGCGGCGCCCGGCCCGGTGTCGGCGATGTTCTCCGGGCTGATGGTCAACCTCGGCGTGGTCGCGATCGCCCGCGTCGCACTGGACCTGTACGCCGTACACCGGACCGCTTTGCCGGGCATCCTGCTGGTCCTGGGCCCGATCTCGGCGATCGCCGGTGCCGCACTCGCGCTGGGCCAGGACGACCTGAAGCGGCTGCTGGCCTACGACACCGTGTCCCAGATGGGGGTCCTGCTGACGGCCGTCGGCGCCGGCTCGCTCACGGCGGTCACCGGCTTCGTGTACCACCTGATCGATCACGCGCTGTTCAAGACCCTGCTGTTCCTGTGCGCGGGCGCGATCGTGCACGCCACCGGGATGACCAGACTGTCGCAGATGGGCGGCCTGGCCAGGCACCGGCCGCTGGCGACGGCGGCGTTCCTGCTCGGTACGGCGTCGATCGCGGGCGTGCCGCCGCTGAACGGGTACGCGTCGCTGGGGCTCATCCACGACGCGCTCCGCTCCGAGCACCCGGCTGCGTTCGTCGCCGTGCTGGTCGCGCAGGTGCTCACCGTGGCCGCGCTCGGCCGGGCGACGTACCTGGCGTTCTTCCGGCGGCGGGACGACGACTACGACCCGCTGGAGCGGAGGCGTCCGGGCGCGCTGATCGCGTTCGGCGTACTGGCGGCCGGTTGCGTGGCGTTCGGCGTACTCCCGGGCTTCGTCGTCGACCACGTCGCCGCGCCGGCGGCCGCCGTACTGCTCGACCAGCACGCGTACGCCGCCGCGGCGCTCGCCGGCGAGGCCAGGATCCACGCGACCACACCGGCGTTCGAGTACTTCGCGCCGGACGAACTCCTGATCGCCGCCGGCTGCATCGTGGCGGGCGTCCTGCTGTGCATCTGGTACGTACGCCACCCCGAGCCGCGCGTCGTCACGATCCTCCGGCGTCTGCACACCGGCTCGGTGAACGACTACGCCGCGTACTCGATCCTCGGTCTGATCGCCTCCACCGCAGTACTACTGACCGTACGCTGATCCTCAGCTCGAGGGCAGGCGACGGCTGTCGATCAGCTGCTGGGCGACCTCGCGGAGCTTGGTGTTGGTGTCCTGGGAGTAGCGGCGCAGCACCTGGAAAGCCTGGTCGCTGTCCAGGTTGTAGCGCTCCATCAGGATGCCCATCGCCTGTCCGACCAGCTTCCGGGCGTCGACCGCGACCTTCAGGTGTTCCTCGCGCCGCGCAGTCGCGACCGCGACGGCGGCGTGCCGGGCCAGGATGTAGGCGACGGCGATCTCGTCCGGCCCGAAGGCGTCCGGCCGCTTGCTGTACAGGCCCAGGACCCCGACCGGTCCGGCCGACGTCCACAGCGGTACGTCGAGCACGCTGCGTACTCCGAGCTCGAGGACCTTCTTGGCCCAGTCCAGCCAGCGCGCGTCCTGCACGAGGTCGGGGATCAGGACCGTCGCGCGCTCCTCCATGCAGAGCACGAGCGGGCCGTCGCCGCCGGCGGTCTGGAACTCGTAGATCTCGGCGACCACCGGATCGGTGACCGCCGGAATCTCCAGACGGCCGCCGCTGGACCGCAGAGCGACACCGGCAAACGAACAGTTGAGTGCCTGGAGCGCGAAGTCGACGACCGCTTGGATGGTCTCCTCCACACCGTCCGCTTCGTGCATCTCCAGCGCGAGCCGGGAGAAGCGGTCTGCCGCTGACTGCCCGGAGTCCGCCTCGGCTGTCCGCCCAGCTGAAGCCGCTGCTGAAGCCCCGGCCGGATCTTCCGAGCCGCTGTCTCGCCGATCGATGTCCGTCACCTGTTCATCATGCATCGCGCCGGGCCGCGAGCCCAGGCAACCGCGCGCCGAGGTCGGCTGTGGTGAAGCACGAAGGGCCCGATTCGTACTGCGTCATGGGCTTTCCCGGAAGTCGAGGCGACGGTTGACGATCTGCTCGGCGATCTCGTCGATGGTCGCATCGTGCGCGAAGGCGTGCGCCCGCATCAGCGCCAAGGCGTCCTCCGGCGAAACCGGTAACTGCACCGCGACCATCCCCGTCGCCTGATGGACCACGGAGCGGGCCGCCCAGGGGCCGCCGGAGTCCCCGACCGAGGTGCCGTGCAGTACGGCGACCCCGACCGCGTCGGCGAGGAACTGGACGACATCGGCCGGCTCGCGCAGACGGTTCTTCGTGTAGACGCTGAAGACCCCGAACGGATGGCCGGCCGGTCGCATCGGGAAGCAGTGGATGGTGATGGCGCCGACCGCCTCCAGGGCGGACCGGGCGAACGCGGGCCACCGCCGCCCGGCGGCGCCCCGCAGGTCGGTGACCACCGGCTCGTTGCACCGGTACGCGTCCCGGCACGGGCCTTCGCCGAGGACGTCGTGCAGATTCTCCAGCTCGGCTGCCACGCTGTCGGTCGCGGCGAGCGTCATCCGGTTGCCGATGTCGTCGCTGTTGATGCTGATCGAGCTGCCGCGGCCGCCGGCCAGCCGACGGCTTGCCTCGCACAGGCGGACGGCGAGCCGCTGCTGCGGATCGGCGGCCGCGACGAGCCTGGCGAGCCGACCCAGCACCGCCGCTCGATCCACGACCCTCATCTCCCGATACCGATAAGGGGCTGTCCTTCCGCCCTGTGAAGTTTCGACTGTGCCGCTGTGCGCTCCTTCCGGTCGCTCTGCCGCGTTCAGGCCGAGAGTGCGAGCTGGAGGTTGATGATGATGATCCGGAGCCGCCGCGACACCTGCATCTGGCTGACGCCGATCTCGGCGCCGATCTCCGCCTGGGTGCAGTGGTCGACGAACCGCCTGCGCAGGATCAGCTGATCCCGCTCCGGAAGGTTGCGGACGACCGGCTGCAGGGAGTGCACCTGGTCGACGAGTTCGTACGTGTTGCCCGGTTGGGCGACCTCACGTGCCGGTGCCGGCCCGCCACCCTCCGTGGATCGCTCGGCGTCCAGGGAGCTCGGCTGGAAACAGCCGCGGGCCTGTTCCGCCTCGATGATCTCGGCGACGTCGACACCGATCGCCTCTGCGAGCTCCGTGTGGTCGGGCCAGTGGCCGAGAGCGATCGCGAGCTTCCCCTGGACCGCGCTCACCTGGGACTGGATCTCCTGCAGCCGGCGCGGGAGTTTGATCGCCCAGGCGTTGTCGCGAAAGTGGTGCCGGATGCCGCCGCGGATCGTTGGTACGGCGTACGACCGGAAGTCCGAGCCGGGTGTCGGCCGATAGTTGCGGGCGGCCCGGATCAGGTGCTCGATCGCGATCTGTTCGAGGTCGTCGTCGTCGACACCGCGACCGCGGTACCGATGGGCGAGCGTGCGGGCGAGCGGCATACCGCTGACGATCGCCTCGTCGAGGAGCTGTTCGCGGCGTGGGCCGCGACTGTCGTGTGCCGCCCGGAGCAGGTGCTCGGTTCGGGCGGACTCTTCGGCGTAGGGCGCCGGGACTGGACTACTCGTTGCCATTGCGGGTTGTCCTGCCTGTGTCCGTCCCGGCCGAGCGCGGCACACGTTTGGACCGCAACCGGGACCACCCCCGGGTACCCCGCTGTTCCACAACCGAATCATCGGCGTCTGCGCCGCACGTACGCCGGGATCGCCAGCCAGAACGCCAGGAACCACAGCAGCACGCCGCCGACCATCGCCACGGCGGCGCCGCGGGGGAGTACGACGTCCAGCGCGATCAGCAGGCCGCCGCACATCGACGCGACGAGGAACGCCATGCCGCCGCGGGCCAGCCGGTCGGCGATGATGACCAGACGGTCCCGCAGACCCTGCTGGTAGAGGACGCGGTGGAACGCCACCGGCGCCAGGAACAAGACGACCGCGAGCGCCGCGGCCGTCAGCGTGCACGCGTAGATGACGTGCGTGAACCCGTCTGTCGTGTGGAACTGGTTCTGGAACGCGATTCCGAGCAGGAAGGCGAACAGGATCTGCGTACCGGTCTGCACCAGCCGCAACTCCTGCAACAGTTCGTTCCAGTGCCGATCGAGCCGCTCACCGGACGTCTCGCCGTCGCGCTCGTACCCGAGCGACTCCTTGAGCGAGTTCATGGCCCTCCGGTACCCGGTCTGTCGTACATCAGGCGCCTCCTGCCGACGTCGGGAGGTGGCGGACCGCGCGCATCGGGGCGTTGCCCGCGGCCGCCTGTACGAGGCGCTCGAGGGCGTTCGTCCAGAGCAGGTCGTAGTGATGGAGCCGGCCGGCCGGGATGCCGCCGTGGGTCAGGATCAGGTGGGCTCCGCGCCGGGCCGGGACCACGTCCACGAGCACGGTGCTCGCCCGGTGGGCGGGATCGTTGAAATCGGCCCGGAAGTAGTGCGGTGGTTCGCACGTCACCACCAGGCCGGTTTCCTCGGTCTCCGACCCGGTCCTGATCGCGAACGCGCCGTACTGCGTGTCACTCAGCACCGTTGGTCCGAACCAACTGCTGAGGAGTTCCGGCCTGGTGACGAGATTCCACAGGCGATCCGCGGCACATACCAGCGTTCTGACATACCTGAGCTGCGGCGCCCGACTTGTCTTCTCTGCATATGGTGTATGCGCCATGCCCGCCCAGTGCCCAGGTTTGGCCCTGGGTAGTCGGCAGTCCTCAGTTGAAGATCTCGACCAGGCGGAGCGCCTCGCGAGGCCCGCGGAGGCTGAGTTCGGCGACTTCGCCGACTCCGCGAACGTAGTACTTGGTGTCCAGCACACCCGGTTCGAGAGCGGTGGTTTCCAGGGTACGAAGGGCTCGGTGGAAGGTTCCGAACGGTACTGTCACCCGGGCCGAGCGGTCGACTGCCTCGAACACGTCTTCGGCCTGACCGGGGTACCACTCCTGCCGGAAGAATCGGCCGAGTTGCGGGTGGACCTGCATGAAGACGCCCGGTTGCGCACCGCCGACGCCGGCGTGGAAGGAGCCTTCGCGGCTGACGACGTGTCCGTGGGCGTCGAGTTCAGCCGTGTCCTCACCGAAGTACCAGACGTTGCCGCATTCGTCCTGGGCGTAGTAGTCGCTGGTCCGCTCGGACAACACGTTGCTGAGGTACAGGCGATCCTCAACGACCCTGGTCCGGACACCGTCCACCAGTTTCGTTCGAGGGCTGACCTTGACGATGTCGAGGGCTGGTTCGCCGTCCTTGGTTCCCGTGTAGACCATCGTCCTTCCGACCGGCAGCGGGAACCACCGATTCGTCACTGACGCGGTGAAGTCGTCCGGGTCGATCCGTGGGTGGTACGACGCGCCGGGGCCGAACACCGGAAGCCTGCACTTCGAGAAGTGGTTCGACGAGGACACCGCCGACGTACCGCTCGCGAGCGCGTCCGCCGGCATGGCTGGACACAGGATCAGCAGTGCCGACACAACAGCAGCTGAACGTCGAATGCGCATGATGGCCTCCTGGTGCGATGAAAGTGGCCCCTCGTCGCTATCGCCGATGGCGCAGCCGGCCGGCGAGCGTGGCGGCGCCGAGTAGCGCGGGGATGATGAGGACGACAGGTACGGCGCCGCCGGTGTCGAGCGTGGAGCGTGGCGTGACTGTCACGTGCACCGGCCGGCTCACGATCAGCGGGCCGGTGGTGGGGATCAGGACCACGTAGATCGTGAAGTGTCCTGCGTTGACAGCCTGGAACTCCCAGGACAGCTGCGCATCAGCCGCCGCGACCGGCTGCGTCACTGCGCTGGTCCAGTCCTCGAGATCCACGTACGTGCCGTCGAGACTTGCGACGTTGAGATGAGCGATCGCCGGCGGGGATCCGGTCACTGTGGACTCGAGGGTCAAGGTGTCGCCGATCGAGGCGTTCAGCTGATCGTGGTCCAGGGTGATCGTCGGATCGGCGGTGGGCACGGCCGCGAGCAGCGCCAGGCAAGCCGTGGCCAACAGCATCATCGGGAACCTCCCGCGGTGAGCTCGAGCAGACGTGGCGCGGCCGCGATCGCGACCAGGGCAGCCGCGACGACGACCGCTGGAGCTGCCAGATAGCTGACGTCATGCGTCCAGTCGCGCCCGCTGACAACGATCTGAGAGATGTAGTGCAGGGCGGAGCCGACCGGGTTGACGCGCACGAGGACGTCGCCGATGCTCGTCCGCGGCAGGACCGGGAGCTGGGTCGGGGCGAAGAGCGCGAGCAGGAGCAGCAGGCTGACCGCCAGGCTCGTCTTGTGCGAGTTCGACACCGAGCTGATCAGCACACCCAGCCCGGCCAGTCCGACCGCAACCGTCGTACCGACGACCGCTGCGAGCAGCGCCGCGGGCCGGGCGACCGTGACGCCCCGGCCGAGCACCCAGAGGTAGGGAAAAGAGACCAGCAGGCAGGCCAGCCACATCGTCGTTGCCGCGAACAACTTGCCGCCCGCGATCGCTCGACGGGAGACAGGGGTGAGGAGGAGCGTCTCGAAGGTGCCGCGCTCCCGTTCGCCACTGACGGCATCGGCGCTGATCACCAGCGTGAGCAGTACTCCGACCGCGAGCGCGACCTGCAACGTCAGATTGACGGCCTCCCGTTGTTCGAGGAAGTTCATCGCCCGGTTGCTCGCCGCGAGATAGGTGATCGCGCTGAGCAGCACACTGTAACCGAACAGAAGTACCGGTCCGCGGCCGCCGATCCACAGGTTGCGGCACTCTTGCTCCGCAACGACTGTCCAACGCCCGCCGCGCACCGCACCGGCCGGCCGGTCGTCAGCCATGACCGATCACCTCAGGTCGTGCCGTTTCGCCGGTCAGTTGCAGGAACGCCTCCGCAAGTCCGGTGCAGCCGGTCGACTCGACCACCTCCGCGATCGTCCCTGCGGCGCGCAACTGCCCGCGGTCGAGTACGAGAATCCGATCGCAGAGCTGCTCGACCTCGGTCAGCGTGTGCGTCGACACGATGACTGTCGCGCCACGCCGGTGCGCGATCCGGTCGACGGCGGCGAGGATCTGCCGCTGGCCGGCCGGGTCGAGACCCAGGGTGGGCTCGTCCAGGAACACCACGGCCGGATCGTTGATCAGCGCCCGCGCGATCCCCAGACGTTGCCGCATGCCCCGGCTGTACCTGGAGATCCGCGTATTCGCCCGCTCGGCCAGTCCCACCTCGCCAAGCAGTCGGTCGGCGGCCGCGCGCGCCGCCGGCCGGGACTGCCCGAACAGCCTGGCGGCATACGTCAGGTACTCCCGGCCGGTCTGCCGATCGGGGTAGCCGGCGCTTTCGGGCAGCACGCCGATCCGGCGCCTGATCGCGGCCGGATCATCGCCGGGTACGCCGGCCACGGTGAACCGGCCGCCGCTCGGACGCAGGATCGTGGTCAGCAGCCGGATCGCGGTCGTCTTCCCGGCACCGTTCGGCCCGAGCAGCCCGATCACCTCGCCGGCCTCCGCGGTGAAGCCGAGACTGTCGAGCGCGGCGTGGTCGCCGTACCGTTTACTCAGGCTTTCGGCCTGCACGGTGATCATGGGGCGAGGCTAGGCCCCGACCGCTGAACCCTGACTGAACGAGATTTTCAGCCCAGGTTCAGCTGGACCGGGGCAGGATTGCCGGCGAGGAGGTTCGGATGCGCGCGCTGGTGGTCGAGGACGAGCCACGACTCGCGAGTGGCTTGCGGAACGGTCTGGAAGCGGAGGGGTACGCCGTCGACGTCGCGCTCAACGGCACCGGTGGACTCTGGCTCGCCCGCGAGCATCGGTACGACGTGGTCGTGCTCGACGTGATGCTGCCCGGAATCGACGGATTCACGATCTGTTCCACGCTGCGGAGCGAGCTCAACTGGACGCCGATCCTGATGCTGACGGCTCGTGACGCCGACGCCGACCAGGTACACGCTCTCGATTCGGGTGCAGACGACTACCTGACGAAGCCGTTCTCGTACGCCGTTCTGATCGCCAGGCTGCGGGCGTTGCTGCGGCGCGGGGCTCACGAACGGCCGGCCGTACTCGAGGCCGGGGAGCTCCGGCTGGACCCGGCCGGCCGGCGTGCCTGGCGGGGGCCGGCGCTACTCCAGTTGACCGCGCGGGAGATGTCGCTGCTGGAGTTCCTGCTCCGCCGCCGGGACGAGGTGGTGTCGAAGCGCACGATTCTCGAACACGTGTGGGACGACGACTTCGATGGTGATCCCAACATCGTCGAGGTCTACGTACGGCGGCTGCGGACCAAGCTCGGTCAGGACACGATCGTCACGCTACGCGGCGCGGGCTACCGGCTCGCGCACTCGGCCGATGGTGCCGACGGGGCGGTGTAGGAGGCGAGGATGCGGCTTCGGGTGACCTTCGGTGCCGTCGTGATCGTCGGTGTCGCGTTGGTGGCTGGTTCGGTCGTTCTGCTGGCGCTGCTCGGGTCGGTGCTCACCGGTCAGGTGTGCAGCCAGGTCAAGGACCGGGCTGCGATCCTGGCCGCGGCGCCCCAGGTCCCGGTTGCCGAGGCCGGCGAGTTGGTCCAGGTTCTCGACCCGTCCGGGGACGCTGGGTCGACGTCGGGCATCGCGGATCCGGGTACGGGATGTTTGAAGGCGGAGCCGCCCGGCTACGGCGAGGATCTCGTCTTTGCGGCCGCGTCCGGCGCCGGCCACCGGGTGGTGGTCGGCCATCCGCTGGTCGACGTACTCGATTCCACGCGCTTCCTGCAGCGGGGGCTGCTGGTCGGCCTCGCCGGCCTTCTCCTCGTGGTCGGTGGTGTCACCTGGGTGGTCACCGGCCGGGTGCTGGCGCCGGTCACTGCCCTCCGTCGCGAGATGGACGGGATCTCTCCGGCCGAGTTGCATCGCCGGGTACCGGCCGATCGGCACGACGAGATCGGTCTGCTGGCGCGGACGATGAATCGGATGCTCGAGCGGCTGCAACGGTCGCACGACAAGCAGCAGAGATTCGTTTCCGACGCCTCGCACGAGCTGCGATCGCCGATCGCCGCGATCCGGCAGCACGCGGAAGTCGCCCTGGCCCATCCGGACCGCACCACGGTGCCGGAACTGGCCGCGGTCGTTCTGACCGAGGATCTTCGGATGCAGGACCTGGTCGAGGATCTGCTCGTCCTTGCCCGCGCCGACGAGGAGGGGAGTACGGGCGGCCCGGCCACGTCGGTCGATCTGGACGATCTGGTCTTCAGCGAGGCCGATCGCTTGCGCCGGGCAACGAACCTGACGGTGGACGTCACCGCGGTGTCTGCCGGACAGGTACTGGGCGAAACCGGGGCACTCGCTCGCCTGATCCACAACCTCGCCGACAACGCAGGCCGTTACGCGCGCCGGCGGGTGACGTTCGAGCTCTCCGAAGGCGCGCGATCGGTGATCCTGCGGGTCTCCGACGACGGCCCGGGGGTTCCGGTCGCGGATCGCTCACGGGTGTTCGACCGGTTCGTCCGGCTGAATCCCGCCCGGTCCCGGGATGCCGGCGGAACCGGCCTCGGCCTGTCGATCGCCACCCAGATCGTCCGTCGCCACGGGGGCGAGGTCCGGATCGAGACGTCTCCGTCCGGCGGCGCCACCTTCGAGGTCACCCTGCCGAGCGCGGCCGGCCAGGTTCAGCGGATTCACGAGTAACCGTGTCCGGGGCGAGCGGCTGCCCCGCGGCCCGGTCGTGACCGCTTCGGTCCTGATAGTTCTTCGGTCCTGATGATTCGCTGACTACGCCGTGGGGTCCGGACCCAGGGCGAGGTCGAGGAGGTCGCCCAGTTGCTGGAGTTGCGCGGCGGACAAGTGGTGGAACGACGTCTTGAAGACGGCGTTCACGGCCTCCTGACCGTCGGCGCGGAGCTGCTCGCCCTTGGGGGTCAGGCGGTGTTTGACGGCGCGGCCCGGGCCGGGGACGCGTTCGATCAGGCCGCGGTCGGCCATCCGGGTCGCGAGGGAGCCGAACGACTGGTCTGTCTGGAAGGTCAGCACGGCGAGGTCGTGCAGGGACGCGTCCGGGCGCCGGTCCAGGTGTCGCAGGGTGTCCCACTGCACGAGCGAGAGGCCGAGCGGTGCGAGCGCCTGGCTCAAGGCGCGGTGGTGACGGTACTGCAGGCGCTTGACGGCCAGGGCGACGTCGGCGGGCTGATGCTTCATGCCGGTCACTATATCAGGTTGTTTATATCAGGATACTGATCTAAGGTTCCTGATATAAACAACCTTGTGAGGGAGTAACGATGAGTACGCCGATTCCCGCCGGATCGTTCCGGCCCCTGACCACCGCCGCCGGCATCACCGGTCAGGACCGCGACCGGACCCGGCCGTTCCTGCTGCTGCACGGTGGCGGCGGCGTGCTGACGATGGCCGGCTTCGCCGACCTGCTCGCCTCGCGCACGCACTCGAGGGTTCTGCTTCCTACGCACCCCGGCTTCGGCGGTACGCCGCGGAACGAGTCGGTGACGGATGTGCGGGAGCTGGCAGCGGCGTACGTCGGGATGCTCGACGAACTGGACCTCGCCGACGTGACCGTGATCGGCAACTCCTTCGGCGGCTGGCTCGCCGCGGAGATCGCGCTCCAGCACAGCCCGCGGGTCGGCGCCGCGGTGATCGTCGACGGGATCGGCATCGAGGTCGACGAGCATCCGCTGACCGATGTGAGCGGATTGTCGATTGTTGACATTCAGAAGCTGTCCTGGCACGACCCGTCGAAGGCGCCGGTGCCCGTGAGTGCGGGCGGCACCGGTCCGAGTCCCGACGTACAAGCGCTGATCGGCTACACCGGTCCGACGATGTCCGACCCGACCTTGCGCAAGCGCCTCGCCGGTATCGAGATCCCGGTGCACGTCGTCTGGGGCGAGAGCGACCGGATCGCCGGACCCGAGTACGGCAAGGTCTACGCCGACGCGATCCCGCGGGCGACGTACACGCTGCTGCCAGGGACCGGCCACCTACCGCAGCTCGAGACACCCGAGGAGCTGCTCGACGCCTTGAGGTTGTGAGGTACGTCGGCTGTCTGCATTCCGTCAGCGGATGATGCGGTCCACGCGGTGGCCTGTGTGGTCGAAGATGTGGATGCGGGTGGTGTCGAGGGCGAGGTGGATCCGGGTGCCGCGTTGCAGTTCGGTGTCCACCGGGAGTTCGACGACGAGGTCGGCGCGGCGGTGCGTCGGGCCGTGCGGCTCGACCGGGGGAGCGGGCGGAGCGCCCACGCCGATCCGGTTGCGGAGGCGGGCGAGGAGCGACTGCGGCGGGCCGGCCGCCGGAGCAGCGTGGGTGGGACGCAGGCGGCCGATCCGGTCCGGGTCGACGACGTCGATACCGCACTGGACGAACGCGATCGACTGCTGGCCGTGGAACTCGAACGCGCGGATCGTCCCGGTCAGCTGGTTCGGCGCGTCCTCGGTGGTGATCAGCCGGAACGCGTTCGAGCGGGCGCCGACGATCACCGGCGCGCCGTGGTGGTGCCGCAGGATCAGCGAGCGCCGGTCGGTCGGGTCCAGGCCGATCGACTGGTTGCCGAGCTCGAGCCGGACGCGGTGGTGGGCGGTCACGTTGACGGTCGCGGCCAGCAGGTTGATCCGCGGCGTTCCGAGGAACCCGGCCACGAACGCGGTCGCCGGGTCGTTGTAGACCTGCGTCGGCGTACCGACGTCCTCGATCCGGCCGTCGCGCATCACCGCGATCCGGTCCGCGAGCGTGAGCGCCTCGACCTGGTCGTGGGTCACGTACAGCGTGGTGACGTTGAGGTCGCGGGTCATCGCGCCGATCTCCTGCCGGAGCTCGGTACGCATGGTCGCGTCGAGGTTCGACAGCGGCTCGTCGAGCAGGAACACCTGCGGTCGCCGGACCAGCGCCCGCCCGATCGCCACCCGCTGGCGCTGACCGCCCGACAGCGTGCGCGGCATCCGGTCGAGGACGGAGTCGATGCTGAGGATCTGCGCGAGTCCTGCTGCGGTGGTGCCCGCCTCGGCGTCGCCCTTCCCGGCGATCTGCAGCGGGAACATGATGTTCTCCTGCACGGTCCGGTTCGGATACAGGGCGCCGGTCTGGAACACCATCGCGACGCCTCGTTCGCGGGGGGCCAGCTGGGTCCCGTTGGTGCGTCCGAACCAGACCTCGCCGGCGGTCACCCGCTCCAGCCCCGCGATCATCCGCAACAGCGTGGTCTTCCCGCACCCCGACGGCCCGAGCAACACCATGAACTCACCGTCGGCGATCTCCAGCGACAGCTCGTCGACGGCCAGGTGTTCGCCATCGAACACCTTGGACACACCATCAAGCCGGATCGCCGTCATGTACGCCTTATACGGGAACTATTGGTTCACCGGCAAGCACGGCTGCATGTACGTGCAACTGCCTGAACGCTTGACTTTTCAGGGGTTGCGGACGGCTCGTCCGTTGACGACGACTGTCGTCAGGTCACCGAGGCCGCCGTCCGCGGTCCGGGTGAACTGCAGGAGATCGGCCCGGGTGCCGGGCTCGAGTCGGCCGCGGTCGTGGAGGCCGAGCAGGTTGGCGGGGGTCGTCGTGGCCATCGTGACGGCGACGTCCAGCGGGAGACAGTTGGTGGACCAGCGAAGGCAGTCGAGGAGCGATGCACCGCTGCCGGTGAGGTACGGCGTACCGGTCAGGCGGAGGCTGCCGTCAGGCGTGACGGTGACCGCGCCGCCGACCGCGGTCTGGTAGTCGCCGGGCGCACAGCCCGCGAGGGCCGCGGCGTCGCTGGTGAGGACACAGCGTTCGGCGCCCTTCGCGCGGACCAGGGCGGTGAACGTGTCGGCGGGCAGATGGTGGCCGTCGGCAATCAATCCGGCGGTCAGCCGGTCCTCGGCGAGCTGCGCCCAGATCGGGTTCCGGTGCCGGTCGAGCTGTGTGGGCAGCCCGTTGCCGAGATGCGTCGAGAACCGTCCGCCGGCGGCCGCGAACGCGTGCACGTCGTCGGCCGTCGCCATCGAGTGGCCGATCGACGGCAGTACGCCGTTCGCCGCGAGGTGCCGGGTGAACTCGATCGAGCCCGTCCGTTCAGGCGCGATCGTCATGATCGCGATCGCGCCGTCCGCGGCGGTCTGCCAGCGGTCGAACTCGTCCGCGTCCGGGTCCCGGATCGCCGCCGGGTCGTGCGCACCACGAGCACCTTCCACGGACGAGATGTACGGGCCTTCGAGATGCAGACCCGGTACGCCGTACGCGACGACCGGATCGTTCGCACGCGCGGCGGCGGCCGTCTTGACGAGCGTGGTCGTGGTCGCGTCGTCCGCAGAGATGATCGTTGGGAAGACCGTTGTCACGCCCTGCGCCCAGAGCGCGCGGACGAGCGCGGGCAGTTCGTTGGCCGACGGGTCGTTGACATCCATTCCGCCGTACCCGTTGAGCTGGAGATCGACCAGCCCGGGAATCAGCAGCAGGTCCGGCGCGGACGGGTGGTCGGCGACCTCCTCGATGCCGGCGGGGGAGTACCGCACCCGCACGCCGCGTCCGGCCGCCGTACGACCTTCCAGGATCTCGCTCGTCACAGCGCGCCTCCACAGCGTCTGGTTGCACACGGAGTAATGGGGTATTCATAGTGAGTGACTAGGGCGCTGATCATCGTTGGGCTCGCGCTGTTCACGCTGACGGCGTGTGGAAGCTCGGGCACGGCTGGAAGCCGGCCCACCGTGACCGCGACTGCAACGACGACGGTGACCACCACCGTCACGCAGACGGTGGCTCCTCCACCGAACACCGCGGCGCGGCCTTCCGTCCAGCAGGGTGTCGTACCGAATGTGGTCGGGTTGAACCACCAACTCGCCCAGGACACCATGCAGGCCGCCGGCTTCTACTTTCTGACCGAAGAGGACGCCACCGGCCAGGGCCGGTTGCTGATCAACGACCGCAATTGGGTCGTGGTGTCGCAACAGCCGGCCGGCGGCACGAAGGCGTCGCCGGACACCAAGATCGTCCTCCGCTCCAAGAAGATCGGTGAGTAGTTCAGCGCGCGAGTGCGGTGCGAAGCTGGCGTCGGGAAGTGATGCCGAGCTTGGAGAAGGTCTTGCGGAGGTGCCATTCGACGGTCCGGGGGCTGATGAAGAGCTGGGCGGCGATTTCCGGGTTGGTCAGGCCGTCGCGGGCGAGGGCGGCGATCTGCGCTTCCTGGGCGGTGAGGTCGTTGGTGGTTTCGGGGGTGCGTTTGCGGACGGTTTCGCCGGTGGCGAGGAGTTCGTGGCGAGCGCGGTCGGCGAAGGCTTCGGCGCCGATCGTGGTCAGCTGTTCGTGGGCGGTACGGAGGTGTTCGCGGGCGTCCTGACGGCGGCCTTCGCGGCGGAGCCATTCGCCGTACAGGAGTTCGGCGCGGGCCAGCTCGATCCGGAGCGGGGTCTTGCTGAGGTGGTCGATCGAGGCGCGGTACGCGTTCTCTTCGTTGGTGAGGAGGGCGTGGGCGCGGGCTTCCATTCCGCGGCCCCATTCGGTGGGGACGGCGGCTACGCGGTTGTTCAGCCAGGTGTGGGTGGTTTCGACGAGTTTGGTGTCGCCGGTTCGCGAGGCGGCCTCGGCCAGTTCGCCGACGACGAGGGCGCCGTACGCGACCGGATCGTGTTCGAAGACCTGGAGGGCGGCGTCGCGGGCCGTTTCGTAGCGTCCTAGGCCGTTGTTGAGCAGGGCGTTGGTGTACATCGCGATCGCGGTCATCCGGCCCTGGTGCTGGGCGCGGGCCTCGCGGATCATCGCGTCGATCAGCGGGGTTGCGGTGGATTCGTTGCCGCGGAGGGCCTCGAGCTGCATCGCGCCGATGCCGAGGACGCGGTTGCCTGTGGCGTTGGCGATCTGGCGTTCTTCTTCGACGTACGCTGCCGTGGCGGCCAGGTCGCCGGTCATCGAGACGACGTTCGCGCGGAAGTTGAGCGCCCACTGGAGCTGGACGAGGGCGCCGCTGTCGCGGGCGATGCGCTCGTGGCGGGCAGCTAGTTCGAGGGCTGCGTCGAGGTTCCAGACGTCGATCGCGACGATCCCGCTTGCGCGGTTGCCTGCCAGCCACAACCACCCGCGCACATCCGTTGGTTCACCTTCCCGAGCCTGCTCCAGAGCCTTCACCAACAGTGGAGCGGCCGCTGCGAAGCCCTGGGTGAAGCGAAGCGCCAAGGCCTGAAGCAGAAGCTCACCGGAAGGGCCGGTGGTGCCCCGAGGTGCGGGCGGGGTGGAGGGGGCGGGGATGGCGGAAGCGACTTCTTCGAGGATGGTGGGGGTTTCGGGGCCGCTGGACCAGATGGCGGCGGAGATTGCTTCCAGGTAGGTGATTCGGGCCTGGGTGTGGTCGTGGGGCTCCAGTTGGGTGGCGGCCTCGACGAGGGTGCGGGCGGCTTCGGCGGTGTGGCCTCGGTCGAACGAGATCTGGCCCCGGAGGCGGGTGATTTCGGCTTCGCGCAGCGGGTTCGCCGGGCCGGTGGCGGCGCCGCCGAGGAGCTCCAGGGCGGCGTCGAGGGCGCCGGCGCTGCGCTTCGCGGTGGCTGCGGCCAGTACGCGGTCCGCGCGCAGTCCCGGGTCGATCGTCAGGGCGGCCGCGCGTTCCAAGAAGATGCCCGCGGCAAAGAATCCACCACGGGCACGTGCGCGCTGGGCGGACTGCTCGAGCTCCGAAGCGACGTCCTCGTCCGGCGTCATCGTCGCCTGGGCTCGGTGCCACGCGCGCCGGTCCGGGTCCGTCGCGGGATCGGTCACCGCGGCCAGCGCCCGGTGTACGGCGAGGCGCTGCTGCGGGGTCGCCGTACGGTACGCCGCCGACCGGACCAGCGGGTGCCGGAACCGGATGTGCTGGTCGAACGTGATCAGCCCGGTCTCGACCGCCCCGGCCGCCGCGTCGGCGCCGAGCCCGAGCTGTTCGGCGGCCCGCCACAGCAACGTCGGGTCACCCAACGGTTCGGCCGCCGCGGTGAGCAGCAGCAACCGGGTATCGGTCGGCAGTACTTCGAGACGCCGGACGAACCCGTCCTCGATCCGCCCCGCCAGCGAACCGGAAGCCAGCCCGTCGGCCAGCTCGGCGGCCGTCCACGCGCGGGGAAGTTCGAGCAGCGCCAGCGGATTGCCGCGGGTCTCGGCGACGATCCGGTCCCGGACCCGCGGGTCGATCGGACCCGGCAGCACCGAGTCCAGCAACGCCCGCGCGTCGGCGTCGTCGAGCCCGCGGACCGGCAGTACGTCGAGGCCGTCGAACGCGTGCTCGATCCCGTCCCGGACCGCGAACACCATCACCACCGACTCGGCCGCGAGCCGCCGCGCGACGAACGCGAGGATCCGCGCGGACATCAGATCCAGCCACTGCGCGTCGTCGACCACACACAACACCGGCTGGTCGCCGGCCGCGAGCAGGTTCAGCACCGCCAGCCCGATCAGGAACCGGTCCGGAGTGGGCCCGTTCCGCAGCCCGAACGCCGTACCGAGAGCGTCACGCTGCGGAGCCGGCAGCCCGTCGAGCTGATCCAGGAACGGCAGGCACAGCTGGTGCAGACCGGCGTACGCCAGCTCCATCTCGGACTCGATCCCGGCCGTCCGGGTGATCCGGCAGCCCTCGGCCCCGGCGACCATCGCGTCCAGCAACGCCGACTTGCCGACCCCGGCCTCGCCGGTGAGCACCAGCACCCGACTACGCCCGGCCTTCGCCTCGCTGACCAGCCCGTTCAGTACGTCGTACTCCCGCTGCCGGCCACGGAGCTCTGTCTTCCCCACCCCCGGAGCCTAAGCGATCAGGCTGAGGCTCCCGCGCAGATGGTCAACTGCCGGCCGCAGGGTCAGACCAGTACGACCGGGCCGCGGGCCAGGCGGGCTACCTCGGTGTTGGGGGTTTGCTGGCGCCAGTGACGGTCTGCTGTGAGGACGGTCAGGGCTGCGGCGTTGGCCTCGGCGAGGACCGCACTGGTGCCGTCGGCGGTGCCGCAGCGCACGTCGACCTCGGGGTAGGCCGTCCGCCACGCCGACACACAGTCCGCGTCGGCGGTCGTCTGCAGCACGGTCAGACCAGTACCCCGACGGTGTGCCGCGCCGAACGCGAAGCCCAAAACCTCCGTCCGGTCGCGCCCGTCGACGGCCACGACCACCCGGCCCGAGGACGGTCCGAACGTACGATCCGGCGTCAGCCCGACCACCGCCAACGAGGCCTTGGTACGCCGGGCCAACCGGCGCGACAGCTTCCGTTCGAACCGGTGTCCGTGGCTGATGACGACGAGCGCACCGTCCTCGGCCTCGCTCAGCAGGGCGTCGACCGGACGGCCCGGGAAGACCGTCGAGCTGATCCGCAGGCTCGGGAAGATCTTCCGGACGTGCTCGATCGCGTCGTCCACGACCACCTCAGCGGTTTCCAGGTCGCGCTCTTCCACGGTGAGCTCACCCAGTGCGTCGAGCAGGTACGGCCAGCGGAACGCGTAGACCACGCGCAGCTCGGCGCTCCGGGCTGCTGCTTCCGCGGCCGCCCACTCCAAGGCGTCCTGCTTGTCCTGCTCCAGTAGAACTACGACCTGCGTCACGGTGGCGCCTCCCTTTCCTGTGACACCACCGTCTCGTCACAGGCGGGTGCCTCGCACCAGGGAGAACCACGGGTCTCTCACTGGTCCAGCAGCCCCAGGGCCTCACTGATGGACCCGGTCACCGGCGCCCCGGTCGTCTCCAGAGCCTCACGCGTCATCGCACCAGTGGTGACGAGAACACACTGCGTACCGGCCGCCTGCGCCGCGTGAGCATCGTCAACAACGTCCCCGATCAGTACGACGCCAGCCGGGTCCAACTGCTGCTCCTGGAGGTGCCGCACGAGGCTGTCCGCCTTGGACCCACCGCCGATCTCACCGGGCAGCCCGTCCACGCGAGTGAAGTACTGCGTGAGCCCGTACTGCTCCACCGTCGGGGTGAGCCGCGAGTGGAACCACATCGAGAGCAACGACTGGGTCCGCCCGCCGGCGCCCCAGGCTCGCAGTACGTCGTGAACACCCGCGGCGAGCTCACACGTGTGCAGGAGCGCGTCGTACCGGTCGTGGTAGAGCTTGTCGACCTGCTCCCACTCCTCGTCGTCCAGTACGCGCTGCAGGACTTGCTCGTACGAGAGCCGCATCGGCCGTGCGTACGCCGCCTGCCACTCGCTCCACGTCAACTCCGGCCGCCCGAAGCCGGTGCAGACCTCGTTGACGGCGGCCAGCACCGCATGGTTGTCGTTGAGCAGCGTGCCGTTCCAGTCCCACACCACATGCGAAATCACGAGCGACACCTTAGTCGGCAGTGAGAAGATGCTCCGCATGCCTTTCGTCAACGCACAGGAGCTGTCGGGCGGCTTCTACACGGACGTGATCGCGCCTGTGCTCGGCAGCACCGGTCACGCGGCTGGTCTGCTGGGCTGGGGCTCCGATGTGCTCGGCTACGACACCGAACGCTCGATGGACCACGACTGGGGTCCACGACTGATCGTCCTGGTCGACGAGCCCGAGGCCGTCCACAAGCAGATCGAGGCCGTGCTACCGGACGAGTACCGCGGCTTCCCGGTTCGGTTCGGCTCGTCTGTTCATGCTGTGGAGCACCGCGTGACTGTGGCGTCGCTGAGCGACTGGCTGCGCGGGCACCTGGGCTTCGACGCGTCGCATGGCATCGGTGTGGACGACTGGCTGGTCACACCGCAGCAACAGCTCCTGGGTGTGGTGAAGGGACAGGTGTATGCCGACGACGGGCGGCTCGCGCCGGTGCGTGCAGCGCTCGCCTGGTACCCGGACGAGATCTGGCGTTGGCTGCTGGCCTGCCAGTGGACCCGGATCGCGCAGGAGGAGCCGTTCGTGCAGCGGACCCACGAGGTCGGCGACGAGCTCGGGTCCCGGGTCGTCGCGGCACGCCTCGCCCGCGAGGTGATGCGGCTGGCGCTGTTGCAGGCCCGTGAGTACGCGCCGTACACGAAGTGGCTGGGTACGGCGTTCGCCCGCCTCGGGCATCCGGACGGGCTGGACCGGGCGCTGGCGGATACGGTTGCCGCGGGCAACTTTGCGGACCGGGAGCGGGCGCTGGTGACGGCGTACGAGCTGGTCGCCCGCCGGCACAACGCGCTCGGTCTCACCGCCCAGCTGGACCCCGCGCCGCGGCAGTTCTTCGACCGTCCGGCGATGGTGCTGGAAGCCGGTCGCTTCGCCGAGGCCTGTCATGCGACGGTCTCGGATCCGCAGCTGAAGCGCGTCGGTCCGATCGGGTCGATCGACCAGTTCGTGGACAGTACGGACGTACTGAGCAATCCGTCCGCCTACCGCCGGCTCGTGGGGGTCTTCCGGTGACGTTGTCGCAGCACCTGATCAGCTCGGTCAGCACCGTGGAGGTGCCGTACGAGTATCTGCGGACGATCGGCCGCAACTCGTTCCTCGGCGGTCACGGGAACGGCGGCAGCGTCACGGCCTACGTCGTCGAGACCGACCGCGGCGGGACCGGCTGGGGACTGCCGTTGTACGACGGGGATCCCGGTCCGCTGATCGGGCGGCCGCTGGCCGGGCTGATCGATCCCGACCGCGGGGTGACCGACGTGGTGGCGGAGTTTCTCGACTACCCGTTGCACGATCTCGCGGCGCTGATCCTCGAGGTACCGGTGTACGCGATGCTCGGTGCCGCCGGGTCGCCGCGGGTGCGGTGCTACAGCGGCGGTATCTACTTCGACGATCTGGACGGCGGGCTGGAGGCGATCCGGACGAACCTCGCGCAGGACCACGCGTTCGGGTTCCGCGACTTCAAGCTGAAGATCGGCCGCGGGCACCGCTGGATGGACGCGCGGGCCGGGCTGGCGCGGGACATCGAGGTGACGCGGCTCGCCCGCGAGCTGTACCCGGACGCGGCGATCCTGGTCGACGGCAACGACGGGTTCACCGTGAACGGCCTGTTCGAGTACCTCGACGGTGTCGCGGACTGCGACCTCTACTGGATCGAGGAACCGTTCGCGGAACGCCGCCCGGACCTGCAGGCGCTGCACGAACGCCTGCAGGGATCGACCCGGGTTGCAGACGGCGAGTACGACCCCGACGTCGAACACGTCCTGGCATTGGCAGCCGCGGGTCTGGTAGACGTCGTCCTGATGGACGTGATCGGCCACGGCCTCACCAAATGGCGGCACACCATGCCACGGTTGGAGGCCGAGGCGTCACCACACGCCTGGGGTCTACCTCTGAAGACCCTGTACGCCGCCCATCTGGCAGCCGGACTCGGAAACACCCCCATCATCGAGGGCGTCCCCGGACCTGGCAGCTACACCCTCGAAGACGGTTACGTCGTGCTCTCCGACGAGCCCGGCTTCGGCCTCACGCTTGACCGCGGGCGGGCAGACGCTTGAGGTACTCCGCTACGTGTCCTAACGCCTTCTCGTCGGCCCAGGACCAGTCAGGCGCGGGCGTTGACGGGCCGTGGTACGGCAGGTCCTTGTAGTGCGCCTGCAGCTCACCTAGACGTACGGTCAGCGCTGCGCGTGTAGCGGCGTACGCCGGATCGTCCGCGACGTTGACGAGTTCGTCGGGGTCTTTGACCAGGTCGTACAGCTCCCACTCGGAGTCGAACAGCCGCTCCGACGACCCCGGGACACCAAGACCGGCACCGTAGTAGTGGATGAGCTTGTACTCCTTCGTCCGTACGCCGTAGTGCGCCGGAGCGTGGTGGATCGGGTCGTCGTGCTCCCAGTACCTGTAGTAAACCGCGTCCGGCCAGTCCGGCACCTCCTCGCCTTGCAGCAACGGCAGGAAGCTCCGGCCCTGCGAGGTGGGCAGCGCCGACGCAGGATCCAGCCCTGCCATCTCCAGGAACGTCGCGGCGAAGTCCACGTTCGTGATCATGTCGTCGCAGGTACTACCGGCAGCGATGACCGACGGCCAGCGGATCAGCATCGGCATCTGCAACGACTCGTCGAACATCAGCCGCTTGTCGAACCAGCCGTGGTCGCCGAGGAAGAACCCCTGGTCGGACGTGTAGACGACGACCGTGTTCTCGGCCAGCCCCTCGGAGTCCAGTACGTCCAGCAGCCGGCCGACGTTGTCGTCGATCGACTGCACGCACTGCAGGTAGTCACGCAGGTAGCGCTGGTACTTCCACCGCATCCGCGCCTCCCGGTTCTCCGGGCCCCGCAGCTCGGCCGGCAGTTCGTCGTTGAGCTCCTCCGCGGCCAGATCGTCGGCCACGGACATGTGCACGCCGCGGACCGACTGGCTGCGGGTGCTGTGGTCGTCGAACAGCGTGCTCGGCTCCGGGATCGAACCGACCGGGTACAGGTGCTTGTGCTTCTCGTCCGGCACCCACGGCCGGTGCGGCGCCTTGTGGTGCACCAGCAGCAGGAACGGCCGCTCCGGGTCCCGCTGCCGGATCCAGTCGATGCTCTGGTCCGTGACGATGTCCGTCGCGTAACCGGGAACCGTCGCGGCACCGTCCGGCCCGATCATCAGCGGGTCGACGTAGTCGCCCTGCCCCGGGAACACCCGCCAGGCGTCGAAGTGCCGCGGCGCGGATTCGGCGCGTTCGCCCAGGTGCCACTTGCCGAACAGCGCGGTCTGGTACCCGGCGTCCTTCAGCACCTCGGCGATCGTCGGCACCCGGTAGTCGATCTCGGTCCAGATCGACGCGACGCCGTTCACATGGCTGTACGTACCGGTCAGGATCGAGGCCCGCGACGGCGAGCAGATCGAGTTCGTGCAGTACGTCGCGTCCATCCGGACGCCCTCCTGGGCCAGGCGGTCCAGGTACGGCGTGCTGTTGACCTTGCTGCCGTACGCAGAGATCGCGTGCGCGGCGTGGTCGTCGGACATGACGAAGACGATGTTCGGGCGGGACATCAGCTCACCTTCCGGAGGGCCTCTTGGACTTCGTGCATCATCTGGACCGTCATGCCGGGATGCCCGGCGAACACCTCGAGCAACGGAGCCGTCGGATTGAGCCGCCGCATCCCGTCCAGCCCGGCCAGGATGTGACCCGGCAGCACGTCCGGGTACCGATCCAGAACCTCAGCCAGGGTGAGCGTCCGCAACGGGCTGTCGGGTTCCAGGTCCTCACGACGTGCAGCCGGCTGAAGCGCTCGCTGCGCTTGCTCCCATTGGTCCTTGATCAGCAAGTGCTCAGCCAGCACAGGCCCATCCAAAGGCAGGCCGAGGCGTTCGTACTGTTCCGGCGGGGCGTCGTTGGCGCGCATGAGCTCGACCATCAAGCCGGCCAGCCGTAGCTCCAGTTCCTCGTCCTGCAGCGGGTTCTGTTGGTGCGGGTCCTCGTGCAGGTCGAAGAGGAGCGACCCGTGCCACCAAGGGTTCCCGAATGACGAGGCCTGGACTCTGAGTACGGGGGAGCCCTTCGTGAAGGGCAGGGCTGGGTGTAGCTGGGCGTGCTGCAGCTCCACAGGGGTGAAGCGGGAGCGCATGTGGGTGGGCATGAGGGTGTAGTTGTACAAGGGAGTGTTGGACGGGTCCGCACACGCGCGCATGTAGACGTAGCGGCCGTCTGTGACGTTCACGTGGCCGCCGTGCGCTCCGAACAACGCCCCCGCGCGCAGCTGACCACCGGCCAGCGGGAGGCCCTGCATGTCCGCGGGAGCATCAACAGCGAAGTACTCGAGCAGCGTCGGCGCGATGTCGATCGTCTGTACCAGGTCGTCCCGCCGTACACCGGCTGCCCGCTCACGCGGATCCCACACGAAAAGCGGCGTGTGGATCGTCTCGTCGAACCAGGGCTGCACGCTCTTGCCCCACCATCCCCGCTCACCGAGCAGGAACCCGTGGTCGGTGCACGCGATCAGCATCGTGTCCTCCCACAACCTGTGCTCGTCGAAGAGATCAAGCACGCGTCCCAGCGACCGATCGCACATCGCCAGCAGCGACAGGTACTCACCGCGCGCCCGCTCGACCTCCTCCGGCGTCTCGACCACCCGCCGGTACGACGGCCAGTCGAACACCGGCGCCTCCGTGTCCACTCCCAGCAACCGCCGGTACTGGTCGTAGCTGAAGAACGGCTCGTGCGGGTCGAACGTCTCGATCTGTACGAACCACTGGTCCTCGGAGCGGTTCGTCTCGATGAACTCGATCCCCGCGTCGAACGTGAGCGTCTGGCAGTGCTGCGCCTCGTCCTGCATGTGCTGCCGGTTCACCCAGTCCTGCCGGCTCATGAACGACGTAGCGTTCAGGGTCTCCGGTACGTCGGGCTCCCGCACCTGTCCCTTCCACCGGTCGCCCTCCTGCCCGCGGAAGAACTCGTACGTCGAGTAGCGGTTGTGGTACGTCGCCCCGCCGTCCTCCCAGTAGTGCTGGTGGTCGGTGGCCAGATGCGTGTGTACGCCGTTCTCACGGAGCAGCTCTGGCATGGAGTCGTCGTACGGCTCGAGCGGACCCCAGGAGCGGTGCAGGAAGTTGTACCGGCCTGTGTGCAGCTCACGCCGTGCCGGCATACACGGCATGCTCCCGGCGTAGCAGTTCTCGAACAGCACTGTGTGCTCCGCCAACCGGCTGAAGTTCGGCGCATGTACGTCGGATGCGCCGTACGGCGGGAGCATCCGCCGGTTGAGCGAGTCGTACATGACCATCACCGCGCGGCTCATGCGACCGCCTCGCCGGCCAGCAGTGCGTGGCGTTCGTGGCGGCGGATCGCCTGCCTGTCCGGGTCCGGGATCGGCGCGGCCATCAGCAGCCGTTTCGTGTACGGGTGTTCCGGTCGCTCGGTCACGTCCGCGGCATCCCCGTACTCGACGATGTCGCCGCGGTACAGCACCGCGACCCGGTGGCTGATGTGACGGACGACCGCAAGGTCGTGGGAGATGAAGAGATAGGCCACACCGGTCTCCTCCTGGATCGAGATGAACAGGTCGAGGACACGCGCCTGCGTGGAAAGGTCCAGCGCGGACACCGGCTCGTCGCAGACGATCAGCTTCGGCCGGAGCGCCAGCGCCCGGGCGATCGCGATCCGCTGCCGCTGCCCGCCGGAGAACTCGCGCGGCAGCCGGTGTACGGCGTCCTGCGGCAGCCCGACCTGGTCGAGCAAGGTGCGGACCCGGTTCGTCGCCGTACCGCGGCCTGCCGAACCGCGGGCGACCAGCGGCTCGACGAGAATGTCCTCGACGGTCATGGAAGGGTTGAGCGAGCTGTACGGGTCCTGGAACACGACCTGGATGTCGTCGCTCAGCCGCCGGCGCTCGCGGCGCGACATGCCGACGAGCTCCTGCCCGTCGAACCGGATCGAGCCCGAGCTGACCGGGACCAGGCCGAGGACGGCCCGGCCGATCGTGGTCTTGCCCGAGCCGGACTCGCCGACCAGGCCGAGCGTCTCGTGCTGCTTGATGTCGAAGGACACGTCGTGCAGCGCCTTGAAGCCCTTCGACCGCCAGCCGCGGCCCGCGTACTCGACCACGACGTTGGTTGCCTCAAGCATGGTTCACCTCCAGCTGGGGCCGTGGCGCAGTGTCCTCGAGCGTGGATCCGAGCAACGTCTGCGTGTACGGGTGCTGCGGGCTCGCGAACAACGGCCGGACGTCGTTCACCTCGACGATCCGTCCGTCCTGCATCACGGCCACCCGGTCGCAGATGTCCGCGACCACGCCGAAGTTGTGCGTGACCAGCAACATCGCCATTCCGAACTCGGTCTGCAGCCCGCGCAGCAGGTCGAGGACCTCGGCCTGCACTGTCACGTCCAGCGCGGTCGTGGGCTCGTCCGCGATCAGCAGCTCCGGCTTGCCCGACACCGCCCCGGCGATCAGCACACGTTGCGCCATCCCGCCGGAGATCTCGTGCGGATAGGCCGCGAACGTCCGCCGCGGTTCCGGAATCCCGACCCGCTCCAGCAGCTGCAGCGCCTCGTCCACAGCCGCCCGCTTCGACAACCCGGACACCACCCGCAACGGCTCCACCAGCTGCTCTCCGACCCGGAAGCACGGATCGAGGTTCGACATCGGTTCCTGCGGGATGTACCCGATCCGCTTGCCTCGCAGCATCCGCCGCTCGGCCTCGGGCAGCCGCGCGAGCTCACGCCCGTCGAAGACGATGCTGCTCCGGCCAAGCAACGTGCCACCAGGCGACAGCAGCCCGAGTACGGAGAACGCGGTCTGCGTCTTCCCGGACCCCGACTCACCCACCAGTCCCATCACTTCTCCGTGCCGTACGTCGAGATCGACGCCGTGCACCACTTCGCCGTAACCGGCGCCGCTCGGGTACCCGACCGTGAGGTTGGTGATCCGCAGCAACGGCAGGTCGCCGGTGCCAGGTGTCGCGGGTACGAGCTTCGGTGCCGCGGGCGGTTTGCGCGGCCGGTCGGTGCGCTGGATGGCGTCGCGGATCGCGTTGCCCAGCAGCACCAGCGACGCGACGGTGAGCGCGATCGTCGTACCGGGCCACCAGATCGCGATCGGTGACGTGTAGATGTTCGTGAACGCGTCCTGCAGCATCCCGCCCCAGGTCGGCGTCCCCGGATCACCGAGACCGAGGAACTCCAGCCCGGACTGGACGACGATCGCGATACCGGCCACGACCGCCGCCTGGATCACGATCGGCGCGCGGACGACCAGCAGTACGTGCCGCCCGATGATCCGCGGATCGCTGAGTCCCGAGACCCGCGCGGCGTCGACGTACAACTCGTGTTTGACCGCCATCACCTGGCCGCGGACCAGCCGATGGAACCCGGGGGAGAGCATCACACCGAACGCGACCATCGCCAGGTAGATCGAGGACCCGAGCGCCTGGAACAGCGCCAGCAGCACGATCATTGTCGGCAGCGCCATCAACAGGTTGGCGCCCCAACCGAGTACGCCGTCGAGCAGACCGCCGTAGTACCCACTCAGCAGCCCTGAGACCACACCGAGCACTAGGGCGACCGACAGCGCGATCACAGCACCTGTCAGCGTGTTGCGACCCGCATGCAGCAACCGGCTGAAGATGTCGCGCCCGGCCCCGTCACCACCGAGCAGGTAGCCACCACCGGGACCTGCATTGATCTTGTCGAGCCGCAAGGTAGTAGGACTGTGCGGCGCAATCAACGGCGCGAAGATGCTGGCCAGGACGATCACCAGCAGCACCACCAGCGCCGCCACCGCCAGTGGGTTGCGGAAGACCTTCCGGATCGTCATTGCACACGCACCTTTGGGTTGACCCAGCCGCTGACGATGTCGATGACCAGGTTGACGATGACGACCAGGACGACAAGCGTGACGACCACGCCCATCAGCACCGGTACGTCGCCTTGTAGCGCGGCGTTGATGGTGAGGGTGCCGAGGCCGGGGATTGCGAACACCTTCTCGACCACGACGGCACCGCCGAGCAATGCGATGAACTGCAACGACAGGACGGTCAGTGCGGGCGTAGCGGCGTTCCGCAGGGCGTGCCGGAACAGTACGGACCGCGGGCTGATGCCACGGGCCCGGAGCGTGCGAACGAAGTCCTGACGCAGTACGTCGATCACTGCGCCGCGTACCTGCTGTGCGGCCGACGCGGTGCTCCCGATCACCAGGGACGCCACCGGGAGGACGAGGGCCGCAGCCCAGCCACCTGGTGACTCCGAGAGCCGTACGTAGCCGGTCGCGGGCAGGACTCCGAGCGTGACCGAGAAGAAGACCACGAGAACCAGTGCGACCCAGAAGTTCGGCAGGGCGAACCCAGCGACGCTCAGGACCTGGATGACCCGGTCCAACCAACCGCCACGCACAGCCGCGGCCACACCGAGCCCGACACTGATCAGTGCGGTCAGCGTTACGGCGAGGACGACCATCGACAAGGTCACAGGCAGCCGGTTGGCGATTGCTTGGGCCACGGGCTCGTTGGTGAACCATGAGATGCCCAGATCACCACGTACGGCGTGTTCCGCCCAGGAGCCGAGCTGCGCGAGCAGGGGCTTGTCCAGACCGAGCTCGGCGTTCTTGGCGGCCAACTGGTCCGGAGTGGCGTTCTCACCGAGCAGGTTGCGCGCGACGTTGCCGGTGCCGGAGAAGGCGAGCATGAACGTGATGCCCGCGATCACCACCACCAGGACGACGCAGGCGACCAGTCGGCGTCCGACGAAGGCGAACATGCCGTCACTCCTTCGGGGCGAACGAGGCAATGCTCGGCGCCACGTTGTAGGCCTGCATGGTCACCGCGGTCTTCGCGTCGCTCAGGAAGACGCTGTTCTCGCGATACCACGGGTCGAACCATGCGTTGTCGACGAGCCACTTGCTGACCGCCTTCATCGCGGCCGGGAGCTGCGCCGCCGGCGCGTTCTGGGCGGCCGCCAGTAGCTTGTCGAGCTGCGGGTCGCCGGCCTTCAGCGGGTTCCACGGCGACTTCCGGGTGACCGCCTTCTGGATGTCCTGCCACGCGGACTGACTGCCGAGCGTCATGAACGCGACCGGATACTTGCCGGACAGGATCTCCGGGATGACCGCGTTCGCCGGCACCTTGACCCACTTCACCTTGATGCCGATCGTGCCCAGCTGCTGCTCGATGATCGCGTTGTACTGGGCGAAGCCGGGCGACTCCGGCATCGTGATCGAGAAGCCCGATCCGTACCCGGCCTCGGCGAGGAGCTGCTTCGCCTTCCCCGGGTCGTAGTTGTACGCGGTGTCGAGCGACTTGTCGTACCCGTCACCGGCCGCGTTGAAGATCTGCGTGGTCAGCGAGCCCGCACTGTGCGACACGTTCTTCAGGATCGCCTCGCGGTCGAACGCGTAGTTGATCGCCTTCCGCACCCGCAGGTCCTTGAGCGCCGGGACGAGCTTGCCGTCGTGATCCATCAGTAGCAGACCGTTCCAGTTGACCGGCGTGGTGTTGACGGTCAGCCCGCTGCGCTTGGCGTCGGCGAGCGAGTTGGTGTCGGTCAGGGTGGCGTTCAGCTGGCCGGCCTTGAGCGCGTTCAGCCGCGCGGTCAGGTCGTTCATCGGCTTGATCACGATCTTGTCGTACGGAAACGCCGACGCGTTCCAGTAGCCTGGGTTCCGCTTGTACGTATAGGTGCTACCGGCAACGGTTCCGGACTTGTCCAGGACGTACGGGCCGCTGCCGACCGGCGTGGTCGCGACATCCTTCGCCTTCAGGGACTTCGGGCTGGCCATCACCCCGCCGACGCTGGCGAGGTAGTCGATCATCCCCGGGTCCGGCGCCTTCAGCTTGAGGTTGATCTCGGTCGGGCTGACGATCTGGTACGTCGCGATCGACCGGCTCATGTACGAGTTCTGCCCGGTTCCGGCGGCCAGGTTGGTCAGGTTGTCCTTCACCACGGTCGCGTCGAACGGCGCACCGTCGGTGAACTTCACGCCGCTCTTCAGCTTCAGGGTGAGCGTGGTGCGGGCGGCGTCGTACTTCCACGAGGTCGCGAGCCAGGGCTGGAGCTTGTTGTCCTTATCGCGGGTCAGCAGGGTGTCGAAGACCGGCGACCAGTACTGCATCTGGTTGCCGATGTTCAGCTGCGTCGGGTCGAAGGAGTTGTTGTCGAGGACGTTGCCGATGGTCAGCGTCTTGGCGGCGGAGGAGCTGGCGCCGGCGCCGGAACAGGCACCGACGCCGACGACAAGTGCGGCAGCTGCCAGAAAGGCGCTGCAGCGGCGGATGAGCATGAGGGGCTCCTTAGCGTGCTTCAGAGGGTTCAGGGACCGGGACTTCCGGGCTGGGCTCGTAACCGAGCCGCCAGGCCTTGACCCAGATCGGTGCGGATGGGACGAACGGGGCGGTGTAGAGCTGCCAGCTTCGGCGCTCTGCTGCGGGAGAATCGTTGGTCCAGCCGATGACCGCGCCGTCCGTCGAGCACGTGAGCGCCACCAGGCCGGCACGGTGTTCGACGGCGTGTTCGACAGCGGGTTCGACGGTTTCGGGGCGGCGGCCGTTCGGGCGCCACTCGGCGAGCAAATCACCTTCGGGTCTTCGGCCGAGGTCGCCGGTCGTGTCCAGCCAGTCGTCGAGCGCGCCGGACAGCCGTTGCCGGGTCTCGGCGTACTCGGGCAGGCCGGCCAGGTTGTGTTCCTCGTGCGGATCGGCCTCGACGTCGTACAGCTCCTCGGGCGCACGCTTGCTGGCGGCAACGATCGAGCGCTGGAGGTCGGTGAGGATCGACGGCGGTACGCCGAACGCCAGCTGTTGCTGGGCTTCCTGCGCGAACAGCCGGCGCAGTTCCTTCCAGGTCCAGAGGTTGTCCGGGTACTCCGTGTGGCCCATCGGCGACCGGTCCGGGTGCAGATGCCGGGTGTACCGGAACCGCCGGTCGCGGATCGAGCGGGACGTGTCCTCGGCCTCACCCATCCGATCCCGCGCGCTCACGACGTACCCGGACCGCTCCCGCGGCTTCCCGTCCGGGCCGATCAGTACCGAGCCGTGCATGTGCTCGGGTACGTCGAGCCCGCACATCGCGAGCATCGTCGGCGCCAGGTCCATCAGCGCGACGGGTTCGGCGTACGACGTACCGCCGGTGATCTTGGCCGGCCATCGGACGATCAGCGGCTCGCGGAACCCGAGCTCGGTGGCCCACCGCTTCCCACGCGGCATGCCCAGCCCGTGGTCGCTCCAGAAGACGACAATCGTATTGTCAACAATCCCATCGTCTTCGAGCTGATCGAGGATGCCGCCGGCCCAGTGATCCAGCTGGCTGATCAGTTCGAGGTACCGCCGCCACGACGTCCGGTACACCTCGGTGTCCGGGTGATACGGCGGAACGTCCGCCTTCTCCACGCGGACAGCGTCCGGCGTCTTCCGGGCGAACTCCTCGTCGCTCAGGTACAGCTGCGACTCGTGCGTGATCAGGCTGTGGAACGCTATGAAGAACGGCTGCTCCGGGTCGTCCCGCAGCCGCCAGTGCGCGTGGTCGCCAAGTGCGTCGTACGTCGGCTCGGGGATGTCGACCTGGAAGTCGGTGAACGCGGTGTTCCCGGTCCAGTAGCCCGCGGCCCGGAAGTACTCCGGCAGCAGCCGCACGTACGGCGGGGGAGTGGCGCGGGTCCGCATGTGCATGGTGCCGATCGCCGGCGGGAAGCACCCGGTCACGATCGCGCTGCGCGACGGCCCGCAGACCGGTGCCGCGGAGAACGCGCGGTCGAAGCGGAGACCCTCGGCCGCGAGGGCGTCGAGCCGTGGCGTACATGCTTGCTCGGCGCCCGGCCAAACTCCTGCGTAGCAACCAAGATGCGGGTTGATGTCATGCGTGCTGATCCAAAGCACGTTCGGCCTGGAAGGAGGCATGGCTGTGCTCCTGAAGGGGCAACTGCGCTTGGGTTCGCGGTCAGTCGACCGCGCGGATGCGTCGCTGGGAGCTGCGGCTCTGCAGCTCTTCGCGGAGCCCGATGCACCAGGCGACGTGCTGGTCCATCAGCTGCGAACCGAGTTCGTGCGAGCGCTCTTCGACGAGGCCCTGGAGGTCGGCGTCGAACGGGAGCTCCGGCTCCTCGGGGACGGTACGGTCCCGGTCGCGGTAGCGCTTGATCTGCAGCTGCCGGGCGAGGATCTCCCGATCGAGCAGCTCGATCACCTGGTCGGTCTCGAGGAAGCCGCAGAACGCCAGCCGCCCGTAGAACCCGGGATCGCGGGTGTAGATGGTGGTCGGGGAGTACGGCGCCGTCAGCCAGTCCATGAACACCGTGATCCCTTCGTCGGTGACCCGGTAGGTCTTGGCGTCCTGGGCGCCCGGCCGGGGTTCGACCGTGTGCCAGACCCAGCCGCGCTCCTCCATCGACGACAGGCAGCGGTAGACCTGGCTCATCTGGGTGTTCGGTCGGAGGAACGTCCCGCGGGCGTCCATGTAGCGCTTCAGGTCGTACCCGGTGCTGGGGCGCATCAGCAGCACGCCGAGAAGGATGTGCTCGAGCTTCACGATCGCCTCCGAACGGGTATGACACAAGTGGAATACCCGAGAGGACACCACAAGTGGAATACCCCGTCAAGAGTTCGAGGCCCTGTCCAGTTATGGACATGCCTTACCGCCGCAGTCGAGTCGGGCGTAAGTTTGTCGCTCATGGCCATGTTCGACCTTTCCCTCGACGAGCTCCGCGAGTACCGGCCCGACGTGGCCGCTCCCGCCGACCTGGTCGACTTCTGGCGCCGCTCGATCGAGAAGGCGCGCACCGACGACCTGTCCGCCACGTTCATCGAGATCGACAACAAGCTCGCGCTGATCGACACCTACGACGTCACCTACGCCGGCTTCGGCGGCTCGCCGGTGCGGGGCTGGCTGCACGTCCCGGCCGGCGCCGACGGCCCGCTGCCGACCGTCGTTCAGTACCACGGCTACAGCGGCGGCCGCGGTCTGCCGCACTCGACCACGCTGTGGGCGCAGGCCGGGTACGCGCACTTCGTGATGGACACGCGCGGCCAGGGCTACAGCCAGGGTGGTTTCGAGAACACCCCGGACGACACGCCGTACGCCGGGATCAACCACACGCCGGGCTTCATGACGCTCGGCATCACCGACCCGGAGACGTACTACTACCGCCGCGTGTACATCGACGCGGTGCGGGCGCTCGAGGCGGCCCGGACGTCGCCGTTCGTGGATCCGGACAAGCTGATCGTCAGCGGCGGCAGCCAGGGCGGTGGCATCTCGATCGCCGCGGCCGGCCTCGCCCCGCTGGCCGGGATCGACCTGCTCGGCTGCGCTCCCGACGTACCGTTCCTGTGCTACTTCGAGCGCGCGCTGCAGATCACCGACAAGGACCCGTACGGCGAGATCACGCGGTACCTGCAGGGCTTCCGGCAGGAAGTCGACCCGGTGCTCAAGACGTTGAGCTACTTCGACGGCGTGAACCTCGGCCGGCTGGCCACGGCGCCGGCGCTGTTCTCGGTCGCGCTGATGGACGGGACCTGCCCGCCGTCGACGGTGTTCGCCGCGTACAACCACTACGGGAGCCCGGACAAGAGCATCGAGGTGTACCAGTACAACGAGCACGAGGGCGGGCAGACGTACCAGCAGCTCGTCCAGCTCGACTGGTTCGCCCGGATTTTCGGATGAAAGCCTCCCGTTAGCCTGGCTTTGGCTTGCCGGACCGGTTGACCGGCTAGCGTGGGCGGCATGCTCGGACTAGCTACGGGGATCCAGGCCTGTTTGTTCGACCTGGACGGCGTACTCACCGACACCGCTGCCGTCCACGCAGCGGCGTGGAAGGAGATGTTCGACGAGTTCCTCCGCGACTACTCGGCGCAGCACGGCATCGCGTTCGTGCCGTTCGATGCCCGCGCCGAGTACGACGCGTACGTCGACGGCAAGCCGCGGGCCAGCGGTGTACGGGACTTCCTGGCGGCGCGCCAGATCACGCTGCCCGACGGCACGCCGGACGATCCACCGGCCGCGATGACCGTGAACGGGCTCGGCAACCGGAAGAACGAGGCCGTCCAGCGGCGGATCCGGACCGAGGGCGTGCACGTCTTCGAAGGCTCCCGGCGGTACCTGCAGGCTGCCGAGCAGGCGGGCCTCCGCCGGGCGGTGGTGTCGTCGAGCGCGAACACCCGCGAGGTGCTCGACGTGACCGGCCTCGCGCAGTACGTCGAGGAGGTCGTCGACGGCGTGACGATCCGGACCGAGGGGCTGAAGGGCAAGCCGGCCCCGGACACGTTCCTCGCCGCGGCCGCCCGGTTCGGCGTCGAGCCCTCTGCGGCGGCCGTCTTCGAGGACGCACTCGCTGGTGTGTCGGCCGGCCACTCCGGACACTTCGGGCAGGTCGTCGGCGTCGATCGCGTCGGCCAGGCCGCCGGCCTGAAGGCGCAGGGCGCCGACATCGTGGTCAAGGACCTCGCAGAGTTGCTGGAGGACAAGTGATCGATCGAGGACATCACCCGGTCGAGCCCTGGCGGCTGCGGGAGACCCGGCTCGCGATGGACAAGCTGGCCCAGTCCGAGTCGCTGTTCGCCCTGTCGAACGGTCACATCGGCCTGCGCGGCAACCTCGACGAGGGCGAGCCGTACGCGATCCCCGGCACCTACCTCAACTCGTTCTACGAGCAGCGCCCGCTGCCGTACGCCGAAGCCGGCTACGGGTACCCGGAGTCCGGGCAGACCCTCGTCGACGTCACCAACGGCAAGCTGATCCGGCTGCTCGTCGACGACTCGCCGTTCGACATCCGCTACGGGTACCTGAGCAAGCACGAGCGGTCCCTCGACTTCCGCACCGGCATCCTCGAGCGCGACGTCGACTGGACGTCGCCGGGCGGCAAGCGGATCAAGGTCCGCAGCCGCCGGCTGGTGTCGCTGACCCAGCGCGCGGTGGCCGCGATCGAGTACGTCGTGGAGCCGGTCGACCAGCCGGCCCGGTTCGTGATCCAGTCCGAGCTGGTCGCGAACGAGGCGCAGCCGAAGCTGTCCGACGATCCGCGGGTGGCGGCCGTTCTCGACAATCCGCTGAAGCCGGTCAGCCACGACGGCGGCGAGCACGGGACCGTACTGATCCATCGCACGACGCGCAGCCAGCAGTTGATGGCAGCCGCGATGGCGCACGAGGTGGACACGACGGTGCGGTACGCGATGGACCAGGACGTACGCGAGGACTGGGCGCGGACCACGGTGATCGCCCAGCTGCAGCCGGGCGAGAGCCTGCGCGTGGTGAAGTACTTGGCGTACGGCTGGTCCAGCCTGCGGTCCGAGACCGCGATCCGGGACCAGGTCGCGGCCGCGCTCGCGAGTGCGCGGTTCTCCGGCTGGGACGGGCTGACCAAGCAGCAGGTCACCTTCCTCGACGACTTCTGGGACGGCGCCGACGTCGAGGTGGACGGACATCCGGAACTGCAGCAGGCGGTCCGGTTCGCGCTCTTCCACGTACTGCAGGCGGGCGCGCGGGCCGAGCGGCGGGCGATCCCTTCCAAGGGTCTGACCGGCGCGGGGTACGACGGCCACACGTTCTGGGACACCGAGGGCTTCGTCCTGCCGGTGCTGACCTACACGAAGCCGGACGCGGCCGCCGACGCGCTGCACTGGCGGCACTCGACGCTGGAGATGGCGAAGCAGCGTGCCGCGGAGCTGGGCTTCCGGGGCGCGGCGTTCCCGTGGCGGACGATCCGCGGCCAGGAATGCTCCGGGTACTGGCCCGCCGGGACGGCGGCGTTCCACATCAACGCCGACATCGCCGAGGCCGTCATGCGGTACTACCGGGCCACCGATGACGAGGCCTTCCTCGACGAGGTCGGGCTGGAACTCCTGGTCGAGACCGCCCGGTTGTGGATGTCGCTGGGCCACCACGACCGTGACGGCCGCTGGCACCTGCCCGGTGTCACCGGTCCGGACGAGTACAGCGCTGTTGCCGACGACAACGTTTTCACCAACCTGATGGCCGCGCGGAACCTGAGGTCGGCGGCCGCGATCGCCGCGAAGCTGCCGGCCAAGGCCCGCGAGTTCGGTGTCGACAGTGAGGAGGAGGCGTCCTGGCGGGACGCGGCCGCCGCCGTCTACCTGCCGTACGACCACGACCTCGGTGTCCACCCACAGTCCGAAGGCTTCACCGGGTACGCGGTCTGGGACTTCGAAGGCTACAAGGACAAGTACCCGCTGCTGCTGCATGCGCCGTACTTCCAGCTCTATCGCACGCAGGTGGTCAAGCAGGCCGACCTGATGCTGGCGACCTACTGGTGCGGCGACGCGTTCACGCCCGAGGAGAAGGCCCGCAACTTCGACTACTACGAGCGGCTGACGGTACGGGACTCGTCGTTGTCCGCGTGCGTGCAGGCGGTGATGGCGGCGGAGGTCGGTCATCTCGACCTGGCCTACGACTATGCGTACGAGGCCGCGCTGATCGACATGCGCAACCTGCACCACAACACCGGCGACGGGCTGCACATGGCATCACTGGGGGGTGCCTGGAGCGCGCTGGTGGCCGGGTTCGGTGGGTTGCGGGATCAGGAGGGCACGCTGTCGTTCGATCCGGCGCTGCCGATGGGGTTGTCCGGGCTGAACTTCACGGTCCGCTGGCGTGGTGTCCGGCTGAAGGTCGAGATCGACCCGGTCGCGGTGAAGTACACCGTGCACGACGGGCCGGGTGCTTCGATCACCTTCCGGCACGCGGGTGAGGACGTCACCGTCACCGTGGATCAGCCGGTCGTGCGGACACTGCAGAAGCGCCGTCCGCTGCTGCCCCGGCCGCCACAGCCGCTGGGCCGTGAGCCACGGGCGGCGATGGCGATCAACGAGGACAGCTGACGGACGGCACTCCGGGTTCTCTGGAATGCAGCGCGGTCAGTTCTTGCTCTTGGCGGCCAGCGACTCGGCGGTGCCGACCAGCATCACCGACGAGATCACCGCGACCACGAAGCCGATCAGGTTCAGGTCGAAGATGCCGCCGGTGCCGAGGATGCTCGCGATCGTGCCGCCGATCACCGAGCCGGCCAGGCCGAGCAGCAGCGTGGCGAGCAGGCCGAGCTTCTGCTTGCCGGGCGTGAACAACCGGGCGAGTGCTCCGATGACGAGACCGGCGATGATAAAGCCCAACATGACTGAAGTCCTCCGAGGTGTCGAACGGTATGACTCCAGTCTCCGGTTTCGACCGGCGCAACGGCAGTGGAGTTTGCCCTGACCCGACCCGGACCCGACCCTGGTCAGGAGCCGGCGGTCATGCCGAGGAGGGGACTGTCCGGAAGCAGTCGCGGAGCACTCCCGAGCTGGGTGAGCACGGTCGCGCCGAGCTGACCCGCGGCGCGTTCGTCGCCGTGCAGCAGCGCCGTGTACCCGGCCCCGCAGTCTGACCGGGAGCCGAGAATCGCAACGTACAGCTGGATGTCCGGCAGGTTCGGGTGCGACTTGAGCATGGTCGTGGTGGTCCGGGCGCAGCGGATCAGCGTCGCCCGGCTGCGTTCCATGCTGGTCTTGAGCAGCAGCTGATCGGCGAGCGCCTTCACGACGAAGTACTCCGCACTCGAGGCCTGGTTCTGGACGTACCGGACGCTGGCCGGCTCCTTGACGTTGTCGCTGAGCGCGCAGATCGCCCACTGTGGAGGCAGCGTGATGATCTGCGTCTTCGGCACGTACGTCGGAACGCCGTGCAGTTCGGCGTCGCCGTTGTTGTTGACCGCGATCAGCGCGGACCGCGACGCCGCGTCCTTCGGGTTCGCGTACGGCGCGGCGATCAGCCGGGTGGTGAAGGATGCGTCCGGTACGACGACCACCGTCAGGCTGCCCGTGTTCTTCAGGAGCAGCGACGTACGGCTGGGATCGGTGCTGGCGGTCAGGACGACCTCGTCGGTGTCGGCGGCCGGCGGCAGCGCCTCCTTCGACTGCGCGCAACTGGTCGCCGGCTTGTCCGCCGCGGGAGTCTGCGACAAGACGATCGACGGCGGCGCCGACTCCGGTGCGCCGGCCCCGTCCGCGCCCGAACAGCCGGCTACGACCAGCAAAACAACACTGGGCAGGAACACTCGACCACGCACCGTCACGAAACACCCCCTACCATCCGAGCCCAGGTCCCCACCCGCTCGGCGTCCGCTTTCAGAATACTGTCCGACCTGAGACTTAGTCTCTGGGCGTGACCGTTCATCAGCTGACGAAGCGCGACGCGAGGCGGCTGGCCGTCCGCGCGCAGCTGCTCACCGGCGAACGACCCACCGACCTGTACGACGTGGTCCGCGGGCTGAACGTGCTGCAGCTCGACCAGACCGCGTACGTCGCACCCAACGCGGACCTGGTGCTGTGGAGCAGACTCGGCTCGTCGTACGACGCCTCCGAGCTGGCCGACGCGCTCGCCTCGCTGCAGCTGGTCGAACTGCGCGGGTTCGTCCGGCTGCCGGAGACGCTGGCGCTGTTCCGGGCCGAGATGGCCGCGTGGCCGTCCGACGGCGAGCCGCTCGACTGGCAGACGTACCGCGGCGACTGGGTCCAGGCGAACGAGGGCTGCCGGCTCGACATTCTCGAACGCCTCCGCCAGGACGGCCCGCTGGTGATGCGCGAGCTGCCGGACACCTGCGTGCGGCCGTGGAAGTCCACCGGGTGGACCAACAACCGGAACGTGTCGCAACTGCTCGAGTTCATGATGCAGCGCGGCGAGGTGGCGGTCGCGGGCCGCGACGGCCGGGACCGCCTGTGGGATCTGGCTTCTCGGGTGTACCCGGACGATCCGCCGGTGCCGATCGCGGCGGCGCGCCGGATCCGCGACGAGCAGCGGCTCCGTTCGATGGGCCTGCTGCGCGCGAAGGGACCGGCCTGTCCGGGCGAGCCGCTGGACGCCGGTGCAGCGGGGGAGCGGGCGGTCGTGGACGGCGTCCGGGGTGAGTGGCGGATCGATCCGGAGCTGCTCGACCAGCCGTTCACCGGCCGGACCGCGATCCTCTCGCCGCTCGACCGGCTGGTGTACGACCGCAAGCGGCTGACCGAAATCTTTGACTTCGACTACCAGTTGGAGATGTACAAGCCGGTCGCGAAGCGCCGCTGGGGGTACTTCGCGCTCCCGATCCTGTACAACGACCGCCTGGTCGGGAAGCTCGATGCGATGTCGGACCGGAAGGCCGGCGTGTTCCGGGTCGACGCGATCCACGAGGACGAGCCGTTCTCCAAGACCCTGCGGGCCGCCGTCCAGCGCGAGATCCGTGACCTAGCCAAGTGGCTGCAGCTGGAGCTGGTCGGTGCGTGACTCCCGGTGGGCACGCTCGATCGACTGACCCCAGAACGTGCCGGCCAGCATCAGCAGCGCACCGAGCACCGCGGGCACCGTCAGCCGCTCGTCACCCAGACCGATGCCGAAGGCAACGGCCCAGATCGGTTCGGTGCCGAGCAGCAGGCTGGCCCGGCCGGCGGACGTCCGCTGCACCGCCCAGGTCTGCGCGAGGAACGCGAAAACGCTGCAGAACAAGGCGAGATAGACCATCTGCAACCACGTGCCGACGCCTGCGTGCGTGGGAAGATGCGGTACGGCGGGCACCGCGAACAGCGCCGTACCGACAAGGGTCTGGATCGTTGTCAGCTGCAACGGTCGGAGCCCGGTCGAGAGCCGTCCGACGAGGACGACGTGACCCGCGCGGACGACAGCAGCGGCAAGCATCAACAGGTCACCGACGCCGGGAGTGTGCAGGCCGTGCGCGGACATCAGCAGCCCGACGGCGATCACACAGGTGCCGGCCGCGAGATAGAACCGCGGCGGGAGTCCACGGCGATCGAAGAGCGGCGTCAGGACCAGCGTCAGGCTGATGATCAGCCCGGCGTTCGCCGCGCTGGTGTGCGTGACGCCGTACGTCTCCAGCACGAGGACCGACGCCTGCGTGAGGCCGAGGATCAGACCGGCCTTGAGTTCGTTCCGGCGGATCCCGCGCGCCAACGGGACCAGGGCGATCGCGGAGATGGCGTACCGGAGGAACAGCACGGTCAGCACCGGCGCGCTTCCGGTCGCGGTCTTGGCTGCGAGGTAGCTCGATCCCCAGACGACGGCGACGAGCAGCAGGACGAGATCGGTACGGCGGGATCCGGGCACGAGGTCAACGGTGACGCGAGCTGTCGTTGAAGCCAAGTACCAACTTCTTCAGCGACGGTGAAGTAGATCTACAGTATGAGGATGGACGAACGGCAGCTGCGGGTGCTCCGCGAAGTCGGCGAGCTGGGGAGTGTGACCGCGGCCGCCGAGGCCCTGCTGGTCACCCCGTCGGCGATCTCCCAGCAACTGCGGTTGCTGCAGCGCTCGATGCCGGTGCCGCTGACCGAACGCGACGGCCGGCGGGTCGTCCTGACCGCGGCCGGTCGCGCACTGGCGGGTGCCGCCGCCGAGGTCGAGTCGGCGCTGGCGCGGGCGCGGCAGACCGTCGAGGAGTTCGTCGAGCAACCCGACGGGGTGGTGACGGTCGCCGCCTTCCACAGCGCGGCCGCCGCGTTCTTCCCACGGCTGCTCCGGTCCGGGGCCGCGCCGCGGCTCAGCCTGCACGACGAGGACGTACCGCAGGACGAGTTCCCGCCGCTCACCCGCGAGTACGACGTCGTCCTGGCGCACCGGCTGGATCACACGCCGGCCTGGCCGCGGACGGTCGCGGTCACGCCGTTGCTGCACGAGCCGATGGACGTCGCCGTACCGGCCGGCCACCCGTTGGCGGCGAAGCGGTCACTGACGCCGCGGGACGTGGCCGGCGAGCCGTGGATCACGGTCCACGACGGGTTCCCGCTGCTGGCGACGATCGAGGCGATCGGGGCGGCCGCCGACCGGCGGCTCGACGTGGTGCACCGGGTCAACGAGTTCACGGTGGTCGCGGAGATGGTGGCCGCCGGCGCCGGGCTCGCGCTGATCCCGCGGTGGACGGCGCGGCCGCATCCGGGGATCGTCCTCAAGCCCCTGCGCGGTGTGCAGACGCGGCGGCACGTGGACGCGCTGCACCGCCCGGAGCGCACGGCGCGCCGCGCAGTACGCACGATCCTGTCCGAGCTACAGACCGCAGCCGCGGCCGTCCGACACTCCGACTGACTTTTCGAGGCATCTTTGTGAAGCCACCAGCCGTTTCGGCCGCCCCGGAATGGTCGGTAGCTTCTCAAAGATGGCGCGTGATCGGCGCGCTAGTCGGGCTCTTCGGTGTGCACGATGTGCGCGTCCGGCCCCGGGAAGAACAGCGAGTCGGAGTCCGTGTCGCTCCAGTGCACCAGGTACGGCGGGGCGCCGGACGGATCGTGCACCTCGACGATCTGCCCTTCCCGCCGGTGCGCCAGCAGATGACTGCTTTCCACGACGACCTGATCGCCTGCCACAGCTTTCACCACATCCACCTCCTCACCACCAGCTTGATCCAGCACGGCGGCGGACACCACCCCTCGGTGTCAGCTCGGGAGGGTGACAGTGGCTGTCGTACCGCCGCTGGGGGAGGAGGCGAGGGTAATGGTGCCGTGGTGGGCGCGGGTGATCTCGCGGGCGATCGACAGGCCCAGGCCGGAACCTCCGCTGGCCCGCGAGCGGCTGGTGTCGAGGCGGACGAAGCGTTCGAACACGCGCTGCCGGTCCTCCTCGGGGATGCCGTCGCCGTCGTCCTCGACCGTGATCACCGCGGAGCCGTCGTGCTCGGCCGTCGTCAGCATCACCGTGGTGTGCGCGGCGCGGGCGGCGTTGTCGACGAGGTTCCGCAGTACCTGACTCAGCCGGGCCGGGTCGCCGGTGACGCGGACCGGGTGGACGTCGCCCTTGACGGTGAGCTCGGGCTTGGAGTTGCGCAGCCGCTTGATCTCCGCCTCGACCAGGTCGTCCAGGTCGACGTCGGTCTGCCGCATCCGGATCCCGGTGTCGTCGGCCTTCGCGAGCAGCAGCAGGTCCTCGACGAGCTGCCGCATCCGGTCGGTCTCGGTCTCCATCACCTGCCGCAGCTCACGCCACGCCTTGCCGGTGGTGTCAGCCTCGATCACCTCGAGTGCTGCGGTGAGCGTGGCCAGCGGCGAGCGCAGTTCGTGGCTGGCGTCCGCGACAAACGCGCGCTGGGTCGCCTGCCCGGTCTCCAGCCTGTCGAGCATCTCGTTCATCGTCACCGCCAGCCGGGCGATCTCGTCCCGCGTCTGCGGGACCGGGACCCGCTCGGTCAGGTCCCGCGTCCCGATGCCCTGCACCCGGGACCGGATCCGTTCCACCGGCCGCAACGCCTGCCCGATCATCAGCCACCCGGCGATACCGACGACGAGCAGCAGCAACGGGAACCCGATCAGCAGGTACTTCGAGACGGTCCGGACCGTCTGCCGCTGGGTCTCCACCGACGATGCGACCACCACGGTGTACGTCGTCCCGTGATAGGCGGCGCCCTGCGCGACGATCAGGAACGAGTGGTCGTCGTCGATCAGCGGCATCTCGCCGACCTCGGCCCGCATCAGCGCGCCGTCCGGCGGCCGCAGATCGGTCAGCGGCGAGTTGTCCACCCGGGACGACGAGGCGGCGACGATCTTCCCGCTCGGGTCGAGGACCTGGATCAGCTGACTGGCCCGGGTGGTGTTGGCCAGGTCCTCCCCGAGGCCCTTCGTCCCCTCGGTACTGACCTGGCGGGCGACGTCGGCGACCCGGCCCTCGGCGGCGTCGGAGACCTCGGTGATCAGTGCCCGCTGCAGGAGCAGCAGCAGCGCGGCGGCGCCGACCAGCAGCGCGACCGCGACCACGATCACGGCAGCGGCGGTCGACCGGCTCCGCACACTGGCCTGCCGCAGGCCGCCGGCGGTCCGGTACCACCCGTCAACGCGACGTCGCACGACCGTGCTCACCCCACCAGTTTCGCAGGTCCGGACTCAGTTGACTCTCAGCCGCCTTCCGGGTTCAGCCGGTAACCCATCCCGCGGATGGTTTCGATGGCGTGCCGGGCGAACGGCGTGTCGATCTTCTTCCGCAGGTACCGGACGTACACCTCGACCACGTTCGGGTCGCCGTCGAAGGCCGGGTCCCAGACGTTCTGCAGGATCTCGGTCTTGCTGACCGTGTCGCCGCGGTGCCGCATCAGGAACTCGAGCAGCCCGTACTCGCGCGGCGTCAGCGTGATCTCCCGCCCGTTCCGCTCCACCCGGCGGCGGGCCACGTCCAGCGACAGGTCGCCGGCCATCAGCACGACCGGCCGCTCGGGGCCGCCGCGCCGGATCAGCGCGCGCAGCCGGGCGACCAGGACCAGGAAGCTGAACGGCTTCGTCAGGTAGTCGTCGGCGCCCAGGTCGAACGCGTCGGTCTGGTCGTACTCGCCGTCCTTCGCGGTCAGCATCAGCACCGGCGTCCAGATCCCGCGGGCCCGGAGCAGCTCCAGCACGCGGTACCCGTTCAGCTTCGGCAGCATGATGTCCAGCACGATCACGTCGTAGCTGTGCTCGGTCGCCGCCCAGACGGCGTTCTCGCCGTCGTGCACCAACTCGACCACGAAACCGGCGTCGGTCAGCCCGCGGTGGACCGTGTCTGCCAGCCGCAGCTCGTCCTCGACCATCAGCACTCGCATTCCGACAGTGTCACCGCAACCCGCTGAGAATCCGCTGAGAGCCCCAGAGATTGACGGCGGCAGGCGGTCCCCCTAGCGTTGTCGAAGCGCTTCGACAATCGGGAGGCCGGACAGATGAAGTTCACCGACGGGTACTGGCAGTTACGTCCGGGACTCAGCCGCCTGCGGCCGGTCGAGGTCGAGAGCGTCGAGGTGGGCGACCGGGAGCTGACCGTTTACGCGCCGGCCCGGCGGATCGAGCGGCGTGGCGACACCCTCAACCAGCCGCTGTTCACGGTGACCTTCAGCTCGCCGGCCCGCGGCGTGATCGGGGTCCGGATCGCGCACCACGTCGGCGGCCGGCCCGCGCGGCCGTCGTACCGGCTGAACACCGGCACGGACCACCCGGTGAAGGTCGAGGCCGGCCCGGCCGAGGCGCGGCTGACGTCGGGGGAGCTGAGCGTGGTGATCGCGCTCGAGGGGCCGTGGGACGTCCGGTTCGAGCAGGACGGCCGGCCGCTGACGAACTCGGGGGAGCGCAGCGTCGGCCTGATTACCGATGCCGAGGGCAACCAATACGTCCACGAGCAGCTCGCGCTCGGCGTCGGCGAGACGGTCTACGGCCTCGGCGAGCGGTTCGGCCCGCTGGTGAAGAACGGTCAGATTGTCGACAGTTGGAATGCCGACGGCGGGACGTCCAGCGAGCAGGCGTACAAGAACGTCCCGTTCTACCTGAGCAGCAAGGGATATGGGGTTCTTGTCGACAATCCTGCACTCGTCTCGTTCGAGCTCGGCTCGGAGGTGACGTCCCGCAACCAGTTCAGCGTCCGGGGGCAGGAGCTGCAGTACTACGTCTTCGCCGGGCCGACCCCGAAGGACGTGCTGCGCCGCTACACCGGGCTGACCGGACGTCCGGCGCGGGTGCCCGCGTGGTCGATGGGGCTGTGGTTGTCGACCTCGTTCACCACCGACTACACCGAGGAGACGACGAGCTCGTTCGTCGACGGCATGGCTGAGCGGGACCTGCCGTTGAGCGTCTTCCACTTCGACTGCTTCTGGATGCGCCAGTTCCACTGGTGCGACTTCGCCTGGGATCCGGTGGCGTTCCCGGACCCGGCCGGTATGGTCCGCCGGCTGAAGGAGCGCGGCCTGCGGGTCAGCCTGTGGATCAATCCGTACATCGCGCAGCGTTCGGCCCTGTTCGAGGAGGGCCGCCGGCTCGGGTACCTGCTGAAGCGGCCGGACGGTTCGGTCTGGCAATGGGACATGTGGCAGGCCGGGATGGCGGTCGTCGACTTCACCAACCCGGACGCGACCGCGTGGTTCCGCTCGAAGCTGCAGGCGCTGATCGACCTCGGCGTCGACTGTTTCAAGACCGACTTCGGCGAACGCATCCCGACCGATGTCGTCTGGTACGACGGTTCGGACCCGGAGCGGATGCACAACTACTACGCGCAGCTCTACAACGCGGCCGTCTTCGATCTGCTCGAGGAGAACCGCGGCGACGGCGAGGCGGTGCTGTTCGCGCGGTCCGCGACGGCCGGCGGCCAGCAGTTCCCGGTGCACTGGGGCGGCGACTGCGAGTCGACGTTCGAGGCGATGGCGGAGTCGTTGCGCGGCGGGCTGTCGCTGGCCGCGTCCGGGTTCGGCTACTGGAGCCACGACATCGGCGGGTTCGAGGGCACGCCCGATCCGGCGATCTTCAAGCGGTGGGTCGCGTTCGGCCTGCTGTCGTCACACTCGCGCCTTCATGGATCCTCGTCGTACCGCGTCCCGTGGGCGTTCGACGAGGAAGCGGTCGACGTACTGCGGAAGTTCACCAAGCTGAAGCTGTCGCTGATGCCGTACCTGATGACCGCCGCGGAGGAGGCGCACAGCGACGGGGTGCCGATGATGCGGCCGATGGTGCTCGAGTTCCCGGACGACCCGGCGGTCGCGTACCTGGACCGCCAGTACATGCTCGGCCCGGACCTGCTCGTGGCGCCGGTGATGAGCTCCGACGGTGAGGTCTCGTTCTACCTGCCGCGCGGTCGGTGGACGTCGCTCCTGACCGGCGAGGTGCTGACCGGGCCGGGCTGGGTGCAGCAGACGCACGGCTTCGACAGCGTTCCCCTGTACGTCCGCGAGGGCGCGGTGATCCCGATCGGCGCGGTCGACGACCGTCCGGAGTACGACTGGTCCAACGGCGTGGAAATGCGGTGGTTCCAGCCGTCCAACGGACAGGTGACGACAGTGCGGCTGCCCGGCGCCGAGGTCGAGCTGGCCTACCGCGACGGCAGCGTGGAGTCTCGGGTGGTCGAGGGAAAGAGCACGTTCACCGTCGAGGTACGCGGATGAAGCTCTGGTACGGCGGTGACTACAACCCCGAGCAGTGGGACCCGGCTGTCTGGAAGGACGACGTCGAGCTGATGCGCCAGGCCGGGGTGAACCTGGTGACGGTCGGCGTCTTCTCGTGGTCGAGCCTCGAGCCGCGGCCGGGTGAGTACACCTTCGGCTGGCTCGACCAGGTACTCGACCTGCTGCACGACGGCGGGGTGAGCGTGGATCTCGCCACCCCGACGGCGTCGCCGCCGCCGTGGTTCAGCCGCCTGCACCCGGAGGGGTTACCGGTGACCGCGGACGGCGTACGGCTGACGCACGGGAGCCGGGACACGTACTGCGCCTGCGCCCCGGCGTACCGTGACGCCGCGCGAGGGATCGCCGGCAAGCTGGCCGAGCGGTACCACGATCACCCGGCGCTGGCGATGTGGCACGTACACAACGAGTACGGGACGACGTGCTACTGCTCGCTGGCGGCAGAGCGGTTCCGCGGCTGGCTCCGGGAGCGGTACGGGTCGCTCGACCGGCTGAACGAGGCGTGGACGACGGCGTTCTGGAGCCAGGGGTACGACGACTGGCGCGACATCGAGCCGCCGCGGAAGACGCAGTACCTGGTGAACCCGACGCAGTATCTGGACTTCCGGCGGTTCTGGTCGGACGAGTTGCTGGCTGCCTTCGTCGAGCAGAAGACAGCGCTGCGAGCGCATTCCGACGCACCGGTGACCACGAACTTCGTGTTCGGCGGCTGGGTTCCGGTGAACCATGCGCGCTGGGCCGCCGAGGTCGATGTGGTTGCCATCGACCACTATCCGGACCAGGCCGGGATCGGCGCGGAGGAGCAGACCGCGTTCGGCGCGGATCTGGCCCGCGGCTGGGCCGGCGGAAAACCGTGGCTGCTGATGGAACAGGCGGCCGGCGCTCTGAACGAAGGCCGCCGCTGGCATACGAAGGAGCCGGGCCGGATGGCGCGGCACAGCCTGTCGCACGTCGCCCGCGGATCACGCGGCGCGCTGTTCTTCCAGTGGCGGGCGTCGCGGGGCGGTGCGGAGATGTACCACCCGGCGATGGTTCCGCACGCGGGGCCGGAGAGCCGGATGTTCCGGGAGATCACCGACCTCGGCGCGGTCCTGCCGCGGCTGGCTGAAGTTGCCGAGAGCAACGTTGTCGCGGACGTCGCGATCCTGTGGGACGCCGAGTGCTGGTGGGCGATGCAGGGTACGCACCTGCCGTCGTCGGACCTGGACTACCTGAAGGCCGTCCGGTCCGCGCACCGGCAGTTCTGGCGCGCGGGCGTGACCGTCGACTTCGCGGCACCGGACGCGGACCTTTCCTCGTACGGCGTCGTGGTGGTGCCGTCGCTCTACCTGATCTCGGACGAGGCCGCCGCGAACCTCACGGCGTACGTCGAGAACGGCGGGCAGCTCGTGGTCGGGTACTTCAGCGGCATCGTCGACCCCGACGCCCGCGTCCGGTATGCCCTCACCGAGCTGCTCGGCGTCCAGGTCGAGGAGTTCCACCCCCTCGCGGACGAGGTCGCGCTGGCGTCCGGCGGGCGCGGGCGGCTGTGGAGCGAGGACGTTCGGGCAGTGTCGGCCGAGGTGGTCGACCGGTACGCCGGGGGAGTGCTGGACGGGAAGCCCGCGATCACCCGGCGGCAGATCGGGGCGGGTACGGCGTGGTATGTCTCGACCGAGCTGGACGATGAGACCGCTGCCGCGCTGGTCGAGAACCTCGTCGGCGTCGGCGAGCCGGTGGAGACGGTGCGTCGCCGGTCCGGGCAGATGACCTGGACGTTCCGGATCAACCACGGCGACGAAGAGGTCGTCGTACCCGCGAAGGGTGTCGAGTTGGTGAGCGGAATGGCTGTCGACGGTGAGCTGACGGTGCCGCCCGGAGGTTATGCGGTGGTGCGGTCGGAGTGAGGGCCGGAGCTGCCGCGGGCGGTCAGCGCCGGCGGCAGCAGGGTCAGCTCCGGCACGGTGCCGCCCTCGAGCTTGGCGATCAGCGCCTCGACCGCCTGCCCGCCGATCTGTTCTGCCGGGATCGTCACCGACGAGAGCTGCGGCACCTGCCGTTCGGCGACGTCGTCCGCGCAGATCGCGACCAGCGACATGTCCTCCGGCACCCGCCGGCCGAGCCGTCGCAGTACGTCGAGCAGCGGACCGATGATCGGCTCGTTCTGTACGACGAGCCCGGTGAGGTCAGGGTGTTCGTGCAGCAACTGCCCGACCGTCTGCAGGATCGCGTCGAACGTGTGCTCGCACGGTGTCTCCACCCCGAGCATCCCGCGCCGGGCGGCAGCCTCGGCGAACCCGGTGAGCGTCCGCTGCGCGAACCCGGTCTGCCGTTCGTAAACGGCGGACGGCGTACCGAGCAGGGCAAGCGACCGATGACCGAGATCGGCGAGGTGGTCCACGCAGAGCGCGCCCGCGGCAACGAAGTCGAGGTCGACGCAGGTCAGCCCGTCGGCGTCTTCGGGATACCCGATCAGCACCGACGGCATCGGCAGGTCGCGCAGCACCGGCACCCGTTCGTCGTGCAGCTCGACGTCCATCACCACGAGCGCGTCGACCAGCGAGGTCTGCGCCACCCGCTCCAGGCCGTCGGGTCCTTCGTCGGCCGTGAGCAGCAGTACGTCGTGATCGAACTGGCGGGCCGTGGTCACGATCGCACTCGCGAACTGCATCATCACCGGTACGTGCATACCGGTCCGCAGCGGCATCACCAGCGCCAGGACGTTCGAACGCCGGGCGGCGAGTGCGCGGGCACTCGCGTTCGGCCGGTAGCCGAGGGCGCGGACGCTGCGCTGCACTCGCTCACGGGTGTCCGGCGAGATCGTCCGCTTCCCGCTCAGCACGTAGGACACCGTGCTGGTCGCCACCCCGGCGTGCCGGGCGACGTCCGCGATAGTGACCATGCCGCCATGATCGCAGCTGACTGAACGCGATGCCCAGCAGCACGAGCCCGAGTCCCAGAATCTGCCGGCTCGTCAGGACGTCCCCGGCCCACGAAACGCCGAGCAGTACGCCGGTCACCGGGTTCAGCAGGCCGATCAGGCCGACGGTCGCGGCGGGCAGCCGCCGGAGCCCTGCGAACCAGGCGGTGAAGGCGAGCGCGGTCGCCACGAGGCCGACGTAGGTGAAACCGGCGACGGCCGGCAGGTCGAGGTGCGGCGGCGCGCCCTCGATCAGGACCGCGAACGGGATCAGCACCAGACCGCCCGCGATCAACTGCCACGACGTCGTCGCGAGCGAGGCGCGGCCCCACTTCTTGACCAGTACATAGCCGAACGACGACATCGTCAGCGCGGCCGCCGACGCGGTGACGCCACGGAGGTCGACAGCGGCCGACCCGGCGCCGAGCAGTAGTACGACGCCCGCGACGCCGCCGGTCGCTCCGATCAGGACGAGCGCGGTCGGGCGTTCCGCGAGCAGACCCCAGGCGAACAGGGCCATCGTGAACGGCGCCGCGGACATGATCGTGGACGCCAGGCTGACCGGCAGCAGTTGTGAGGCCAGGTAGATCAGCGCGAAGAACGCGCCCATGTTGCAGATCCCGAGCACGACCGAGCGCCACCACCAGGCGCCGCGCGGCAGCTCGCGGGCGATCGCGAGCAGGAGCAGACCGGCCGGTAGGGCACGGAAGACCGCGCCGTACAAGGGATGTCCGGCGGGGAGATACTCGTGCGTGACGAAGTAGTTCGTGCCCCAGGCGATCGGCGCGATCGCGGTCACCAGCGACCAGCGAAAAGTATCTTCCATGGAAAACACTATATCTTCCCGGGAAGATATAGTGCAGGTATGGACCATGTGGCGAGAATCCAGGCGGCGTGGAAGGTCGAGCGGCCCGACGTCGACACCACCCCGCAGGGGGTGATCGGGCGGCTGCACCGGATCGCCAACCGGTTGACCGGCGAGCTCACGCTGCTCTACGCGCAGTACGGGTTGACCGAGGGGGAGTTCGACATCCTCGCCGCGCTGCGCCGGGCGGGAGCGCCGTACGAGCGTGCGCCGGGGGAGCTCGCGCTGCACACGATGGTGACGACCGGCGCGGTCACCAAACGGGTCGACCGGCTGGAGGCGGCCGGCCTGGTCCGGCGTCGGCGCAGCGACGCGGACGGGCGCGGCCGGGTGGTGCAGCTGACCCCGGCGGGGCGGCGGCTGATCGACAAGGCGTTCACCGCGCACATGGCGAACGAGCGGCGGCTCCTCGACGCCTTGACACCGGAGGAATCGGCTCAGCTCGAGAAGTTGCTGACGACGTGGCTCGCGCGGCTAGAACCGACGACAGAATCCTGACGCCACGCAGGGGACCTGTGAGACGACGACGGCCCAAGGTGGGTAACCTCGGCGCCTAGCGGTGTCTGACCCGGGCTGTTGCCGGGTGAGCCGATAGGAGATGATGCCCACCGTGACCGGACCACAACGCGAGCTCGCGCCGACGCCGTCGGAGGCCGATCCGGCCGTCGCCGGCCTGACCGTCGGGCTCGGTGGACCGTCCGGGCGGTTCGCCCGGCTCGGGTCGTCGTGGTGGACGCCGCTGCGGATCGCGCTGGCGGTCTGCACGATCACCTTCGGTCTCGGCGTACTGCAGAAGGCGCCGTGTATGGAGGCCGGCTGGGACCGCCAGAGCTGGAAGCCGTTCAAGGCGCTGTGCTACTCCGACATCGGGTTCCTCTACCAGGAGCGCGGTTTCGCGGAGGGTAACTGGCCGTTCCTGGACACCGGCAACTACCCGGTGCTCGAGTACCCGGTGCTCACCGGCGGTTTCATGGAGGTCGCGGCCCGGATCACCTGGCTGATGACCGGCGACCCGAAGAAGGACCTGACCGTCGAGCAGAAGCGCGACACGGCCGGTGTGTTCTTCCTGGTCAACACCGTCATGCTGTTCCTCTGCGCGTTGCTCGTCGTCGGCCTCACCGTCGCGACCGCTCGCGGCGTGCAGCGAAAACCGGGCGCGGCCCGCGGGCAGCCGCTGGACGCGCTGTACGTCGCTGCCGCGCCGGTGCTGGCGTTGACGTCGACGATCAACTGGGACCTGTTCGCGGTCGCCCTGACGGCCGGGGCGATGTTCGCCTGGTCGCGCGGGAAGCCGATCTGGTTCGGCGTCCTGCTCGGGCTCGGGACGGCGGCGAAGTTCTACCCGTTCCTGCTGCTCGGGCCGTTGCTGATCGTCTGCCTCCGCGGGCGGAAGCTGTGGCCGTGGTTCCAGGCGGCGATCGCGGCCGCGGTCGCGTGGGGTCTGGTGAACGCGCCGATCTACCTGCTGGCGAAGAACGAGTGGCTCTCGTTCTGGCAGTTCAACGACCAGCGGGAAAGCGACTACGGCTCGATCTGGTACGTCCTCAAGCTCGCCAAGCACGAGGTCACCGACGTCAACCAGCTGAACATCGTGATCTTCGCCGGGCTCTGCCTGTCGATCGCGATCCTCGGGTTGATGGCGCCCCGGCCGCCGCGGTTCGCGCAGCTCGCGTTCCTGGTCGTGGCGGCGTTCCTGCTGATCAACAAGGTGTACTCACCGCAGTACGTGCTGTGGCTGCTGCCGCTGGTGGCGCTCGCCCGACCCCGGTTGCGGGACTGGCTGATCTGGCAGGCCTGTGAGTGCTTCTACTGGATGCTGGTCTGGATGCATCTGGCGCAGTTCCTGCAACCGGGCGATCCGAACGTACCGGACCGGATCTACTGGTTCTCGGTGATCCTGCGGATGGCCGGCACGCTGTGGCTGATGCTGGTGGTCGCGCGCGACATCCTGCTCCCGGAGAACGATCCGGTCCGGCGGGGCGACGCGGTCGACGACCCGTCCGACGGCGTGCGGTCCCGGGCGTTGGCGACCGCCTGATGAATGTCTACTAACTCGATCATATTTCGAGACAAAGGTCGCGCGGGGTCGCGGACGTTCTACCGTCGGTGTCATGAGGCCGACGCTGACCGTGATCGTGGATCCCGCCGACCGCTGGATGAGCCGCGCGGCGTGTATCGGCCAGGCGCCCGCGTACGACGAGACCGCCACCCGCTGGGAGCAGCGCAAGGCGCGTGAGCTGTGCCTGAAATCGTGCCCGGTCCTCGAGGAGTGCCGGGAATGGGCGCGGCGGACGAAGTACACCGGAACGGCCGCCGGCGAGACCCTCCTGTACGGACGCCGCCGCGGCCATCCGGAGTGTGCCGCCAGCTAGGCCCTGTCTGGTAATCCAGCCAGGACCTAGATCCGGGCTGCGACCGCCGCGGCCAGCTTCTCGACCGCGGCGGGGGCCTGCGGGAAGAACAGGTACGGCTCGATGAGCTCGATCTCCATCAGCAGGAAGCGGTCGTTGACGACCACGCCGTCGACGCGGGCGTAGACCGGCGTCGGGCCGGCGGCTTCCAGCGCGGCCTGGGCGCTCTCCAGGACGGCGGCAGGCGGCTCGGTGAGGACGGTCCGGCCGCCATACGACTCCTGGACGCGGTAGTCGCCGTCCGCGGGCCGCTTCACGACAGCGTGGCTGAACTCGCCGTCGAAGAACAGCACCGACCACTCACCGTCGGACTGGATCTCCGGGACGAACGGCTGGACGAGGTAGACCAGGTCGGGCAGTTCGTTCAGGGCCTGCTCGAGCTCGGGGGAGCCGGCGAGGCCGCGGACCGTGTGCAGGGCGTTGCCGCTGACGGTCGGCTTGATGACGATCTGCTGGCCGCTCAGTCCGGCGACCACCTCGCGCAGGCACGCGCCGGCCGCGACCTGCGACGGGACGATCGGCACACCGCGCTCGCGGAGTTCGAGCAGGTACTGCTTGTCGCTGTTCCAGCGAACCTGGTCGGCGCTGTTCAGTAGCGGTACGTCGGCCTTGCTCAGCTGGGCGAGCCATTCGGTGAATTCCTCGTACCGCAGGAAGTAGTCCCAGACGGTGCGCAGCAGGACCGCGTCGTACGCGGACCAGTCGACCGACGGGTCGGTCCAGACCTCCACGACCGGCTCGAGGCCGGTGGCGCGCAGTGCGTCGAGGAGTGGGCGGTCGTCGGGGTGCAACTCAGCGAGTTCGGCCGAGGTCGCGAGGGCGATGCGTTTCGTCACGCCCGTCAGTGTTGGTGGGCAGGGCCCGTCCGGTCAAACCTGATTCGGCAACGAACCGGTGACGGACGGTGCTGACCGTGACAACGACGACTGCCGCGGCCAGGTGGATCAGGCCCTGGCGGGTGTCGTGCCCGAAGCTCGCGTAGGCCAGGTAGGAGGCGAGTGGTACGGCGATCCATTCGGGGCGGCGGGCGAGTCCTGCGAGTGCGATCAGCGGGAGTCCGTACCAGGGGTAGGTCGGGGTGGCGATCAGCAGCGCGGCGCCGTACAGCCAGCAGCAGGTGAGCGCGATCGGGTCGCGTTTGGCGCGGTGGAACGCGAGGGCGGCGAGTGCGAGTGCGAGGGCGGCGGCGGTGACCTGGCGGGCCTCAGGAGGCAGCAGGAGCGCGAGAATCGCCGATCGGGAGCTGCCGTCGTCGAACCCTTCCTGGTTGAGGTAGCCGGGCAGGAAGCCGAGCACCAAGGTGCCGACGGCAAGGATGTGCGGAAGGTAGGTTGCCGCAAAGGTGCTGAGGGCAACTATCGGCCGCCTGCCGCGGAAGGCCGGGAGAAGTAGGAGGGGGAGGAGCTTCACGCTGCCGGCCGCGCCGAGGAGGATCGCGGCGAGTTTCGGGCGGCGCGCGGTGGTGATGACGGCGGCGGTGATCAGGAAGGCGGCGAGCACGTCGACGTGGGCCGCGTTGCCGGCCTCGAGGACGACGATCGGTGACCAACCCCACAAGGCGCCGGCGCGCGGATCCCGTACGGCGAGTAGCCACGCGAGCGCGATCGCGATCAACGCGGCCGCGACCTGCAGGCCCAGCGTCCCGGCGGACCACGGCGTCACCAGCGCGATCGCCGCGAAGTACGCCTCCGCCACCGGTGGGTAGATCGTCGGCACTCCCGGCCTGTTGATCCGGGTCCGCGCGTCGTCCACCGGCAACTGCGCCGGATCCTGCGGTATCCCCGACACCCCCGACCGCTGCTGAGCCGACAACCCCGGGAACAACACCGGATCCCGCAACCCCGCGAGCGCATCGTCGAGCGGCACATACCGGTACGGCGAATGGCCGGCCAACTGCACCCGCCCGTCCCACACGTACCGATAGGCGTCCGTACTGGTGATCGGCGCATGCAAGACCCCCGGCACCTGACAAACCCCGGCAACAACAACCACGGCAGCCACACTCAACCCGCGCCCGAACCGCCAAACCAACCCACCGACGAGGATCGCGCCCATCACCAGCACCACATCCGGCCACCACCCGCGCCCAACCGCGAAGAGCACCCCCGCACACACCCCACCCGCCACCAGCCCCAAGCCAACCGCACGCGTGCCGGCAGCCTCGACCCGTGTGGGCATCAGGCGGTCCGGCGGAGGGTCAGGAAGGCGCGGTGGGGGGTGCGCCAGTCCTCGGTCGGGTAGAGGTTGGTGTTGCGGGCGTGCCGGAGCAGGGTGTGGGTCCCGACTCTTGCCCAGGGCAACGGAGTGGACCGGCGGCCGGTGGGGGTCTGGAGGACGATCGGGGACGTGTCGTCGAGGCTGTCGTCCGTGTCCACTTCGACGAGGACCAGGCCGTCGGGCCGGACCAGTTCGGCGCAACGGCGGAGCAGGTCCACCGGGTCGCCGCCGATGCCGATGTTGCCGTCCATCAGGACCACGCTGCCCCAGCGGCCTTCGCCGGGCAGCGGTTCCTGCACCGGGCGGTGCAACGCCGCCGCCCCGCGCGAGGTGGTCAGCGAAACGGCCCGCGGCGACACGTCGACCCCGAGCGCCGGGATCCCACGTTCGGCCAGCGCCGTCACGATCCGCCCCGGACCACAACCGATGTCCAGCACCGGTCCCTCGCACCGGCTGAGCGCCAGCCGGTCCACGTCGTCGGCCGGCGCCGACCACCGTTCCAGCTCCGACAGCGACGGCACCTTCCGCCCATCGATGCCGGTAGCAACGACCCGCGCCTTACCACTCAGTGCCTGGTCGAACAGCAACCCCGGATGCGCCGAGTGCTGCAACCGCCGGTACAACCGTGACACCCGCAACTCGGGGAACTCGGCCGCCAGGTACGCCGCATCCCGGGGCGTGTCCATGTCCCGCAGCGTCGGCAGCATCCCGACCTGCAGTCCCAGCGCCCGCAGCCGCCGCAGCTGGTCCCGCCCGGTGTGATCGGTCGACATCGGTACGCCGGCCAGCGCCCGCCGGTCCGGCGTACGCATCCCGAGACACCAGTACCCGCCGTCCTCGGTCAGCCCGAGCACCGCGTCGTACCCGCGCCATTCGAAGCCGACGAGCTCCGGCGCCACCTGCGGCGTGTCCATACCGATCAGCAGCATCGGCGAGCCGTCGTACGCGTCCTCGAACGCCGCCGCGATCCGCTCGCCCAACCCGTCTCCCCGCTGCGCGACCACCTCGAGTCCACCCGGCAACCACGACCCCGGCGATCCCTCCAGTGAGATCACCACCCGCGCACCTGTCGCCCGTACGGCGCTCAACGTGTCCACGAGCGACGCCCGCGCCAACGCCGCCGCCTCCCGCGGCGTGAACTCGGTCTGCAGCCGCGTCTTCACCCGCCCGGCGACCGGCTCCTTCGCGATCACGATCACGGTGCCTCTCACCGGGCCAGCACCTTCGACATGTCGAGTACGGCGCGCGCCGCCCCCAGTGGCGTACCGGTCACCTTCGACCGCCCCGAGCGTGGCAGGTAGTCGACGTCCACCTCCGCGATCCGCCAGCCGGCATCGGCCGCCCGTACGACGGTCTCCAACGGGTACCCGGACCGCCGGTCCGTCAGCCCGAGCCCGAGCAGCGCCGTACGACGAGCCGCCCGCATCGGTCCCAGATCGTGCAACGAAACGCTCGTACGCCGCCGGATCCGCCGCGACAGCTCGGCGTTCGCAAGCCGTAGGTGCCACGGCCAGGCGCTCCGCGACACCGGACGCCGCCGCCCGACGACCAGATCCGATCGGCCGCTCTCGACCGGCGCGGTCACGCGCACCAACTGCCGCGGATCGAGCGACGCATCCGCGTCCATCACCGCGACCACCTCCGCCGACGCCGCCTCCAGCCCGGCGTGACACGCGGCGCCGTACCCCTTGAGCTCGCATTCCACGACCGTCGCCCCGAGCCGCGCGGCGACCTCCGCCGAGCCGTCGGTCGAGCCGTTGTCGACGACGATCGCGCGGACGCCGGCCGGGAGCCGTTCGAGCACCCAGGGCAGGGCAGCCGCTTCGTTCAGGCACGGCAGGACGAGATCGACGGGCATGGTTCGACGGTATGGACGAAAGGCGGCCCGTGGTGCGCGATTGCGGCTACGGGTCGCTTACGGCGTACTGCGTTCCGCTCCTGGTGCGCGGGTCGGCGGACCGGAGGATCTACGCTCTGAGCGTGGCTACTCGTGTGCTGGTCGTCGACGACGACCCGACCGTGTCCAACGTCGTCTCGGCGTACCTGACCAAGGCCGGGTACGCCGCCCGCGTGGTGGCGGACGGCCTGTCCGCGGTCGAGGTCTGGCAGCAGTGGAAACCGTCCGTCGTCGTGCTCGACGTGATGCTGCCCGGCCTGTCGGGACTGGAGGTCCTGCGCCGGATGCGCGCGGCCGACGACGGCGCCGCGGTGATCATGCTGTCCGCGCGCGGCGAGGAGGAGGACCGGCTGGTCGGCCTCGAGGTCGGCGCGGACGATTACGTGGTGAAGCCGTTCAGCCCGCGTGAGCTGACGCTGCGGGTGCAGGCGCTGGTGCGCCGCGAGGAGCGGCTCGCCGGGCTCGACCTGACGCCGACGAAGCTGAGCGCGGGACCGGTGACCGTGGACACGGCGGCGCGGCGTGCGTACCTCGGCGAGGAGGAGCTGTCGCTGACGCACCGCGAGTTCGACCTGCTCGCGTACCTCGTGGGACATGCCGGTAAGGCGTACACGAAGGCCGAGCTACTGCGCCGCGTGTGGGGCTGGGACTTCGGAGATTCGTCCACGGTCACGGTGCACGTACGGCGGTTGCGCGAGAAGATCGAGGCCGATCCGTCGGATCCGAAGCTGGTGCTGACCGTGCCGAGGACCGGGTACCTGTTCGCGGGTGACGCCGGATGAAGGACATGGCGACGATCCTCGCGCTCACCACGTTGTGGACATTGGTGGTGGCGGCGGTCGGGGCCGCGGTGCTGTGGCGGTTCCGGCGGCGGTCGTTGCGGATCACGATGATCGTGGCGGCGCTCGCGCCGATGGCGGCAGCGCTGGCCGCCGTACTGCAGAGCGTACGGGCGATGTTCATCTCGCAGCACGACTCGTGGGTGGTGCTGTGGACGCTGGCGTTCGCGGCGCTGCTCGGGCTGGCGATGTCGGTGTTGCTCGGGCACTGGATCAGTACGGGCTCGCGTGACGTCGGGCGGCGGTTGCGGCAGCTCGGGACGTCGTACGACGCGCCGGAGGTGGCCGGTGGCGCCGTACCGGCGGAGCTGGCCGAGCTGACGAACGAGCTGGAGATGACCCGGAAGAAGCTGGCCGCGTCGCACGAGCGGGAACGGGCGCTGGAGGCGAGCCGGCGGGAGCTGGTCGCGTTCATGTCGCACGATCTGCGGACGCCGCTGGCCGGGCTGCGGGCGGTGTCGGAGGGTCTCGAGGACGGCGTGATCGACGACGTACCCGGTGCGCTGCGGCAGATGCGGTCGACGGTGGACCGGATGACCGGGCTCGTGGACGATCTGTTCGAGCTGTCCCGGTTGTCGGCCGCTCCCGCAGACTCGCGGCCTCGGCGCCGGTCGGCGGTGAGCTTGCGAGAGCTGGCCGAGGACGTCGCCGGGGAGAACAACGAGCATGCGCGGGCGGAGGGTGTGCAGCTCGCGGTGTCGACGCCGAGCGGCGACGACCGGCTCGCCGTCCAAGGGGATCCGGACGAACTTACGCGCGCGGTCACGAACCTGGTGGGCAACGCGATCCGGCACACCGCTCCGGGCGGGACGGTGACGCTCGCCGTCGATCGTGAGTCCGACGGGCGAGTGAGGCTGGCCGTGACCGACGGCTGTGGTGGCATCCCGGCGGACGACCTGGAGCGGGTCTTCGACGTCGGCTGGCGCGGCGACGAACAACGCACCCCGGAAACGGCCGCCTCCGCCTCAGGCGGCGGTGGGCTGGGTCTGGCGATCGCCCGCGGGGTGGTCGAGTCCCACGACGGAAACATTGCCGTCAGCAACGTCGACGGCGGCTGCGCCTTCGAGATCGACCTGCCGCCGGTGCACAGCTAGAGGTCCGGCTCTCGCACCAGGTCCGCCACGCCGGTGGTCAGGTCGTAGGTCGGTTTCCAGCTGAGGTCGGACTTGATCCGGTCCGATGATGCGGTGATGTGGCGGACATCGCCGAGGCGGTACTCGCCGGTGACGATCGGGGGTGGGGCGTCGTACGCCTTGCAGAGTTCGGTGGCGACCTCGCCGATGGTGGTGACGGTGCCACTGCCGACGTTGTACGCCGTGAATCCGAGCTGCTGGGGGAGCGCGGTCGCGGACAGCGTGACGGCGGTCGCGACGTCGCGGACGTGGACGAAGTCGCGGCGCTGGCCGCCGTCCTCGAAGACGCGCGGCGTTTCGCCCCGTTCGAGCGCGGACCGGAAGATCGCGGCGACACCGGCGTACGGCGTGTTGCGCGGCATCCCCGGTCCGTACACGTTGTGGAACCGCAGCGCGGTCACCCGCCCGCCGGTCTCGCGGGCCCAGGCGGCCGCGAGGTGTTCCCCGTTCAGCTTGCTGGCGGCGTAGGCGTTCCGCGGATCGAGCCGCGCGTCCTCGTGGACGAGCCCCGGCCGCAGGAACGCACCGCAGTACGGGCACGGGGGCTCGAACCGCCCCGCCTCCAGATCCTCGACCCGTCGCGGCCCTGGTGCCACCTGCCCGTGTTGGTCGCAGTCGTACCGACCTTCGCCGTACACGACCATCGAACTCGCGTACACCAGATTCCGGACGCGGCCCATCGACTTGAGCAACACCGCGGTACCCAGACTGTTGTGCGACACGTAGTCGTCGATGTCGTTCAGATCGACCCCGAGCCCGACCTTCGCCGCCAGATGCACCACGGTGTCCACACCCTCGACCGCCGCGGCAACCGCCCCCGCATCCCGTACGTCGTTGCCCCCGGCCCGCAGATCGAACACCGCCACGTCGTGGCCGTCAGCAACCAATTGCTCATGAACGTGCCGCCCGATGAACCCGGCACCCCCGGTCAGCAGGACCTTCATGAGCGGTGGCAGACGCAGTCGGCGTCCGGCTTGGGGAGCTGGCTGATGACGTCCTTCAGCAACTGCTGCAGGCGTTGGATGCTCTGTTGGAAGGCCGCGAAGACCTCCGCCTGGGTGACGCCGGTGCCGGCTTCCACGCCCGCGTCGTGATCCGTGACAACCGCGATGGACGTGTAGCAGAGACCGAGCTCGCGGGCGATGGCCGCTTCGGGGGCGCCGGTCATGCCGACAACGGACCATCCTTGTGCAGCGTGCCACTGGGATTCGGCGCGGGTGGAGAATCGCGGGCCGTTGATGACGACCATCGTGCCGTCGGGTACGACGTTGCCGGAGGCAATGACCGTCGCGCGGCCGGTCGGGCAGTACGGGTCCGCGGCAGAGGTGTGCACGACCGGCGCGACGTCGTACACGGTGTGCTCGCGACCCCACGTACGGTCGACGTACTGATCCGGGACGACGAATGTGCCCGGGGTCAGCTCCGGCTTGAGCGAACCGACCGCGCACGGCCCGAGCACCTGCCGCACACCCAGCGAACGCAGCGCCCACAGGTTCGCGCGGTAGTTGACGCGATGTGGCGGGAACCGGTGGTCGGCGCCGTGCCGCGGGATGAACGCGACCTCCCGCCCGTCCAGGTCCCCGACCACCGGCGCCTCGCTGGGCGCCCCGAACGGGGTGTCGATCTCGATCCGCTCCACACCGGGCAGGAACGAGTAGAACCCGGACCCGCCGATCACGCCGATATCAGCCATACCGCCGACGCTAGTGCTCCCCGCGACCGCGCCTCCCCGATCCCGCCACACCGTCAGCACCCCGTAACCTCCCCCAACTTTGAGAAGCCACCGATCATTTCGCTGCCCTCGAAACGGTTGATGGCTTCTCAAAGATGGTGGAGGTGATCGAATGGGGGTGTGGACGGGTCCTGGGTGTCGGTCCTGGTGAGCGCGGTCGGCATGGTGTTGCTGCTGTTCGGCGGTTACGCGAGCTGGACCGCGGAGCGCCTCGACCGGCTACATCATCGGGTCGACCTCGCGCGTGCCTCGCTGGAGACCGAGCTGGCCCGCCGTGCGGCACTGGTCGCGGAACTCGCCGGCAGCGACGTCCTCGACCCGGCGTCCGCGTTGCTGCTGCTCGACGCCGCGCACCGCGCCCGCTCGGTCTCGCTCGACCCGATCGGGGAACGCGAACAGGCCGAGTCCGCGCTGACCCGCGCGATCCATGCCACCGGCACCGACATCGAACCCTGGGCTGGCGAGCTCACGCTGGCGATGCGCCGCGTGCAGCTCGCGCGCCGTTTCCACAACGACGTCGTCGTCTCGACCCGCGACCTGCGCCGGCGCCGCCTGGTCACCTGGTTCCGCCTCGCCGGCCACGCCCCGATGCCGGCCACCATCGAGCTCGAGGACTGAGAGCATGGACCCCATGACGTCGGCGGACGGATTCGCGGAGGAGGCCGAGCGGTACCGGCACGAGCTGCGCGTTCACTGCTACCGGATGCTCGGGTCGTACGACGACGCCGAGGACGTGGTGCAGGAGACGCTGCTCCGGGCGTGGCGCGGGCGGGACGGGTTCGAGGGCCGGTCGTCGGTGCGGGCGTGGCTGTACCGGATCGCCACGAACGCGTGCATCGACGTACGACGTCCGCGCCGGGTGCTTCCGTACCAGCTGGAGCCGGCCTCGTTCCCCGCGACCGCGTTGCCGCCACGGGAGGACGTACCGTGGCTGCAGCCGTTTCCCGACGTACTGCTGGACCGGGCGGCCGAACCGGACGCGGTCGCGATCCGGCGGGAGACGATCGAGCTCGCGTTCCTGCTCGCGATCCAGCACCTGCCCGCGCGGCAACGCGCCGTACTGATCTTCCGCGACGTCCTCGGCTGGTCCGCCCGCGAAACCGCCGAAGCTGTCGACCTGTCCGTTGCCGCGGTCAACTCGGCCCTGCAACGCGCCCGCCCGGTCCTCCGCGAGCACCTACCTCCACATCGCACGGACTGGTCCGCCCGCGACACCACCGAGTCCGAACGCAACCTCCTGAGCCGCTACCTGACCGCATGGGAGGCAGCCGACCCTGCCGCCCTGGCGGCCCTCATGCACGAAGACATCCGCATCACGATGCCGCCGTACCCCTTCTGGTTCGAGGGAATCGACGACGCCCTCCGCTCGCTGACCCCCAACCTCACCCCGGACTTCCGCGGCCACTGGCGCTTCCACCCCACCACCGTCAACCACCAACCAACCCTCGCCGCGTACCTGAAGCCCCCAGGGAACGCGACGTACAACCTCTTCGCCCTCGACATCTTCCGCATCGAACAAGGCCGGATAGCCGAAATGACCGCGTTCGAAACCACCGACCACCACCTCTACGGCCTGCCCGCGTACTACTTGGCGTCCGCGTAGACCTCGACGGTGGCGGTGGTAAAGGCGAAGTTGGTAGGGGTGCGGCCGAAGGTCAGCGTGCCGGCGAGGTTGCTCGCCTGTTGGATGGCTTCGGTGACCCGGGGAGCTTCGTCGGCGGGGCAGTGCACGATGACCTCGTCGTGCTGGAAGAAGACGAGCTCGGCCTTCAGCGGGGCGAGGGTCTGGCGGAGGGCCGCGAGCATCAGCAGGGCCCAGTCGGCAGCGCTGCCCTGGACGACGAAGTTGCGGGTGAAGCGGCCGCGGGCTCTCGCGCGGCGCGGGTCGGTGGTCGGGAGATCGGCGGGCGGACCCTCCAGCAACGCGGCATCGAGCGCATGCCCCGCGGGTGGGCACGTGCGGCCGAGGTACGTACGGACCAGCCGGCCTTCTTCGCCGAGCCGGGCAGCGTCGTCGACGTACGCAACCGCCTGCGGGAACCGCTTACGCAGCATCGCGAGGTTCTTCAGCCCGTCGCCCGACGTCTGCCCGTAGATCGCACCCAGTACGGCGATCTTCGCCTGCCCGCGATCACCCGCGAAGGCCTGGTCCGAGACCGCCTTGTACAGGTCGCCCGGATCACTCGCGACCTCCATCAGCGCCGGATCGCGCGAGATCGCGGCCAGGATCCGCGGCTCGAGCTGCGACGCGTCGGCGACCACCAACCGCCACCCGGGATCGGCCACGACCGCCCGCCGGATCACCTTCGGGATCTGCAGACCCCCACCACCATTGGTGATCCACCGCCCCGACACCGTCCCACCGGGCACGAACCCCGGCCGGAACCGCCCGTCGTGGACCCAGTCGTTCAGCCACGACCACCCGTTGGCCGTGTAGATCCGGTACAGCTTCTTGTACTCCAGCAGCGGCGCGACTGCCGGGTGGTCGAGGTGCTCGAGCTCCCACTTCCGCGTCGTCTTCACCTCGTATCCGGCCTGCTTGAACGCCTTCAGCACCTCCGCCGGCAGCTCCGGCCGCACCCGGTGCCCGAACGAGGCCGAGATCTCGTCCGCCAGCTCGGTCAGCCGCCGCGGCTCGCCCGAGCCGGCGAACCGCTCGCCGAGCAGCTCGCTCAGCACCTCCCGATGCGCCTGCGCGCTCCACGGCAGGCCGGCCAGATCCATCTCGGCGGCGATCAGCATCGCCGACGATTCCGATGCCGTGAGCAACCGCGTCCGGTCCGGGAACTCGGTCAGCGCGTGCCGCCGGAGCTGATCGGCGTACACCTTGAGCAACGCCCCGAACGGCACCGGCTCCGCGGCGATCTCGAACAACGACGACTGCTCACCCGGTACGACGGCCCGCAACGGCGGATCCGCCGGGACCGGACCACCGCTCAACCGTCCCCACGCGGCCGCGGCCGACCGTGGCTCGCCGAGCCGTCCCTCGTGTCCGAGCAGCAGACCCTCGGTGTTCTCGATGTCGTAGCAGCGCTCGACCCGGACACCGGCCGCGAGCAGCCGCGGATAGATGTCCGCCGACGCCCGCCACACCCACCGCGAGACGTACGGCCGGGACGCGACGGCCTGCACGAGATCCGGCTCGTGCAGTACCTCGCCGGCGGGCTGCCCGTCCGGGTGCAGCGCGACGAGCGTCGCGCCGCCGCCCTCACTCGGGGCGATCGCCCACCGTTCGTCCATACCCGAATCCAAGCACCCACGACGGACAGTCCGCGTTCATCAGGCCAGTTGTGGGAAGCTGGACTTATGTGGCGGGTCGGGGACCTGGATAACGCGGACGGTACCAAGACCGAGCAGGTCGAGGGGCTGGTCCTGCGGCGGATCGAGCGCGGCGACCTCTCGATCGGGTCCCGGCTGCCCTCGGAACGGGTCCTCGCGGAGCGCCTGGGCGTCAGCCGGGTGACCGTCGTCCGCGCCTTGGAGAACCTGCGGCGGGACGGCGTACTGGAGACCAAGCGCGGTTCCGGGACCGTCGTACGCCCGCTGGACCGGCTGCTGGACCCGGTGGCGCCGGCGTCGACGGTGACGCCGGGGGACCGGCCGGTACTGGACCTGCGGTTCGCGACGACGGCCGCACCGCACGACGTGGCGGAGGCGGCGGCGCAGATCGTGCAGGACGGATTGCCGCAGGCGATGGGTGGTGACGGCCCGCCGCCGGGTGGATCCCAGGAGCTGAGAGCAGCCTTGGCAGATCGCCTCACCACAGAAGGTGTTCCGACCGAGCCGGAGCAGCTGACACTCACCGTCGGCGCAGCTGCCGGTCTGAATGCCGCCCTGGCCGGATTGGACCTCGGCCCGGGAGTAGCGATCACCGAGACACCGACGTACCCCGCTGCCTTTGACCTGCTGCGGAAGCACCGCCTGGACGTGGCGGGGTGGCCGGCGGGCGTTTGGGACATCGATCAACTGGCTCACTTGTGTCGGCGGCATCGGCCGAAGGTGATCTATCTCCAGGCGGACAACCACAATCCGACCGGGCTGAGTCTGCCGGCCGATCGGCGCCAGGCCGTCGTCGAGATCGCGCGGAGATACGGCGCGGCTCTGATCAGCGACGAGACCATGCGGCCGCTCTGGCTGGCGAACGGTCAGCAGGCCGAGCCGTTGAGCCGGTATCCCAGGACAGTCAGCGTCGGTTCGCTGTCCAAGACCGTTTGGGGTGGGTTGCGGGTCGGCTGGGTCCGGACCGGGAAGCAACTCAGGCGCCGGATCAACACTGCGGCTCAGCTCAGTGTCGCGTCGCCCAGTGCGCTGGATGACCTGCTGGCGCAGGCGATCGTGCCGAAGTTGGACAAGGTGATCGGACGACGGCGTACGCGGCTGCGGGCCAACCTGAACGCGCTCGAGACCGGACTGCGGACGCTCGACGGTGTGGCGTGGCCCACGCCGACCGGCGGGATGACGCTCTGGCTCGAGCTGACCGAGACGAGAGCCCGGCGGGTCCTGGACGCAGCCCGGGAGCAGGGTCTGTTGCTCGGTGCGGGCGATCTGTTCACGCCGGACGCGACCGACCGCCGGCACATCCGGATCCCGTTCACCGCGCCACCGGCGACGCTGCGGCTCGTCGTCGCCCGGCTCGGCGAGGCCCTTCAGTCCACTTGATTCGGAGTGGACTGAAGTTAGGTGCACGACGCCTCCTAATCTGGGAACGAGCCCCACGACCAGGAGGATGCAGTGACCGAGAACCAGACGCCCACCACCGGCACCGCGAAGGTGAAGCGCGGGATGGCGGAGATGCTCAAGGGCGGCGTGATCATGGACGTCGTCACCGCCGAGCAGGCCAAGATCGCCGAGGACGCCGGCGCGGTCGCGGTGATGGCGCTGGAGCGGGTCCCGGCCGACATCCGCGCGCAGGGCGGCGTGTCCCGGATGAGCGACCCGGACATGATCGACAGCATCATCGCCGCGGTCTCGATCCCGGTGATGGCCAAGGCCCGGATCGGGCACTTCGTCGAGGCGCAGGTGCTGCAGAGCCTCGGTGTCGACTACATCGACGAGTCCGAGGTGCTCACCCCGGCCGACTACGCGAACCACATCGACAAGTGGCAGTTCACCGTGCCGTTCGTCTGCGGCGCGACCAACCTCGGCGAGGCGCTCCGCCGGATCACCGAGGGTGCGGCGATGATCCGCTCCAAGGGCGAGGCCGGTACCGGTGACGTCTCCAACGCGACCACCCACATGCGCCAGATCCGCCAGGAGATCCGCAAGCTGCAGAGCCTGCCGGAGGACGAGCTGTACGTCGCGGCGAAGGAACTGCAGGCGCCGTACGAGCTGGTCAAGGAGGTCGCGCAGCTCGGCAAGCTCCCGGTCGTGCTGTTCACCGCCGGCGGTATCGCCACCCCGGCCGACGCCGCGATGATGATGCAGCTCGGCGCCGAGGGCGTGTTCGTCGGCTCCGGCATCTTCAAGTCCGGCAACCCGGCCCAGCGCGCCGAGGCGATCGTCAAGGCCACCACGTTCCACGACGACCCCGACGTGATCGCCAAGGTCTCCCGCGGCCTCGGCGAAGCCATGGTCGGCATCAACGTCGACGAGATCCCGCAGCCGCACCGGCTCGCCGAGCGCGGCTGGTAAGTAACTACATATTAAGTAAGTACATAGTCAGAGACCCGATCATCGGCTGCACGCCGATGATCGGGTTTCGGCGTTTTCGAGCAGCTATCCACTTGCCATGAGGTCACGAAATGGGATCGGATTCGGCGCGTCGGTCGCGGTCCGGGTGCAGGAGGGCAACCGTGGGGGCGTGTGTTGCACAAGGCGTTCGGGGTCATCGCCCGCCGGTTGCCGGGTCCAGGACTCGCCGTCCGAAGGCTTGACGCCGAACGACTTTGGCAAAGACAATGCGAAACTACTTGAGCGAGCAGTGCGCGTTCCAGTGCGTGCTGCTGCCGACCGCGTGGCTGGACCGTGAGCAACCAGCCACGCCGAGCGCTGGCCGCCTACGGACCGGGGGACGCTCACCACAAGGGGCAGGTGCCAACAGCACCGTCGGGAATCTAGTGAGAAGAGGCAGGACCAAATGAGCGAGACCAGCAAGATCGGACGTCGGAGTCTCCTGCGGGGGAGCCTGGCGGCGGCCGCGGTGCTTCCCCTCGGCGGCGCACTCGCCGGCTGCGCGACCGGCGGCAGCAACAGCAACGGCAACTCCGGGTCGACCGGGACGAAGAGCGCGGACAACCCGTTCGGGATGGCGGACAAGTCGTCCGTCGACGCGGTGATCTTCAATGGCGGGTACGGCTACGACTACGTGACGTTCGCGGCGAACATCGTGCAGCAGAAGCACTCGGGCTCGACGGTCAAGGTTTCGCCGTCCACGCAGATCGCCCAGCAACTGCAGCCGCGCTTCGTCGGCGGCAACCCGCCTGACCTGATCGACAACTCCGGTGCGAACCAGATCGGCTTCAACACGATCCTGGACCAGCTGGAGACGCTGGACGACGTCTTCGAGGCCGACAACTACGAGGGCAAGAAGATCGCCGACACCCTGTACCCGGGTGCCAAGAACCCCGGTACGTTCGACGGCAAGTTCGTTGCCATGAACTACGTACTCACCCTCTACGGCCTGTGGTACTCCGACAGCCTCTTCAAGGCCAACGGGTGGACGCCGCCGAAGACGTACGACGACCTGCTCGACCTCGGCGCCAAGGCCAAGGCGAAGGGCAAGTACCTGTTCGTCTGGGGCAAGGAAGCCGCGACCTACTACCACACCCTGGCCGTCGACTCCGCGATCAAGGAGGGTGGCGACGAGGTCCGGCTGGCGCTGGAGAACCTCAAGGAGAACTGCTGGTCGCTGCCGCAGCTCCAGGGCGTCTTCAAGGCCATGGAGACCATGGTCAAGAACGGGTACTTCGTCCCCGGCGGCGCCGGCACCCAGTTCACCGCCGCGCAGGCGAAGTGGAGCAACGACCAGATGGCGATCCTGTACCCGTCGGGTTCCTGGATCGAGAACGAGATGAAGAAGGCCACCAAGGCGGGCTTCGACATGAAGGGCATCCCGGAGCCCACGCTCACCGCCAGCCCGAAGCTGCCGTGGGAGTCCCTGCGCAGCGCGGCCGGTGAGCCGTTCGTCGTACCGTCCAAGGGCAAGAACGTTGCCGGCGGCAAGGAGGTGCTGCGGGCCATGCTGTCCAAGGACGCGGCGACCAACTTCGCCAAGACGCGGCTCGCGCCGACGATCGTCAAGGGTCTGGTGCCCGCGGACGGCTTCGGTTCGACCGCGCTGCAGTCGCAAACGCAGATGCTGGACGCGGCCGGTACGAACGTCTTCGACTACCAGGTCTTCGGCCTGTACGGCATGAACACCGACCAGCTGGTGGTCTGGAACTCGTTCCTGTCCGGCCAGCTGGACGCGGCCGGCCTGACGAAGGGCCTGCAGCAGATCACCGACAAGGTGCGCAACGACAGCTCGGTCAAGAAGATTCCGGTCACCAAGTGACCATGACGCAAGATGTCGTGACGGAGGGCGGACCCACGCGGTCCGCCCGCCGGCGCCGCCGCCCGCTGACCTTCGACCGGGTCAGCTTCATGGTCGTGTTCCTCGGACTGCCGCTGGCGGTCTTCGTGATCTTCGTGGTCTCGCCGTTCGTGCAGGCGCTGTGGTACTCGCTGACCGACTGGTCGGGTTTCAGCTCGGGAATGAACTTCGTCGGCTTCGACAACTACGTGAAGCTGTTCCACGACGACATCTTCCTGAAGGCCGTCCGCAACAACGTCGAGCTCGCGCTCGTGGTGCCGATCGTGACCATCTTGCTGGCGCTGACGCTGGCCACGCTGGTGACGATCGGCGGTTCGGGGACCGGGACCGTCCGCGGCCTGCGGAACTCCGGCTTCTACCGGATCGTGTCGTTCTTCCCCTACGTGATCCCGGCGATCGTGATCGGCCTGATCTGGGCGCAGGTGTTCACCCCGGCCTCGGGCATCCTGGACGCTGTGCTGTCGAAGATCGGGCTGCACGGGTTCGAGAACTACGCGTGGCTGGGGGACGCCCGGACCGCGATGCCGGCCTCGATGTTCGTGATGATCTGGGGCTTCGTCGGCTTCTACATGGTGCTGTTCATCGCCGCCATCCGCGGTATCGACCCGGAGGTGTTCGAGGCGGCCCGGATCGACGGCGCCGGCCGGTTCCGTACGGCGGTGTTCCTGACCCTGCCGCTGATCCGCGACAACGTGCAGACGGCGTACATCTACCTCGGGATCGCCGCCCTCGACGCCTTCGTGTACATGCAGGCGCTGAACCCCGGCGGTGGCCCGCAGAACTCGACGCTGGTCATGCCGCAGCAACTGTTCACCACGGCCTTCACCAAGGGGCAGTTCGGCTACTCGACCGCGATGGGTGTGGTCCTGGCCGCCGTGACGATGCTGTTCGCGGGGCTGGTCTTCTTGGTGAACGCCCTCACCGGCGGACGTGAGCGAAAGGTACGCCGATGACAACCACCGCCGACCGGACCGAGGTCGTCGCCGGGTCCCGCGCGTCCGGCGCGGGATCCCGGGAGGGCAAGGGGGTTGCCACCACCGCCCACATCGCGCTGATCCTGTGGTCGCTGCTGGTCATCCTGCCGCTGGTGTGGACGCTGCTGTCCTCGTTCAAGTCGACGCAGGAGGTGCTGGGCAACCCGCTGTCGCTGCCGGGCAAGCTGCGGTTCAGCAACTACGCGCACGCCTGGACCACGGCCGGAATCGGCCGCTACTTCCTGAACACGGTGATCGTCGTCGGCTCCTCGCTGGTGCTGGTGATGGTCCTCGGCGCGATGTGCGCGTACGTGCTGGCCAGGTTCACGTTCCCGGGCAACCGGCTGATCTACTACTCGATGCTGGCCGGACTGACGTTCCCGGTCTTCCTGGCGATCGTGCCGCTGTTCTTCGTCCTGAAGAACTTGTCACTGCTGAACACCCTGCCAGGCTTGATCATCACGTACGTCGCGTTCGCGCTGCCGTTCACCGTGTTCTTCCTGCACTCCTTCTTCAAGGCGCTGCCGGGTGAGGTGTACGAAGCCGCGCAGATCGACGGCGCGGGGGAGTGGCGGTCGTTCTTCTCGGTGATGTTGCCGATGGCACGGCCGGGGATGGCGTCGGTCGCCATCTTCAACTTCCTCGGGTTGTGGAACCAGTTCCTGCTGCCCGTTGCCCTGAACACCGACTCGAACAACTACGTGCTCTCGCAGGGCATGGCGTCGTTCGCGTCGCAGGCCGGTTACGCGGTGGACTTCGGTGCGCTGTTCGCGGCCGTGGTGATCACGGTGGCGCCGGTTCTGGTCGTCTACATCATCTTCCAGCGGCAGTTGCAGGTCTCGGTGACCGCCGGAGGTGTGAAGTAGGAGGGTAGGTCAGGTCTCCCGCTCCCACGCCTACTGCGGGGCACTCGGCACGGCACCTCGCCGCACGGGTGCAAAGGCCACGATGCTCCGCATCGAGACCTTCGCCCCCGCACGCCGATGCACCGCACCGAGCACCTCCTCGCGACGGCGTGGGAGCGGGAGACCTGCCCTCGACTACCCTGGGCGGTATGCACGTCGACGAGCGGACCGCCCGGGAACTGCGCGGCCTGGCCCGCGTCCTGGTGCGATCGGGGTACGCCGACCACGCGGCGATCACAGCCGCCCTGACCGAGGCGGTGCAGGAGGACGCACCGTCGATGGACGCGGCGTCGCTCGTACCGCTGCTGATCGGCGAGGCGGTCATGGACCTCGACGCCGAGGCCGCCGAGTGGCCCGCGACCACCGATCCGGATCGGCTGGACGCCGTCCTGAGCGAGCTGGAGAGCCTCGGGCTCGTGGTGGTCCGGTACACGCCGGACCACCACGTCGCCCGTGCAGCGCTCGAAGCCGCGGAGAATCCGCAAGGCCTGGTGTTCTTCACCGACACCGACGTCTGGCACGCCGTCGACTTCGGGATGCTCGAGCTCAAGCTCTGGCATCCCGACACCGGCAACGTCGCCCCCGGTGAGCCGTTGCTGGAAGACGTGCTCGCGCTCCTGCACCAGCACGACCTCCCCGCCGTCTTCGACGAGGGCCGCATCGAGGTCACGCTCAACTGGCAACGGAGAGTGACGCTGTGACCGTGATCGGTGTGTTCGCGCTGCAGGGCAATGTGCGTGAGCACCTCGCGATGCTGACGTCGGTCGGGGTCGAGGCTCGTGCGGTACGCCGGCCCGCGGAGCTCGAGCAGGTCGACGCGATGGTGCTGCCGGGTGGCGAGTCGACCACGATGTACAAGCTGGCGCGGACGTTCGACCTGTTCGAACCGCTGCAGAAGCGGATCGCCGACGGGATGCCCGCGTTCGGCACCTGCGCCGGGATGATCATGCTGGCGAACGAGATCACCGGCGGGATCGCCGGTCAGGAGACCCTCGGCGGGCTGGACGTGACCGTCCGGCGGAACGCGTTCGGGCGCCAGGTCGACTCGTTCGAGGCCGATCTCGAGTTCGCCGCGCTGGATACGCCGTACCACGCGGTGTTCATCCGTGCACCGTGGGTGGAACGCGTCGGCAGGGACGTGGAGGTACTCTCGACGGTGAGGTCGGGCCCGGCCGCGGGTAGGATCGTCGCGGTTCGCCACGACCGGCTGCTGGCCACGTCGTTCCATCCGGAGATGACCGGGGACGCCAGGCTGCACGGCTACTTCGCCGAGCTGGTCCGCGGCCGCTAGACGCTTAAGAGGTTAGAAGGGTTGGTTCGCCATGTCAGGCCACTCCAAGTGGGCCACCACGAAGCACAAGAAGGCCGTCATCGACGCGAAGCGCGGCAAGCTCTTCGCGAAGCTGATCAAGAACATCGAGGTGGCCGCCCGGATGGGCGGTGGCGACCCTGGCGGGAACCCGACCCTGTACGACGCCATCCAGAAGGCGAAGAAGTCCTCGGTCCCGAACGACAACATCGACCGCGCGGTCAAGCGCGGCTCCGGCGCCGAGGCCGGCGGCGCCGAGTACCAGACGATCATGTACGAGGGCTACGGCCCGAACGGCGTGGCGATGCTGGTCGAATGCCTCACCGACAACCGGAACCGGGCCGCCGCGGACGTCCGGACGGCGATGTCCCGCAACGGCGGCTCGCTCGCCGACCCGAACTCGGTCGCGTACCTGTTCAACCGCAAGGGCGTCATCGTCGTCGCCAAGGAGCAGGACGGTAAGTCGCTGACCGAGGACGACGTGATGGAGGCCGTGCTCGAGGCCGGCGCCGACGAGGTCAACGACCTGGGTGACTCCTGGGAGGTCGTCACCGAGGCCACCGACATGGTCGCGGCCCGGACGGCGCTCCAGGACGCCGGTATCGACTACGACTCCGCCGACGTCCAGTTCGTCCCGTCGATGACGGTGGAACTCGACGCCGACGGCGCCGGCAAGATCTTCCGCCTGATCGACGCCCTCGAGGACAGCGACGACGTCCAGAACGTCTACGCCAACTTCGACGTCTCGGACGAGATCATGGCCGAGGTCGGCTGACCCACCCCGGTTCTGCTGAGGCCGGCGTACCCCACACGGGTACGCCGGCCTCGACATGTTCGGGCGAGTGTGTCGAATTCGGGGGGGATGTGTTCGACGCTCTGGTGAGTGGTTGCCTGTTCGGGCGCCGACTAGTTCAGGGAGCGTGTGATGAGCGCAGCTACACGAGGGGCAGCGGATGGTGTTCGGGGCGAACACGTTCCGGCTGTTCACGGAGATGATCGGCTTGAGCAAGTTCCCGCTCGGAGCGCTCGACCCCGAGCTGGAGCGGATGCGGACCATGCCGAGGACGGTTGTGTCGTCGACGCTCGACGGACCGTTCGACTGGCCGGACGCGACGGTCGTGTGCGGGGATGCCGTCGAGGCGATCGCCCGGCTCAAGGAGGAGTCCGACGTACCGCTGCGCTCGCACGGGAGCCTGTCGCTCAACCGGGCCCTGATGGCCGCCGGCCTGGTCGACCGCGTTCAGGTGACGGTCTTCCCGGTGATCGCGGGCAAGACGGGAGTCGAGCCGGTCTTCGAAGGAGCCGCCGACTTCGACCTCGAACTGGTCCAGAGCCGCACCTTCGACAACCTCAGCCAAGAACTCACGTACCGCCCCACGCTGCACGCCTGAAGGTTCCTCTTCACGGGGGATGTGACTCGTGGGTAACATTGGGGGATGAGCCAGGTGCTGGGGTTGTGGGAGCGGTTGCGTGGGGTGCCGGGCGGGGAGCGGGTGTTCTCGTGGGGGTTCGCCTGGAAGGCGCCCTACTTCCGGTCCGTACGGCCGCGGTTCGTGCAGGTCAGTCCCAACTACGCGGCGCTGACGTTGCCGAAGCGGCGGGCTGTGCTGAACCACATCGGGACCGTGCATGCGATTGCCGTGTGCAACGGTCTCGAGGCCGCGATGGGTGCGCTGGCGGAAGCGACGATCCCGGCCGGCAAGCGCTGGCTGCCGAAGGGCATGGAGGTCGCGTACCTCGCCAAGTCGACGTCCGACATCACCTGCTCCGCCGAAACCGATCCGGGGACCTGGACGGCTGGCCCCGACGTACCGGTGAAGGTGCGTGCGACGCGTGACGACGGCACGGTGGTGGTCGAGGGAACAATTCACCTGTGGGTGACGGACAAGAAGACGTAGGGTCTCCCGCGTGACTGAACTGCGGGTGGTGGACGTCACCGAGGAGCAACTCGACTCGGTGTGGCAGGTACGGATCAGGTCGTTCGGCCCGGGTGGTGACCGGGACGAGTGGAAGAAGAACGCGTCGACGTTCATCGAGGACCGGCGGATCGTCGGTGTGGTCGACGGTGACGAACTGGTCGCGGCGGCGCGGATCTGGCCGTTCGAGCAGTGGTGGAGCGGCCGCCGGGTGCCGATGGGCGGAGTGGCCGGCGTCGTCGTCGCCCCGGAGTACCGCGGTCGTGGGGTCGGCAGCCTGATGATGCGCGCGGTGCTGCAGCGCTGCGTCGAGAAGGGGTATCCGCTGACGGCGCTGTACCCGGCGACGACTGTTCTGTACCGGCACCTGGGGTACGAGTTCGCGGGCGGACACTACAAGTTCTCCTTCCAGGCAGCCGATCTGCGTACTCTCGGCGGCCGCGGTACGGCGGTCCGCAAGGCGACGCCTGCCGACGTGGACCGGGTGCTCGAGCTGGCTACCGCGTCGAACACGGCGAAGCGGACGAACGGGCCGCTGATCTGGCCGCGCTCCGAGGTGCTGTCGTGGCTCGAGGACGAGGACAACTTCGCGTACATCGCCGAGGACGGCTTTGTCGTGTACCGCTGGTCGGACGGCGACCTGGTCGTCGACGAGATCATCGCCGGGTCCGAGGAGACCGCGCGGGCGTTGTGGGCGACCGTCGGCTCGGGTGCGTCGATCGCGACCACGGTCCAGGCGTACTGCGCTCCGTTCGACTCGATCCATCTGCTCGCGGAACACGAGGCGTCGGGCGATGCGCGGCTGGTCCGCTGGATGCTCCGCCTCGTCGACGCCCCGGCCGCGCTCGCGGCGCGTGGTTTCGCGGAGAACGCCGTACTCGAGGCCGATCTCCGGATCGACGACCCCGAACTGCCGGCGAACACCGGCGACTGGCACCTGTCGATCGCCGACGGTGCTGCCGAGCTGAAGCCCGCCGAGCCGTCGGCCGACGCGCTCCGCCTCGGACCGCGGGGACTGGCAGCGCTGTACGCCGGCACGCCGCTCGCCGCCCTACGCAACGCAGGCCTGGCCGCCGGCGGAGACGCCCTCGACACCGCAACGGACGCAGTCTTCGCCGGCGGGACGCCGTACATGCTCGACTACTTCTGAGCGGGAAGCTGCCCGACGCAGAACTCGTTCGATTCCGGGTCGGCGAGCACCCACCACGCAGTTCCGTACTCGGAGTGCTGCTCGAGCCGAGTGGCGCCGAGCAGGACCAGGCGGTTCACCTCGGCCTCGACGTCCTCGACGAGGAGGTCGAGGTGGAGGCGGTTCTTGCTGAGCTTCGGTTCCGGGACTCGTTGGAGAGTGATCGGGAAGCCGTCGCCGGTCGGCGGCTCGAGGGCCGCATAACCCTCGGCCTCGATCGGCGTCCGCCGGTAGTGCAGCGCGGCCGACCAGAAGGCCGCAGCAGCCTCCAGGTCGGTGCAGTCGAGCGTGAGTTCCATCCGCATAAGAGCAGTGTGCGGCGCGTCGATTTCTATCGGTGGGACGGCGCCGACTAGGGTTGTCGAACAAACGTTCGGAGGTGGTCCATGCGGGTGCTCGGCGTCGACCCGGGGCTGACCCGGTGCGGCCTCGGCGTTGTCGAGGGGACACCGGGGAGGCCGCCGGTGCTGGTCGCCGTCGGGGTGATCCGGACGCCGGCCGAGCTGGACGTGTCCAAGCGACTGGTCCAGATCGAGGAAGGCCTGGACGCGTGGATCGCGAAGTACCAGCCGGACGCGGTCGCGGTCGAGCGGGTGTTCGCGCAGCACAACGTCCGTACGGTGATGGGTACGGCGCAGGCGTCCGGGATCGCGATGGTGGTGGCGGCCCGCCGTGGGCTGCCGGTCGCGCTGCACACGCCGAGCGAGGTGAAGGCCGCGGTGACCGGATCGGGCCGCGCCGACAAGGAGCAGGTGACCACGATGGTGACCCGGATCCTCAAGCTGAGTGAGCGTCCGACGCCCGCCGACGCCGCCGACGCGCTGGCGCTGGCGATCTGTCAGGTCTGGCGCGGCGGAGTGGCGGGCAAGCTCCAGCAGGCGGCCGCCAGCCGGGCCAACCTCGAGGCGGCCGCGCAGGCCCAGTCGCGGCTGCAGGTGGCGAGATTGCGTGCCGCGGTGGCGGCACAGGAAGGCAAGCGATGATCGCGTTCGTACGTGGACCTGTGGCGGCCATCGGGGTCGACAGCGCCGTGGTCGAGGTCGGGGGAGTGGGCCTGCAGGTGTACTGCGACCCGGGCACGCTGGCCGGTCTACGCCCGGGGCAGGAGGCCCGGATCGCCACCTCGATGGTGGTCCGCGAGGACTCGCTGACGTTGTACGGCTTCGCCGACGACGACGCGAAGAACCTGTTCGAGCTGCTGCAGACCGCGTCCGGTGTCGGCCCGAAGCTGGCCCAGGCCGCGCTCGCGGTGCTCAGCCCGGACCAGTTGCGGCAGGCCGTCGCGACCGAGGACCTCGCCGTACTGGTGAAGGTTCCGGGCATCGGGAAGAAGGGCGCCCAGCGGATCGTCCTGGAGTTGAAGGACAAGATCGGTGCGCCGTCCAGGACCGTGACCGGCCGGCCGCTGCAGGCGCAGGAGGCGTGGCGTGATCAGGTACAGGCGGGCCTGGTCGGCCTGGGCTGGTCCGCGCGGGACGCCGAGGACGCCGTGACCGCGGTGTCACCGCTGGCCGCCGACAACCCGAACCCGTCCGTCCCCGACCTGCTGCGGGCCGCCCTGCGCGTGCTCTCGAAGGCCTAGCCGATGGAAGACAACGTGCGCCCATTGGTCTCCGCGGACGCAGTGGATCTCGAGGAACGCAAGATCGAATCCGCGCTCCGGCCACGCACGCTGGCCGAGTTCGGCGGTCAGCGCCGGGTCAGCGAGCAGCTCGAGCTCGTACTGCACGCGGCCCGCGGGCGGAACCGTACGCCCGACCACGTGCTGCTCTCCGGCCCGCCTGGGCTCGGGAAGACCACGCTGGCGATGATCATCGCCAGCGAGATGTCGGCACCGCTGCGCGTCACCAGCGGCCCGGCGATCCAGCATGCCGGCGACCTGGCCGCGATCCTGTCTGGGCTGGGCGAGGGCGAAGTCCTGTTCCTGGACGAGATCCACCGGATGTCCCGGCCCGCGGAAGAGCTGCTCTACATGGCGATGGAGGACTTCCGCGTCGACGTGATCGTCGGCAAGGGCCCGGGCGCGACCGCGATTCCGTTGGAGATCCCACCGTTCACGCTGGTCGGTGCGACCACCCGGGCCGGCCTACTGCCGGGGCCGCTGCGGGACCGGTTCGGGTTCACCGGGCACCTGGAGTTCTACGAGGCGGCCGAGCTGGAGAAGATCGTGAACCGGTCGGCCGCACTGCTCGAGGTCGACATCACGCCGGAGGGCGCGACCGAGATCGCCTCCCGCTCCCGAGGGACGCCGCGGATCGCGAACCGGCTGCTCCGCCGGGTCCGCGACTACGCCGAGGTCCGCGCGGACGGCATCATCACGCTCGCGTTGTCCAAGGCCGCCCTGGATCTGTACGAGGTCGACAAGATGGGCCTGGACCGGCTGGACCGGTCCGTCCTGGACGCGTTGTGCCGCCGGTTCGGGGGCGGACCGGTTGGTCTTTCCACGCTGGCGGTTGCGGTCGGCGAGGAACGTGAGACCGTGGAGGAAGTAGCGGAACCTTTCCTGGTCCGGTCGGGCTACCTGGCCCGGACGCCGCGCGGCCGCGTCGCCACGCCCGCGGCCTGGCGGCACATCGGCCTGAAGGTCCCCAAGGGCGCGACCTTCGCGGACACGCTCTTCGACGCCGAAGACGACTGACGACGACTGAGTACGACTGAGGAGTCCAGCCCCGAACTGAACAGCCGGGAACCACTGACGGCGCCGGTACGTAGACACTCCGTAGCGAGTAACTCAAACGTGACCCGGTGTCATGAGGCAGTTGTTGACGCTCAGGGTTAGACTCCCCGGTGGCCTGACCTCCAGGTCTTTCCGCTGCGACCCTGCGCGCTCCCGCAGAGCGTGCCGGACGCCCGTACAACCGACCCGACGAAGGATTCTGAGACCCGATGCAACTCCTCGCCGTACCGATGGCCTCTTCCGGGGGCGGCGGCATCACGCTGCTCCTGCCGCTGATCCTGATCGTCGGAATGATCTGGTTCATGAGCCGCACGCAGAAGAAGCAGCGCCAGCGTCAGGCCGACACGGTCGCCCAGCTGCAGCCCGGCACCAAGGTGATCACCACCAGCGGCCTGGTCGGCATCGTCGAGGAGACCGATGACGACTACGTCACCCTGGAGATCTCCGAGGGCGTCCTCGTGCAGGTCGTCAAGGCCGCGGTCGGCCGGGTGATCCCGGACGAGGACGCCGCCGAGGAGCCGGCCGCCGCCGACGACGCCACGGATGTCACGGACGCCGACGAGGCCAGCACGCCGGAGAAGGTCGACGTACCGGACGCCGGTGCGGACAAGGCCGCCGGCAAGGTGCAGGACACGCCGAAGCTGCCGCCGACGCACACCGAGAACTGATTACCGTCCCAACGGCCTGCGGCGCGTCGTACGGCGTCCTGTGAACGATCCAGTGACGGTACGGCGCGCCCAGAAGTACAAAGGTTGAATCTGACGTGGCAACGACTTCGACATCCCGCCCCGCGCGGAGCCTGATCACCCTGCTGGTGGTGATCGTTCTGCTGTTCGGGATCATGGCGCTGACCAAGACCTGGAAGCCCAAACTCGGTCTGGACCTGCGTGGCGGCACCACGATCACGCTGACCGCCAAGACCATCGACGGTACCGGCAAGGTCACCGCCGACCAGTTGAACGAGGCGAAGAACATCATCGGCCAGCGGGTGAACGGCGCCGGTGTCGCCGAGGCCGACATCACCACCTCCGGGTCGAACATCATCAACGTCGCCGTACCCGGTGCCACGAAGGAATCCCTGGTGTCGCAGGTCGGTCAGACCGCCCTGCTGTACTTCCGGATCGTCTACGGCGCGCAGGCCACGGCCCCGCAGCCGACACCGACGACGACGCCGACGCCCAAGCCCAGTACGAAGCCGAGCGCGACGCCGAAGCCGAGTACGAAGGTGACGCCGAGCGCCACGATCAAGCCGACCACCAGCAGTACGCCGAAGGGCCGGGCCTGGACGAGCGCGCTGGGCCAGGCCACGCCGACGCCGACGCCGGCCAAGTCGAGCACCACCCCGAAGGCGAGTACGACCCCGACCGCGCCCGCCACGACGCCGTCGACCCCGGCCGCGAGCAACGACCCGCTGCAGTACACGCCGGACGCGGCCACCCAGGCAGCTTTCGCGGCCTTCAAGTGCGCCGACAAGGACAAGCAGTCCGACGACCCGAAGAAGCCGCTGTTCTCCTGTGACAAGGGCGGTCAGTACAAGTACCTCCTCGGCCCCGCGGTGATGGCCGGTACCGACCTGTCCGACGCCTCGGCCGGTATCCCGCAGAACGGCCTGCAGTGGCAGGTCAACCTGAAGTTCACCGGCGAGGGCGGCAACAAGTTCCTCAAGGCCACCACGGCGATCTCGCAGCGCGGCCAGGGCCAGAACCTGTTCGCGATCGTGCTGGACGGCGTGACCATCTCGACCCCGAGCGTGGACAAGCCGATCCCGGGCGGCCAGGCGCAGATCACCGGTACGTTCACCGAGGCCGAGGCCCGTGATCTGGCGAACGTGCTGAAGTACGGCTCGCTGCCGGTGAAGTTCGAGATCTCCTCGGTCGACACGGTGTCGCCGCAGCTCGGTGGTGACCAGTTGTCGGCCGGCATCTGGGCCGGTATCGCCGGCCTCGCGCTGGTCGTGATCTTCTGCTTCCTGTACTACCGCGGTCTCGGGATCGTCGTGGTGGTCTCGCTGCTCGCGGCCGGCATTCTCACCGGGACCCTGGTGATCCTGCTCGGCAAGGCGATCGGGTTCACGCTGACCCTGGCCGGTATCGCCGGTCTGATCGTCGCGGTCGGTATCACCGCGGACTCGTTCATCATCTACTTCGAACGACTCCGCGACGAGGTCCGTGAGGGTCGCAGCCTGCGCTCCTCGGTCGAGACCGGCTGGGCCCGCGCCAAGCACACGATCATCGCGGCCGACTCGATCTCGCTGCTGGCCGCGATCGTCCTGTACGTGCTGGCGATCGGCAGCGTCCGCGGCTTCGCGTTCACGCTCGGCCTGACGACGCTGATCGACCTGGTGGTGGTCTTCCTGTTCACCAAGCCGGTCGTCACGATGCTGGCCCGGACCAACTTCTTCGGCCACGGCCACAAGCTGTCCGGCCTGGATCCGGAGCATCTCGGCGTCGAACGTCTGCCCGGGCAGACCAGACCGACGGGCCGGCCGCGCCGGACGCCGTCGACGCGCAAGCCGGTGGGAGGCGAGGTCTGATGTCGAAGCTCGGACAGATCGGTGCCAAGCTGCACCGCGGTGAGGTCTCGTACGACTTCATCGGTCACCGCAAGTTCTGGTTCAGCCTCTCGGCGATCCTGGTCCTCGTCTCGCTCGGTGGCCTGTTCGTCCGCGGCCTGGCGCTCGGTATCGAGTTCCGCGGCGGTGTCGAGTACGAGGCGAAGGTCAAGGTCACCAACAGCACGGTGAACGACTTCACCAACGCGGTGAAGGCCACCAACTCCAAGGGTCTCGGCGACCCGGTCGTGACCACGATCAACAACGAGAAGGTCCGGGTCCAGACCAAGCCGCTGGAGCAGGCCGACATCGGCACGGTGCGCGCGGCGATCGGCAAGGAGGCCGGGATCCCGGCCGACCAGGTCACCTCGCAGCAGATCGGCGCCTCCTGGGGCAAGCAGATCGCCGACAAGGCGATCATGGCGCTGATCGTGTTCCTGGCCCTGGTCTTCATCGTGATCTGGCTGTACTTCCGGGAAGCCAAGGCATCGTTGGCCGCGATCATCGCGCTGGTCCACGACGTCTCGATCACGGTCGGGGTGTACGCGCTGGTCGGGTTCGACGTCACGCCGGCGACGGTGATCGGCGTCCTGACGATCCTCGGTTACTCGCTGTACGACACGGTCGTCGTGTTCGACAAGGTCCGTGAGAACACCCGCGGGATCACCGCGTCGAACCGGTTCACGTACTCCGACGCCACCAACCTGGCCGTCAACCAGACCGTGGTCCGGTCGATCAACACCACCGTCACCGCGCTGCTCCCGGTCGGCGCGATCCTGGTCGTCGGCACTCTGGTGCTCGGTACCGGCCCGCTGAAGGACCTGTCGCTGGCGCTGTTCGTCGGTATCGCCGTCGGTGCGTACTCGTCGATCTTCATCGCGCCGTCGCTGCTCGCGGTCTTCAAGGAGCGCGAGCCGGCCATGCAGGCGCTGAACAAGCGGGTGTCCGCGAAGAGGGTGCAGGTCGCGAAGGCGGAGGCGGCTCCGGCCGAGGTGGCGACCGCCGGTGCGCCGGCGGCCGCGCGGTCCGTCGTCCAGGACACGCCGCGGAAGGCGGACCGGGCCACCGGTTCGGCGCCGGCGCCGACTTCGCGGCCGATGAAGGCCACGGCCGCCGGGCGCCCGCAGCCGAGCCGCAAGCCGCGGTCGAAGCGCGGTAAGTGATGCGGTCGCTGGAGAAGGTCCTCGCCGACGGCATCCGCGACATCCCCGACTACCCGCAGCAAGGGGTGGTGTTCAAGGACATCACCCCGCTGCTGGCCGACCACACCGGTTTCGGCCAGGTCGTGGAGGCGCTGGCGGCGGCCGGTAGGGACGACGACGGCAACCCGGTGGTCGACAAGGTGGTCGGGATCGAGGCGCGCGGGTTCATCCTCGCCGCCCCGGTCGCGCTCGCCCTCGGCGCCGGGTTCGTCCCGGTCCGGAAGAAGGGCAAGCTGCCGGCCGCGACGTACGAGGAGTCGTACGCGCTGGAGTACGGCGAGGCGACCATCGAGGTGCACCAGGACGCGTTCGCGCCCGGGGACCGGGTGCTGGTCATCGACGACGTCCTGGCCACCGGCGGCACCGTGGAGGCCTGCCTCCGGCTGATCCGCCGGTGTGGCGCGGAGGTCGCCGGTGCGGCGGTGCTCCTGGAGCTGTCGTTCCTGCCGGGCCGGGCGCGCCTCGACGGCGAGCACGTCACGGCGCTGCTGACGGTGTAGGTACAGGTACACTCTCCGCAGCCGTCGGGTGACCCGGCGTGTTGTCCACAGGCCGGTCTGCCTGGCTGGACGAAGGCCTCTAGACTGGTGGCCTGTCGGCGGAGGGACACAACGTGGGCGAAGACCCGGCGATGACATCTGCGGTACCGAACGCCGTACCGCAGGACCCTCCGCGCGCGCCGTCACCGGTGCGCCCGGCTCCGGCGTCACCGCCGCCCGCGACCCAGCCGCCGCGGATCGCGCCGGCCCGGGTCCGCGCCCGCCTCGCCCGCCTCGGCGGCACCCGGCACCCGAACCGGGCGCCGATGCTCGAGCCGCTGTTCCGGGTGGTCCGTGCGACCCACCCGAAGGCCGACCTCGGGATGATCGAGCGCGCCTACCGGACCGCGGAGAAGTACCACAGCGGCCAGATGCGCAAGTCCGGCGACGCGTACATCACCCATCCGCTCGCCGTCGCCACCATCCTCGCCGAGCTCGGTATGACCGCGACCACGCTGTGCGCCGCGCTGCTGCACGACACCGTCGAGGACACGCCGTACACGGTGGACGAACTGACCCGCGACTTCGGCGAAGAGATCGCCATGCTGGTCGACGGTGTCACCAAGCTGGACAAGGTGCGGTACGGGGAGTCCGCGCAGGCCGAGACGATCCGCAAGATGGTCGTCGCGATGTCCAAGGACATCCGGGTGCTGGTGATCAAGCTGTCCGACCGGCTGCACAACATGCGCACGCTCGGCTCGCTCCGGCAGGAGAAGCAGGAGCGGATCGCCCGCGAGACCCTGGAGATCTACGCCCCGCTGGCGCACCGGCTCGGTATGAACACGATCAAGTGGGAGCTCGAGGACCTGGCGTTCTCGACCCTGCACCCGAAGGTGTACGACGAGATCGTCCGCCTGGTCGCCGAACGCGCCCCGTCCCGCGACGAGTACCTGGCCACCGTCATCGACCAGGTGCACGAGGACCTGCGCTCGGCGAAGGTGAAGGCCACCGTCACCGGCCGCCCGAAGCACTACTACTCGATCTACCAGAAGATGATCGTCCGCGGCCGCGAGTTCGGCGACATCTACGACCTGGTCGGCATCCGGGTCCTGGTCGAGTCGGTCCGCGACTGCTACGCGGCCCTCGGCATCATGCACGCGCGGTGGAACCCGGTCCCCGGCCGGTTCAAGGACTACATCGCGATGCCGAAGTTCAACATGTACCAGTCGCTGCACACCACCGTGATCGGCCCGCAGGGCAAGCCGGTGGAGCTGCAGATCCGGTCGTTCTCGATGCACCGCCGCGCGGAGTACGGCATCGCCGCGCACTGGAAGTACAAGGAGGACCCGACCTCGGTCGCGCCGGACACGCCGAGCACCGAGGTCGGCGGCCCGAACGACATGCCCTGGGTCCGGCAGCTCGTCGACTGGCAGCGGGAGACCTCCGACCCGTCGGAGTTCCTGGACTCGCTGCGGTTCGAGATCAACAACGCCGAGGTCTACGTCTTCACGCCGCGCGGTGACGTGATGTCGCTGCCGGTCGGGTCGTCGCCGGTCGACTTCGCGTACGCCGTGCACACCGAGGTCGGGCACCGCTGTATCGGTGCCCGGGTCAACGGCCGCCTGGTGCCGCTGGAGAGCACCCTGGAGAACGGCGACGTCGTCGAGGTCTTCACCTCGAAGGCGCAGGGCGCGGGTCCGTCCCGCGACTGGCTGACGTTCGTCAAGAGCCCTCGCGCGCGGAACAAGATCAAGCACTGGTTCTCCAAGGAACGCCGCGACGAGGCGATCGAGCAGGGCAAGGACGCGATCGCGAAGCAGCTCCGCAAGGAGGGCCTGCCGCTGCAGCGCCTGCTGTCGCACGAGACCCTGACCGCGGTCGCCAACTCGCTGCGCTACCCGGACGTCACCGGGTTGTACGCCGCCGTCGGCGAGCAGCACGTCAGCGCCCAGGCCGTCGTACGGCGTCTCATCGAGACGTACGGCGGCGAAGAGGGCGCGGCGGAGGACCTGGCCGAGGGGCTGCGGCTGCCGCAGTCGCGGGAGCGGCGGAAGCGGACCGCGCGCGGCGACGCCGGCGTCATCGTCAAGGGTGCGACGGACGTGCTGTCGAAGCTGGCCCGGTGCTGCACGCCGGTGCCGGGGGACGAGATCATCGGCTGGATCACCCGGGGCGCGGGCGTCTCGGTGCACCGGTCCGACTGCGCGAACGTCGAGAACCTGAAGACCCAGCCGGAGCGGATCGTCGAGGTCGAGTGGGCGCCGACCGCGCAGTCGGTGTTCCTGGTGGCGATCCAGGTCGAGGCGCTGGACCGGGCGCGGCTGCTGTCGGACATCACGCGGGTGCTGTCGGACTACCACGTGAACATCCTGTCCGCGGCGCTCACCACGACCCGCGACCGGATCGCGAAGTCCCGCTTCACCTTCGAAATGGGCGATCCGACCCATCTCGGACACGTACTGAAGGCGGTGCGCTCGGTCGAGGGCGTATTCGACGTCTACCGCGTCACGCAGTAGACCAGGACAGGCTTGACCCGTCGGCCAATCATCATGGGGGCATGGCGGACAACCGGACTGGACCACCCCTCGGCCTGAACTTCTTGCTCCCGATCCTCGGTGTCGTGACGGTGATCCTGGCGGTGCTCGTCGTCGCCGCCCTGCGTCCGCTTGCCGTCCCCGCGGACGCACCGACCGCGGCCGGTAAGGTCGTGAAGGCTTCCAGCTTGAGCCGCAACCGATATGCGAACTGGATCGACGTTGCGTACACCCTCCCCGACGGTCGCCAGATCACCGCGCGTACGTCGCGGTTCCGGGTCGAGGACGCGAAACCTGGCAATGAGGTCCAGGTCCGCTACAACCCCGACCACACCGACCGCATTGCCGTGGTCGGCGCTGAGGAGAGTTGGTCGAGCCGCTGGATCTACGTCATCGTGGCTTCGCTGTGCGAGCTGCTGGTCCTGGTCGCCGTACTCCGCCGCTGGTCCCGCAACCGCAAAGTCGTCGCGCGGTAGTTGTTCACGCGCGCGGTTTGTGGGTGTAGGGACACTGCGAACATGAGGCGTCGAGCGTTCATGATCGCAGGTGTTGCGCTGTTGGCGGGCTGCAGCGATTCATCGGGTCAGAACCAGGCGAGTTCCTCCAGCGCTCCGCCGTCTACCACCACGCCGTCTGCAACCACGCCGCGGTCCACACCGACCCCGGTGCCCTCTGCCTCGCCGACGGTTGCGCTGCCGGCCGTGCGGTCGTGGGCTCCTGGTCCGGGTGAGATCGAGCCCGAGGTCAAACGACTTGCTGTGGCGGCCGTGGTGAAGCTGTTGCAGCCGACCGAGACGCGCGCAGCGATCGACGTGATCGAGGCGCAGTACGGCGGGATCCTCACCGACTCGGCCAGTGTGCTGGTGCCTTGCCGCGTGTACTCGATCAGGGCGAACCGTTTGATCACCGGCGGTACGACGGTCGACGTACGCCTGAGCAAGTCCGCGCAAGGAATCTGGCGCGTGACCGCGACCCACCCCGCGCAGCCCGGAGCGCCGGTGCCGAGCCTGTCGACGGCCGCGCGGCAGGTGCTGGCGAGCGAACAGATCTCGTTGCCTCCGGCATCCGTCGCGGACATCCGCTCCGGGCAGGTCCACGACAGCGTGCTGACCGCGATGCTCGAGCTGGCGAGGACGTACCGGATCGGGATCAGCGTGATCCGCTCCGGTCACCCGATCGATGTCTTCGGCACCGATCGCCCGAGCGACCACCCGCGCGGCCGGGCGTTCGACACCTGGCAGATCAACGACCACGCGGTCGTGTCCCCGTCGACGCCGCGCTCCCTCGTCACGTCGTACATGCGCGCCGCCGAATCACTCGGCTCCTACAACGTCGGCGGGCCGTACCTGCTGTCGGGCGCGGCGTACTTCTCCGACCGCACCCACCACGACCACGTCCACGCCGGCTTCCGCGTCTAGTCCCATTCCCACGCGATCCCGACCGTTCCGGACGGTGCGGACGGTTCGATGACGTGGACGCGGCCGTCCGGGGTGAGCATCAGGTCGCGTTGGACGAGGTTGGGGCCGGTGGTGTGCCGGCGGCGGACTTCGTGGACGCGGACCGGGAGCGCGGCGCGGTCGAACTGGACCTCCAGCACGTAATGCATCCCGCCCCACTCGCTGAACCGCTGATAGTCGGTGGACGGCAACTTGTTCCGGTCCTCGATCTCGTACCGCACGACGGCGGTCTCACCGACCGCGAGCACCCGGTCGAGCAACAGTTCGCCGAGCAGCGCGCCGGCCTCGGGGGAGCGGGCGACCCGGCCGATCCGGCAGCCGCTCTCCGCTCGCAGCGCGAGCCGCTCGGCATCACACCCGGCCTCGCCCTGGTGCGCGATGATGAGGCGATCCACCGGCTGTACGGCGACCACGCTCTGGCACACCCGCCGCCGATAGGCGCTCCGCTCCGCGTCGATCCGTACCTCCTCGAGAACGGTGACGTTGCGCAACCGCCCGTGGGCGTCCCGGCGGAGCCGATCGAGCATCCGGGAGAGGGCCTCGGCGTAGTCGACCACGGCGTACGGCTGGGCCTCCGGCTCTGTGCGCTGCGGCGGGATGCGTACGGTCAGCCAGCCCGGAGGTACTTCGAGAAGCTCCTCCAGGGCCGTGATCGTCGCCCGTGAGTCCTCGCGCGGCACGCGGCGGCCGCTCTGCCAGGTACTCAGGGTCGCCACGCCGACGTGCAGTCCGCGGTCGGCGAGATGGGTCCGGATCCGGTTCAGGGCCAGGCCGCGACGGGCGATCGCCTGCCGGAGCGCGTCCGCGAACGACACTTCCGCGGTCACCGTAGGGACTTCGACCGGCTTGATCATGGGCCCACGCTCCTTTGCCGCAGCAGTGTAAACATTCACACCACTGTCTGGCACTGGTTCGTCACACACCGTTCACGGTTGTCTGCCGTTCACACCGTCGTCCGGCGCGCGTGACGAGTCCTTGCCGCGCCGTGGCCGGCTGCTGACGATGGACTCCGCCCATCCCGCAGTACCTCGCAGAGGAGGACACATGCGCAGGCCCCGCCCCAGCCTCCGACGACCCGGCCGCTCCTGGTCGTTGCTGTTGGCCACCATCCTCGGACTGGCCACGCTGGCGCCGCTCGCCCCGGACGCCACCGCGGCCGCACCGTCCAGCTACTACCTGAACGTCACCGGCCAGGCCCAGCAGAAGACGAACTGGTGCTGGGCTGCCAGCGGCAACAGCATCGCCACGTTCTACGGCTATTCGTACAGCCAGAACCAGTTCTGCAACCTTGCCTTCGGCTACTCGATGAACAGCACCTGCCCGAACAACCAGGCCACCCTCGGCAACGACCAGAACGCGTTCCGGGCGATCGGGATCAGCACCGGCAGCTACATCTCCGGAACGCTCGGCTTGAGCACGCTGGTGTCCGAGATCGCGGCCGGCCGGCCGGTGATGACGCGGATCGGCTGGACGTCGGGCGGCGGGCACATGATGGACATCATCGGGTACGACTCCTCGGACTCGACGATCGAGTACTACGACCCGTGGCCGGACGACCAGCGGTACAACTACTCGACGTACAGCTGGTACAAGTCCAACTCGCAGTTCACCTGGACCCACTCCCTGTACCGGATCGGAGCCTGATATGCGCCGCCCGAAGAACACCTTGCTCCGCTGCGCCGCCGTACTCGCCGCCGGCCTCGGATTCGCGGTCGGCGCCGCGGGCTTCGCGGGCGCCGCCGGACCGCGGCCGGTCGGGCGGGCGGAGTTGTCGGAGGCAACTACCGCGGCGCGTTCGGCGACCGCGCTCAGCCTGCTGGCCAAGGCGGGTGGCACATCCGCCAGTGCTGCGAAGGCGGGGACGACGGTTGCCTCGGACACCCATCCGATCTACGCCCTCAACCCCGCCTTCGTCCGCGACGCGGGGGCTCCGGTAGCCACCTTCTGGTACGCCGCCACCAGTGCCACCGCCGGCGGTAAACCGCTGACCGTTTACACGACCCCGGACGCCACCGGCAGCTGGCAGACCGTAAACGTTGCCACCGGCAACACCGAGGCCCGGATGGCGAAGGCAGCCGCCGGTGACACTGTCTTCACCGAGCCGCAGATAGGCGCCTGGTACGCCCTGACGTCCACCCAGGTCCGCCCTCTGAACCCGTCCGCCGTCCGGTCCATCGGCAGCAAGCCCATCACCATCACCGCATACCAGAACCTGATCGCCCACCGCTACTCCGACAAACTCCCCGGCTCCCACTACAACGACCTGGGCACTGCGGGCGGCTACGACACAACGGCCTCATCCGACACCACCACACCAGCCGCAACCACCCTCCAAACCCCGACCCACAACCCCACCCTCCCAATCACAGCAGCCGCCGCCCTAACCCTCCTATCCCTCCTGTACCTCCGCCACCACACCCAACGAACCGCCCGCTGAACCACACGCGCCCCCGGCGTCTTCTCACCAGCGTCGGGGTAGGCGTGGTTGTTGGCAGAGGAAGCTGCCTACGGCTAGTTCGAGGGCTGGGTAGGAGCCCCAGAGGTCGGTGCGGCGGACGGAGATGATGTGCCAGCCCAGGGCGTCCAGTTCGGCGCGCCGGGTCTCGTCTTTCAGTTGTTGCTTGGTGGAGGCGTGCCACGCGTCGCTGTCGTACTCCAACCCCAACCAACGCCCGTCGACCGGCTTGTCGGGATACCCGAGGTCGAGCCGGTAGGTGCGGCCGTTTCCTTCGACGCGGACCTGTAGCTCGGGGCGGGGAAAGCCGGCGTCGAACAGGCGGAGCCGGAGCCAGGACTCGCCGGGGGATGCGGCCCGGCTGTCGGCGAGGCGGAGGATCTGTGCGGCCTGCGAGTTGCTGTCCTCGGCGAAGTACGTGATCGCCGCGTTCCGAAGGCCGTTCAGCGACATGCCGGAGTGGAGAAGGGCGTCGATTGCCGAGAGCGCGAAGGGACGCGGCAGGTGTCTGGCCAGCTCGATCGCGGTCGCCTCGCGGGTGGTGACCTTCAGGCCGACGACCTCGGTGCTCGGCCGGTCGGCGAAGGTCCACTGCGGGCGGAACAGGTCTTGGCTGAGCGCTGTCGTCTCGATGCCGTGCAACCAGGCGGCGGCCCGGCCGCAGATGGTGGCGTCAGCAGGTACGACCAGGCTCAAGGCGTGGGCGCGCAACTCAGGGGTGTCGCGCACGCGGACGTCGACGTACACGCCGGAGATCAGTTCACGGATCTCCCCGCGCCCCAGCAGCCAGGGCAGTTTGCGGCCGACCTGGTGGGGTCGGAAGGGGAGGCCGTTCCAGTAGTAGGGGAGGTCAGCTGGGAACATCGCAGCAGGATGACTGAAATCCCTTGTGGGTGCGTTGAGTTGTCCACAGGGGGTTGACAGCGGGGGCGGTGAGTGGGGTAGTTGCAGGAGCCAACAAACGCGCTCGGGGGACTAAGGGGAGTGCGGGTATGAGGAGTCGGCGTGCGATAGCGGGGATCGGGTCAGCGGCGCTCATGGCGGCGCTGGTTGCGGCGCCTTCGGGGGCGGCGAGTGGGGTGGTCGCGGACGACACCCCGACACTGAAAGCGGGGACAGCACCACCGCGTATCAACGAGGACGACGAACAGGTCCAGCTCCAGCGGGACCTGTTCTTCATGAGTCGCCGTACGGCGGGCGATCAACAGCTCGACAACCAGCAGGCGGGTGCGTTGCGCGCCGCCGCGGCGCGGTCGGCCGCGGACCTGCGCAAGAACGGGACGCCGAGTCCCGGCCCCGCGACGTTCACCGGTCCGTGGGCCGGCGCCGGCCCGAACCCGATCGTCCAGGTGACCCGGAGTACGCCGATCTTCACGGCGATGTCCGGACGAATCGGGGCGCTGGCGATCCGGCCGAGCACCGGCCAGTTCATCCTCGGTGGTGCGCAGGGCGGGATCTGGCTGTACGACCCGTCGTCCGGCACCTGGTCGCCGAAGACCGACGGGCTGCCGTCGCTCGCGATCGGCGCGCTGGCCGTGGCGCCGACCAACGACGCGATCGTGTACGCCGGTACCGGTGAAGGCGCGCTGTCCGGCGACAGCTACTTCGGCAACGGCATCCTGAAGTCGACCGACGGCGGCCAGCACTGGGCGCAGGTCTCGGGCGACTTCTTCGAAGGGGTGTCGACGTCCGCGCTGGTCGTTGACCCGACCAACGCCAACCACTTGTACGCCGCGATTCTCCGTGGGCGTGGCGGAGCCCGTCGTACGACGCCTCCCGTGCACTCGCAGTACGGCGTCTGGGAGTCGAAGGACGGCGGTACGAGCTGGACGCTGCTCAAGGGCGCGAAGTCCGAGCTGAACGGCGCCACCGACCTGGAGATCGACCCGCGGAACCCGAACGTCCTGTACAGCTCGTTCTGGGGCGACGCGATCTACAAGAGCACCGACGCCGGCGCGCACTGGGCGCCGATCATGACGGGTCTCCCGGCGGCCGACTACGCCGGCACCGCGACCAGGTTCTCGCTCGGTCTGTCGCATCCGGCCGGGCGGGGCGCCGTACTGTATGCGGGCTTCAACTGGAACGACCAGCCCGCGCGCATCTTCAAGTCGACGAACGACGGGGCGAGCTGGTCCATGCTCCCGGCCGGATCCGGCGCGGACAAGGTCGAGGACTACTGCGCCGAGCAGTGCACGTACGACAACGTGGTCGTCGCCGATCCGAACAACCCGGACATCGTCTACGTGGCCGGGCAGTTCAACTACGCGATCGGCTCCGGCGGGATCTTCCGTTCCGACGACGGTGGCCAGACCTGGAAGAACCTCGGCTGGGACCTGCACCCCGACTACCACGCGGTGGCGCTCGACCCGGCGAACCCGGCGCACGTGCTGATCGGCAGCGACGGCGGCGTCTGGTACAGCGCCGATCGCGGCGGCCGTCCGAACGGCAGCGATCCGCTGAACGCGGTGACGTGGCAGAACCTCAACGGTACGGTCGATCCCGGCACCGCCGCGGTCACACATCGCACCGGTCTGCAGCTCGCTCAGTTCACCTCGATCGCGAACGTGCCGAGCGTCCCGGCCAGGATCTGGGGCGGCACCCAGGACAACGGTACGGACCGCAAGTCGACCGCTTCGGACAGCTGGTTCGACGTGGCCAGCGGCGACGGCGGACAGGTCATCGTCGACCCGAACGACGCCAGCTACGTGTTCGGTACGTACTTCGGCATCTCGCCGTACCGCTACACCGACGGCGGCGCGCAGTTCTTCTCGAACCAGACGATCGCCAACGGCATCAACCTGACCGACCGGGCCGAGTTCTACGTCCCGTGGGTACAGAACAAGCGCAAGACCGACCAGCTGTTCCTTGGCACCTACCGGCTCTACCGCACCGACAACGCGAAGGCACCGTCCGCGGGTGACGTGCACTGGAAGCCGATCAGCCCCGACCTGACCAGTGGCTGCACCGGCGCCGCACCGAACGGCGGCCGTGGCTGCTTCATCTCGGCGATCGGGACCGGCGGTGGCGACGCCGTCTACACCGGCTCCGAGGAAGGTCTCGTGTACCTGAGCACCAACGCCCAGGTAGCCAACAGCCCGACGTGGACGCGTGTCGACCGCGGCGTGCTGCCGAAGCGGCCGATCACCCAGATCGCGGTCGACCCGAGCAACTACCGGATCGCCTACGTCGCGTACGCCGGCTTCAACCAGGCGACCCCGTCGCGGCCGGGGCACGTCTACAAGACCACCGACGGCGGCGCGACCTGGAACGACATCAGCTTCAACCTGCCCGACAGCCCGGTGAACTCGGTCGTCCTCGACCCGTCGTACGCGAACACGCTGTACGCCGGGACCGACGTCGGCGCGTTCGTGACGCATGACGGCGGCGTGCACTGGGCGCCGCTGGGCTCCGGGATGCCGGACGCAGCGATCTGGCAGCTCGACCTGGACGCGTCGCACCGCGTGCTCGCGGCCGGAACCCATGGTCGCGGTGCCTTCCGGAGCTTCGACAGCACCGCGGTGCCCGCGCTCGTCGTCAGTACGGCGGACTCGGGACTGCCGGTCGGACCGTCGAGCCGGCTGGACTACTCGATCACGCTGAAGAACATCGGCAACGCGCCCGCGACCGGGGTGTCGCTGACCGATCCGGTCCCGGCGAACACGTCGTTCCTCGATGCCGACAACGGCGGTACGAACGTCAACGGCGTGGCGACCTGGTCCGGGCTGACCGTTCCGGCGGGCGGCAGCGTGACCGTGCACTTCGGTGTCCGGATCGCCAACTCGAGCAAGCTCACGGCGATCGTCGACGACGGCGTACGGGCGACGTCCGCGGAGGGACCGTTCACGACCGGTTCACCGGTGACGACGCCGATCGCGCCGCCGTACGCGGCCGTACTGACGCCGGCGACGCAGACCGACGGCGGACGGCCGGGCACGAGCCTGACCTACCCGCTGACGGTGAAGAACCTCGGGTTCACGACCGACAGCTACACGTTCTCGAGTACTGGCGGGACCGATCCCGTCACCTTCCTCGACCCGACGTGTACGACACCGCTCACGTCGACGGCGGCGATCGCGCCCGGTGGTAGCACCTCGATCTGCGTACGGGTGTCGATACCGGCCGGAGCCACCGGCACGAACACGGCAACCGTCGTCGCGACGTCGGTCGGCAGTCCGGGTGTCACGGCGAGCGCGGCGATCAAGACGATCGCGGTCACGGTCGACACCTTGCTGGTCGACAACGACAACAACTCGCCCGATGTGCAGAGCGCGTACGCGACAGCCTTGACCAGCAAGGGTGTTCCGTTCGAGACGTGGGATCTCGGCACGGACAGCAACCTGCCGCAGAACTACCTCCTGGCCCACAAGAACGTCGTGTGGTTCACGGGGAACAGTTACCCGGCGCCGGTCACGCCGTACGAGTCCCGGTTGAAGGCCTTCCTGGACGGCGGCGGCCGGTTGCTGATGTCCGGTCAGGACATCCTCGACCAGGCGGCCGGTACGACGGCGTTCGTGCACGACTACCTGCACATCACCTGGGACGGCACCGAGGCGCAGAACGACAAGGCCACGGCCGCGGTCCACGGTGTCGCCGGGAACCCGGTGACGAACGGCCTCGGCGCGGTGGCGCTGGATCACGGCGTGCTGGGCGCCACGTTCGAGGACGAGGTCACGCCGAACGGCGGTGCGACGCCGGCGTTCACCGACGACGCGACCCAGCCGGACGCGCTGACGTTCGCCGGTACCTACAAGGTCGTCTTCCTGGCCTTCCCACTGGAGGCCTACGGGACGGCGGCCGACAAGGCCGACCTGATCGGCCGCACGATGGCCTTCTTCGGGCCGTAGCCACCAGGCTGACAGGGGGTGCGGACCCGCACCCCCTGATCAGCTGAAGTCGGCGAGGGCGTTCTGGGCCTGGGTGAGCCATTCGCGGCGGGCGGCGATGGCTTCCCGGGCCTCGGTGGCTTTGCGGGTGTTGCCCTGGGACTCGAACTTGGCAGCCTGCTTCTCCAGGTCGGAGATCAGGGACTGGAGTTGTCTGACCGTGGCCTCGGCGCGGGCGCGGGCCTCGGGGTTGCTGCGGTTCCAGACCTCGTCCTCGGCGGACTTGACGGCCTGTTCGACGGCGCGCAGGCGGGCGTCGATGGTACGCATCGAGTCGCGCGGGACCTTGCCGATCTGGTCCCAGCGGTCCAGGTAGTCGCGGAGCTGCTCGCGGGCGGTGCGCGCGTCCTCGACCGGCAGGATGCTTTCGATCTCGACCAGCAGGGCTTCCTTGGCCTTGAGGTTCTCGACCTGTTCGGCGTTCTCCTCGGCCTGGACGGCGTCCCGCGCGCCGAAGAACTGGTCCTGAGCGGCCCGGAAGCGCGCCCACAGCTTGTCGTCGACCTCGCGGGGTGCGGGGCCGACGGCCTTCCACTGGCGCATCAGGTCCCGGAAGCGGCCGGACGTCGGGCCCCACTCGGTCGAGGAGGCGAGCGACTCGGCCTCCGCGGCCAGCTGCTCCTTCACCTGTGCGGCCTCGTCCCGCTTGGAGGAGAGTTCCGCGAAGTGCTGCTTGCGGTGCCGCGTGTACGTCGTCCGCGCGGAGGAGAACCGGTGCCACAGCTCGTCGTCGGACGACTTGTCCAGCCGGGGGAGCGCCTTCCACTCGTCCAGGAGCTCGCGCAGCCGGGTGACGCCGTGCCGCCAGTCGGTGCCGGCCGCGATCGTCTCGGCCTCGGTGGCGATCTTGGTCTTGGCGGAGCGCGCCTCCTCGACCTTCGCGGCCCGTTCGGCCTTGCGCCGTTCGCGCTGCTGGGCGACCAGTGGCGTGAGTGCGTCGAGCCGGTCCCGCAGGCCGTCCAGGTCGCCGACCGCCTGCGCGTCCTCCAGCGAGCTGCTCACCTTCTTGACCGCGGCGCGCGCGTCGTCCGGCGAGACCGTACCCGCCTGGACCCGCTGTTCCAGCAGCTCCACCTCGAACGCCAGCGCGTCGTACCGGCGGGTGTAGAAGGCGAGCGCCTCCTCGGGGTTCGCGTCCGGCCACTGGCCGACCGCCCGTTCGCCGTCCTTCGTCCGTACGAAGACCGTTCCGTCCTCGGCTACCCGGCCCCAGTTCTCTCCGGCCACAACTCGCCCCTTCCGGCGGTATGCACTGCGCTCGTGCCCCATTCTGGTCAGTACCCGGTCCAACCGCGCGGACAGGGCCTGCCTGGGCGCGTCGAGCCGCTTACTCGACGCCTATCCCTGAACAATCACAAACTCCCAGCTCAGGCGCAACGGGGTTGAGTCACAATCCGGTTCGAACTCACCCCAGCCCGACCGGTAGCCTTGGTGGGTCCAGAACGGTTCCAGGAAGGCTTGTCGTGCTCATCGCCGGGTTCCCCGCGGGGTCGTGGGGTACGAACTGCTACGTCGTCGCCACCGGCCAGGGCGCGGAATGCATCGTGATCGACCCGGGTCAGGACGCGACCGCCGGCGTCGAGCAGGTCGTCGGGGAGAACAAGCTCAAACCGGTCGCGGTACTGCTCACGCACGGTCACGTCGACCACATGTTCTCGGTGCTCCCGGTCTGCGGGACGTACGACGCGACCGCCTGGATCCACCCCGATGACCGGCACCTGCTCGCCGACCCGATGGCCGGGATCAGCCCGGAGACGGCGCGGATGCTGCTCGGCGGCAACCACGAGTTCGCCGAGCCGGACGACGTCGCCGAGCTGAAGGACGGGCTGTCGCTGGAGCTCGCGGGCCTGAACTTCACCGTCGACCACACCCCGGGGCACACCCGCGGTTCGGTCACGTTCACCACGCCGTACGACGGGCCCGAGGACGTGCCCGCGGTGCTGTTCTCCGGTGACGTGTTGTTCGCCGGGTCGATCGGCCGGACGGATCTGCCAGGCGGCGACCATCCGGCGATGCTGCATACGTTGGCCACCAAGATCCTGCCGATGCGCGACGAGATCGTCGTGCTGCCGGGTCATGGTGGCCAGACCACGATCGGCCGGGAGAAGGCGACCAACCCCTACTTGCAGGACCTGGAGATACAGAACATATGAGTAAGGTGACCCCACTCAGCGGGTTCCCCGAGTTTTTGCCGAACGAGCGGATCGTCGAACTGGAGTTCCTCGACACGATCCGGGAGACGTTCGAGTTGCACGGTTTCGCCTCGATCGAGACCCGTGCGGTCGAGCCGGTCGAGCGGCTGTCCGATCAGGGCGAGGACGCCGACAAGGAGATCTACGGCGTCCGGCGGCTCGCGGCGAACGCCGACGAGGACGCGGCCCTCGGCCTGCACTTCGACCTGACCGTGCCGTTCGCGCGGTACGTGCTGGAGCACAGCGGCAAGCTGGTGTTCCCGTTCCGGCGCTACCAGATCCAGAAGGTCTGGCGCGGCGAACGCCCGCAGGAGGGCCGGTACCGCGAGTTCACCCAGGCCGACATCGACATCATCGACAGCGGCGAGCTGCCGTTCCACTACGAGGTCGAGCTGCCGCTGGTGATCGCGGACGCGTTCCGCAAGCTGCCGATCCCGCCGTTCCGGATCCAGGTGAACACCCGCCAGATCCCGGAGGGGTTCTACCGCGGCCTCGGCATCGAGGACATCACCGGCACGCTCCGGATCGTCGACAAACTGGACAAGATCGGCCCGGACAAGGTGACCGAGCTGCTCACCGAGGCGGGCCTGTCCGCGGAGACCGCCAAGCAGGTCCTGCGGCTCGCCGAGATCTCCAGCACCGACGCGTCCTTCGCGGACCAGGTGCGGGCACTCGGGGTGCAGCACGAGATCCTGGACGAAGGGCTCGAGCGGCTGTCGCAGATCATGACGGCGGCGAACGAGCACGCGGCCGGGTTGCTGGTCGCCGATCTGAAGATCGCGCGCGGGCTCGACTACTACACCGGGACCGTGTACGAGACGCAGCTGATCGGGGACGAGGGGTACGGGTCGATCTGCTCCGGCGGGCGGTACGACTCGCTCGCCTCCGACGGGAAGACGACGTACCCCGGCGTCGGTATCTCGATCGGTGTCTCGCGGCTGGTGCACCGGCTGATCTCCAAGGGCCTGCTGACCGCGAGTCGTCGTACTCCGACTGCTGTGCTGATCGCCCTGAACTCTGAAGAAGACAGAGCCGACGCGATGCGGACCGCGATTCAGCTGCGCGGGCGGGGGATCGCGGTGGAGGTCGCGCCGGCCGCCGCCAAGTTCGGCAAGCAGATCAAGTTCGCTGATCGGCGGGGGATCCCGTTCGTCTGGTTCAGCACCGAGAACGGTCCTGAAGTGAAGGACATCCGCAGCGGCGAGCAGGTCCCGGCCGACGCCGCCACCTGGGCCCCGCCCGTCGAAGACCTACGTCCAAGCATCATCACAGAGGAGAAGTCGTGATCCGTAACCGTTCCGCAGGTTCGCTGCGTGCCGAGCACGCCGGCGAGACCGTCGTGCTCGCGGGCTGGGTGGCGCGGCGGCGCGATCACGGCGGCGTGGCGTTCATCGACCTGCGCGACTCGACCGGCACCGTCCAGGTCGTGATCCGGGACGAGGACGCCGCGCACGGCCTGCGTTCGGAGTACTGCCTGAAGATCGTCGGCGAGGTGTCGCCGCGCCCGGAGGGCAACGCGAACCCGAACCTGCCGACCGGCGAGGTCGAGGTGATCGCGACCGAGGTCGAGGTGCTGAACGAGGCGGCTCCGCTACCGTTCCCGGTCGAGGAGCACCACGCGACCCCGGTGAACGAGGAGATCCGGCTCAAGTACCGCTACCTCGACCTGCGTCGCCAGGGCCCCGGTGCGGCGATCCGCCTGCGCAGCAAGGTCAACCAGGCCGCGCGTGAGGTGCTCGCGCAGCACGACTTCGTCGAGATCGAGACGCCGACGCTGACCAAGTCGACGCCGGAGGGCGCCCGCGACTTCCTGGTCCCGGCCCGCCTGCAGCCCGGTTCGTGGTACGCGCTCCCGCAGTCGCCGCAGCTGTTCAAGCAGCTGCTGATGGTGGCCGGGATGGAGCGGTACTACCAGATCGCCCGCTGCTACCGCGACGAGGACTTCCGCGCCGACCGGCAGCCGGAGTTCACCCAGCTCGACATCGAGATGAGCTTCGTCGACCAGGACGACGTGATCGCACTGGCCGAGGAGGTCCTGACCGCGCTCTGGAAGCTGGTCGGGTACGACGTGCAGACACCGATCCCGCGGATGACGTACGGCGAGGCGATGGCGCGGTTCGGATCCGACAAGCCGGACCTGCGGATGGGCCTCGAGCTGGTCGAGTGCACGGAGTACTTCAAGAACACGCCGTTCCGGGTGTTCCAGGCGCCGTACGTCGGTGCCGTCGTGATGCCGGGTGGCGCCGACCAGCCGCGCAAGCAGCTCGACGCGTGGCAGGAGTGGGCCAAGCAACGTGGCGCTCGCGGGCTGGCGTACGTCCTGGTCGGTCAGGACGGCGAGCTGGCCGGTCCGGTCGCGAAGAACCTGTCCGAGGAGGAGCGCGCGGGGATCGCCGACCACGTCGGTGCGAAGCCGGGCGACTGCATCTTCTTCGCCGCGGGTCCGGTGAAGACGTCGCGGGCGCTGCTCGGTGCGGCCCGGCTGGAGATCGGCCGCCGCGGCGGTCTGATCGACGAGTCCGCCTGGTCGTTCGTGTGGGTCGTCGACGCGCCGCTGTTCGAGCCGGCCGACGAGGCGACCGCCGCCGGTGACGTCGCGGTCGGGTCCGGTGCCTGGACCGCCGTACACCACGCCTTCACATCGCCGAAGCCGGACTCGCTGGAGACGTTCGACACCGACCCGGGCTCGGCGCTGGCGTACGCGTACGACATCGTCTGCAACGGCAACGAGATCGGCGGCGGGTCGATCCGTATCCACCGCGAGGACGTGCAGAAGCGGGTCTTCAAGGTGATGGGCCTGACCGACGAGGAGGCGACCGAGAAGTTCGGCTTCCTGCTCGACGCGTTCAAGTTCGGCGCGCCGCCGCACGGCGGGATCGCGTTCGGCTGGGACCGGATCACCGCGCTGCTGGCCGGTACGGAGTCGATCCGCGACGTGATCGCGTTCCCGAAGTCCGGCGGCGGCTTCGACCCGCTGACCGCGGCGCCGGCCCCGATCACGCCGGCCCAGCGCAAGGAAGCGGGTGTGGACGCCAAGCCGGAAAAGGCCTGAGCTCATCCTTGACTCTCACTGTTTGTATCAATACATTTGGTACAAACAGTGAGAGGAGCTGGTTGGTGTGCAGGCCTCGGTCTGGTTCGTGGGACTCAGCTTGGTGCTGGCGTTGCTGTGGTGGCAGCGGAAGACGGCGGCGCGGAAGTCGGTCGACCGGCTGATCGAGCGGGGCGGGCTGTCGACGGAGCCTGGGCTCGTCGACGCGGCGCTAGCCTGGCACCAGCGGCGCCAGGAGTTGTTGCTGATCGGCGTCTGGGTCGGCGTCCTGGCCGCCGCTGTGGCGATGTTCATCGCCGGCCACGGCTGGGACGTGCAGCTGATCACCTGGTCGGTCGCCGCGGCGGTCGCGGCCGGGGGACTCGCGGCGCTGCTGCACGCGTACCGGAACGTTCGCGCGGCGCGCCAGGACGGTCTGCGTACGGCGTCGTTGCACCAGCGCCGGCTGACCGACTACCTGAGCCCGATCGAGGTTGCCATCCACCTGGTCGCCGTGGTGATCCCGCTCGTCGGCATCGCCCTCGGTACGGTCGTACTCGGTGGTGCTGATCGCCCGGCGCGTGGGTGGGTTCTGGTGGTGAGTGGTGCCGTCGCCGTGTTGCTGTGGACGGGTGGTGTCGTGCTGCAGCGGCTGACGTTGAAGGTCAACCGGCCGTCCGCGGGGGCGGGCGAGCTCCGCTGGCAGGAGGCGTTGCGCGGTACGGCGCTGCGCGACCTCGGTGCGGTGATGCTCTGCGTCAGTTGGCTCCTCGGCGCGGCGGTGCCGCTGTCCTTCCACTGGCCGAACGGCGTACCCCACTTCGTCGAGCCCTTGTCCCAGCTCATGTTCAGCGGTTCAGTGATCCTCGTGGCGATCCTCAGCTTCGCCGGTACGAACCGGCAGGTACTCGGGCGGGTCCGGCGGGTCGCCGGATGATCATCGCGGTCGACCCGGCGGCAGCGAAACCGCCGTACGAGCAGGTGAAGGACCAGATCGACGGCCTGATCCGGGCGGGCGAACTGGCGCAGGGCACTCGACTGCCCACGGTTCGCCAGCTGGCCGGCGACCTGGGGCTGGCGGTCAACACGGTCGCCCGCGCGTACAAGGAACTCGAGGCCGACCGGCTCGTCGAGACCCGCGGCCGCAACGGCACCTTCGTGCTGGCCTCGCGCAGCCGGGTCGACGACGAAGAGACCCGAGCGGCGGCGACCGTCTTCGCCCGAGCCGCCCACCGGGCCAATCTCAGCCTCGCCGAGGCCACGGAGATCCTTCAGCGCGCCTGGTAGGTGACGCGGAGGCCGCCGGCCGGGTTGGGTTCGATGGTCAGCTCGGCCCCGTGAGCTCGGGCGACGGCGGTGATGATGGCCAGGCCGAGGCCGTGCCCTTGGGACTCGGCACGCTGGAACGGCGCGGTCAGCCGACTGATCTCGTCGGACGTGATCTTGCGGCCGGTGTTGCTGACCGTGAGGCGGCCGTCGGCGGTGGCAACGTCGACGATGCCGCCGGGGACGTTGTGGCGGATGGCGTTGGCGAGCAGGTTGGCGACCAGGCCGGCCGTCAGCGGTACGTCGCCTGCGATTGTTGTCGGGGCCAACGTTGTGCGGATGTTGATGTCCCGGGCGGCGGCTTCGGGCTCCTGCGCTGCGACGGCTCGTGAAGTCAGGTCGGCGAGGTCGAAGCGCTCCCAGTGGGCGATTCCGTCGTACCCGGTCGCCAGGGTGAGCAGGGCGTCGATCAGTTGCTCCTGCTGCCGGTTGAGGTCCAGCAGTTCCTCGCACGCGGACCGGAGCGAGTCTTCGGACGGGTCGGCCAGTGTGAGTTGGAGGAGCGTTCGCTGCACGGTCAACGGCGTACGAAGCTCGTGCGACGCGTTGGCGACGAACTGGCGTTGTGCGGTGAACGACTCGTGCAGCCGCTGCAGCAGGTCGTCCAGCGTGCCGGCGAGCTCGGTGAACTCGCTGTACCCGGGCGGCACGCGCAGCCGGGACTCCAGGTCCTGAGCGGACATGCTCCGCGCGGCCTGCGTCATCGTGTCGAGCGGCCGCAGTGCCCGTCCTGCGACGATCCAGCCGACGGCGATCGAGCCTGCTGCGAGTAGTACGAGTGCGACGGCGGTGTAGCGCAGTACGGCACGGAGGTTGTTACTGGTGTTGCTGCCCTGGAACATGCCCAGTGCAACGACGGCCGTGTGTGCGGCCGCGACCACCTGTGGCACCAAGGTGCTGCTCAGCGGTGTGTACGCGGGACAGGCGCCCGTGGCCGTACTAGGTGTGCTTGTGGTCAGTGGCGAGTACAGCACCGGTCTCATCCACACCACGCTCGCTGCTGTGCCCAGCCGGACGCGGGTGATGGCGGCCAAGACGCTGGTGGTCGCCGCGGTGGTGGCTGTGGCCGCAAGCGCGTTGGCCCTGTTAGGCCTCGTCGAGGGCGCTGAGCTACGCCCAACGGCCCGCGCCGTTGCGTACCTCGTGCTCATCGCGCTCCTGAGCGTAGGAATGGCAGCCGTCGTACACGACTCGGCTGTAGCGATCGGTTCTGTGCTCGGACTCCTCTACCTCCCACCGATCCTCGCCCCACTCGTAGCAAACCCGCACCTGATCGAAGAGCTCGCCCCGATAACCGCAGGCCTCCCCGTACTCACCGCCTGGTCTGCTGGCGCCCTACTGGCCGGCACACTCAGACTGCGATGACGTTGCCGCCGTCCTGCTCGATCACCTGCAGCCCGGCGCGTTCCAGCTCGGCGCGGAGCGCGTCGGGTTGCAGGTGGCGGCGGTGGGGGAGGTACCAGGTGCCGTCGAGCTGTACGGCGTCATCAGTCGGCTGGGTCGTCTCCTCGTAACAGATGCCGGTGCGGGCGTCGTACCGGAACCCCTCTCCGTAGACGCGCTCCGGGTCATACACAGCCGTCGACAACACGTAGTACCCGTCCAGGCGTTCACGCACGGCAGCAAGCACCTTCGCCCGGTCAGTGTCGGTCACGATGGACTGCACGCAGTAGCTGTCGAGCACCACGTCGTACCGCTTGCTCCCAGCGGGCATCGCACACACGTCCTGCACAGCGAAGTTCACCTGCAAGCCCCGCTCGTCGGCAAACCGCCGAGCCAGCGCGATCGCCTCCGGGATCAGATCGATCGCATCAACCCGAAACCCACGCGCCGCCAGGAAACAGGCGGTCGGCCCCGTCCCACAGCCGTACTCCAGGACCTCGCCGCCAACAGACAGCCGATCGAGAACGCTCTCGAGGAACGCCCGGTTCGGGAAGTTGTCGAAGGTCCAGCTCTCGCCGAACAGGTCGTTCCACTGCGTCAGCCCCTCCTGCATGAGCTGTCGGTAGGCGGTCTGGTGCTCGGCGTAGTAGTACCTCATGGGCCGTACTATTGCTGGCCATGGAGCAGGAGGTCGAGCGGGCGCACCGGCTCGCCGCCGAGGCGGAGGCGGAGCGGATTCAGGCGGAGGTGGAGGAGGCGCACTCCGATCCAGCTGCTCAGCAGGAATGGATCCGGCAGTCCAACCTGACGTACGGCGGGCTCGGTGCCGCCGGGCTGGTGGTGGTGCAGCCGTTCCTGACCGCGCAGCCGCTCGACCTGACCGCGACCATCTGCGTGGTCGCGTTCGCGGTGTCGATCCCGTTGCTCGCGGCGCTCCTCGTGCTGAACCTGCAGGAGGAGTACCGCCGCCGGGTGACCCCCTCGCGGCTCGTCTCGTTCGCGAAGGCGGTCGCGCAGGGCTCGGCGTTCGTCGGCATCGCCGCGGCGTTCTGGCACATCTCGTTCATCGCCGGGATCGTCTTCGTGCTGGTCGCGTTCTTCGCGGTCGGCGTGCACTCGTCCGGGTACATGCAGCTCGAGTACGACGGTACGTTCCGGTCGAGGTTCCCGCGCCGTAAATCCTGATCCCCTGTATCACCGGCCCTCGACGAGCACTCCGCCTGAGTAGGGGGTGTTCGTTGGGGGCGCCGCTGTGTAAGGGGGAGCAATGGCTGACAGCATGACTGTGCTGCGCAAGGCAGGGCCGCCTGGGGTGAAGCGGAACATCGCGGTGCTGGGGGACGGGTTCACCGCGGTCGATCAGGTCGCGTTCAACACCTGGGTGCAGACGACGCTCATCGACGGCGTCTTCGGGCACGACTACTTCAGTGAGGACGCGTCGGCGTACAACATCTACCGGGTGAACCTGGACTCCGTCGACTCCGGAGTCAGCACCCGGACGTACGACGAGCACGGTACGCCGACCGACCCGTCGGACGACACGATCTCGTCGGAGACAATCCACGACACCGCGCTCGGGATGATCTTCAGCGGGTCCTGGGCGCACTGCTGGCTCGAGTACGGGCCGGATACCGAGGCGCGGATCCAGGCCGCGCTGAACAAGTGGGTGCCGGACTGGAACGAGCTGCTCGTCGTACTCAACAACCCGAACTACGGCGGCTGCGGTGGCGGCGGCCGGGCGCACGTACCGATGGGCGTGAACTGGACCGTCATCGCGCACGAGTTCGGCCACGGGATCGGTGGTTTCGCGGACGAGTACTCGGCCGGCGGCGCGTACACCGGTGGCGAGCAGGGCTGGATCAACCTGACCACGATCACCGACCGGGCGACCACGAAGTGGGCGAACCTGATCGCGCCGAGCACACCGCTGCCGACCGGCATCGGGTCGGCCGCGAACTACAACAACGGCCCGCGTCCGACCGACTGGAACAGCAACACCGACGTCGGTCTGTTCGAGGGCGGCGGCACGTACAACACCGGCATCTACCGCCCGGTCGAGAACTGCCGGATGGACAGCAACACCCCGCCGTACTGCCCGGTCTGCTACACCTCGATCAAGACCGCCCGAGACCACGAGACCGAGCACACGTTCCGGAACGCGTACGCCGGCCGCTTCTACGGCACCGGCCGCAGCGACCTGCTGTTGCACCACGGCACGTCGATCCAGCTGTTCCGCGCCGACGGGACCGCGCTCGAGCACACCTTCAGCGCCGTCGAACGGGTGCCAGGATCCTGGCAGTTCATGCCGAACGACCAGGTGTATGTCGGTGACTTCGACGGCGACGGCACCGACGAGGTCGCGATCTTCAACGGCGTCGACTGGGCGATCCCGTACCTCGGCCTGCTCAAGTCCGACGGCGCCGGCGGGCTGCACCTGGTTGCGCGGTACGACGGCGACATCCCCGGCTGGGGTGGCTTCGCCGCCCACGACCGCTTCCTGGTGGCCGACCTGAACGGTGACGGCAGCGACGACCTGGTCGTGGTGAACACCGACGACTGGTCGATGCCGTACGTCGGCCTGCTCCGCTCGACCGGTAACGGGTTCTGGGTCAGCCAGCGGTACGACGGCGACATCCCGGGCTGGGGCGGACTGGCCAGGCACGACGAGTTCTTCGTCGGCGACCTGACCGGCAACGGCTCCGACGACCTCGCGATCTTCAACGGCGACGACTGGTCGATGGCGTACGTCGGCCTGTTCTCCGCGAGTGCGTCCGGGTACTCGATGATCCACCGGTACGACGGCGACATCCCCGGCTGGGGCGGACTCGCGCAGCACGACCGGCTGATCCTCGGCGACTTCGACGGCGACGGCAAGTGCGACCTGTTCGTGTTCAACGGCGACGACTGGTCGATGGCGTACCTCGGCATGTTCCGGTCGACCGGGTCCGGGCTCGCGTACGTGCACCGTTACGACGGCGACGTACCGGGCTGGGACGGGCTCGGACGGCACGACCAGTTCTTCGCGGCCGACATCGACGGGTCCGGGCAGTGCGACCTGTGGGTGTGGAACTACCAGGACTGGTCGACGGAGTACCTCGGGCGGATGCTGAGCTCGGGGATCGAGCTGAAGGCCGACTACGTCGGTGACTGGGTCGGCGAGTGGAACCTGGGCTCGGTCGACCGGTTCGAGCCGGCCCGGATGACCGGACGCGCCGGCAAGCCGCAGCTGTACGTGCACAACACCGACTGGTTCGGCGTCATCGACGGGCGCCGCGGCGTCACGCTCGACCGCATCTACTACCGCTGGATCCACAACTACCGCTTCGGCCGGAACTGGTGATGACGATGAAACAACCCAAAGGCAGCCACGCGGAGCGCGTGGCCCGGCCTGACCGACGCCCGACCAAGACACAGGCAGGAGAGGTACGTAGGCAGCACGCCGCTGTACCGCCGCACGCCGGACCGGCAAAGCCCGTAGCTGCTGGAGACGCCGAGCAGGCGGCCCGCCCCGATCCGACACGTTCGGCCAAGCCCGCCTACGACCACGCCGCAGCGGCCGGCACCCGCAAGGCAGCGCAGCCGGCCGGCGGCTGGCCGGATCAGCAGGCCGCGCACACCCGCCGTACGGGCGCACCGGACGAGCAGTACGTCCGCCTGCGGATCCGCGTCCGCGGCGATCGGCTCACCGTCGTCGACAGCCACCTGGTGGACGGTCCGTTGGCCCAGTCGACCACGTTCCACGGCGCCAACGCGTACGAGGTCACGCACCACGACCGCCTGCTGCACGCCGGCACCGTCGCGGACCCGAACACCCAGCGCTCCTTCCCGAACCTCGACGGCCCGGCGGAGCAACGCGGCCACAACGTGACGCCTCGCGAGATCTACGAGTTCACTGCGCGCGTACCGGCCGCCGACATCACGGAACAGACCCGCGGCGACATCCACGTCCGGCTGCACCGCGTCGACGAGCCGGCCAGCACCGACCACCTGGGCGCCGCACCACTGGCCGCCCAGCTCCAAGGCCGCCTGACCCAGGTAGCCGAACTGGTGGGCCTGCCCGAATCCACCCTCCCCGAGGCCATCGAGTCCCGCGGTGGCCGCACCGGCACTGGGCACTGACAACACCCAATGGTGTCTGGCGACAAGCAATAGCTTGTCTCCAGACACCATTGCTTGTTGCAGGTTCGGCGGAAACGATTCCAGATTCGTCCGGCCAACGTTGTAACGAGCTCTGTACACGGCGTCGTCGCGTTGCTAGATTCCGGGCAGATTTGACATCGATGTCAACCTCAGGGAGTGGTCACGATGGTTTCGAGACGTGCGTTCCTGGCGGGCAGCGGTGCGGTGACGGCGGGGTTGGTCCAGCCCTTCGCATTGACCGCAAATGCTGCAGATTCATCGACGTCCGGCAGCCCCGCTCGGCTGCTGCCGGTGTTCAACCGCCCACGACACCTGGACTACGGCGACGTCAGCAAGCTCAGCGGGGGAGACCAGACCCTGCTGACAACGTTGCAAGGCGTGGTCAACCGTACCGAGCCGGAGTTGTACTTCATCTACGACACCGGGACCGAGAGTGTGCCGGACGCCAAGTGGCTGTCCGACATGCGCCTGCCGACGAAGCTGTACAAGAACCCGCTGGACCTGGTCACGAAGTACCGGAACCGGATCCGGGGCGCGATCGTGTACGACGCCGCCGTACCGGACTCGCTGAACGTGGCGACGACGCTGGCCGGCCTGGAGAACTCCGTCGTCGCTGACGCGGACCAGGCGAAGGCGTACGGCCTGAAGATCGTGAAGGACCTGCGCGGGATGTTCGACGACGACCGCGTGAAGACGTACCGGTGGCAGCTGGACAACCTGTTCCCGCGGGTCACCAAGCAACTGCTCGCGGGCCTCCCGCCGACCCGGGTGGTCGACGTGGAAGGCGTGCAATGGCAGGAGATCGCCCGCGAGACCCAGCAGATCCGCGACTCGTCGAACCGCGGTACCTACAACCTGGACGTCTCCGCGAAGCTTGGCAAGGAGGCCGTGTACGTCCGGTTCGCGGACTCGTTCACCGACGACGGCTGGGGTGCCTCGGTACGGCACGTGTCGATCAAGGCGAACGACACCGTGATCGCCACCTTCGAGCCGAACACCCCGGAGGAGGCGCCGTACCTGTTCGACGGCTCGCACTCCTCGATCGGTGGTGAGGGCAACCGGTTCGCCGACGGCGGCAACTACTGGATCTACCGCATCGCCCCTCCGGCCGGTACGACCTCCCTCGTCGTCACCGTGGAGATGTGGAACCAATACCTCGTCAGTGCGACCGACACGTCGCCGACCCGGGTCGAACCGTTCCCGTACTTCCGCGACTACGTGGTGGCCACCAAGGCCCTGGTGAGCTGGCTACCACCGGGCGGTGCGACGGGCGACCTGCTGATCGAGCACTACGCGAAGTGGCCGACGCTGGCACCGTACATGGGCTGGTTCGCGAACGACGTCTCCGGTGAATGGGATGGCGTCGACCTGGCCAGCAAGGGCGGATCGCCCGTGGTCGCGGCCGACTTCTACATGAACGGCACCGTGCACGCGGGCTTCACGTCACCGATCTCGCCGAAACCCCGTCCGATCAGGCGGATCGACCAGCCGAAGAACAAGGTGTACCTGACGCTGACGTTCGGCGAGGGCGACAACATCCAGTACTGCCAGCGCCGGCTGCGCGAGATCTGGGACGACCCGAAGCGTGGCGAAGTACCGACGAACTGGACGATCGACCCGCTGCTGGCCGAGGCGGGCCCGAACATCTACAGCTACTACCAGAGCACGGCGACCGCCAACGACCTGCTCGTCTGCGGGCCGTCCGGCGCGGGCTACACCTACCCGGCGTCATGGGCTCCGGACGAGCTCACGCAGTACCTGAAGATGTCGGGTTCGTTCATGAGCCGTACCGGGTTGGACGTGGTGTACGCGTACAGCGGGCGGCAGGACAACACGTGGGTGCTGCTGTCGAAGGAGATCGCCGAGGGGTACGCCGCCTACACGCCGACGAAGGGGATCATGCAGACCTGGGACGGCGACACGTTCGCCGTTCGCCAGGGCGGCATCCCGATCACCGGCGGGTGGGGCGCACCCGGTAAGGCGGCCGAGTTCAAGGCCGCGCTGGACCAGCGGATCGCCGGCTGGGACGGTACCAAGCCATTGTTCATCTCCGGACTGATCGGCGCCTGGTCGTGGACGCCGTCGGACATGGCCGAACTCGGTGCGTTGCTCGGCGATCCGTACGAACTGGTCCTCGCGAACAGTTTTTACGATCTCCTCAACAGGTGCTGTAATCACCAACGCGGTCGCCCGGGGGAGGATCCGGGCGACCGCTGGGGTGGGGCTTACCAGTGGTGCGCGACGTCGATCACCAAACGGCCGTGCGTACCCGGACCCGCCAGCGTGAAGACACGGAACGGAAGCCGGGCGCGGACGCCCAGCCCGAGGTTCGTCTGCCCCTCGAAGCTGCCGGCGAACGCGACCTGCCGGAACGTCCTGTAGCCGGTGACGTCGGTCAGCTCCCTGGGGTTCTTCGGCGCGTACGTCGCCTTGCCGGTGTTGATGTTGTACGCCGGTGCGCGGACGACGATCTGCAGTTTCGCCCCGCCCCGCAGCGGAACCAGGAAACCGGCTCCGTCGGTGTAGACGTTCTTGACGTAGCGGACGTCGTACCCCGTTCTGCCGCCGGCCAGATCGACGACGAGACGGTCGAAGCAGGCATGGCGTCCGGTGCGTACGTTCACGACCGCCGTCGCGGTCGGCGCCTGCACCCGATTGTTTGTCTTGGGCAACGATCCCCAACCGCGCGGGCAGGACGCGGTGCTGGTCGAGGCGGTCGCGGTGGTGTGGGGGGCGGACGACGAGCCGGCGAGGTTCGGCGCGGCGATCGCGGCCGCGGGGATCGCCGTGATCGCGACGGCGGCGAGGATCGTCTTGCGAGAGATGTGGTGGATGTTCATGATTCCCCCCTTCGAGGACACTTACTTGGACGAGACCAGTTGCCAACTGGTTTGCTCTCGGACCCGGTAATTTCCGGTGCCCGATCGCACACGGACCGCAAGCGAAACCCGGACTCCAAATTCCCTTGCCGGGCAGGGCACGATGAGGGGATGACGCCAGACGAACTGCTCGACGTTTTCCACCGCCGGATCCGCCTCCCGGACGCGGATGCGATCCCGGGGTGGAAGCAGGAGCACGTCGGCCCCATCCACCGTTCGTACGTCGAAGGACCCGAGGGCGCCGGGTTCGTCGAGTCGCCGCGAGGGCTGGGGGAGGACCCGGACGCGGTGATCGACCAGGAGGTGTCGTTCTTCCGCGAGCGCGGCCTGCCGTTCGAGTGGAAGACGTACGCGTACGACGAACCGGCCGACCTGGGTCACCGGCTCGAGCGCAAGGGCTTCGCGAAGCAGGAGCGGGAGACGCTGATCCTCGGCGAGGTCGACCGCATCCTCGAACGCCCCTCCGCGCTACCGTCGAAGGTCCGGCTGCGCGAGGCCGACGGCCCCGCCGACTACCGGAAGATCGCCGCCCTCACCGACTCCCTCTGGCACAGCGGACCGGAGCGGATCGTGGACCGCCTGGCCGGTGAGGCCCGGATGTTCCCGGACCGCTTGTCGGTGTTCCTGGTCGAAGACGTGCTCACCGACGGACCGGCGGTGTCGGCCGCCTGGGTCCGGTTCCACCCCGGCACCGGGTTCGCCAGCCTGTGGGGTGGCGGGACGTCGCCGGAGTGGCGCCGCCGAGGTCTGTACGGAGCTCTGCTCGCGCATCGGGCACGGTTGGCGAAGGAGCGCGGCTACGAATTCCTCCGGGTCGACGCCTCCGAGGACTCCCGCCCGATCCTGCAGAAGCTAGGTCTCTACGCCGTCACAACCACGACACCGTACGAGTGGACACCCTGACCTGACCTGCGGAACGACACACTGAGGCTGTACGTTGCCTGCATCATGGCCCTGAAAATCGCTTCCCGCTTCCGCCGGCTGCTGCAGCGCCCCGGCTCGATCGATCTCGGCCCGTACGAACGGCTCACCCAGCTGGTCGGCGAGGCGGAGGAATCGGTCCTCTCCCTCACCGACGAAGAGCTCACCGAAGCGGTCGCGGACCTGCGGACCACCGGCGGGCTGCACGAGGACGAGCAGATCGAGTTCCTCGCGCTCGCCCGGGACGCGGGACGGCGGGCGATCGGCGAGCGGGCGTTCGACGGCCAGGTCGTCGGCGCGCTGGCGATGCTGCAGGGCCGGGTCGTCGAGATGGCGACCGGTGAGGGCAAGACGCTGGCCGGCGCGATCGCCGCCGCCGGGTACGCGATCGGCGGCCGCAAGGTGCACGTGCTCGCGGTGAACGACTACCTGGCCAAGCGCGACGCCGAGTGGATGGGCCCGGTGTACGAGCTCCTCGGCGTGACCGTGTCGCACGTCGGCCAGGCGTCCAGCCCACAGGAGCGCCGGGAGGCGTACCAGGCCGAGGTCTGCTACGTACCGGTCAACGAGATCGGGTTCGACGTCCTGCGGGACCGCCTGGTGACCGACGTCGCGGACCGGGTCACCGTCGAGCCGGACGTGGCGCTGGTCGACGAGGCCGACTCGGTGCTGATCGACGAGGCCCGGGTGCCGATGGTACTGGCCGGTGCGACGCGTTCCGAGGCGCTCGACGACGACGTCGTCCAGCTGGTCCGGACGCTGCGCGCGGGCGTGGACTACGAGGTGGACGGCGACGGCCGGACCGTCGGGCTGACCGACAAGGGCACCGACAAGGTCGAGGCCGCGCTCGGCGACATCAACCTGTACGACGACGAGAACCTCGACCGCCTGACCCAGGTCAACGTCGCGTTGCACGCCGAGGTGCTGCTGCGCAGGGACGTCGACTACCTGGTCCGTGACGGCAAGGTCAGCCTGATCAACAACAACCGCGGCCGGGTCGCGAAGCTGCAGCGCTGGCCCGACGGTCTGCAGGCCGCCGTGGAGGCGAAGGAGGCCGTCCCGGTCAGCGACTCCGGCGAGGTGCTGGACAGCATCACGGTGCAGGCGCTGATCAAGCAGTACAAGACCCTGTGCGGCATGACCGGTACGGCCGTCGTGGTCGGCGAGTCGCTGCAGGAGTTCTACGACGTCGAGGTGGCCGTCGTACCGCCGAACACCCCGAACATCCGCAAGGACGACCAGGACCGGCTCTACCTGACCGTCGACCAGAAGAACGAGGCCCTGGTCAAGCACATCGCCGAGGTGCACGAGACCGGGCGGCCGATCCTGATCGGCACGCACAGCGTCGAGGAGTCCGAACAGCTCAGCGACCGGCTCGAAGCGGCCGGGATCGAGCACGTCGTCCTGAACGCGAAGAACGACGCCGAGGAGGCCGCGATCATCGCGGAAGCCGGCGTACCTGGGACCGTGACGGTGTCGACGCAGATGGCCGGCCGCGGTACCGACATCCGGCTCGGCGGCAAGGACGAGACGCACGACAAGGAGAAGGCCGTCGAGCTCGGTGGCCTGTACGTGATCGGCACCGGCCTGCATGCCTCCCGACGGCTCGACGACCAGTTGCGTGGTCGCGCCGGCCGGCAGGGCGACCCGGGCGGGACGCTGTTCTTCGCGTCGCTCGCCGACGAGCTGGTCACGCGGTACTCCGTCTCCTCCGGCCTGCGCCCGCACCCGGACGACACCGGCCGGCTGACCGACCGCAAGTCGATCGGCGTACTCGAGCACGCGCAGCGGGTCGCGGACGGCGCCAACGCCGAGCTGCACCGGACCACCTGGCAGTACAACCGGCTGACCGGCCAGCAGCGCGCGATCCTGCTGGAGACCCGCGAGAAGGTACTGACCGAGGACCTCGCCGCCGAGGAGCTGGCCGAGCGGGCCAAGGAGCGGTACGACGAACTGGTCGACGAGGTCGGCGAGGACGTGGTGAAGAGTGCGGCGCGGCGGATCGCGCTGGGGCATCTGGACCGGCGCTGGACCGATCACCTGGCGTACCTTGCCGACCTACGCGAGGGTATCCACCTGCGGTCGCTGGCCGGCGGCATCGTGCACCTGAAGCCGATCGACGAGTTCAACAAGTCCGCGATCGCATCGTTCGACACGCTGATCTCCGATGCCTGGGACGACGCGGTCGAGACCTTCACCACGGCTGAGATCACCGCGGACGGCCTGGACGAGGAGGCCAGCGGGATCCCGCGGCCGACCGCGACCTGGACGTACCTGGTCAACGACAACCCGTTCGGTACCGAGGCCGACCGGATCCTCGGCCGCCTCCGCAACGCGATCAAGCCCGGCTCGGTCGCCGAAGCGGAGGAAATCCTCCCGGAGCAGTTCGACGAGGACGACCTCCCCGACGAACTCCGCGACGCCGACGACGCCGACGACTCGGACGCCGACGACTCGGACGCCGACGACTCGGACGCCGACGACGAGCTGCCGGAGGAGCTGCGCGGCACCGAGGATCCAGAGGATGACGTGAAGAAGTGAGCTCACCGGACGGTTCCGGGTTCTGACTCCGACTTTGGTCTAGGGGTGCCTGGCCGTCGGCTCGATGCGGACCGGCGGTTTCCGGGGCGAGGCTCTTCGCATGCCCACGCACCGCGGCCCCTGGCTACTCGTCGTCGACATCGCGATTCCGCTCGCGCTGTACTACGGCCTCAAAGCCCTCGGAGCGAATGACCTGACCGCTCTGCTGGCCGGCGTAGTCCCGGGACTGATCAGTTCAGCGGTGTCCCTGGTGCGCAATCGGCGTACCGACCTGGTGGGGATGGCCGTCGTGCTGAGCATGGTGGCGAGTTCGGTGATCGCGGTGGTCGGTGGCGATGCGCGGTTGCTGCTCGTCCGGAACGCGTGGATCAGCCTGCCGTTCGCCGGCATCACCTTGTGGTCGCTGCGGCATCCGCAGCCGATGACGTTCGTCGTCACCCGCGCGCTGTTCGCGCCCCGGGCGCCGGTGATGGATCAGCTCTGGGAGACGAACGAGCGATTCCGGGACGCCTGGAAATGGATCACGGTCTGGTGGGGGATCGCGACGATCGTCGACGGCGTGGTGCGGATCGTCGTCGCGTACACGCTGCCGATCTCCGTCGTACCGGCCACCGACCCGGTGATCACGATCGCCACCATCGTCGTACTGCAGATCCCCACCATCGTGCTGCTGCGGCGCAGCGGCACATGGCACCTCGTGTTCGACCCCAGGCGCTCTACAGTCGGGTGAATGACCGACTACTTGACGCAGGACCGCATGCGCGAGCTGATCGACGGCGGCCAGGCGACGCCGATGCTGGCCGGGATGGAGATCGGTCCGACCTTCTACGACAACCGCTGGTGGTACATCCCCACCGAGGCTACCGACGACGCGGACTACCAGCCGGCCGACCCGGAGAAGGCCGAGCGGTTCGACTCACTGAAGCGCCGCGCCGACGCGGTCGAACAGGTGCAGGCCGAGCTGGACGGCCGGCAATGACCCCGCGAGCCGAACGCCGGGAGCCGAGCCGGGACGAACTGGCCGCCGCACAACAGGTGGTGGACCTGTTCGCCACGGAGGCCCTGCTGGCCCTCGACCGGTACGAGCAGTCCTTCCCCGCTGACACCCCCGACAAGGCACGACGTACGGCGGATCGGCTCGCGCACTGGTGGCAGAGGCTCGGACTGGACGACGTACGACCGGACCGGGCAGGCACCGATGCCGAGCAGATCCTGGCGAAGGCCGCCGAGATGTCGCTGAACCCGGACAACAAGTGGGGTGTCAGCCTCGAGGAGGCATCCGCGCAGGCGATCAGCGACGCGTCGATCGGGGGGCGACCGCTGCCGGCCAAGAGCATCGAGGACTTCCGGAAGGAGTTCGCCGACGCGTACGGCGGTCGCGCGCAGGAGCCGGACTGGGACGACACCTGGCTGACGGAGTCCCTGGTCCGGTACCGGCGGGCGAGTGTCCTGCGGGACGTGGTCGCGGAGGGCGCGAAGGTCCGGGTGAGCGAACCGCTCCGCCAGGCGGCCGACGAGCTCGTCCGCCAGGGACAGCAGTTGATGGACAGCCGGATGGACCTCGCCCGGCGCCAGGAGGCGCCGATCAGCCGCCGCGAGGTGTTCATGCGGCAGGCCAGGAACGCGTCGGCGCTGCTTGCCTGGAACCTCAGCGTCGACATGACCGGCGCCCCGCTCTGGGCCGACGTGGCGCTCAAGGTGCCGGCCGTCGCGCTGTACACCAAGGCGTTCGCGGACGCGTGGCGCGACCACGACCAGGCGGTCGGCTCCCGGCTCGACCCCGCCCAGGCCCAGCTCCGCGCGGTCCGCAAGGATCTCGCCGACACCCTCGACACCGAGTCGCCCGCCACCCGCCGCGACCACCGCGCCCTCCGCAACGCCGCCGACCGCCGCCCCGGCCCAACCCGCTAGCACCGCCACCCGCCGGCCCCGACGACCGCGGGGACGTGGGATGTCGGTGGGGGTGGATAGGCTTTTCGGGTGAGTGATGGGTTGTTCGATCTTCCGGGTGCGCCGGCGCCTGCTCGTGGGGGCGGGAGTCTGGCGGACGTGGACCACACCGCGGCGCCGCTCGCGGTGCGGATGCGGCCGCGGAGCCTTGACGAGTTGGTCGGGCAGCAGCATCTGCTCGCGCCGGGGTCGCCGCTGCGGCGGCTGGTGGAGGGCGACCAGCCGATGTCGCTGCTGCTGTGGGGTCCGCCGGGGACCGGGAAGACCACGATCGCGGCCGTCGTCTCGCATCAGACCAACCGGAAGTTCGTCGAGCTGTCGGCGGTGACGGCCGGCGTGAAGGACGTCCGGCAGGTGATCGACGGCGCCCGCCGCGACCTGGCCCGCGCGACCGGCACCGTCGAGACGGTCCTGTTCATCGACGAGGTCCACCGCTTCACGAAGGCCCAGCAGGACGCACTCCTGCCCGGAGTCGAGAACCGTTGGGTGACTCTCGTCGCCGCGACCACGGAAAATCCATTTTTCAGCGTCATCTCCCCGCTGCTGTCCCGCAGCCTCCTGCTCACGCTCGAGTCGCTGACCGACGACGACATCGCCGTACTGCTCGATCGGGCACTGACCGACGAACGCGGCCTGAACGACGAGTTCGAGCTGGCCCCCGACGCCCGCGACCACCTCCTGCGGATGGCAGGCGGAGACGCGCGCCGCGCCCTCACGTACCTGGAAGCGGCCGCCGGTGGGGCCCGGGCCAAAGAGGCGAAGGTCATCGACCTGAAGACCTTGGAGACGGCGGTTGATCGGGCTGCGGTGCGGTACGACCGGGCCGGCGATCAGCATTACGACGTGGCGTCGGCGTTGATCAAGTCGATCCGGGGGTCGGACGTCGACGCGGCGATGCACTACCTGGCCCGGATGATCGAGGCGGGGGAGGATCCGCGGTTCATCGCGCGCCGGCTGGTGATCTCGGCCAGCGAGGACATCGGGATGGGCGACCCGACCGCGCTCGGGGTCGCGGTCGCGGCGGCCGAGGCGGTGCAGCTGATCGGGATGCCGGAGGCGCGGATCAACCTCGCGCAGGCGGTCGTCGCGCTCGCCCTCGCGCCGAAGTCGAACGCGGTGATCATGGCCGTCGACGCGGCGATCGCGGACGTGAAGGCGGGCAAGGTCGGGCCGGTACCGCCGCACCTGCGGGACGCGCACTACGCCGGCGCGAAGAAGATCGGCCACGGGTCCTCGTACCAGTACTCGCACGACGACCCGCGCGGCGTCGTCCCCCAGCAGTACGCCCCCGACGTGATCGACGGTATCGACTACTACAACCCCACTCGCCGTGGCGGCGAGGCGTCGTACGCGGACCGTGTCGCGGCGATCCGCAAGATCCTCCGGGACCGTAAGTGAGCCGGACAGCAGACCACGTGGCCGCGTTCAACGAGGCGGTCCGGACCGGGGACTGGGACACCTTCGCGGAGCGGTTCGCGGAGGACGCGACCATGAGTTCCGTACAGGTACCGGCCGGACCGTTCGAAGGTCGGACAGCCATCGCGGCGGCGTACCGGGAGAATCCTCCGGACGAGACCATGACGCTGATCGAGGACGGCGACGAGCGGGCGCGTTTCCGCTGGTCGGGCGGCGGTACCGGCTCGATGGAGCTGCGCTGGGCACCCGACGGGACCGTTCAGGCACTGACGGTGAGCTTCGATTGAAGCGCTCGACTGGATAAGCTGCCTGTCGGCCTGGGGGCGAAAGGGTTTGCTGGTGAGGCAGTTCCGCCTAGGTCGACATGTCCGGAAGTTCGGTGCGCGGCACAGCCGCCGGCGCGTACCGGTGCTGAAGTTGGGAGCGGTCGCGGCTGTCGTGGTCGCGTTGGCCGGCGCCTGGTTCTTCGTGCCGTCCAGATCGCACGACACGGCCGATTCGCAGGCTCTGCGGCCCACGGGTTCGCCGGTCGAGCGGTCGCAAGGTACGTCGCGTTCGAGCACCAGGCAGTCCATTCCCGTGGGGAGACCGATGCAACCGGTGTCCCCACAAGGTCCGACGATGACGCCGATGCCGCCGGGGTCAGTTCCGGCTCGAAACACCCCTGGCAGTACGACGCCGAGCCCCGGCACGTCGAGCACGACCACCCGGACGACAACCACGAACCCGTCGACCAGTTCATCAACGACCAGCCCGCCCAGCACCACGACCCCAAGCACGACGCCGGCCTCGCCGTCGACGACGCCCAGCAGCACTCCCTCGGTCGCGTACAAGAACTGCGCCGAGGTCCGGGCCGCCGGCAAGGCGCCCCTGCACCGCGGCGATCCGGGCTACACCCCGGAGCTCGACCGCAACGGCGACGGAATCGCCTGCGAACGCGGCAATTCCTGAGCGTCACCGACTCGTCGCGGATCCGGGCGATCCGGTTTGGTGAGCGACTGTGATGTGAGGGATGGTGTCCTGGAGCGGAGTGCGGTATGGCCGCGCGATAAGGTCATGCGGTCCACAAGGTCCATAGGGTGGGCACAAGCACGAGGTCGCTACGGAAGGTGGATCGTTTCCATGAGCGTCGGTGAAGTCGCGGGGCTGATAGCCGCCTGCGCGCTGCTCATCCTGGTGGGCCTGCTGGCCTATCCGATCCTGAAGCTCGGCAAGGTGTTCGACGAGACCCGGATCATGGTGAAGGGCGTCTCCGATTCCAGCGTCCCGCTGCTCGGCGAGGTGACCACCACGGTGGCGACCACGAACGCCCAGCTGGCCAAGGTGGACACGATCACCGACAACGCGACCACCGTGACCACGAATGCGGCTGCGCTGATGTCGCTGTTCTCGGCCACCGCGGGCGGTCCGCTGGTGAAGGCGGCCGCGTTCACGTACGGCGTCCGCCGGGCACTCGGTGAGCAGCAGCGCAAGGACGTCGCCAAGCGCGTCAAGGACGAGATGAAGGCCGAGCGGAAGGCACGGAAGCGGTGAAGCGGATCTTCTGGCTGATCATCGGGATCGCCGTCGGCGTGTACGCCGTCACCAGGCTGAAGAAGCGTGCCAAGGTGCTCGCCCCAGCGGGAATGCAGGAGTCCGCGGCCAAGCTGGCTGCCGCGGTCCGGCACTTCGGCGACCAGGTCCGTGAGGGCATGGCCGAGCGCGAGACCGAGCTGCGGGACGCGCTCGGCATCGAGGACACCAACGATCGTGAGGACTACCGGTAACACCCATGGAAACCAGTGAGATCAGGCGGCGGTTCCTGCAGTACTTCGAGGACCGGGGCCACACGGTGGTGCCGAGTGCGCCGCTGCCGTCGCCGGACCCGAACCTGCTGTTCAACGTGGCCGGCATGGCCCAGTTCGTGCCGTATTTCGTCGGCCAGCAGACCCCGCCGTACCCGCGGGCGACCAGCGTGCAGAAGTGTGTCCGCACGCTCGACATCGACGAGGTCGGCAAGACCACCCGGCACGGCACGTTCTTCCAGATGAACGGCAACTTCTCCTTCGGCGACTACTTCAAGGAGAAGGCCATCGAGTACGCCTGGGAGCTGGTCACCAAGCCCCAGAACGAGGGCGGCTACGGCTTCGACGAGTCGGTCCTGTACGCCTCGGTGTACTACGAGGACGACGAGGCGATCGACATCTGGAAGCGGGTCGCCGGGCTGCCCGACGACCGGATCGTGCGGCTCGGGATGAAGGACAACTTCTGGTCGATGGGCATCCCGGGCCCGTGCGGCCCGTGTTCGGAGATCCTGATCGACCGCGGCCCGGAGTTCGGCGCGGACCGGGACTGGGAGGCGGGCGACCGCTACCTGGAGTTCTGGAACCTGGTCTTCATGCAGAACATCCGCGGTGAGGGCGGCGGCAAGGAGGGCTACCCGATCCTCGGCGAGCTGCCGAAGAAGAACATCGACACCGGTCTCGGCCTGGAGCGGGTCGCGTACCTCCTTCAGGGCGTCGACAACATGTACGAGATCGACGAGATCTACCCGGTGATCGAGCGGGCGTCGGAGCTCAGCGGCCGCAAGTACGGCGTGGAGCACGTCGACGACGTCCGGTTCCGGGTGGTCGCGGACCACGTCCGCAGTGCGCTGATGCTGATCGGCGACGGCGTCACCCCGGGCAACGAGCAGGGCGGGTACGTCCTGCGCCGCCTGCTCCGCCGGGCGATCCGTTCGATGCGGCTGCTCGGCTACGAGGACCCGAGCCTGGTCGAGCTGCTCCCGGTGAGCCTCGAGCAGATGAAGAAGTCCTACCCGGAGCTGGTCACCGACTTCGGCCGGATCAGTCAGGTCGCGTACGCCGAGGAGGAGGCGTTCCGCCGTACCCTCACGGCCGGTACGACGATCTTCGACGTGGCGGTACGCGACACCAAGGCGTCCGGTGCGCACCAGCTCGAGGGCGCCAAGGCGTTCCAGCTGCACGACACGTACGGCTTCCCGATCGACCTGACCGTCGAGATGGCCGCCGAGCAGGGCCTGAACGTCGACACCGAGGGCTTCAAGAGCCTGATGAAGGAGCAGCGCGAGCGGGCCAAGGCCGACGCGCGGGCGAAGAAGGCCGGGCACGCGGACACCTCGGGGTACCGGGAGCTGCGGGACAAAGGTGTCACCGAGTTCACCGGCTACCAGGAGCTGTCGACCGACTCGCAGGTCCGCGGCCTGCTCCGGGAAGGCCAGGTGGCCGAGTTCGCCGAGCAGGGCGAGACCGTCGAGGTCGTGCTGGAGAAGACCCCGTTCTACGCCGAGTCCGGTGGTCAGATCGCGGACGAGGGCCTGATCGTCGGCGACGGCCTGAAGCTGAAGGTGCTCGACGTGCAGCGGCCGGTGAAGGGCCTGATCGTGCACCGGGTCGAGATCCTCGAGGGCGTACTGCGTCCGGGCAGCGACGTGCACGCCCAGGTCGACCACGAGTGGCGCGTCTCGGCCTGCCAGGCCCACTCGGGTACGCACGTCGTGCACGCTGCGCTCCGCCAGGTGCTCGGCCCGAACGCGCTGCAGAGCGGTTCGTACAACAAGCCCGGGTACCTGCGGCTCGACTTCGCCTGGACGTCGGCGCTCGACCCGGCGACCCGTTCGGAGATCGAGGAGGTCGCGAACCTCGCCGTACGGCAGGACCTCCCGGTGTCCGCGCAGTACATGACGCTGCCGGAGGCCCGCGACTGGGGTGCGCTGGCACTGTTCGGTGAGACGTACGACGAGCAGGTCCGCGTGGTCGAGATCGGCGGCCCGTGGTCGCGCGAGCTCTGTGGTGGCACGCACGTGAAGCACTCGTCGCAGGTCGGCGCACTTGCCGTCACCGGCGAGTCCTCGGTCGGCGCCGGGGTCCGGCGGATCGAGGCGTTCGTCGGCATGGAGGCGCTGCACTACCTCGGCAAGGAGCGGGCGCTGGTCCGGCTGCTCAGCGAGAACCTGAAGACCCGCCCGGAGGAGCTGCCGGCGAAGGTCGCGGACCTGTCCGAGCGCCTGCGCGCCGCGGAGAAGGAACTCGAGCGGATGCGGGCGGCCCAGGTGCTGCAGGCCGGTGCCGAGCTGGCGAGCAACCCGAAGGACGTCTTCGGTGTGCAGTTCGTCGGCCACCGCGCACCGGACGGTGTGAACGGCGGGGATCTGCGCAAGCTGGCCCTGGACGTCCGCGGCCGGATGTCGAACGACAAGCCGGTCGTGGTCGCGGTGCTCAGCGTGAACGACGGCAAACCCGGCATGGTGGTCGCGCTCAACGACACCGCCCGTGAGTGGCGGCTGAAGGCCGGCGACCTGGTCCGGATCGCGGCCGAGAAGCTCGGTGGCCGGGGTGGCGGCAAGGACGATGTCGCGCAGGGTGGCGGCACGGACGCGGCCGGTGCCGACGACGCGCTGAGCGCCGTCGAGCACGCCATCGGCCACCAGGTCACGGGCTGATGGACCACCGCTGATGAGACGGGGCGTGCGGATCGCGCTCGACATCGGCGACGCGCGGATCGGCGTCGCCAGCAGCGATCCGCACGGGATCTTGGCGACTCCGGTGGAGACTGTCAGGCGCGGACCGGGCGATCTGGATAGGATCGCGGCACTCGCCGCCGAACTGGAGGCGTTCGAGATCGTGGTGGGGCTGCCGCGTTCCCTGTCCGGGGGCGAGGGGCCGGCCGCGGCGAAGATCCGGGAGACGGCGGAGCAGGTGCAGGACAAGGTGCGCGAGAAGAACTCGGGGACGGCGGTGCGGCTGGTGGACGAACGGTTCACCACGGTCACCGCCGAACGGCAGTTGCGGGAACGGGGCAAGAAGGGCTCCAAACGGCGTGCGGTGGTCGACCAGGCCGCGGCGGTCGTGATTCTCCAGCACGCGCTCGACCTGGAGCGTGAGACCGGCAACCCACCCGGGAGGCCTCTGTGAACGGACCATCGGTGGACGAAGACCTGAACGAGGGCGAGGAGCAGCGCGACGACCTGGGCAATGATCTGGGAAGTGGCCTGGGCCTGCGCGCCGAGAGCCGGGTGGAGCGGCGGGCGAGCCGGCGCCGGGCCCGTGGCCGTCGCGCCTTCGGTTGCTTCGCCGGCCTGGTCTCGCTGCTGGTCGTCGGCGCGATCGTGGCCGGTGCCGTGGTCGGTTTCGGCAAGGGCAAGGACGCGCTCGCCGGGATCTTCTCCGCGCCGGACTACCAGGGGCAGGGCACCGGCACGGTGGTGGTGGAGATCTCCAAGGGCCAGGCGGTCTCGTCGATCGCGGACACCCTGGAGAAGAAGGAGGTCGTGAAGAGCGCCCGTGCCTTCGAGCGGGTGGCCCGCGACGACCCGCGGTCGCTGCAGATCCAGGCCGCGACGTACACGCTGCGCAAGCACATGTCCGCCAAGGCCGCGCTCGACCTGATGCTGAACACGGCCGAGTCGGTGCGGGTGACGCGGATCAGCATCCCGGCCGGCAAGACCAAGGCCGAGGTCGCGCTGATCCTGCAAGGCTCCAAGATGAAACTGCCGGCCGGTGCGGCCGCGAAGGCGCTCGGCAACCCGGCCCTGCTCGGCCTCCCCTCGTACGCGAACAACAACGCCGAGGGCTTCCTGTTCCCCGGGACGTACGACGTGCCGAAGAACGCGAACGCGTACACGATGCTCAAGCTGATGACGGCCAACTACGCGAAGGCGGCCGCCTCGCTGGATCTGGTGAACAGCGCGAAGCGGAAGGGCCTCGAGCCGTACCAGGCCGTGATTGTGGCGAGCATCATCGGCGCCGAGACCAACCGCCCGCAGGACTACCCGAAGGTCGCGCGGGTGATCTACAACCGGCTCGCCGCCGGCATGTACCTCGGGATGGACTCGACCGTGCACTACGTGGTCGGCAAGGACGGCGGTGTCTACACGACGCCCGAGCAGCGTAAGAACCCCTCGCCGTACAACACGTACAACCACAAGGGTCTGCCGCCGACGCCGATCAACTCGCCGACCCGCGAGGAGCTGAGCGCGGCGATCAACCCGGCGCAGGGCTCCTGGAAGTACTTCACCCTGGTCAACCTCGACACCGGCGAGACCGCGTTTGCCACCACCTACGCCGAGCACCAGGCGAACGTGCAGAAGCTGCAGACGTGGTGCCAGGCACACAAGGGGCGGTGCTAGCTTGACCCGTTGCGCCGTTCTCGGTTCGCCGATCGCGCACTCGTTGTCGCCGGCGATGCATCGGGCCGCGTACGCCGCGCTCGGGCTGGACTGGACGTACGACGCGTTCGAGGTCGAGGAGGACGAGCTGCGCGGATTCGTCGCGTCGCTCGGCCCGGACGTCCGTGGGTTGTCGTTGACGATGCCGTTGAAGCGGGTCGCGCTCGACCTGGTGGACACCGTCGATCCGGTCGCGCAGCTGATCGGTGCGGCGAACACGATGATCTTCGAGCCGGACGGGTCCCGCGCGGCGTACAACACCGACGTACCGGGGCTGGTGAACGCGTTCGCCGAGCAGGGCATCACGGCCGCGGAGACCGCTGTCGTTCTGGGTGGTGGCGCGACCGCCGCGTCGACGCTGGCGGCGTTGCGCGGGATGCAGGTGCGCGAGGTGACTGTCGTCGTACGGGACATCGCCAAGGCCGAGCGGTTGCGGGATCTGGCAGCGGAGTTGGGACTCCGTACGTCGGTGGCGGACTTCTCGCAGGTGGAGCAGATCGGCGGCTTCGACCTGTGTGTGTCGACGTTGCCCGGTGGCGCGGTCGACCCGTGGGCCGAGCACTTCGCCGGCGTCGCGCCGGTGGTGTTCGACGTCGCGTACCACCCGTGGCCGACCCGGCTCGCGATCGCGGCGCACCGGATCGGTACAGAGCTGTTGAACGGACTTGACCTGCTCGTGCATCAGGCGACCCTCCAGGTGGAGATGATGACGGGTAGGTCGCCGGCTCCTCTGGCGGCCATGCGGACTGCTGCCCGTGAGGAGCTGGGGGATCGTGAGCCTGCTTGACCGTCGCACGGTCCTGATCGCCGGTGCCGCCGTGACGCTGGCCGGCTGTGGCAACGCCAAGAAGGACGCCGGCGGTACTACGCCTTCGCAGACGCCAACAACGGCGCCGTCGACCACGGCACCGCCGCCCAGTTCGACAGCGCCGAGCGCAACCCCTAGCAGCACCCCTAGCAGTACGTCGTCCACCTCCGCGCCCACCCTGACCTCGGCCGCGCCCGGCTGGACGAGCTTCGGCAAGTCCCTGAAGGGCCGCCTGTACCTCGCCTCGACTCCCGGGTACGCCGCCGCGCACCAGCTGTTCAACCCGCGCTGGGACAGCGTCCGCCCGACGGCCGTGGTGAAGGCCGCGGCGCCGTCCGACGTCCAGAAGGCGATCGACTTCGCCCGCGCCAACAAGCTCGTACTGGTCCCGAAGAGCGGCGGCCATTCGTACGTCGGCGCGTCCACCATCCCCAACGGGCTTCAGTTGGACGTCGGCGGCCTGAAGAGCATGAGCTACGCGAACGGCGTCCTCACCGTCGGCGCCGGCGCCCGGCTGTACGACGTCCACGCGTTCCTGGATCGGTACGGTCGCTCCCTGCCGACCGGGACCTGTCCGACCGTCGGTGTCGCCGGGTTGACGCTCGGCGGCGGGATGGGGATCCACACCCGGACGTACGGGCTGACCTGCGACCGCGTGGTGTCGATGGGTGTGATCACCGCGGACGGGAAGGCGCACAACGTCAGTGCCTCCTCCGAGCCGGACCTGTTCTGGGCGCTGCGGGGGAGTGGCGGCGGCAACCTCGGTGTGGTCACGTCGTTCCGGTTCGCCACGATCCCGGCGACCAAGCTCGGGTTCTTCCGGCTGACCTGGCCGGAGTCGCAGGCGGCCGCCGTGGTCCGCGGCTGGCAGAAGTTCGCGCAGACCGCGCCGACGACGTCCTGGGGCAACCTGCACATCGATGCCAAGAGCAACGGAACGTTGTCGGTCCACGTACTCGGGGTCTCCACCACCGGCAACGCGAACGCGGCCGCCGCGCAGCTCGAGTCGTTCGTCGGCGCGAAGGCGTCCGCGCGGAGCATCTCGGTGAAGTCGCACCTGGAGGCGGTGAAGTACCTCGGCGGTGGTACGACGAGTCCGCGGCAGGGTTTCCTCGCCGGTTCCGATGTACTCAAAGCTCCGATGGACGCGGCCACGATCACCGCGCTGCTCGGCGCGGTGAAGGCAGCGGCTAGGGCCGGTACGCCGGCGTCCGCGATCCTCGACCCGCTCGGCGGACAGGCCGCGAAGCAGCCGGCCGGCGGCTCGTCCTGGCCGTGGCGGAGCGCCCTGGCCACGATCCAGTGGTACTCGTCGTCCCAGAACAGCGCCGCGAAGACCTTCATCGCGAACGGTCATCGCGCGGTCCGGTCGCACTCCGCGGGCGCGTACGTGAACTACCTCGAGGCAGGCCGGCCGGTCAGCGCGTACTACGGCGCGAACGCGGCCAAGCTCCAGGCAACGAAGAAGAAGTACGACCCGACCAACTTCTTCCACGCGCCGTACACCCTTAGCTAGCTAGTGTTCCGCCAGTGAAGCTCTGGCGGGTTGTTGCGGGTGTGCTGGCGGTCGGGTTCGTGGCGGCCGGGGTGAGGCCTGCGTGGGCGTGTGCGTGCGGCGGTTACCTGCCGGACGCGCAGTCGCAGGCCCGTGCGTACGGCGAGAACGCTCTGGTCCAGTACACCGGCGGCACCGAGCAGATCACGCTGTCGATGGCCGTCCAAGGTACGTCGAAGAAGGCCGCGTGGATCATGCCGGTCCCGGCCGCGGCCAAGGTCGAGCTCGGCGACAGCGAGCTGTTCTGGCGGCTCGACCGGATGACGCAGCCGAAGCGGGTGGTGAAGAAGACGTACTGGCCGTTCCGTGACCTCGGGATCGGCCGCTCCCGCAACGGGGTCGGCGCGGCGGCACCGCCGTCCGGCGTCAACGTCCGTCAGCAGATGGTGCTCGGCCCCTTCGCGGTCACCCGGCTGACCGGCTCCAGCGGTACGGCGGTCACGGACTGGCTGGGCAAGAACGGGTACGTCGTACCGGCAACGCTCGCCGCGAACCTCACGCCGTACCTGACCGAGAAGTGGGAGATCGTCGCGGTCAAGCTCGCGCCGAAGCGGGACGGGGAGACGCTGTCTGGCGCTACGCCGCCGCTGCGGCTGACGTTCGCGTCGGAGCGGATCGTCTACCCGATGCGGCTGAGCAAGGGCGCCACCACGGCGCAGACCGTCACCGTGTACGTCGCGGCCGAACACCGCGTCGACGCCACGAAGGTGCCGTACGACGGGGTGAAACCGGAACTGTTGTTCGCGGGACGGGTCGAGGACGAGGCGCTGCCGAAGCCTGCGGACTTCCTGACCGCGTACACGGCGACGTACCCAGACCCGAGCCGGATCACCGACGACTTCACGTTCGCGCCGGCCGCGAACGACGACGAGTTCCAGCGGGTCACGTACGTCACCGAGAACGACGGGCTGGTCAGCACGCTGCTGGTGCTCCTCGGCGGCGTACTGCTGATCGGAGCCGGCGCGGTGGTGCTCACGCGGGTGCTGGTCAAGCGGTCCGCTCCCAGACGCTAGGCTGCACGATCGTGCCCTTGCTTGCTGCCGGGATCGGTGTGGTCGTGTGCGGTCCAGCCGCGTACGTCCTCGGTCCCTGGCTGATGCGGCGCATCCCGGAGCCGGTGCTGGACGAGGGGGAAACCAAGACGCTCTACGCGTCACTGGCTGATCCGAGAGCCGCGGTCTGGTGTGGTGGTCTTGCCGCGTTCGCAGGCGGGTTGCTGGGTTGGCTACTCGGTGTTGATGCCGCACTGCCTGCCTGGCTGGTGCTGGCGGTGTCTGGCGCGGTCCTTGGGTACATCGATTCGCGCACGCGGTTCCTGCCGTCGATCATCATCTGGCCGACGTACGGTCTTGTCGGCGTTGCACTGCTCGCTGCGGCGTTTGCTACAGGGGAGTGGGGCTCGTTGCGGCGGGCAGCGATTGCGGGAGCGATCGGGTTCGCGGTGTTCTACGTGCTGTGGTTCGCGTTCCCGCGTGGCGTCGGGTTCGGCGACGTACGGCTGTCCGGGTTGCTCGGGCTGCCGCTCGGGTGGCTCGGCTGGGGGCAGTTCGTGTCCGGGCTGTACGGCGGGTTCTTCCTCGGCGCCGTGGTCGGGATCGTGCTGATCGCGACCCGGGTGATGACGCGCAAACAGATGGTCCCGTTCGGGCCGTTCATGCTCGTCGGGGCGCTGGCCGGCGTACTGCTCGGCGCGCCGTTGGAACGGTTGTACGCCGGATAGTGGAGTACCGCACTCCACCAGATGGTTGATGTGCGGGCACCGCCGCTCTTCCTAGGGTCGAGGTATTCGAACTCTCGGGAGGGAACTTCATGCCAGTCAGTCGTCGTGGCCTGTTGGCCGGAACGGCAGTCGCAGGTGCAGCACTCGCCATCCCTGGTACGGCGTCCGCCGTGACCACCGCTACCGCCGCCGCCGCGGGTAGCAGGATCGGTCCGGGCGACGCCCGCTACCAGGACCTGGTGACCCGCGGGCAGAACCGGCGCTTCGTCGGCACACCGGACTACGTCCGGGTGATCCGGTCGCCGCAGGACGCCGTCGCCGCCGTACAGGAGGCGGTCAGCAGCGGCAAGCGGATCGCGGTCCGCGGCGGCGGGCACTGCTTCGAGGACTTCGTGGACAGCAGCGACATCGAGGTCGTACTGGACATGTCGACGAACAACGACATCACCTGGGACCCGCGGTACCGGGCCTTCTCCGTCGGCTCGGGCGCGATCCTGGAGAACCTCTACAAGGAGCTGTTCTTCGGCTGGGGCGTCACCGTGCCGGGCGGCGGTTGCCTCGGCGTCGGCGTCGGCGGGCACTTCGCCGGCGGTGGGTACGGTCCGCTGTCCCGCAAGTACGGCTCGGTCGTCGACCACCTGTACGGCGTGGAGATCGTGGTCGTCGACGCTGGCGGCCGCGCCCGCACGGTGGTGGCGACCCGCGACAACGAACACCGCGACCTGTGGTGGGCGCACACCGGTGGCGGCGGCGGGAACTTCGGCGTCGTGGTCCGGTACCTGCTGCGCAGCACCGGGTCGACCGGCCGGACGCCGGAGGAATCGTTGCCCAAGGCACCGGCCGCGCTGCGCTCCACGCTGCTGGTGTACGACTGGCCGAAGACCACCCAGGCCGACTTCGTCCGCACGGTACGGAACTGGTTCACGTTCTTCGAGCAGCACAACACGGCCGACTCGCCGTACGCGACGCTCTACGCGCCGTTCGTGATCACGCAGAAGAAGGCCGGCCAGTTCCTGCTGTCCACCCAGATCGACGCCGCCGCGCCGGACTCGGAGCAGCTGATGAACGCGTTCAACGCCGCGATCACGGCGGGCGTCCAGGTCAAGCCGCAGACGATCGACGTCGGCGTCGGGCCGTTCCTGCACCTGACGATGGAGCGCTCGATCGGCGAGACCGCGACGCCGAGCCGCGGCAAGTACAAGGCGGCGTACCTGAAGAAGGGCTACACCGACGAGCAGATCGTCTCGCTGTACAACGCGATCACCGACGAGAACTACAACGGCCCCGAGTCGTCGGTTCTGCTCATCCCGTACGGCGGCAAGGTCAACACCGTGCCGTCCGGCGCGACCGCCGCCGCGCAGCGGGACGTGGTCGCCAAGATGGTGCTGACCGCGTCCTGGGAGAACCCGTCCGACGACGCGATGCACCTCGCCTGGGCGCGCAAGTCGTACGCCGACATCTACCGCGACACCGGCGGTGTCCCGGTGCCGAACGCGATCAACGCCGGGTCGTACATCAACTACCCGGACAGCGACCTGGCGGATCCGGAGTACAACAAGTCAGGGGTGCCGTGGCACGACCTGTACTACCTGGGCAACTACCCGCGGCTCCAGCAGGTCAAGGCGAAGTGGGACCCGGGAAACGTGTTCCACCACAAGCTGTCGATCGAGCCTGCGTAATCACCACCCGGGATAGCGGGTCGTCCACGCCGTGTGTGGCCCGTAGTCGCCGTGCAGGCGGTTGCCCTGGGTGAACTCCAGGGCGAAGTCGTCGGCGAGCTGCAGGATCACCGAACGGCCCTCGACGGTGAAGACGAGCTCTGCGGGGAGAGCCGTCTCACCGTGCAGGGCACCGAGGATGTTGCCGCAGATCGCGCCGGTGGAGTCGCTGTCACCTGAGTGGGTGACGGCGAGCGAGAGGGCGTCGAGGAACTGTTCCGGCTCCGGGTACGCGAGGGCGGCGTACACGGCGATCGCGAGCGCCTCCTCGGCGACCCAGCCGCCACCGAGATGCTCGACGGTGACCGGGTCGGCGGGTGCGGTCGCGGCCAGGTGCCGGGCGAGTACGAGTGCCGTACTGGTCTCCTCGTGGCTCTCATGCCGGACCAGGAGGCTCGTCGCGTTCTCGATCGCGTCGTCGAGCGTGGCGCCGTTGGTCAGCTCGTGAACGATCGCGGCGAGCGTGCCGGAGGCCAGCTTGCCGGTCGGGTGACCGTGCGTGTATCCGGCGGCGTCCGCGGCCGCGTCGAAGACCCACTCAGTCGGGAACAGGTGGGGGAGCAGCCCGAAAGGCGCGACCCGCATGACGCCGCCGCAGCCCTTCGAGTCGTTGACCGCCTGCGCCCCGAACTGCGCGATCTTCGGCTCGCCCTTTCGCGCCTCGGTGAGTGCGGTCAGGCAGGTGTTGCCCGGCGCCCGGCGCGCGTACAGCCACTGCTCGGCCTGCAGCCAGCCGTCCCGCTCACCACTCGGCCCGGTCATCGTCTGCGTGTCGAGCCACCGGTCGTACGCGTGCTGTACGACGGCCACCGTGAAGCCGAGCCCACGATCGGTCCGGACGCTCGCGCGAATCAGCCCCTCGACCGTGAAGAGCGTCATCTGGGTGTCGTCGGTGATCGTCCCGGCCGGCCAGCCCTCGCCGCCGGGCACGAACTCGCGTACCCCGTCCGGGTACTTCGCGACGATCGACCGCCCGTCCTCGAACTCCACCGGTCCGCCCAGCGCGTCCCCGATCGCACCACCCAGCAGGCATCCCCGCACCCGCGCCCGCCACGTCTCCTCGTCCTGCCTCATGCCAAGACCCTATCGATGGTGGTGCCAGCGCTACCCCGAAGACGGGATCTGGGGCCAGTTCGCGCGGAGCCTGCTCCTTCTAGTGTCGTTGTTACAAGCAACCGATCGGCAACCGATCGCGAGAAGGAGCAGACGATGACCACCGCATTCCGTCGTACCGCCGGGCGTCTGGCCGTGGCGGCGCTCGCCACGACCGCCCTCACGGGCGCCGCGATCGCCGGCGGTCAGGCAGCCACGGCCAGTACGACCTGCAAGCACTCCGCGATCGCGAAGACGTTCAACGCCGTCCTGTCCGTCCGCACCGGCCCCACCCATGAGGACCAGGCCTGCGGCTGAGTCTGAGACCGCCGTCCGGACCGTGGGCCGGGCGTGAAAGAATCGGCGCATGCTGCGCTGGCTCACCGCCGGCGAGTCGCACGGACAAGCGCTCGTCGCCGTACTCGAAGGTCTCCCCGCCGGGGTCGAGGTCACCACTGATGACGTGGCCGACGCCCTGGCCCGTCGGCGGCTCGGCTACGGCCGCGGCGCCCGGATGAAGTTCGAGCGGGACGAGGTGACGTTCGTCGGCGGCTTCCGGCACGGGCTGACGCTCGGTAGCCCGGTCGCCATCCAGGTCGGCAACACCGAGTGGCCGAAGTGGGAGCAGGTGATGAGCGCCGACCCGGTCGACGCCGAGACGCTCGCCGGCCTGGCCCGGAACGCCCCGCTGACCCGCCCGCGGCCCGGTCACGCCGACCTGGCCGGCATGCAGAAGTACGGCTTCGACGAGGCCCGCCCGGTGCTCGAGCGGGCGAGCGCCCGGGAGACCGCGGCCCGGGTCGCGCTCGGCGAGGTCGCGGCGCGCTTCCTCCGCCAGGCGTACGGCGTGACCATCGTCAGCCACGTCGTCGAGCTCGGCACGGTCAAGGCGCCGTACGGCGTGATCCCGGCGTACTCCGATGTCGCTCGGCTCGACGAGGATCCGGTGCGCTGCCTGGACCCGGACGCGAGCAAGCAGATGGTGGCCGAGATCGACGCCGCGCAGAAGGCCGGCGACACGCTCGGCGGCGTGGTCGAGGTCGTCGTCGACGGTCTCCCGCCGGGCCTCGGCAGCTACGTGCACTGGGACCGGCGGCTGGACTCCAAGCTGGCCGGTGCGCTGATGGGTATCCAGGCGATCAAGGGCGTCGAGCTCGGTGACGGGTTCGAGCTGGCCCGGACGCCGGGGTCCCAGGCGCACGACGAGATCGTCGCCGAGGACGGTTCGGTACGCCGTACCAGTGGGCGCTCGGGTGGCACCGAGGGCGGGATGAGTACCGGCGAGACGCTGCGGGTGCGGGCGGCGATGAAGCCGATCGCGACCGTACCGCGGGCGCTGCGCACGATCGACACCGCGACCGGCGAGGCCGCGGCGGCGCACCACCAGCGTTCGGACGTCTGCGCCGTACCGGCGGCCGGGATCGTCGCCGAGGCGATGGTGGCGCTGGTGCTGGCCGAGGTGTCGCTGGAGAAGTTCGGCGGTGACTCGGTCGCGGAGACCGCGCGCAACCACGAGTCGTACCTGGCGAACCTGCCGAAGACGATCACCCCGCGGGAGTGGGAGTGAGCCCGCTCGTCGTCCTGGTCGGCCCGCCCGGTTCGGGCAAGTCGACCATCGCCGCGGTGCTGTCCCAGCGGCTCGGCGTCCGGCACCGCGACACCGACGCGGACATCGAGGCCGTCGCGGGCAAGCCGATCTCGGACATCTTCGTCGACGAGGGCGAGCCGCACTTCCGTAAGCTCGAGCGGGCCGCGATCGCGACCGCGCTGCAGGACGACGGTGAGGTGCTTTCGCTCGGCGGCGGCGCGATCCTCGACCCCGCAACCCGCGCAGAACTGGCCGGCCACACGGTCGTCTTCCTGGACGTCAGCCTCGGCGAGGCAACCAAGCGCGTCGGCCTCAGCGTCGCCCGCCCCCTGCTGCTCGGCAACGTCCGCACCCAGTTGCGCAACCTGATGGAAGCCCGCCGCCCCCTCTACACCGAGGTGGCCAAACTGACGGTCCTCACCGACAACAAAACCCCTGACGAGATCGCCGACGAAATCCAGGAGCACCTCGCATGACTGGCGGGCCGACGCGAATCCGCGTCGCCGCGGCGGCTCCCTACGACGTTGTCATCGGCAACAACTTGCTCGGTGAGCTGCCGGTGCTGCTGGGCGACGGGGTGCAGCGGGTGGCCGTCGTCCACCCGCGGGCGCTCCGTGAGACCGGTGACGCGATCCGGGACGATCTGACGGCGTCGGGGTTCACCGCCCACGCGATCGAGATTCCGGACGCCGAGGACGCGAAGACCGCCGAGGTGCTGGCGTACTGCTGGTCGGTGCTCGGGCAGGCCGGGTTCACCCGGTCGGACGCCATCGTCAGCGTCGGCGGCGGAACCACCACCGACCTGGCCGGCTTCGTCGCGGCGACCTGGTTGCGTGGCGTGAAGGTCGTACACATCCCGACCACTTTGCTCGGCATGGTCGACGCAGCTGTCGGCGGCAAGACCGGGATCAACACCGCCGAGGGCAAGAACCTGGTCGGCGCGTTCTGGGAGCCGGCCGGTGTGCTCTGCGACCTGGCCGCCCTCGAGACCCTGCCGAAGAACGACTACGTCAGCGGCCTCGCCGAGGTCGTGAAGTGCGGGTTCATCGCCGACCCGGTGATCCTCGACCTGGTCGAGAAGGATCCGGCCGCGGCCGCCGGCCCGTCGTACGGCGCGACCGAGGAGCTGATCGCCCGCTCGATCCAGGTGAAGGCCGACACCGTCGGAGCCGATCTGCGCGAACGGACCACGGCCGCGGGCGGCCGGATCGGCCGCGAGGCGCTGAACTACGGCCACACCCTCGGCCACGCGATCGAACGCGTCGAGCGGTACAAGTGGCGGCACGGCGCCGCGATCAGCATCGGCATGGTGTTCGTCGCCGAACTGGCCCGCGCGGCCGGCCGGCTCGACGACGCGACCGCCGATCGGCACCGCGCGGTCCTCGAATCCCTCGGCCTCCCGGTCAGCTACCGCGCAGACGCCTGGCCGCACCTGCAGGACGCGATGAAGCTCGACAAGAAGACCCGCGCGGACCGGCTGCGCTTCGTCGTCCTCGACGGCCTGGCCAGGCCGACGATCCTCGAAGCGCCCGACCCGAGCCTCCTGATCGCGGCGTACGGCGAGATCAGTTCATCAGCAGACGGAGGGTGAACTCGAAGCGGTCGGGCCCGGTGCCGGAGATCAGCTCGGCCGCGTGCCGCCGCGTCTCCGGGAACTTGTCCGCGGGCAGTGCGATGAAGCGATCCAGCAGCTCGTCGTGGCTCAGCACCCATTCCTGATCGTCGTCCCGGCGCCGTAGCCGGACCAGCGACTGCTCGAAGGCATACGCGCTGACGTAGAGGGACAGCGCGTCGCGGGTCCAGCCTGCGGTTCGCGGGTCGAGACCGCCCGCGAGCAGGATCGCCAGGATCCCCTCGCCGACCCGCAGCGTTTCCAGGTTGGTCGGCACCACGGCCAGCGCGGCGCGAGAGACTCCGGGGTACTTCAGGTACAGGTCGCGGATCTGCGTGTACACCTCGAGCAGCTGCTCGCGCCACGCGGCCGGGTCCGGTTCGGGGAGTACGACCTCGGAGTAGAGCCTGCCGATCAGCAGCTCGTCGAGATCGTCCTTGTTGACGATGTGCGCGTACAGCGACGACGGTCCGGTGCCGAGGACGGCGGCGGCCCGGCGGATGGTCAGCGCGTCGTATCCCTCGGTGGCGACGACTTCCAGGGCCGCGTCGGTGATCCGTTCGACCGTGATCGGTGGTTTTCTCGGCGCGGCGTCGGTCGCCGTCGCGGGCTGGGCGCGGCGGGCTGCGCGGCGCCGGCGGGGATCGGCGGGCATGCCGGGCACTATACCTTGACACGATCTAAGTTCGTTAGATAGAACCTAGATCGTAATTAACGAACTAAGTTCGTCAAGCGGAGGTGTGATGCGGGTATCCGTTGCCGGAGCCGGTCTGGGTGGTCTCGCGCTCGCGCAGGGTCTGCGTGCTGCCGGGATCGAGGCCGACGTGTTCGAGCGCGATCCGGGAATCGTCGCGCGGTTCCAGGGCTACCGGCTCGTCCTCAACCCGATCGGTTTCCAGGCGGTGCGCGACTGCCTGCCGGAGCGCTGGCACCCGCTGCTGGACGAGATCGTGATGGAAGCCTCGGCCGAGCAGCTGATCCTGGATCCGCAGCTGAACGAGCTCGGTAGGCTCGGCGCGAGCCGGACCGGCATCGTGGTAGATCGGCAGGTGCTGCGGCACCTGCTGCTGACCGGCCTGACAGTCCACACCGATGCCGCGCTCACCGGCTACGACGTGCTGGCCGACGGTGCTGTCCAGGCTCAGTTCGCCCGCCGGGACCCGGTTACTGCCGACCTGCTCGTCGGCGCGGACGGTGTCACCTCGGCGGTCCGCGGGGTGTTGTCGCCGCAAACCGTTCCGACCGACACCGGCGTCCGGTTCGTCATCGGCCGCACCCCGCTCACGGACGAGTTCGCCGGCTTGTCGAAGGCGTACGGTTCGAAGATCGCGGGTGACGGCGTCAGCCTGCTGCTCGGCGCGATGCGCTTCCGGACGCCGCCGAAGCAGGCCGCCGAGCGCCTCGCCCCTGAGGTCGCGCTGCCGGACGTCGGCGACTACGTTCGCTGGGCGATGATCCTGCCGCCTCACGATTCCCGTGCGGACCTGACCGCGCAGAAGGCCGTACTGTCCAGGATTGACGGGTGGCATCCGGATTTGCGCGCACTGATCGAGCAGGCCGACCCGGACAACAGCACGCTGCTGTCGATCCGGGTCGTCAAGCCCGGTGAGCGCTGGGCGTCCGGTCCGGTCACGTTGCTCGGCGACGCGATCCACGCCACCTCGCCCACCGGCGGCAACGGTGCGAATACCGCGCTGCGCGATGCCGACCTGTTGCGCTGCTGCCTGATCGAGGCTGACGAAGGCCGCCAGAGCCTGCTCGATGCGGTCGGCGACTACGAGCGGCAGATGTTCGAGTACGGCGCCGAGGCCGTGCGCAGCAGTCTCGAAAGGCTGCCGGCGTTCGCTCCCGGAGCGAAACTGTAGGGTGATGGATGTGAGCAACCGCGTGCTGGTGCTGAACGGTCCGAACCTCGGCCGGCTGGGATCACGAGAGCCCGAGAAGTACGGTACGACGACGTTCGCCGAGCTGGTCGGCGTGTGTGAGAAGACCGGCGCCGAGCTCGGCCTCGACGTCGAGGTGCGGCAGACCGACGACGAGGCGGAGCTGGTCGGCTGGCTGCACGAGGCCGCCGACACCCGGACCCCCGTCGTCCTGAACCCGGCTGCCTTCACCCACTACTCGTACTCGCTGCGCGACGCGATCGCCCAGCGGACCGCACCGCTGATCGAGATCCACCTGACCAACCCGGCCACCCGCGAGGAGTTCCGGCACACCAGCGTCGTGGCCGGCGTGGCCACCGGCACCATCGCCGGCTTCGGCCTGGACTCCTACCGCCTCGCCCTCCGCGCGCTCACCACCCTCGAGTCGTAACCAAAGTGCCCGATCGGGCATCAGGTGAGTGTGGGCGGCATTCAGGACGCTCGGGTTTGGGGGACAAGGATGACGATTCCGGTCTGGGTGAAGGCGCTCGACCCGCTCTCGCAGTTCGGCCTGGTGTACACCTTGGGGCATCGTCCGGAGGTCCGGCTGATCGACGAACCGGAGGCGGCCGCGGTCGCACTGGTCGCCGTCGACGCGCTCGACGCCGGTGCCGTTCAGGTCCTGCGGGCCGCGACGCAGCGCGGTTGCCGGCGGATCGTGCTGATCGGCAACTCGATCGACGACGACGCGCTGATGACCGCCGTCCAGCTCCGTGTCTGCGGCGTACTGCGTCGTACCGAGGCGACCGGTGACCGGATCGTGCACCTGGTGCAGGCGGCGGCTGCCGGTGACGGCAACCTGCCCGCCGGACTCATGGGCCGGCTGCTCGGTCAGCCGTCGAGCGTGCACCGGCTGCCCGGCGCCGGACTGTCGGACCGCGAGACCCAGGTCCTGCGGTTGGTTGCTGATGGCAAGGACACGCAGGAGATCGCCCGCGAGCTCTCATACTCGGAGCGGACGGTCAAGAACGTCCTCCACGACGTCACCAGCCGCCTTCAGCTCCGGAACCGTTCGCACGCTGTCGCCTACGCCCTCCGCCAAGGCCTCATCTGACAGAGCGACGCGTGATCAGACGCCACGCACAGGCTCCGGCTTGTTCCGATGGAGTGCGGCGCCCGGCCGCGTCTGCTGATCAGTTGTCTTGCCGGTGGCCGTGCCAGACTGCCGCACGTTGTTGGTATCGGTGAGCATCCGAGCCTTGAACGCGTCCCTGAGCGCTCCTCTGGCCTGCGGCGTCGCCTCGGGATCGACGGCCGCGACGACGGTCTCCAGCCGGTCTCGCGCGGCACCCTGCTCGGGGAACACTGCCCGCGCGTCGGTGCAGGCCCGATGCAGCTCGGGAAGGTAGCTCTGGCCATGGAATTCGTCGCCCAGCCCGACGGCCAGCTTTTCCGTGGTCTGCAGCAACCACTGCTGCTGTTCGCCGGTGAGTTCGCCGGTCCGCGCCTGCACAACGGCGTCGGCGAAACCCGGACCGTCGGCCCAGCGGCCGTCGACGAAGTCCTGCTCGTGCAGAACCTGGCTCTGGTCCCACCAGGACCGGACCTCCGCACGGGATATCTGCGTACTCTCGTCCACTGCCACGGCGGATTCGAGGGTGGCGTCGAAGTTCTTGTCCTGGATCTCCTGCATGCAGTACGGCGCCTTCTCGCCGGTCGCCAAGGACTCCTGCAACAAGCGGTCCAGAGCGCGCACCTCACTCACGCACTGCGGACCTGCGACGGAGTGCACCTCGATGCGGTGCGGCTGACGATCCGCCACGTCCGAGGGCCGGCCCAGCTGTTCGACGAAGTCGTTCAGCCGGTTCTGGCCCGCCAGGTTCGAGTCGATGGCCACGTCGAGCCTGTTGTCGCGGGCGTGATCGACCAGCATCGCCGTCCACTCTTTGGTGTCGTCGTCGACGGCCTTGTCGAGCTCTTTCTGCTGCCGCTCGTCGCCGCTGCGCAGTTCGTCGAAGCGTGGATGCAGCGGACGGACCTTGCCGCCACCGATCACCTGCGCCTGCAGGGTCTCGGCGTACGTCGACTTCCCGATACCCGGCTGGCCGTGCAGGAGCACCGCGACAGGCGCGTCGCGCTGTTCGGCGGCGCCGAGCACTGCCGGCGCGACCACCCGGGCGAAATGCTCCCCGTGCTGCTGTTGGGTGAGCAGTGGACGCACTCTGTCCTGAGCCATGTTCGGCAAGCTAGCAACCGGTATGGGTCAGCCTGCGGACTTTTCGTCGTGGTCGAAACGTTCACGGCCGACAACTCTCTCAGCGCTAAGTGAGTTGGCGTTAGGGTGGACGGATGGCAGATCACGTCGACCTGGTGCTCGAGCAGTGGCGCGAGCGGCGGCCGGACCTGGATGCGTCGCCGCTGGGGATCATCGGCCGGATGAGCCGGCTCGGCGCGCTGTTCGACGCCGAGCTGCGGCGGAACTTCGCCAAGCACGACCTGGACCGCGCCTCGTTCGAGGTGCTCGCCACGCTGCGGCGCAGCAACCCCGAGCACAGCCTGACCCCGGCCGGGCTGATGCATGCGTCGATGGTCACCTCGGGCGCGATCAGCCAGCGGCTGGACCGGCTGGAGGCGCGCGGCCTGGTCACCCGGGCGCCGAGCGAGACGGATCGCCGCGGCGTACAGGTGACGCTGACGCCCGAGGGGCTCGAGCTGATCGACAAGGTGCTGCCGACCCACGTCGACACCGAGGAGCAGCTGCTGGCGGGCCTGTCCAAGACCGAGCGCGACCAGTTGGCGGGACTGTTGCGGACGCTGCTGGAATCGCTCGGGGACAAGCGGGACTGACCATGACCGGCGCGGCATCACTGCGAACGGCCCTCGTCCAGCACCTGGTGTCGGCCGGGACGATCCGCGACGTACGGATCGCCGCCGCGTTCGAGGCGGTACCGCGGCATCTGTTCGTGCCGCACGTCCCGTTGCAGCTCGCGTACGCCGATGACGTCGTACCGATGAAGCAGGACCAGGCCGGGGTGCTGACGAGCTCCGTGTCGCAGCCGAGCATTGTCGCGCTGATGCTGCAGCAGGCCGCGATCCGGCCGGGGGACCGGGTGCTCGAGATCGGATCCGGAGGCTACAACGCCGCGCTGATGCGGGACCTGGCCGGCCCGGACGGTGCCGTGACCACCGTCGACATCGACGCGGACGTGACCAAGCGGGCGCGGGCGTCGCTCGACGAGGCCGGGTACGGCGATGTGGCCGTCGTACGAGCTGATGGGGAGTTCGGTTGGCCGGACGCGGCGCCGTACGACCGGATCGTGGTCACGGTGACGGCGTGGGACATCGCGCCCGCGTGGCTGCGGCAACTACGGCCGGACGGGCGGATCGTCGTACCGCTGCGGTTGCGTGGGCAGACGCGGTCGATCGCCTTCGACCAGGTGGGGGAACACCTGGAAAGCAGGTCCACGACGATGTGCGGGTTCGTGAGCATGCAGGGAGCTGGTGCGCACTACGAGCGGTACGACGCGGGTCTGACGTTCGACGAGGACCAGGAGGACGAGCCACACCCGCCGGAGGACGTACTGAGGCTGCGACGTGAGCAGAGCTGGTCAGGGATCCAGGTACCTCGCGAGGAGCCGCTGCTCGATCTGTACCTGTGGCTTGCGAGCACACTGCCCGGCTACTGCGTTCTCACTGGCGACGAGTGGCCGTGGGTGGCGGCCGTCGCAACTGCGGACGGCCTGGCGTACGTGTCCACGCGGGCGGGCCGGGACGAGTCGCTCGTCGAGCTGGGCTGCAGTGGTCACGGGCCGGACGCATGCCTCTTGATGGACCGCATGCTCGAGCAGATGCGTGCGTGGGGCGGTAAACAGCCGACGTTTCAGGTGCATGCGGTAGGTGCTGAACCGCCGGCGGGCTTTCACGTTGCCCGACGGCACAGCTCCATCACCGTGCAGTGGGTGGAGCCGGCCGCGGCGGGTTGCTGACGGTCTGCCAGAGCTCGTCGATGTCGGACCGGTCGTCAGGCTCCGGCGTGTCCACCCAGCCGCTGGCCCAGACGTTGTCCTCGCGGTCGTCCAGGTTGAAGATCGACTCCGCGAACGCGGCGGAACCGACGTAGCGCCCGTCATCCTCGTCGGGCTCGTTCGGTACGGAGGAAGTGGACCGAGTGGACGGCGGCGTCACCAGGGAACGTGCGTACTGCTGCGCCTCGAGGATGCCGAGCTGGCGTTCCTCGCTGAGCAACCGGACGGCGCCGACCTCGTTGCCCGCGTTCATCAGCTCCCGTACCCGGGTGTCCAGGTCCTGCCGCGGGGCCGGCAGATTGTTCTGCGGCGGGCGATGCGCGGGCGGCTGGTAAGGCCCGGGGTTGTACTGCACGGGGAACTGCTGAGCCGGCTGGAACTGACCGGGCGCCTGGTACGCCGTCGGTGCGTACGGCTGGGTCGGTACCTGACCCGGGGGAGCCCACTCGCCCGGTCGGGGTGCCTGCCGGCCCTGCTGAAGCAGCTGCTGCAGCACGGCCGCGGCCTGCTGGCTGCCCTGCGGGGCACCAGCCTGGGCCGGGAATGACGACTGACCCGGCGCGGGGGCCGGAGGAGGTCCGCCAGGACGGGCGGCTTGGGTGTACTGGCCCTGGAACTGGATCGGCTGGTTGCCGCCCTGCTGCGCCTGGATCCGTTCGACCAGCGCCTGCATCCGCTGGCGCTGCTTGGCGTTCGGCTTGGCGTTACGGCCGCCGGACTGCTGCTTCGCCTTGTTGATCAGACCGAGCACGATCATCACCACGACGAAGATCACGAACCCCGTCATCGCACGGCCTCCTGGCACTCGGTGGACGATCAAAGCCAGCCTACGGCCAACGCAGGTCCGCCGAATCGGAGGAAGCCAGGTCCGACCGCTACAATCACGTGTTACCGCTGATCGATTTCGAAGGGCTTACCCGCGTGGCAACGACGAACGACCTCAAGAACGGCATGGTGCTCGACCTGGACGGGCAGCTGTGGTCCGTCGTCTGGTTCCAGCATCACAAGCCGGGCAAGGGCGGCGCCGTCGTCCGCACCAAGCTGAAGAACGTGCTCTCCGGCAAGGTGGTCGACAAGACCTTCAACGCCGATGTCAAGGTCGAGGTGGCGACCGTCGACAAGCGCGACATGACCTACCTGTACAACGACGGTTCGGCGTACGTGTTCATGGACAAGTCGACGTACGACCAGCTGCAGCTGCAGCCGGACGTGGTCGGCGACGCCGTGCACTTCCTGCTGGAGAACCAGGACGCGATCGTCGCGGTGCACGACGACCTCCCGCTGTACGTCGAGCTCCCGGCCTCGGTCGAGCTCCTCGTGGAGTACACCGAGCCGGGTCTGCAGGGCGACCGGTCCACCGGCGGCACCAAGCCGGCCAAGCTGGAGACCGGCTACACGATCCAGGTCCCGCTGTTCCTGACCACCGGCGAGAAGGTCAAGGTGGACACCCGGACCGGGGACTACCTCGGCCGCGTCAACTCCTGACCCAGAGAGTCGGCAAAAGAGAACATGTCTGCCCGGAGCAAGGCCCGCAAGCGCGCCCTCGACGTGCTGTTCGAGTCCGAGGTCAGGGGGCTGCCGGTCGGCGGCACCCTGGCCGACCGGGTGGCCGACAACGACCCGCCGGTGAACGAGTTCACCGTGGCGCTGGTCGAAGGGGTCGCGAAACACGTCGAGCAGATCGACGACCTGCTGGAGACCCACTCGGTGGGCTGGACGCTGGACCGGATGCCGGCCGTCGACCGGAACATCCTGCGCATCGGTGCCTACGAGCTCCTGTACGACGACCAGGTCCCGGACGTGGTCGCGGTGAGCGAGGCGGTGGCGCTGGCGCGGGACCTGTCGACCGACGAGTCCCCGACGTTCGTGAACGGGCTGCTGGCCCGGTTGCTGCAGTTGAAGCCGACACTCGGCCTCTGAGGTCGGAGGGGGCGAGACCCTCTACTTCGCTACCTGGCCCGGTGACCGTCTCGGTACGGTCCCGGGCCACCTTTTCGCGGTGGTGTGGGAAGGCGGGCGGCCGTGGGCCAGCTGCTACAAGCCCCGACCGTCTGGTTTGCCTTCGCCTGAAATCAGGCGCCGGCGGCCTCGGACGACTCTTCGACGTCACCCTTCGCCTCTGGGTTCAGCACACCCCAGGAGATGAAGCGTTCGGTCAGCGTCGTCGGAGACTCGTCGTAGATCACCGCGAGCGTCCGCATGTCGTCCTGACGGATCGACAGCACCTTGCCGTTGTAGTCCCCACGCTGAGCCTGGATCGTGGCCGCGTACCGCGTCAGCGGACCGGCCTCGCTCGCGTCGAGGTGTTGCAGAGCCTCCAGGTCGAGGATCAACCGGGGAGGAGCGGCAGCCGCAGCAGCCGCGCTGGCGTTTCCAGGCAGCAGTTCACGGATGGGCACGCCGTAGAAATCGGCGAGCTCCGCGAGCTTCTGGACTGTGACGGCTCGATCGCCACGCTCGTACGAGCCGACGACGACCGCCTTCCAGCGACCCTTGGACTTCTCTTCCACGCCATGCAGCGACAGTCCTTGCTGCTGGCGGATGGCACGTAACTTGCCACCCAGTGTCTTCGCGTATTCGCTAGGCACGCTGGTTCTTCCCTCCGACTAGTTCGTCATTCCGGCCTGCCGGAACAGCCCGGTTCTGGTGAACCCCCCTCGATTACACAGAGTAACAATATTCTGGGGGTGAGGCCAGCGTCAAGACGGCGTGTCACATCCGATACCATGTCAACCGGTCCGAACGTCCTTTAAAGACCTGTCCCGAGAGACAGAAAAGGAGGAACGGTAGCGATGAGCCCTGCCCAGAGCGCAGAGCAACCCGAGTTCGCGCAGCCGCTGGAGCGCAGCAGCCGCGAAGTTCTCGACGCTTCCGACATTTCCCGGGCACTGACCCGGATCGCGCACGAGATCCTCGAGCGCAACCGCGGTGCCGACCCGGTCGTCCTGCTCGGCATCCCCACCCGTGGAGTCCCGCTGGCGCGGCGCGTCTCGGCCCGGATCCAGGCCGTCGAGGGGCAGAGCGTACCGACAGGGTCACTCGACGTGACCATGTACCGCGACGACATCGGTCTCAAACCACCCCGCGGCCTGGAACACACCGACATCCCGGCGGACGGCATCGACGGCAAGGTCGTCGTGCTGGTCGACGACGTGCTGTTCTCCGGCCGGACGATCCGCGCGGCCCTGGACGCCCTCGGCGACCTCGGCCGTCCGCGCGCCGTCCAGCTCGCGGTCCTGGTCGACCGCGGCCACCGCGAACTGCCGATCCGCGCCGACTACGTGGGCAAGAACCTGCCGACCTCACTGGTCGAGCGGGTCACCGTGCACCTGACCGAGTTCGACGGAGAAGACGCCGTCCTGATTGCCGACAAGGGGGCGAAGTGAAGCATCTGCTGAGCGCGGCCGACCTGAGCCGGGACGAGGCGAACCTGATCCTCGACACCGCCGGGGAGATGCGGTCGCTGGCCGACCGCCCGATCAAGAAGCTGCCCGCGCTACGCGGCCGGACCGTGGTGAACCTGTTCTTCGAGGACTCCACCCGGACCCGGATCTCGTTCGAGGCCGCCGCCAAGCGGCTGTCCGCGGACGTGATCAACTTCTCCGCCAAGGGCTCCAGCGTGAGCAAGGGCGAGAGCCTCAAGGACACCGCGCTGACGCTGCAGGCGATGGGCGCCGACGGCGTCGTCTGCCGGCACGGTTCGTCCGGCGCGCCGCACCTGCTGGCGAAGTCCGGCTGGATGACCGGTTCGGTGGTGAACGCCGGCGACGGTACCCACGAGCACCCGACGCAGGCGCTGCTGGACGCGTTCACGATGCGCCGCCACCTCGGCTCGCTGGAGGGCCGCCGGATCACGATCGTCGGCGACGTCCTGCACTCCCGGGTCGCCCGGTCCAACGTCCTGCTGCTGTCCACGCTCGGGGCCGAGGTGACCGTGGTCGCCCCGCCGACGCTGCTGCCGGTCGACATGAGCACCTGGCCGTGCGGTACGTCGTACGACTTCGACTCGGTGCTGCCGAAGAGCGACGCGGTGATGATGCTGCGGGTGCAGCGGGAGCGGATGAACGACGCGTACTTCCCGAGCGCCCGCGAGTACACCCGGCGCTACGGGCTCGACCGGAACCGGATGGCACAGCTGCCGGACGACGCGATCGTGCTGCATCCCGGCCCGATGAACCGCGGCATGGAGATCAGCGCCGAGGTCGCCGACTCGACCCGCTCGGTGATCGTCGAACAGGTCACGAACGGCGTGGCGATCCGGATGGCCGTCCTCTACCTGCTGTTGTCCGGTACGAACGAAGGAGAACCCACGGCATGACCGCATACTTCATCACCGGCGCGAGCATCGTGGGCGGTGACGTGGCGGACCTGCTGATCGACAACGGCGAGATCGTTGCTGTCGGCACCAACCTCGACGTACCGGACGGCGCCACGCGCATCGATGCCGCGGGCCTGGTCGCGCTGCCCGGGCTGGTCGACCTGCACACGCACCTGCGGGAGCCGGGCCGCGAGGACGCCGAGACCGTCTTCACCGGTACCCGGGCCGCCGCCAAGGGCGGGTTCACCGCGGTGTTCGCGATGGCCAACACCGACCCGGTCGCCGACACCGCGGGCGTCGTCGAGCAGGTCTGGCGGCTCGGCCGCGACGCGGGGTACGCCGACGTGTACCCGATCGGCGCGGTCACCGTCGGCCGGAAGGGTACTCAGCTCGCGGAGCTCGGCGCGATGGCCGACTCGGCCGCGCGGGTCCGGGTGTTCTCCGACGACGGCGACTGTGTCTGGGACGCCGCGCTGATGCGTCGCGCGCTCGAGTACGTGAAGGCGTTCGACGGCGTGATCGCCCAGCACGCGCAGGAGCCGCGGCTGACGCAGGGCGCGCAGATGAACGAAGGCGCCCTGTCCGGCGTCCTCGGCCTGACCGGCTGGCCGAGTGTCGCCGAGGAGGCGATCATCGCCCGCGACATCCTGCTGAACGCGCATGTCGGTTCGAAGCTGCACGTCTGCCACCTGTCCACGAAGGGTTCGGTGGAGATCGTCCGCGCCGCCAAGCGCCGCGGGCTGGAGGTGACCGCCGAGGTCACTCCGCACCACCTGCTGCTGACCGAGGACCTGGCCGCCTCCTACAACCCGGTGTACAAGGTGAACCCGCCGCTGCGCACCAAGGAGGACGTCGAGGCGGTCCGCGAGGGCCTGGCCGACGGCACGATCGACATCGTCGCCACCGACCACGCGCCGCACCCGGTCGAGGACAAGGACTGCGAGTGGAGCGCGGCCGCCTTCGGGATGACCGGGCTGGAGACGGCGCTGAGCGTCGTACAGCACGCGATGATCGACACCAAGCTGCTCACCTGGGCCGACGTCGCGGACCGGATGAGCTACCGCCCGGCCGCGATCGGTCAGGCTCCCGACCACGGGCAGCCGCTGGTCGCCGGTGCGCCCGCGAACGTGGTGCTGTACGACCCGCGGGTCGAGCGGACCGTCGTACCCGAGGAGTCGGTGTCGCTGTCGCGGAACACGCCGTTCGACGGGATGACGCTGCCGGGCAAGGTCGTCGCGACCTTCCTGCGCGGTACGCCGACCGTCCTGGACGGTGAGCTGACCCGGTGAAGGCCTTCCTGGGCATTCTCGGCACGCTGCTGGTGCTGGCGGCGGGCTACTTCGGTATGTATCGCGGCTGGCGCAACCGGCAGGCGCGACAGGCCGACCTCGCGCCGCTGCCGACGGCTCCGGCTGATGACACGCGCGGGGTCGAGGGTGTGTACGTCGCCACGACCAGCGCCGGCGACTGGATGGACCGGATCGCCGTCCACGAACTGGGCGTCCGCAGCGTCGCGGACCTGGCCGTCAGCGCGGACGGCCTGATCTTCCACCGGCAGGGCGCGGCGGACGTCTTCATCCCCGCGGACCACCTGACCGCCGTCCGGACCGACCGTGGCATCGCCGGCAAGGTGACCGCGGAGAAGTCCGGCCTGGTGGTGGTCACCTGGACCCACGACGGCCGCGAGCTCGACACCGGGTTCCGCCCGCGTCGCAAGGCCGACACCGCCGCCCTCACCGCATCCATCTCGACCTTGATCGGAGCACAATGAGCCAGCCAGCGCTGCTCGTCCTCGAGGACGGCCGGGCGTTCGCCGGTACGTCGTACGGGGCGACCGGATCCACGTTCGGCGAGGCGGTGTTCACCACCGGGATGACCGGCTACCAGGAGACACTGACCGACCCGTCGTACCACCGGCAGATCGTCACCCAGACCGCGCCGCACATCGGCAACACCGGGATCAACGACGAGGACGACGAGTCGCAGCAGATCTGGGTCGCCGGGTACGTCGTCCGCGACCCGGCCCGGGTGCCGTCGAACTGGCGCGCCAAGCGCTCGCTCGACGAGCAGCTGCAGGCGCAGAACGTCGTCGGGATCTCCGGGATCGACACCCGGGCGCTGACCCGGCACCTGCGCGAGCGCGGTGCGATGCGGGCCGGGATCTCCACCGAGATCCTGGACGCCGGTGAGTTGTTGAAGAAGGTCCTCGAGCAGCCGCCGATGGTCGGGGCCGACCTCGCATCGGAGGTGACGACCTTCGAGCCGTACGTCGTCCCCGCTGAAGGGGACAAACGGTTCACCGTGGTGGCCGTCGACCTCGGGATCAAGTCGATGACACCGAAGCGAATGTCCGAGCGTGGCATCGAGGTCCACGTGATGCCGGCGACCACTTCGCTGGAGGACATCCTCGCGGTCAACCCGGACGGCATCTTCATGAGCAACGGCCCGGGCGACCCGGAGACCACCGAGCACCCGACGGACCTGCTCAAGGAGCTGCTGCAGCGCGGCAAGCCGTACTTCGGGATCTGCTTCGGGAACCAGGTCTTCGGGCGGGCGCTCGGGCTCGGGACGTTCAAGCTGAAGTACGGGCACCGCGGCATCAACCAGCCGGTCCTGGATCGCGCGACCGGGAAGGTCGAGATCACCGCGCAGAACCATGGCTTCGCGGTCGATGCGCCTCTGGAGGAAACGGTCGAGACGCCGTACGGCACGGCTGAGGTGAGCCATGTCTCGCTGAACGACAACGTCGTCGAAGGACTCAAGCTCACCGGCCACGACGGCCGGGTGCTCGCGTTCTCTGTGCAGTACCACCCTGAAGCGGCGGCGGGTCCCCACGACTCGGCGTACCTGTTCGACCGCTTCGTCGAGCTGATGGAAGGACGGGCCTGATGCCCCGCCGCACAGACATCGAGTCGGTGCTCGTCATCGGCTCCGGCCCGATCGTGATCGGTCAGGCCTGTGAGTTCGACTACTCCGGGACCCAGGCGTGCCGGGTGCTGCGCGAGGAGGGCTTCCGGGTCGTCCTGGTGAACTCCAACCCGGCCACGATCATGACCGACCCGGAGTTCGCCGACGCGACGTACGTCGAGCCGATCACGCCGGAGTACGTCGAGAAGGTGATCGAGAAGGAGCGCCCGAACGCGCTGCTCGCCACCCTCGGCGGCCAGACCGCCCTGAACGCGGCGATCGCCCTGCACGAGAACGGCGTACTCGAGAAGTACGGCGTGGAGCTGATCGGCGCCTCCGTCGACGCGATCCAGCGCGGTGAGAACCGGGAGTCGTTCAAGCAGATCGTCGAGAAGCTCGGCGCGTCGGTGGCCCGGTCGGTGATCTGCCACGCGCTGGACGACGTGATGGGGGCCGCGGACCAGCTCGGGTACCCGCTGGTCGTCCGGCCGTCGTTCACGATGGGCGGTGTCGGCAGCGGGATGGCGTACGACGAGGCCGACCTGCGCCGGATCGCCGGCGCCGGGTTGCAGGCGTCGCCGACGACCGAGGTCCTGATCGAGGAGTCGATCCTCGGCTGGAAGGAGTACGAGCTGGAGGTGATGCGCGACAAGGCCGACAACGTCGTGATCATCTGCTCGATCGAGAACGTCGACCCGATGGGCGTACACACCGGTGACTCGGTCACGGTCGCGCCGGCGATGACGCTGACCGACCGCGAGTACCAGGTCATGCGGGACCTTGCCATCGGCATCATCCGCGAGGTCGGCGTCGACACCGGCGGCTGCAACATCCAGTTCGCGGTGAACCCGGCCGACGGCCGGCTGATCGTGATCGAGATGAACCCGCGGGTGTCCCGCTCGTCCGCGCTGGCGTCGAAGGCGACCGGGTTCCCGATCGCGAAGATCGCCGCGAAGGTCGCCATCGGCTACACGCTGGACGAGATCCCGAACGACATCACCAAGCAGACCCCGGCCAGCTTCGAGCCGACGCTGGACTACGTGGTGGTGAAGGTGCCGCGGTTCGCGTTCGAGAAGTTCCCGGCCGCGGACGCGACGCTGACCACGCACATGAAGAGCGTCGGCGAGGCGATGGCGATCGGCCGCAACTACACCGAGGCGCTGCAGAAGGCGCTGCGCTCGCTGGAGAAGCCGGAGGCCCGGTTCTCCTGGGCCGGTCACGCCGCGAGTGAGCTCGAGCCGTTGCTGGAGGCAATCAAGACGCCGCACGACGGCCGGCTGCGGACGATCATGGACGCGATCCGCGCGGGCGCCACGCCCGAGCAGATCTTCGATGCGACCAAGATCGACCCGTGGTTCGTCGACCAGCTGTACCTGATCCACGAGACCGCGCTGCAGGTCGCGGCCGCGCCGCGGCTCACGCCCGAGGTGATCAAGCTCGCGAAGCGGCACGGGTTCTCGGACCTGCAGCTCGCCGAGATCCGCGGGCTGACCGAGGACGTCGTCCGAGGGGTGCGGCAGGCCCTCGGGATCCGGCCGGTGTACAAGACGGTCGACACGTGTGCGGCCGAGTTCAAGGCGGAGACGCCGTACCACTACTCCTCGTACGACGAGGAGACCGAGGTCGCGCCGCGGACCGAGCCGGCCGTCTTGATCCTCGGCTCCGGGCCGAACCGGATCGGTCAGGGCATCGAGTTCGACTACTCCTGTGTGCACGCGTCGATGGCGCTGCGCGAGGCCGGGTACTGCACCGTGATGGTGAACTGCAACCCGGAGACGGTCTCGACCGACTACGACACCTCCGACCGGCTGTACTTCGAGCCGCTGACCTGCGAGGACGTGCTCGAGATCGTGCACGCCGAGCTGCAGGCCGGACCGGTCGCGGGCGTGATCGTGCAGCTCGGCGGCCAGACGCCGCTCGGGCTGGCGCAGCGGCTGGCGGACGCCGGCGTACCGATCGTCGGGACGTCGCCGGAGGCGATCCACCTCGCCGAGGAGCGCGGTGCGTTCGGGAAGGTGCTCGCGGACGCGCAGCTGCCGGCGCCGAAGCACGGTACGGCGCTGTCCGCGGACGAGGCGCAGGCGGTGGCCGAGGAGATCGGGTTCCCGGTGCTCGTCCGGCCGTCGTACGTGCTGGGTGGACGCGGGATGGAGATCGTCTACAGCGCGGCCGAGCTCAGTGCGGCGATCGAGCGGCTCGGCGGCGGGGAGGCGTTCGAGCACCCGGTGCTGATCGACCGGTTCCTCGACGACGCGGTGGAGATCGATGTCGACGGGCTCTTCGACGGCGACGAGCTGTTCCTCGGCGGCGTGATGGAGCACATCGAGGAGGCCGGGGTGCACTCAGGCGACTCGTCGTGCGCGCTGCCGCCGATCACGCTCGGGAACGCCGACATCGAGAACATCCGGCGGTCCACCGAAGCGATCGCGCGCGGGGTCGGCGTCCGCGGGCTGCTGAACGTGCAGTACGCGCTGGCCGGCGACGTGCTGTACGTACTGGAGGCCAACCCGCGGGCCTCGCGGACGGTGCCGTTCGTGTCGAAGGCGACCGCTACGCCGCTGGCGAAGGCCGCTGCCCGGGTGATGCTGGGTGCTTCGATCTCGGAGCTCCGGGCCGAGGGCATGCTGCCGGCCTCCGGGGATGGCGGAACGTTGCCGGCGTCGACGCCGATCGCGGTGAAGGAGGCCGTGATGCCGTTCAACCGGTTCCGGACCATCGACGGCGCGTCGGTGGACACGGTGCTGGGCCCGGAGATGCGGTCCACCGGTGAGGTGATGGGCATCGACGACACGTTCGGTACGGCGTTCGCGAAGTCGCAGGCCGGTGCGTCGCAGCCGCTGCCGACCGACGGCAAGGTGTTCGTGTCGGTCGCGAACCGGGACAAGCGGCACATGATCTTCCCGGTCAAGCGGCTGGCGGACCTCGGGTTCCAGATCTACGCCACCGAGGGCACGGCGGACGTACTGCGGCGCAACGGGGTCGAGGCTGTCACGGTCCGGAAGAGCAGCCAGGGGCCGGGGCCGAACGGTGAGCCGACGATCGTCCAGATGGTGCAGGACGGCGAGCTCAACCTGATCGTCAACACCCCGATCGGCATCACCCAGGGCGGCTCGCCGCGGCTGGACGGGTACGAGATCCGCAGCGCGGCGGTCGCCCGCAACATCCCCTGCATCACCACGGTCCAGGGCCTCGCCGCCGCAGTACAAGGCATCGAAGCCCAACGCGCCGGCGACATCGCGGTCCGGTCGCTGCAGGACTGGGTCCCGAGGATCCACGGTGCCTGAGTTGGCAGTACGACCGCGACGGTCGGCGTACGAGCGCGTCGTACGGCCGGTGCTCTACCGGCTGGGGCGCGGGGACGCGGAGGTTGCGCACGAGCAGACGCTCGCCGGCCTCCGCCTCCTCGAGCGGATCCCCGGCGCGACGCGCGCCGGCGCCCGCCTGTTCGGCGCAGCCGGTTCTGCCACGCCCCGCACCGTGTTCGGCGTGCGTTTCCCGTCGCCTGTTGGGCTGGCGGCTGGGATGGACAAGAACGGGATCGCGTTGCGCGCCTGGCCTGCTGTCGGGTTCGGGTTCGTGGAGGTCGGCACGGTTACCGCGCATCCGCAGCCGGGGAACGAGAAGCCGCGCCTGTTCCGCCTCGTCGAGCACGAGGCGGTGATCAACCGGATGGGGTTCAACAACCGCGGCAGCGCCGCGCTGGCCGAGCGGCTGGCGGCGTACGGCGACCTCGGCTACCCGCTCGGGATCTCGATCGGGAAGTCCAAGATCACCCCACTGGACGACGCAGTCGAGGACTACGTGACCTCGCTCCGCCGCCTCTACCGCTACGGGGACTACTTCGCAATCAACGTCAGCTCCCCGAACACCCCCGGCCTCCGCGAACTGCAGGACGCCGGTCACCTCAAAGAACTTCTGACCGCCCTCCGCACCGAGGCCCAGGCGCTGACCGTCTCCGGTCTCGCCCCGAAGCCGGTCCTGGTGAAGATCGCGCCCGACCTGACCACCACGGCGATCGACGAACTCCTCCAGGTCTGCACCGACACCGGCGTCGCCGGCATCATCGCCACCAACACGACGATCGGCCGCCCGGGCGTCGAAACCCACCCGCTCGCCGCGGAAACCGGCGGCCTGTCGGGCCGCCCGCTGACCGAGACGTCGGCCAAGGTCGTTGCGCACATCCACGCGCAGACCGGGGGAGCGCTGCCGATCATCGGAGTCGGCGGCATTCTCGTACCGTCCGATGCCACCCGCCTCTTCGACGCCGGCGCCAGCCTCGTCCAGGTCTACACCGGCCTGATCTACAAAGGCCCGGGACTGATCCGCCAGATCAACAGGAGCTTGCCATGAGCAACAACAAGCCGTTCGGCGCCCGGCTGCGCGCCGCGATGGACACCCGTGGTCCGCTGTGCGTCGGCATCGACCCGCACGCGCACCTGCTGGACGCCTGGGGCCTGCCGGACACGGTCGAGGGCCTGGCGTCGTTCACGTACGGCGTGGTCGACGCGCTCGCCGACCGGGTCGCGGTGTTCAAGCCGCAGTCCGCGTTCTTCGAGCGGTTCGGGTCGGCCGGGGTCGCCGTACTCGAGCAGGCCACCATCCGGCTCCGGGACGCCGGCGCGCTGGTGATCATCGACGCGAAGCGCGGTGACATCGGTACGACGATGGCCGGGTACGCGTCGGCGTACCTGTCCGAGAAGGGCCCGCTGGCGTGCGACGCGCTGACGGTCAGCCCGTACCTCGGGTTCGGTTCGCTGCAGCCCGCGATCGACGAGGCGCGGGAAGCCGGCGCCGGGCTCTTCGTCCTCGCGCTGACGTCGAACCCGGAAGGCCCGCAGTTCCAGTCGGCCCGGACCGCCGACGGCCCGACCGTCGCCGGCGCCGTACTCGACGGTCTGCGCGAGTTGAACGCCGGCGCCGACGGCCTCGGCTCGTTCGGCGCGGTCGTTGGTGCGACCATCAGTTCCATCGACGAGAACCTGGACATCAACGGCCCGCTCCTCGCCCCGGGCCTCGGCGCCCAGGGCGGCACCGCCGACAGCCTCACGAAGGTGTTCGGTCCGGCCGTGCACAACGTCGTACCGTCCAGCTCCCGCGAGATCCTGACCGCCGGCCCCGACGCCAAGGCCCTACAGGACGCGGCGGCCCGTGCCAACGACGCGTACCGGGCGGTGCTCGGCTACTGAGTACCCTCGTCGGATGACTGCAGGCTTGGAGTTGTGCAGGCGGTTCTACGACGAGATCGTGCGGCACGTCGTCGACGTGCCGCACAGCGCCGCACTGATCGGCCGCGGCTCGGAGGTGCTCGGGTTCGACGATAAGATGTCGACCGACCACAACTGCGAGGCGCGCTGTGGTGGCCGTCGTCAGCTGATCGACTTGCTTGGCTCCCGGTAGATCTCCTGGAGTAGGTCCACGGCGGGCTGGGTGGCTGGGTGTGGGGCTTTGTGGTGCCAGATCAGGTGGACGTCTACCGGGGGAGCGTCGCGCACCGGGCGGTACGTGACGCCGTCGCGGCGGTACTGCGTCGTGGTCGCCTGCGGGGTCATGCCGACGCAGCGGCCGGAGGCGATCGCGGCCAGCCAGTCGTCGACGTCCTGCGTGTATTCGATCGCGGGGCGCGCGTCCTCCGGCCAGAGATCAGCCGTGGTGCTCCCGGTCCGCCGGTCGATGACGAGCGTCCGCGTACGGAGCTGGTCGAGGGTGACGGCGCGCTTCCGGGTGAGCGGGTCGTCGGCCGGTAGCGCGCAGTACCGCGGCTCCTGGGTCAACAGGACATGCGCGAACCGCCGGAGGTCGAAGTGGTTGCGGACGACAGCGAGGTCGCACAGTCCTTCGGCGAGGCCGCCGGTGGTCGTGTTCGTACGGATCAACTGCAACTCGACGCCGGGATGTTCGGCGGCCCACCGGCGCTGGAACTCGCGGGTGTGGCTGCCGAACGCCGACCACGCGTGGCCGACCCGCAGCCGGGTGTGACCGCTGGTCGCCTCGGTCACCAACTCGTCGAGCTCCGCGAGGATGTGCCGCGCGCGGGCGAGCACGCGAACACCGGCGGCGGTCGGGGTGAGCGAGCGGCTGGTGCGATGCAGCAGGCGAACGCCGAGTTCGCGTTCGAGTGCGAGCAGGTTGCGGGAGACGGCGGCCTGGGAGATCCCGAGTTCGATCGCGGCGTCGGTGAACGTGCCCGAGTCGACGATCTCCACCAGGCACCGCAGCTGCCGGATATCCATGACTCCAGCGTATAGATCGCCCGTCCCGTGCATTTTGCGTACGGCCCCGGCGAGCGGATTCTCGGGAGTGTGAGGCGAGATCGGTTGGCCGGAGTGGTGATGATGCTCGGCAGCGGGCTGTCGACGCAGGTCGGTGCGTCGGCGGCGGCGCTGGCGTTCCCGGTGATCGGCCCGGCGGGCGTGGTGGCGATCCGCCAGTGGGTCGCCGCGATCGTCATGCTCGCGATCGGCCGCCCCCGGCTACGGTCGATCACGGCCGCGCAGTGGCGGTTGATCGGTGCGCTCGCCGCGGTCTTCGCAGTGATGAACCTGTCCCTGTACACAGCCATCTCGCGCATTGGCCTGGGCCTGGGCGTCACCCTCGAGTTCCTCGGCCCGCTTTCCGTTGCATTGCTGGGCTCTCGGCGCGCGCTCGACCTCGTGTGCGCCCTGGTCGCCGCGCCGGCTGTTGTCCTGTTGGCCCGTCCACAACCGACAACGGACTACGTAGGCATCGCGTTCGGCCTGCTCGCGGCGATGTGCTGGGCGTTCTACATCCTCCTGAACCGCCGCATCGGCCGAGAGTTGCCCGGCGCAACCGGTTCCGCAGCAGCCGCCGGGTTGTCCGGCCTCGCTTACGTACCGGTCGGCATCGTCGTACTGCTTCATCACCCGGCCACACTGGCCGCGGCGTCGTACGCGTTGGTCGCCGGTGTGCTGTCGTCTGCTTTGCCGTACCTGGTCGACGTACTGACCCTGCGCCGGGTTCCCGCGCAGTTCTTCGGGGTGTTCATGAGCGTCAACCCGGTACTCGCGGCCGTCGTCGGCCTCGTCGTACTGGATCAGAAGCTCGCGATGCTCGACTGGATCGCGATCCTCGTGATCGTTGCCGCCAACGCCGTAGCGGTTGCCTTGGGCGCTGACGTAGTACGTCACGAACCGGTTCCAGTCCAGGGGTGCGATGTTGTTCACGGCGTGCCGGAGCTGCCGGTGACCCCGGCGTTCGGAAAGGTGTCGGCGGACGGGGAGCCACAGTCTTCCCGCGCGACACAGTGAAGGAACACGATGCGGAAGCTGGCAGCCCTCGCGGCCGTTGTGACGATGAGTGTTGGCGCCCTGACGGCTTGCTCGAGTGGCAACTACTGCGACAACCTGAAGGGCTACGTCGACTCGGCGAAGAACCTCGACATCAAGGACTCCGACGCCGTCGGCAAGATGCTGGACCAGGCCAAGAAGGTGTCGAAGTCGGCGCCGAAGGACCTGCAGGACGACTGGAAGGTCGTCATCGACTACGCCGAGAAGGCGCAGGCGGCCAAGGGCGACACCAACAAGCTGATGGAGCTGGCCAAGAGCGACGGCTCCAAGATCCAGCCCGCCATGGACGCGATCACCAAGCAGGCGAAGGACAGCTGCAAGGTCGACCTGCAGGGCTCCGGCTCCAACTGATCCGCAGCTCCTGTACGGGCCTGGTGGGACGGCTCTGCCCGTTCCGTTCCACCGGCCCGGCCGGGTAGTAGCGTGACGCTGTGAAGCGAACACTCGCCGTTCTCGCGACCGTAGCCACCGGTGCCGGTCTGCTGACCGCCTGTACCGACGACCAGGCGTACTGCGTCGATCTGGCCAAGTACGCCGCCAAGGCGGTCGACGTCGACCCGCAGAAGCCGGTCGACTACGTGAAGATCCTGGACGACGCGAAGAAGCTCCAGGGCTCCGCCCCGAAGGACGTCAAGGACGACTGGGGCGTCGTCGTCGCGTTCGCCGAGAAGGCCAAGAAGGCCGGCTCCGACGCCGCTGCGTTGAGCAAGCTCGGCAAGGAGACGCCGAAGGTGATGACGGCGTACAAGAACATCACCAGCGAGGCCAAGGACAGCTGCAAGGTGGACCTCCCGGCACTGAAGTGACGACTCCGTACGACATCTGCCCGATGCCGGGCCGACGGCAGGCTGAACCCGTGTTAGGTTCCCTTGCGAAGCCATACAACGGGACAGGTGAAACGGTGCCACTTCCTACTTTGACCCCGGAGCAGCGTGCGGCAGCTCTGGACAAGGCCGCGGCGGCGCGGCGTGAACGAGCCGAGATCAAGAACCGGATCCGGCACTCGGGAGCGTCTCCGACGGAGGTGCTGCACGAGGGGCAGACGAACGACGTGATCGGCAAGATGCGGGTCAGCCAGCTGCTGCAGTGCATCCCGGGCGTCGGCAAGGTCCGGGCGCAGCAGATCATGGAGCGGGCGGGGATCTCGGAGACCCGGCGGGTCCGCGGCCTCGGTTCGAACCAGATCGCCGCGCTCGAGCGCGAATTCGCGGAGTGATCCAGGTGAGCCAGACCGAAACGCTGACTGGCTCGTTGGACACTGGTGTGACCATGACCACGCACCCGAACGAACCTGCTCCGACCGACCACGGAGAGCGGCCGCCGGCCCGGTTGACCGTGCTGGCGGGCCCGACCGCGGTCGGCAAGGGGACGGTGGCGGCCGACATCCGCGAGCGGTTCCCGGACATCTGGATCTCGGTCTCGGCGACCACCCGCAAACCCCGGCCGAAGGAAGTGCACGGCGTGCACTACCTGTTCGTGTCCGACGCCGAGTTCGACCGGATGATCGCGGACGGTGAGCTGCTGGAGTGGGCGGTCGTCCACAAGGCCGCCCGGTACGGCACGCCCCGGCAGCCGGTGCTGGACATGCTCGCCACCGGCCGGCCCGCGCTGCTGGAGATCGACCTGCAGGGCGCCCGCCAGGTCCGCGAGACGATGCCGGAGGCACAGTTCGTGTTCCTGGCCCCGCCGAGCTGGGACGAACTGGTCCGCCGGCTGGTCGGCCGGGGGACCGAGACCGCCGAGGAGCGCGAACGCCGGCTCGAGACCGCGGTGCTGGAGCTCGCGGCCGAGAAGGAGTTCGACGTGACGATCGTGAACGCCTCGGTTCGGGAGGCTGCCGATCAGTTGGTAAAGTTGATTCGATCACCCTCCATCTCTGGAAAGAGCTGAACTTGTCTGGCAACCAGCCCGTCGCCATCGGCATCACCTCGCCGCCGATCGACGACCTGCTCACCCACACCGACTCCAAGTACAAGCTCGTGCTGTACTCGGCCAAGCGGGCGCGGCAGATCAACGCCTACTACTCGCAGCTCGGCGAGGGCCTGCTGGAGTACGTCGGTCCGCTGGTCGAGACGCACGTCCAGGAGAAGCCGCTGTCGATCGCGATGCGCGAGATCAACGAGGGCGTGCTGACCTGCACCGACATCGACCCCGAGGCCGAGGCGGAAGCCGCCGCGGCCGCGGAGAAGTCCGAGTAACCCGGACTTCTCGTGCCCACGCACAAGCCGAACGTCGTGCTCGGTGTCGGCGGCGGCATCGCGGCGTACAAGGTCTGTGACCTGCTGCGGCGGCTGACCGAGTCCGGGCACAGCGTCCGGGTGGTGCCGACCGCCGCCGCGCTGGAGTTCGTCGGCGCGGCCACCTGGGCGGCCCTGTCCGGGCAGCCGGTGACGGCTGACCCGTTCGACGACGTGCAGGAGGTTCCGCACGTCCGGATCGGCAAGGCCGCGGAGCTGGTCGTGGTGGCGCCCGCGACCGCGAACCTGATCGCCAAGGCCGCGCACGGGCTCGCCGACGACCTGCTCACGAACACGCTGCTGACGGCGCGCTGCCCGATCCTGTTCGCGGCGGCGATGCACACCGAGATGTGGGAGCACCCGGCCACCCAGGCGAACGTCGAGACCCTGCGATCCCGCGGCATCACGGTCCTCGAGCCCGCTGTCGGCCGGCTGACCGGCGCCGACACCGGCCGCGGCCGGTTGCCGGAGCCGTCGGAGATCTTCGCGATCAGCCAGCTGATGCTCGCCGACGAGGCGGCCCGCGCCGCCGGCCAGTCGGTCGCCGACCTGACCGGCAAGCACGTACTGATCAGCGCCGGCGGGACCCGCGAACACCTCGACCCGGTGCGGTACCTGGGCAACTCCTCGTCCGGCAAGCAGGGCTACGCGCTGGCCCGGATCGCGGCCGCCCGCGGCGCCAAGGTCACGCTGGTCGCGGCCAACTCCGAGCTGCCCGACCCGGCCGGCGTGCAGGTCGTCCCGGTCGTCTCGGCCCAGGACCTGTACGACGAGATCACCGGCCGCGCCGCTGACGCCGACGCGATCGTGATGGCCGCGGCGGTCGCGGACTTCCGCCCCGCGGACGTGGTCGAGCACAAGATCAAGAAGACCGCCGACGGCGCCGTACCGGCGGTCAACCTGGTGCAGAACCCGGACATCCTGAACACGATCTCGCACGACCGCGCCCGCTCCGACCAGGTGATCGTCGGGTTCGCGGCGGAGACTGGCGACGCCGACCACACGGTCCTCGAGCTCGGCCGGGCGAAACTCGACCGCAAGGGCTGCGACCTCCTGGTCGTCAACGACGTCTCCGGCGGCAAGGTCTTCGGCAGCGACCTCAACGAAGCCGTCATCCTCGACCGTACGGGCAGCGCGCTCCCGGTACCCTCCGGCAGCAAAGACGCCCTGGCCGGCGTCATCTGGAACCTGGTCGCCACCCACTGGTCGTAGGCCCTGTCTGGTGATCCATCGCCTACTGCGGGGCACTCGGCACGGCACCTCGCCGCACGGGTGCAAAGGCCACGATGCTCCGCATCGAGTCCTTCGCCCCCGCACGCCGATGCACCGCACCGAGCACCTCCTCGCTACGGCGCTGGATCACCAGACAGGACCTAAGAGGACACAAGCTGTCCGCTTCCGTCCGTAAGGTCGGAACCATGGAGATCACCTGGGGCGCCGTGGTTGCCCGCCGGATGCGGCGGCACGGTCTGACGGAGCCGTTCGGTACGGCGGTCGACGCGGTGCGGGCGATGTGCGGCGCGCATGCGCAGATCGCTGCGGCGGGGGAGTTGTCGGTGGCGTTGCGCGTGGCCCGGGCGGATCGCGCGGCGGTGCAGCGGGACGAGGGGCTGGTGAAGACGTTCGGGCCGCGGGGGACCGTGCATCTGCTGCCGCTGGAGGATCTGCCGATGTGGACCGGGGCGTTGTCGGCCTTGCCGTCGAACGGCCGGCAGCCCGAGCCGATCCGGATGAGCGCGGACGAGCTCGACCAGGTCGTGGTGGCGATCGGCGAGGCGCTCGCGCACGACGACCTGACCGTCGACCAGCTGACCGAGGAGGTCGTACGGCGGACCGGTGAGTGGGCTCGGACGCCGACGATCCCGGCGTTCCAGGGCGCGTGGGCGCGGTGGCGGCAGGCCGTGAACCTCGCGGCGCACGCCGGCGTGCTGTGCCACGGGCCGATGCGCGGGCGGCTCACGACGTACTCGAATCCGCACCGGCTGCGGCCGTTCGACCCGATGCCGCAGGAGCAGGCGCTCACCGAACTCCTGCACCGGTACCTGTACTCCTACGGTCCCGCGACGCCGCAGCAGTTCGCGCGCTGGCTGAACGTGCCGCCGACGACGGTCAAGCCGTACTTCGACGATCTCCCGCGCGCGACGCTGGCAGACCAAACCGTATGGTATGCCCCGGACGACGGCGACTTCCCGGACGAGCGGGCGGAGGGCGCGCGGCTGCTGCCGTACTTCGATGCGTACGGCGTCGGCAGCTTCCCGCGCGAAATGCTCTTCCCGGGCAAGGCGTTCGAGCGTGCGACCGCCCGCGGCCAGGCCGGGAACTATCCGTTGCTGCTCGTCGACGGCGTCGTCGCGGGCGTCTGGCACCAGAAGAAGACCGGTCGGACACTGCACGTGACCGTCGAGGCGCTGAGCACGCTGAACCGGCGCCGGCGCAAGCTCCTGGACGCCGAGGTGGACCGGGTGGCTGCCATCGTCGATGGCGTGCCGTCGCTCACCCTCGGCGAGGTGAAGGTCGGCGCGCACGCGTGAAACCCGACCGTGTGTCCAATATATGATCATGGATCTCGTATGGCGGACGAATTCGGAGCGTCGCCGGGCCAGCGGGGGAAACTGCTGGCATACTTCCCAAGATGCATCGCCAACCGCCGGTGCAAGGGGGGATCGCGCGGCCGTGCCAACGCGCAGCCGGGCGGCACACGAGGAATTCGAGGGAGAACTTGTGGCGAGGCGCCTTTTCACGTCCGAGTCCGTGACCGAGGGTCACCCGGACAAGATCGCTGACCAGATCAGCGACTCCATCCTCGACGCGTTGCTGGCCGAGGACCCGAAGAGCCGGGTCGCGGTGGAGACCCTGATCACGACGGGTCTGGTGGTTGTCGCGGGTGAGGTCACCACGACGGCGTACGTCGACATCCCGGGGATCGTGCGCGCGCGCATCCTCGAGATCGGCTACGACTCGTCCCTGAAGGGCTTCGACGGCGCGTCCTGTGGGGTGCAGGTCGCGATCGGGAGCCAGTCGCCGGACATCGCGCAGGGCGTCGACACGGCGTACGAGACGCGCTCCGACGCGTCCAAGGACGAACTGGACCTGCAGGGGGCGGGCGACCAGGGCCTGATGTTCGGCTACGCGTCCAACGAGACGCCGGAGCTGATGCCGCTGCCGATCACGATCGCGCACCGGCTGTCCGAGCGGCTCGCCGAGGTACGCAAGAACGGCACTCTGGCCTACCTGCGGCCGGACGGCAAGACCCAGGTCACCATCGAGTACGACGGTGACAAGGCGGTCCGCGTGGACACCGTGGTGGTGTCCAGCCAGCACGCGGCCGACATCAACCTCGACACGATGCTGACGCCGGACATCAAGAAGCACGTCGTCGACCCGGTGCTCGAGCAGTTCGACATCGACTCGGACGACTACAAGCTGCTGGTGAACCCGACCGGCCGGTTCGAGATCGGCGGCCCGATGGGCGATGCCGGGCTGACCGGGCGGAAGATCATCATCGACACCTACGGCGGGATGGCGCGGCACGGCGGTGGCGCGTTCTCCGGCAAGGACCCGTCGAAGGTCGACCGTTCGGCGGCGTACGCGATGCGCTGGGTGGCGAAGAACATCGTCGCGGCCGGGCTCGCGGACCGGGTCGAGTGCCAGGTCGCGTACGCGATCGGCAAGGCCGCGCCGGTCGGCTTCTACGTCGACACGTTCGGCACCGAGAAGGTCGACGTCACCAAGATCGCCGCCGCGGTCCGCGAGGTCTTCGACCTGCGGCCGGCCGCGATCATCCGGGACCTCGAGCTGCTCCGGCCGATCTACGCCCAGACCGCGCGGAACGGCCACTTCGGCCGTACCGGCGAGGACTTCACCTGGGAGCGCACGGACCGGGTCGAGGCCCTGAAGGCTGCGGTCAACAAGTAACGGCGTGTGGCCCGGCTGTCTGTCATGGCAGCCGGGCCTTCGCACGTCCAGCGCCGGTTGTCCACAGCCGTGGTGTCGGCCTCCGACGGAGTGTCGCCGTGGCCGACTACAGTTTCCCGGTGACATCGAACGGAGACTCGCCCGAGCAGCTGACGCTGCTGCGCGACACCGTTCGGAAGTCGCGTACCAAGGAGCCGGCCGAGATCACCACGACGTTGCCGGTGGCACGGATCGCGGTCGATGTCTCGCTTCCGCATCTGGACCGGCCGTTCGACTATCTGGTGCCCGGCGACATGGCGGAGGCCGCCCAGCCGGGGGCGCGGGTCAAGGTGCGGTTCGCCGGCAAGGACCTGGACGGGTTCGTGCTGGACCGGCTCGACGAGTCCGACCACGACGGCAAGCTGGTCCGGCTGCGCAAGGTCGTCTCTCCCGAGCGGGTGCTGACGCCGGAGATCGCGGACCTCTGCCGGGCGGTCGCCGATCGGTACGCCGGGGTGCTTGCCGACGTCACGCGCCTGGCGGTTCCGCCCCGGCACGCGAAGGTGGAAGGGGAGCCGCTGCGGTGCGATCTGCCTTTGCTGCCGCCGGTGTCGACGTCCCGTTCGGAGTGGTCGCCGTACCCTGCGGGTTTTCTCGACGCGGTCGCGCGGGGCGAGGCGCCGCGGGCGGTGTGGACCGCCGTACCGGGTGCTGACTGGCCGCTGGCCTTCGCGCAGGCTGCTGCGGTGTGTGCGGCTTCTGGTCGTGGGGCGTTGCTGCTGGCGCCGGACGCGCGGGACCTCGAGCGGCTGGCGGCGGCGTGTACTGCGGTGCTCGGGGAGTCGGGGTTCGTCACGTTGTCGGCGGATCTGGGGCCGACGGCCCGCTATCGCGCGTTCCTGGCCGCGTTGCACGGTCGGGCGCGGGTGGTGATCGGGACGCGGGCGGCGGCGTTCGCGCCGGTGGCGGATCTCGGGCTGGTGGCGATCTGGGACGACGGCGACGAGTCGTACGCCGAACCACGCGCGCCGTACCCGCATGCCCGGGAAGTCCTGCTGCTGCGGGCGTTCCGGCAGCAGTGTGCCGCGCTTCTCGGTGGGTTCGCGCGGTCCGCGGAGGCGGCGGCGTTGCTGGAGTCCGGGTTCGCGCACGAGCTGATCGCGGACCGGAAGGCGATCCGCGCGGCGGCGCCGGCGGTGCACATCGCGGGGGAGTCGGACATCGACCTGGCCCGGGACCCGTCGGCGCGGGCGGCGCGGTTGCCGCACCGGGCGTTCGAGATCGCCCGCGAGGGGCTGCGGTCCGGGCCGGTGCTCGTCCAGGTCCCGCGCGCCGGGTACCTGCCGAGCCTCGTGTGCCAGACGTGCCGGGCGCCGTCGCGGTGCTCGACGTGTGGCGGGACCTTGCGCCGTACGGGGGGATCCGGGCCGGCCAGCTGCAGCGTGTGCGGCCGTCCGGCGGCGGATCACCGGTGCCCGGAGTGCGGCGACACCCGGATGCGCGCGGCGATCGTCGGTGCCCGGCGTACGGCGGAAGAGCTCGGTCGAGCCTTCCCCGGCGTCGTCGTCCGTACGTCGGGCGGCGACAACGTGCTCGACTCGGTCTCGGACGCGCCCGCGCTGATCGTCACCACTCCCGGAGCCGAGCCTGTCGCCGAGGGGGGGTACGCCGCGGCCCTCCTGCTAGACACCTGGCTGATGCTCTCCCGCCCCGACCTGCGAGCCGCCGAGGAAGCCGTCCGGCGCTGGTTCAACGCGGCAGCTCTGGTCCGCCCAGGCGCTCCTGTCATCCTCGTCGGTGACCCGTCCGCGCTACCCCTGCAGGCGATCGTCCGCTGGAGTCCCGAGGGGTACGCGCTTCGAGAGATCGAGGAACGCCGTACCGCCCGGCTCGCGCCGGCCGCCAAGCTCGCGGAGTTGACCGGGCCACCGGAATCCGTGAACGACCTGATCGCCCGCCTCCGCGACCTGATCCCGCCCTCGGCCGGTCTGGAGGTCCTGGGCCCGGTCGACGTCGACGACGAAACGGCGCGCGCCGTGATCCGCACCCCGCGCGCCCACGGTGCCACGCTCGTCCGTTGTCTCAAGGAAGCCCAGTCGGCCCGCGCCACCAAGAAGACCCCCGGCACAGTCCGCCTCCAGGTAGACCCACCCAACTTCGGCTAGGCGGATCGACTCGCGTGGTACGCCGCCAGCACCGGCGGAAGGCCATCGGTCATCATCTTGCGCCGTACGTTTGCCAGCAGCTTGGACATCACCAGGCCACCTGCCCCCGTGAAGCCGGTGTGCTCCCAGGTGAACCGGGTGCCACTGGCGGTCTCCTCGAGGAGGTACCGCACGTCAGTGACATCGTCGCTGTCCTTGTCCCCGCGCCAGGTGTAATGCAGCGACCGGGGCGCATCGACGGCGACGACCTCGCAGTACACAACCCCGGCCCAGCCGAAGGTCGGCTTGCCGACGAAGCGGAACTTGGTCCCAGGAGTGGCTTCGAACTCCTCGGGGCGGCCGCCCTGCCCGGTCGTGGTCCACTGCGCAACGCACTCGGGATCGGTCAGCACAGTCCAGACCTCCCCGATCGGGTACGGATACTCGCGTACAACGGTGTACTGGCTCATTTCTCCTCCTCAACCGGCGGGCCGGGGATCAGCCTACCTAACGTTAGGTAGATTAGCCTACCGTGCGTTAGGCTGGCGTTCATGGACGATCTGACCACGCCTCGCCGATCCGGCCCGAGTACGCGCATGGCCATCCAGCAGGTCGCGCTGGAGCTGTTCACCCGGCAGGGGTACGAGGCGACCTCGCTGCGGGAGATCGCCGACGAACTGGGCATTCAGAAGCCGTCGCTCTACTACCACTTCAAAGGCAAGGAGGACATTCTCCGTTCGCTGTTCGCTGCGCGTGGCGACGAAGCCGAGCAACTCCTGGACTGGGTCAAGCATCAGCCGCGGACTCCCGAACTGGTCAAGGCCACCGTGCTGCGCTGGGTCGAATCGTTCTCCGCGGACAAGCTCCGTGGCATCCGCTTCCTGGCGGCCAATCCGCTCCTTGCTCGTACGTCCGACGATCGGATCGGCTCGGCCCTGGCCCAGCTCGTGGACGTCCTGGCCGACCTGTTGCCCGAGCAAGGTCCGGAGCAGATTCTGCGCTTGCGGATGGCACTGCTGAGCATCAACGCGGCCGTCGACGCCGCCACGCTGACCGCGTTCGCCGACGCGGAGATCCTCGCCGCCGCTCGTGCTAACGCAGTCGCCGCGGTGGATGCGCTGCTCGCGTCAGGCTGACGCTGCGAGCGTGGTTGAGGCGGTGAGCAGTTGGTTGCCGAGGGACGTGCGGTGGTAGAGGACCGTACGGCCGTCGCGGCGAGAGGCGACGACACCGGCGTTGCGGAGGATGCCGAGGTGGACGCTGAGGGTGGGAGCGGAGACGCCCAACTGGTGGGCCAGATGGGTCGTGGACATCGGGAGGTCCAGGTGGCTGACGATGGCGGCTCTCGTACGGCCGACCAGGTCGGCGAGGGGTGAGTCGGTGGCGTCCTGGCGGTCTTCCCACAGGCGGCCGAGGCCTCTGGGCGGGTAGGTGATGGTGGGGACGTGCGGTGCGGCGGTGACGGCCAGGCCCGCGGGCCAGGTGAAGACGCAGGGGACCAGGAGGACGCCTTGGCCGGCCATCGGTTCGCCGTCGCAGCAGTACGGGCGGTCGATCTCGATGCGGTCGCTGCGGTAGTGGATCGACGGGTGCAGGTTTCGGAACAGGCGTTCCAGGCCGCCGCTCGCCAGTTCGTCCAGGCGGAACGCGAGGTCTTCCTGGAGCAGGGCGCGCATCCGGCGCCAGTCCGGTTCGATGGCGCGGCGCCAGTACGAGTCGAGGGCTTGAGTGATGCGTTCCAGGGCGGCTGCTGGGTGGGCGATCAGGTCTGGCAGCAGCGGATGTGGGGTGTCGGCGTGCAGTTTGCCGAGTTCGCTCACCACGAGGTCGTGGGGTGTCGCGGCGATCGCGGCCAGGCCCGACTCGAAGCTCGTCGAACGGCGCGGCGGCGCCGGCGTGAGGAAGTCGGGGACGTAGCCGTCCGGCGGGATAATTGCCTTGAGCAACGTCAGGTCGTCGCCCTCGACGGTCGGCCGGATCTTCTGCAGCCATGGGCCGTGCACGCTGCGCGCAGTGTTGTTGCTCAGCGCCCGGACACTCGTCATGGCTTCCCACAGCGGCGACAGCGCGAACCGGATCCGCCCGACGTCCCCGGCGTTCAGCCTGATCGTGATCACCGAGACAGATTAGCCCTGGGACTAATCGTCGACAATGCGACGGTGACCCGGGAGAGTTGATCCCATGAGCGCAATCGCCGTCGGCAGCACTCGCAGCCCAGCCCTCCCGCGCGCGTTCTGGGCGCTGTGGGTGTGCCAGCTGGTCAACCGGCTCGGCAGCTTCGTCCAACCGTTCCTCGTCCTCTACCTCACCCATGATCGCCACCTCTCGGCCGGTACGGCGGGAGCAGTCGCGGCGGCCGTCGGCGCCGGGACTGTCACGGCGCAGCTCGTCGGCGGGTTCCTGGCCGACCGCGTCGGCCGCCGCCTGACCATGCTGATCTGCTTCTTCGGTACGGCGGCCGCCCTGATCCTGCTCGGATCCGCCCGGGAGATGGCGCTGATCTGGGTCTGCGCGTTCCTCGTCGGCCTGCTCGGTGACCTGTTCCGCCCGGCGGTGCAGGCGACGGTCGCCGATCTGCTCGACCCGACCGAGCGCGTCCGTGCGTACGGCCTGCTGTTCTGGGCGATCAACCTCGGCTTCTCGGTCTCGACCGTCAGCGCGGGTTTCCTCGCCTCCTTGGGTTACGGCGTGCTGTTCTGGGTGAACGCCGCCACGTCGGTGATCGCCGGCCTGGTCATCTGGACGATGGTGCCGGAGAGCCGCCCGGCTCCGGAGCAGAACGAGGTACGCCGGTCGCTGCTGCCGGTGGTGATCCGCGACCACGTGTTCCTGCTGATGATCCTGATCCAGATCGGCTACGCGACGATCTACATGCAGGGCTACTCGACCCTCCCGCTGGCGATGTCGGACGACGGCCTGTCCTCGCGGACGTACGGGCTGGTGATCGCGCTGAACGGCGTCGTGATCGTGCTGATCCAGCCGTTCCTCGGCAAGTGGATGGTCACGCTGGACCGGCCGAAGCTGCTCGCGGCCTCGATGCTCGTGGTGGGGCTCGGCTTCGGCGTCGGCGCGGTCGTGCACAGCTGGTGGGGCTACGGACTCTCGGTGGTGGTGTGGACGATCGGCGAGATCGGGTTCGCCGCGGTGATCGGCGCGGTGTTCGCCGATCTCGCTCCGGTCGACCTCCGCGGCCGCTACATGGGCCTGTCCGGGATGGCGTTCGGCGTCGGTACGGTACTCGGCCCACTGGCCGGCACGAACGCACTCGAGCACCTCGGCCCGACGATCACCTGGCTCGGCTGCGCCGTCCTCGGTGTGGCGATCTTCATCGGCCAGTATTCGCTGGCACCTGCTCTGCACGCCCGAGCCGAAGCAAACATGGCAAACGCGGCGAGCGCATGAGGTGTGCGGTCCCGACCGTCACCACGATGGCCGCGACCGCCACCCATACCGCACGGTCGATCGCGACCGGGTGCCGCAGGAACACCGACCCGAACGCCGCGACCCCGAGCGTCCCGCCGAACTGCTGCACCGCGTTGAGCAGTCCCGCCGCGGACCCGGTCTGGTGCGGCTCCACTCGGTGCAGCGCCTCGCTGAAGAACGAGGTTGTAAACAATCCGACACCGATCCCACCGAGCGCCAACGCCGGCAACAGCACGTACGGCGACATCGCCAGCCCCACCAGCAGGACGCCGAGACCGACGTACATCAGGCGGGAACCGAGTCGCGCGACCAGCCACTGACCGGCGGCGAGGGAGGCGATCCCGGATGCGGCGGACCACGGAAGCAGGACGAGGCTGGAGCGCATCACGCCGTGGTGCAGCGTCAGTTGCTGGTGCAGTACGACGACCAGCGTCACGCCGCTCATCACCGCGAAGAACAGCGTCGAGGTGAGCAGCGCAGGTGCGAATCCGCGGTGCGCGAACAAACTCAACTCGATCAGCCGCCCATCGGGCCGACGGCGTTGCTGCAGCACACAGGTGCCGAGCAGTACGACGCCGGCCGCGAGCAGGAACCAGTCCCGGGACTGGAGGATCGGGTAGACGACCAGCGCCGTACCGGCGGTCAGCAGCGCCGTCCCGAGTCCGTCGATCCGTGGCGGTTGCGGAGCGGCCGACTCGGGGAGCAGGTGTGACAGGGCGAGTACGGCGAGGCCGAGCGGCACGTTGACGAGGAAGACGGCGCGCCACGAGGTGGCCTCGGTGATGACGCCGCCGAGCAGCGGACCGGAGATGCCGGCCAGTCCCATCACCGGACCGATCGTGCCGAGCGCCTTGGACAGCGAGCTGCCCGTGAAGCTGGTCTTGATCAGGCCGATCGTCTGCGGAATCACCAATGCCGCGGCCGCGCCCTGGACCGCGCGGAAACCGATCAGCAGCGACGACGTGGACGCGAGTGCGCAGGCCGTTGACGTGAGGAGGAAGACGGCGACGCCGATCCGGAAGCAGCGCCGACGGCCGAAGCGGTCGCCGAGCCGGCCACCGGTGATCAGCAACGCCGCGAACGGCAGTGTGTACGCCGCGCTGAACCACTGGAGGTCCGCGGTCCGGCCGCCGAGCTCCGTGTGGATCACCGGCGCCGCGACCTGGACGATCGTCGCGTCGAGCAGGTTCATCGCCTCGGCCACCAGCAGGGCGACCAGGCCGATCCATCGTGTGTTCTTCATGCCGCCACGATGAGATCTGCGGGTTGGACATTCCAGAAAGTATGAAGTTTCTGCAGGAATCTTCCATCGGCGCGCCGGGTAAGCGATGATCTTCACTATGCTTGATGGGATCGACCGGGCCCTGATTCATGCCTTGCAGCTCGACGGCAGAGCGCCGTACAGCCGGATCGGGGAGGTGCTCGGCGTCTCGACGCAGACCGTCGCGCGCCGCTTCAACCGGCTGCGCGCGGAGGCCGGGTTGCGGGTGGTCGGCCTCCCCGATCCACAGGTCGCCGGTCGCTCGCAATGGCTCCTCAGGCTCACCGCGACACCACAGGTGGCTCAAGACCTCGCGGGCGCGCTGTCGCGCCGACCGGACACCAGTTGGGTCAAGCTCGCGTCCGGTGGCACCGAGATCGTCGCCACTGTGCACGGCACTCCGTCGGACGGGAACGCGCTGCTCCTGAACGACATCCCGCGGACGAGCGGCATCACCTCGGTGTCGGCGCACCTCCTCCTGCACCTGTACGTCGGCGGTCCGGCGGCGTGGCGTGGCCGGGCCAAGAGCCTGACCGCCGCTCAGCAGGCCGCGCTCGCGCCGGCCGCCGCGCACTCGGAGCAGCCTGCCAGGTTGACCCCGAACGACGGGAAGCTGCTGACGGCCCTCGGCGAGGACGGACGCGCCACGCATGCCGACCTCGCCGTACGTACGGGGTGGTCGGCGGCGACCGTTGCGCGGCGGCTCGACGACCTGCTGCACAGTGGCGCGATCTTTCTCGACGTCGCCGTGGATCCGAGTGCGCTCGGGTTCACCACCAGCGCGATGTTGTGGCTGTCCGTACCGCCGGCGCATGTCGACGCCGTGGGGCGGGCGCTGGCCGACCACGACGAACTGGCTTTCGTCGCGGCGACCACCGGCCGGACCAACCTGGTCACGCAGGCAATCGCCGCCGGCCCGGAGGCGCTGCACCGCTACCTCACCGAACGCGTCGGCGCGATCGAGCACATCACCGGGATCGAGACCGTGCCGATCCTCCGGACCGTGAAAGCGGCCGCACCGTTCGCGCCCGGTCTCGTAGGGTGGCGGGTATGAGTGAGCGGACGGTCGACGTGGTCGTGTTCGACATCGGTGGGGTGCTGCTGGACTGGAGTCCGACGTACCTGTACGCCGAGCTGATCCCGGACGAGGAGGAACGGACTCACTTCCTGACCAAGGTCGCAACGCCGGCCTGGAATCACACGCTGGACGAGGGGCGTCCGTGGGCCGAGGCGGTCGCGGAGCTGACCAGCCTGCATCCGGAGCACGCCGAGTGGATCGAGGCGTACGACACCGGTTGGCTGAAGATGGTGAAGGGCGTGTTCGAGGACACCGCTCTTGTACTCACGGAGCTCCAGGAAGCCGGCGTGCCGACGTACGCGTTGACGAACTTCTCCGCCGAGAAGTGGGAGGTGGCGAAGGATGCGTTCGGAGTTCTCACACACTTCGACGGCGAGATCGTGTCCGGCGTCGAGCAGACCGCCAAGCCGGACGAGAAGATCTACCGGATCCTGATCGAGCGCTTCGGGCTGGACCCTGCGCGGACGTTCTACACCGACGACATGGCGTACAACGTCGACGGCGCCCGAGCGGTCGGCCTGGACGCCGAGGTCTTCACCGATGCGGCGACCCTCCGCGCCCAGCTGCGAACCCGTGGGCTGGCAGTCTAGGCCCGGTGACCCGTACTCCTACCGATCTTCGGTCGCGAGCTGTGCGTCCGGAGTGCGCGCATCACGGAGCTCGGGACCTGCTGGTACCACCCGCCGGCCGCGGATGCGCCGGAGATCAGCGGTGAGTTCGACCTCACGGACGTGTTCACAGCGATCCGGAAGCGGCCGCCGGAGCTGGCCTGGAACGGCTCCTCCGACGAGGAGCGGGAGTTGATCTCCGAGTTCCTGCAGCTGATGAACCCCGACGCGGGCCGGACGACGCAGTTCGTGAAGCTCGACCTCACGTACCCGGAGTACCCGGAACAACTTGCGATCACCAAGGGAACGCTGGGTTGGCAGTACCTCTTCACCGACCTCTCCCTGGACCACGAGGAAGGACAGCCGCTACAAGCCGGTGCGGCGCTCCACCGGCGCCGGTCCGCGGGTGCGGATCACCGGCGTGATCGGCCTCGGCCGGCTGAAGATCCGGCACAGTCGCCGCTAGACAGCCGCTGAGATCGTCTCCGTGTACGTCGGAGTGGTCGCGAGGTGCGCCGCCTCGACGTAGATCGTGTTGTTCTGGCAGGTCATCGGGGTGAGCGCGACGCCGGGCTTCCCGCCGTACATGGTCTGCGGCTTCGCGACGCCGGGGCGCCAGCGGTTGATCTGGTACGTTTCCTCGCCGGTTGGGCTGACCGTACGCGTCTCCCAGAGGATCCAGTTGCCGCAGGCAAGGATCGTGTCGGTGACGACGGTGCCGAGCGGACGGGCGGGGGAGTCGCCGGACTCGCGGACGTACGCCTTGCTCTGGTACTGGTCCGGGTCGTTGGCGCCGACCTCGGACCAGACCGTCGCGCCGTGCAGGGTCGCGCCGCTCCACTGGATGCAGTTCGTTGCCGCCGGCACCGGTTGGATCGCGCCTCCGGACAGTGGTGCGGTCAGGACGCGCTTGCAGCGGCGGGCCGTATCCGGCGCGATGATCTCGCTGAACGTCACGGTGTCGGCGGACACCACTGGGTCGGCAACGTACCCGGGAGCTGTGACGCAGGTGATGCTGCGGGACTTCAGGGTCGCGAGGTCGGCAACGATCAGGCAGGAGCGGTTCTTGGCGTCGGTGGAGCTGTAGGCGAACGTGCCGTCATACGCGCCGATCTCCGGCTCGGACACCGGCGGGATCGCCGGCGTCGTCGCCTTGCCGGTGGTGAGGTCGTAGCGGATCACCTTGATCTGCGGGTCGGGGCCGTCTGAGCGGATGTCCTCGAGCAGCGCGTAGTGGTCGTCGATCACGACGGGGGACTGGGCGACGAAGCCGGTCGCGGGGACGTGCCGGACCACGACCTTCTGGGTGGCGCGGTCGGTGACGGTCGTCGTACCGGCCTCGTCGCTGCCGCGGGTGACGACGTACTTGCTCTGCTGGGTGACGAGGTGCTGGCCGTCGACCGGTTGCCGTAGGACGTTCGCCCAGGTGGGCAAGGCCGTACTGACGTCCGCCGGGGTCGGTGTTTCGGCTGGGGGCGGCGTAGTTGCAGGCGTGGTTTGCGGTGTGGTTTCCGGCTTGGTGCCGGAACAGCCCGCGAGCAGGAGGATAAGGGTGCCTACGGCAACGGTACGGCGACGCATCTACAGGCCGATGTTCTGGAAGGAGTTGGCCAGGGTGGCGTTGAACAGTGCGCTCGCGGGGATGTTCCGCGGGCCGTCGGTGACGTTGCCGCGGCTGTTGAAGCGGCGCTCGTTGAACACCTCGAAGATCGCGATCGTGCCGTTCTTCTTGTCGTAGCCGCGGCCGACCTGGTAGTGGCCGCTGTGGTTGAACGCGAGGTACGGGAAGTACCGCTTGAGCAGCTGGACGTGCTCGATCACCGGGGCCTTGTAGACGCCGAGGTGCTTCTGGTGCACGGCGAAGAAGGTCTGCGCGTTCCAGCTCGAGACGTTCTGCACGACGTACGTGCCGGCGGACTTGGGCCAGGTGGTCTTCAGGTTGGTCTGTTGCACCATCGCGGAGATCGCCGTACCGCCGGTGGTCGAGCCGAGGTCTTTCGCCCAGGACGCCTGGGTGTCCTTCTGGTTGTCGTCCGCCCAGTCGATCGACTGGAACGTCGCGGGGCCGCACCAGTACCCCTTCTCCTGCGAGGTCTGGTACCCCTTCATGATGTACGCCGAAGCCGGCGTCACCACCGGCGCCGCCGGAGTCGTCGGCACCGGCGTAGACGGCCCGGTCGTCGGACCAGTCCCCGTAGGAACCACCGTCGGAGTAGCAGTAGGCGTGGCGGTGGCGGTAGGTGTGGCGGTCGGCGTGCTTGTTGGCGTGAGGGTCGGTGCCGGAGTCGGGACAGCCGCCTGGGGTGTGTTCCCCTCGCCCGACGCCAGTTCGCGGAGTTCGCGGGCCTTTTCGCGGCCGTTCCAGGCGGACTGCATCTCGCTGAGTTCGGCGGTGACGCGTTGGCTCTTCGGGAGGGCGGCGCGCTGGGCGACGAACGCGGCGGGGGTCAGGTCACCCGTCGGGATGTCCTGCTCGGCGCCGGCCTCGTCCGCGGCGCGCAGGCGCGGCTGCTCCATCAGCGCATGCCGCTGGGCACCCGTCGGCACCTGATCCACGAACCCGAGCCCGAGGCAGTAGTTCTCGGTCTCGAGCTTGAAACACCGGAGCATCGACGCGGCCTGCGCAGACGTGTCCGCAGACCGCAGCTGCACGTCCCCCGGCGACGTCTCCGTCACCTCCTTCACCACCTCACTCCACGACCGCGCCGCAGGCGGCTCGTCCGAACCGGTCGCCTGCGCCCCGCCGGGACTGGTGGGGTCCGCGGTGGGCTCCCCGGTTGCGATACCGGTGGGCTCCGCAGACGGCTGGGTGACGGGTTCCGGGTCGTGGGGTTGGTAGGCCTGGGCGGTGAGGGGTGCCTGGGTGAGCAGTGCACCCAGGAGGACCAGAGTTGCCCCCCGTGCTGCTGTGAGCATTGGGTCTCCCGAGCGGCGTGTGACGGCAGTGACTGTAGGTACGCCTGAGACCACAGTACGTGCTTATGGCAACGAACGGGAGGGGGCCTCGCACCGGAATCCACCGCACCGGCCATCTCACCGGCCATCTCACCGGCCAACTAAACTGTTCCGGTCCAGGTCCGTGAAGCGCTGTGGAGAGTCTGTGTCGGTCCAACCCATCCGCCTGTTCGGCGACCCCGTGCTGATCACCAAGGCCGACCCGGTCGTCGACTTCGACGCCGAGCTGCGCCGCCTGGTCGCGGACCTCACCGACACCATGCAGGACGCGCCCGGCTCCGGCCTGGCCGCGCCGCAGATCGGCGTCGGCCTGCGGGTGTTCACGTACCACATCGAGGGCGAGCTCGGACACCTGATCAACCCGGAGCTGACGCTGTCGCCGGAGGAGCAGTTCGGCCCCGAGGGCTGCCTGTCGATCCCCGGCCTGACGTTCGACTGCCGCCGCGCCGAGTCGGTGATCGCCAAGGGCTTCAACATGTACGGCGACCCGGTGGTGATCGAGGGCTCCGACCTGCTGGCGCGCTGCATCCAGCACGAGACCGACCACCTCGACGGCATCCTGTTCGTCGACCGGCTCGACCGGGAGACCCGCAAAGCCGCGATGAAGGCGATCCGCGAAGCCGAATGGTCCGGCCTGGCCGGCCCACCTCAGATCAAGGTCTCGCCCCACCCCACGAACGGATTCGGTCTGTGAGAGTCGTCTTCGCCGGTACGCCGGAACCTGCTGTCACCGCGCTCGAGGCGATCGTTGCCAGCCGCCACGAACTGGTCGGCGTCGTGACCCGGCCGGACGCGCCCGCGGGGCGGGGGCGGAAGCTGGTTGCGTCGCCGGTCGCGCAATACGCCGAGGAGCTCGGTGGGATCGAGATCCTGAAGCCGGTGAAGCCGAGCGATCCGGAGTTCCTGGCGCGGCTGCGGGAGATCGCGCCGGACTGCTGCCCGGTCGTGGCGTACGGCGGCCTGCTGCCGCAGGCGGCGCTGGACATCCCGGAGCACGGCTGGGTCAACCTGCACTTCTCGGTGCTGCCCGCCTGGCGGGGCGCGGCGCCGGTACAGCACTCGATCATCTCCGGTGACGACGTGACCGGTGCGAGTACGTTCCGGATCGTGAAGGCGCTCGACGCCGGCCCGGTGTACGGCGTACTCACCGAGCCGATCGGACCTGAGGACACGTCCGGCGACCTGCTGCACCGACTGGCGGTGTCGGGTTCGAAGCTGCTCGTTGACACGCTCGACGGGATCGAGGCGGGGGTGCTCGAGGCGCGTGAGCAGCCTACCGACGGGGTGACGCTGGCACCGAAGATCACCGTCGAGGACGCCGAGCTGGATCTGGCGGCGCCGGCGCAGCGGGTCGACCGGCTGGTACGCGGGTGCAACCCGGCGCCGGGGGCGTGGACGACGTTCCGGGGCGAGCGGCTGAAGGTGCTCGCCGTACGGCTGACCGCCGACGAACTCAAGCCCGGCGAACTGCAGGCGACCAAGTCCACCGTGAAGGTCGGCACCGGCAGCAAGGCGGTCGAGCTGGTGACGGTGCAGCCGCAGGGCAAGAAGCCGATGGCGGCGGCGGACTGGGCGCGCGGTGTGCGGTTGACCGACGAGGATGTCCTGGGGCTTTCGGCGTGAGTGATCGTTCGCCGCGTAATCGTGGGCCGCAGCGCGGGGCGGACCGGGTACGGCAGGTCGCGTACCGGGTAATCCGCCAGGTCACCGCGGAAGGCGGCTACGCGAACCTCGCACTGAACAAGGCACTCCGCGACTCGCGGCTGTCCGGGCGCGACGCCGCGTTCTGCACGGAGCTGGTCCACGGGACACTGCGCTGGCAGGGTACGTACGACGCCTGCCTCGCGCGCTGCGTCTCGCGCCCGCTCGGCGAGCTCGATCCCGAAGTCCTCGACATGCTCCGCCTCGGCTCCCACCAGCTACTGAACATGCGCGTGGACTCGTACGCTGCCGTGTCCGAGATGGTCACCCTCACCCGCTCCGAGCTGGGCCAGAAACGCACCGGCCTGGTCAACGCGGTACTCCGCAAGATCAGCCAGCGCACCCTCGCGCAATGGATCACCACCGTCGCCCCGAGCTGGCAGGACGACCCCCTGGGCCACCTGGCAATCGCCGAAGCCCACCCCCGCTGGGTGATCGAAGCCTTCGATCGTGCACTCGCCGATGGGCCGGGCGCCGCCCCGCCGGGTGAGGCCGCGAATGAGCTGGAGCGGTTGCTGGTTGCCGACAACGAGCCTCCTCGGGTGACGCTGGTGGCTCGACCCGGGTTGTCGGATGTGGACGAGTTGGTGGCGGCGGGGGCGGTTCCGGCGAGGTGGTCGCCGTACGGAGCTGTGCTCGAGGGTGGTGGAGATCCGGGGCGGATCGCGGCTGTTGCGGCCGGGCGGGCCGGGGTGCAGGACGAAGGGTCTCAGTTGGTGGCCCTTGCGTTGGCCTCGGCGAAGGTGGATGGCGACGACGCGAACTGGCTGGATCTGTGTGCGGGACCGGGCGGCAAGTCCGCGCTGCTCGCGTCGCTCGTCCAGGACGGCCGGCTGACTGCCGTGGAGCCGCTCAAGCACCGTGCCGAGCTCGTACGGCAGAACCTGCGGGCGATCCCGGGCGACCACAAGGTGCTCGTCGGGGACGGTACGAAGCCGACCTGGCCGGCGGGCTCGTTCGACCGGGTGCTGGCGGACGTCCCGTGCAGCGGTCTCGGTGCGCTCCGGCGTCGACCTGAGGCGCGCTGGCGTCGTACGCCGGAAGACGTGGAGGACCTCCGTCCGCTTCAGGAGGCCCTGCTCGACTCCGCGATCACCTCGGTCCGGCCGGGCGGTGTCGTCGCGTACGTGACCTGCTCCCCGCACCCGGACGAGACCCGCGCCGTCGTCGACGCCGTACTGGCACGACGCGACGACGCGACCCTCGAGGACGCCCGCGCGCTGTTCCCCGGCGTACCGGACCTCGGCGACGGGCCCGACGTACAGCTCTGGCCGCACCTCCATGGCACCGACGCGATGTACCTGGCGCTGATCCGGCGCGCTCCGCTCCGATGAGCCGGAATCATCACCTCGTCGGGCTGACGTCGGCGTTCGGGATCGGGATGCTGGTCGCGATCCAGTCCAGGATCAACGGCGAACTCGGCGGCCTGCTCGGCGACGGGATCCCCGCGGCGCTGATCTCGTTCGGTACCGGCCTGTTCGTGCTGCTCGTCATCACCGCCCTGGTGCCAGGCGTCCGGCGCGGACTGGCCAACGTCTGGCGCCAGATCCGCGTGCCGATGCGCGGGTACGGCGGCCTGCGCTGGTGGCAATGCCTCGGCGGAGTCGCCGGCGCGTTCCTCGTCGCGACGCAGTCGATCACGGTCTCGGTGATCGGCGTCGCGGTGTTCCTGGTTGCGGGCGTCGCGGGTCAGGCGATCAGCAGCCTGGTCGTCGACCGCCTCGGCTTCGGCCCGGCCGGTCCGCAGCCGCTCACCGCGGTCCGGATCGTCGGCGCCGCGATCGCGCTCGTCGCGGTCGGTCTCGCGGTGTCGGACCAGCTCGGTCACCCCGACGGCCTGCTGCTCGCGATCCTGCCCGCCGTCGCCGGGGTCGGCAGCGCCGTACAGCAGGCCATCAACGGCCGGGTCGCCCGGACAGCGTCGATCGATGCGTACGGCGCGGTCGCGGCCGGCGTGGTGAACTTCCTCGTCGGCTTCCTCGCGCTGCTGCTCGTCTTCGCCGTCGACCTGGCGTTCCGCGGCGCGCCGAAGCACCTGCCGAGCGAGCCCTGGCTGTACTTCGGTGGCACGTGCGGCGTGATCTTCATCAGTGCCGCAGCAGCCGTCGTCCGGGTGGTCGGCGTCTTCGTCCTGGGCCTCGGCACGATCGCCGGTCAGCTGATCGCGAGCCTGTTCATCGACATCTTCGTCCCGGTCGCCGACAAGCCGATCACGGCCCCCGTCGTCGCCGGCACGCTGCTCGCGCTCGCTGCAGTCGTCGTCGCGGCGGTGCCGAATCTGCGTCGCGGGTAGCGCGGATCCCCACCACTCACCAACTGCCCTCAGGTAACCGCCGGCGCCGGGACAGCCGGCTTCCGACGGAGGCCGGTGAAGAGGCCCTGGGAGACGGCGACGCCGAGGAGGACGATCAGGCCGCCGACCGGTTGGTACCAGGTGACGTGTTCGTGGAGCACGATCACACCGACCACGATCGAGAACACCGGCATCAGGTACGTGACCATCGACGAGCGGCTTGCACCGATCAGCCGGATGTTGCGCATGTTGAGTACGAACGCGAGCCCACTGCCCAGCGCACCGAGCGCGACCACGCTCAGCACCACCTTCAGCGACAGTGACCACGGCGCGGGCGGTGCCTGCCCGGTGACCAGCGGTGCAACGACGGCCAGCTGAACCGTTGCGCAGAGCAACAACGCGGTGGACAGCGCCGTGCCGGACAACGAGGTACCGGCCAGGAACCGTTTCTGGTAAGGGATCGCGAGTCCGTAGAAGAACGCGGCCAGCATGCACAGCCCCTGCCCGACGAGGTCCGCGCCCCCCTGCACGCGCCACGCGCCGAGCACGACGAGCATCCCGAGGAACCCGATCAGCAACCCGAACCCGCGCTGCGCCGAGAACTTCTCGGTCCGGAAGATCAGCACCGCGATCGGCAGCACGATCAGCGGCGTGATGCCGTTCCAGATCCCGGCCAGCAGCGACGGGATCCGCTCCTCGCCGTACCCGAACAGGGTCCACGGGATCGCCGAACCGATCGCGCCGACCACGAACGAGTGCGCCCACAACCGCGGGTCCCGCGGCAGCGGCTCGCGCTTCACGATCAGGATCGTGAGCAGTACGACGGAACCGGCCAGCACCCGGCCGAACGCCAGGTAGAGCGGCGGCAGCTCGCGGACGCCGACCGAGATGAACAGGAAGCTGCAGCCCCAGATCGCCGCGAGCGCGATCATCGTGGGAAGCCAGGCCCGCACAGGTGCGGTGTCAGGAGTCGTTACCGTGGTCACTCCTGGCATCCTGCACTACCTGGCGGACAGTTTGCGCATTTTTATCCGTATTCGGGCAGATGCTGGCAAAGAATGTCAGCAGCGAGGGAGGATGACGCGCATGAGTTCCTATGACCCTGCCTTTGACGTCGTGGCCGTCCGCAAGCAGTTCCCCGCGCTCGACGAGGGTGCCGCGCACTTCGACGGGCCGGGCGGTTCGCAGACTCCGCAAGCCGTCGCCGACGCGGTCGCGCGGACCATGACGTCGGCGCTCGCGAACCGCGGGCAACTGACCCCCGCCGAGCGTCGCGCCGACGAGACTGTCGTGAACGCCCGCGAGGCAGTGGCCGACCTGCTCGGCACCACCGCCCAGGGCATCGTGTTCGGCCGTAGCATGACCCAGCTCACGTACGACTTCTCCCGGACGCTCGCAAAGACCTGGAAGCCGGGCGACGAGGTGATCGTCACCTGCCTCGACCATGACGCGAACGTCCGTCCGTGGGTGCAGGCCGCCGAGGCCGTGGGTGCCACCCTCAAGTGGCTGAGCTTCGACCCGGCGACCTCCGAGCTCGACGACATCGCGCCGCTCCTGACGGACCGCACCCGCCTGGTCGCGGTCACGGCCGCCTCCAACCTCCTCGGGACGCGTCCCGACACGCAGAAGATCGCCGACCAGGTTCACGCGGCCGGTGCGCTGATCTACGTCGACGGCGTGCACCTGACCGCGCACGCGCCGGTCGACACGCGGTACGCCGACTTCTACGTCTGCTCGCCGTACAAGTTCTTCGGCCCGCATCTCGGTGCGCTGACCGCCGCGCCGGAGCTGCTCGAGACGCTGAAGCCCGACAAGCTCCTGCCGTCGACGGACGCGGTACCCGAGCGGTTCGAGTTCGGCACGCTGCCGTACGAGTTGCTCGCCGGCACGACGGCCGCGGTCGACTTCATCGCCGGCCTCGGCGGCTCCGGCAGCACCCGCCGCGAACGCCTGGTCTCCTCGCTCCACCTGGTCGAGCAGTACGAGGACGCGCTCCGTCACGACTTGGAGGCCCGCCTTGCCGCGATCCCCGGGATCACGCTCCACGGTCACGCCGCGCACCGTACGCCGACCCTCCTGTTCACGCTCGACGGCCATACGCCGGCGGCCGTCGCGGAGCACCTGGCCAGGGAGAATGTGAACGCCCCGGCGGGTTCGTTCTACGCCTACGAGCCGGCGAAGCACCTCGGCCTCGGTCCGGCCGGCGCGGTCCGCGCGGGCCTCGCGCCGTACAACGATCAGGCGGATGTCGACCGTCTCGTGGCCGCGGTATCCGCCTTGACCGGTTCGAGAGGCACTAACTAAAGTCTCTGGGGAAATGAGAGAACCCAGCGCCTTCTTCGTCCAGACGGACCCCTCGGACGGATTGGTCACCCCGTCCCGCGCGGGCGCCGAGATCACCTGGAACGACGGCACCGTCGAGGTGACTGCCCAACGCATCTCCCGGGTCGCGCTGCGCTGGTCGGAGAAGCTACCGGCCGATGCGCTGATCCTCGGTGACGCCTGGGAGCGCTCGTACGGCGACCTCCAGTGGCGACACCTGCAGCCCGAGCGGCTGCTGCCCTGGTACTTCCTCGTCCACTCGAGCGCGGGGACGTTCGGTGCAGGCGTCGACGTACAGCCGAACGCGTTCTGCGCGTGGACGGTCGACGGCGACGGGTACACGCTCTGGCTCGACCTGCGCAACGGTGGCGGTCCCGTTCACCTGGAGGGACGTACGCTGACAGCAGCAGTCGTGCGACGATTCGACGACGCGGGCACTCCCTGGCAGACCCTGAACGCAGCGGTCGCCTCCATGAGCACCCGGCTACCGGCGCGACCTGAGCCCGCGCCGGTAGCCGGGCCTGTCGTTGGTGCCAACAACTGGTATTACGCGTACGGCGAGAACTTCGACGAGAAGGCGGTCCTGAAGGACGCCGCCACGATCGTCGAGCTCGCCGACGGGCATCCGGTGAAGCCGTTCAGCGTCGTCGACGACGGCTGGTACCCGGGCGGCGTCTGCTCCGGCGGCCCCTGGGACCGCGGTATCCCTGGCGTCTTCGACGACCTGGCCGGTACGGCGGCCGCGATCAAGTCGATCGGCGCGCGACCCGGCCTGTGGTTCCGGCCTCTCCTGGTCCGCGAGCCGTCGGCGCTGGCTTCGAAGGTGCCGCACGACAAACCAGGCCGCGCCCTTGACCCCACTCACCCCCAGGTAATCGACGACCTACGCTCCGATCTCCAGCGGTTCCGGTCCTGGGGTTTCGAGCTCGTGAAGCACGACTTCAGCACCTACGACATCTTCGGCAACTTCGGTCCCGCCATGGGCTTGCGACTGACTGCTGACGACTGGCAGTTCCACGACCCGACCCGCACCACCGCCGAGATCATCCTCGACCTGTACCGCGAGATCCGCACCGCCGCCCAGGACCTGCTGCTGATCGGCTGCAATACCGTCGGCCACCTCGCCGCCGGCCTGGTCGACGTTCAGCGGACCGGGGACGACACGTCCGGCCGGGACTGGGAGCGGACCAGGAAGATGGGCGTGAACACGCTCGCGTTCCGTCTCCCGCAGCACAACCGCTTCTTCACCGTCGACGCGGACTGCGTCCCGTGCACCCCGCAGACGCCGTGGGAGCTGAACACCCGCTTCCTCGATCTGATCGCGCGGTCCGGTACGGCGCTGTTCCTGTCGATCGATCCGTCCGCGAGGACCGCCGAGACGGACCGCGACCTCCGCGCCGGGATCCGGCTCGCCCTCGACGGCGGAGAACCCGGCGGCATCGAGCCGACGGACTGGCTGTTCAACACCACGCCCAACGAGTGGCGAGCGGGCGGCCGGACGGTCGAGTACAACTGGTCGCGGCCGTGGGGTGCGGACCCGAATGGCTAGACGAGGAACGAACCTGGATCGGGTCGGCGGGTTCAACGACGCCGTCGTCCTGGACGCGATCCGCCGCAGCGACCAGCTCAGCCGGGTCGAACTCGCCGAGGCGACCGGCCTGTCCGGGCAGGCGATCTCGAACATCGCGCGCCGCCTCCTCGACGCCGGCCTGGTCCGTGAGGCCGGCCGGCTGCGCGGCGCCGGCCTCGGCAAACCACGTACTCTGCTCGAACTCGAACCCACCGGCCAGTACGCCGTCGGCGTCCACCTCGACCCGTCCGTCGTCACCGTCGTACTGCTCGACCTGACCGGCGAGGTGATCGCCCGGCGGCCGGTCGACCAGTACGCCGACGACCCCGACCTGCTGATCGACGGCATCGCGAAGACGATCGAGGAAGTGATCGCCTCGTCGGGCGCACCCCGCGATCGGGTCACCGGTGTGGGCATCGCCGCGCCCGGCCCGATCGACGTCGAGCGCGGCGTGGTCGTCGACCCGCCGAACCTCTCGACCTGGCACCTCGTACCGCTGCGCGACCAGCTGCAGGAGCGCACCGGTCTGTCGATCATCCTCGACAAGGACGTGACCGCTGCCGCGTCCGCGGAGAAGTGGGCCGGGCAGGGCGGGAGCTTCGTGTTCTTCTACCTCGGTACGGGCGTCGGCGCCGGGCTGGTGATCGGCGACGAGGTGGTCCGCGGCGCGTCCAGCAACGTCGGCGAGATCGGTCACGTGGTCGTCGACCCCGACGGGCCGGTCTGCTACTGCGGACGGCGCGGCTGCGTCGGCGAGGCCAGCCAGCCGCGGTACCTGGTACAGCAGGCGGTGCGGGCCGGCGTACTTGCCGAAGGCATCGATCTCGACGACCGGCTCGCGGTGGAAGCCGCCTTCGCCGAACTGTGCGCGCTCGGCGGTGAACCGGGTGCGGCCCGGGACATCCTGACCACGCTGGCGGCTCGGATCGCCAAGGTGGTCGAGGACATCGCGAACCTCCTCGACCTCGACCGCGTGGTCTTCGGTGGTCCGCACTGGGAACAACTCGCGCCGGTCCTGAACGACGCCGTACGCGAGGCTTTGAACGGCCGGTTCCTGGTGCAGGCGGTGCATCCGTTCGACGTCACCGATACCGCGCTCGGCGCCGATGTCGGCGCGATCGGCGCCGCCACCCTGGTCCTGGACCGGACCTTCAACCCCGGTCTCGTCGGTGAAAGGTAGATGTGTTGATGATCGACCCCGAGGTCCTCGCCCGCGCGACGGCCGCTGTTCGGACGGCCAGCGGCGACGACGTGATCGCAGAGATGTTCCGGCGTTCGATGGCCGAGAACCTGCCCGCGGTCGCCGAGCGGCTGCCGGACGGGACGACGTTCGTGCTCACCGGCGACATCCCGGCGATGTGGCTGCGCGACTCCGCCGCCCAGCTGCGCCCGTACCTGCTGCTGTGCAAGGACGATCCGGGGCTGCAGGAGGTCCTGATCGGCGTGCTGCACCGCCAGCTCGAGTACGTCGTACTCGACCCGTACGCGAACGCCTTCAACAAGGAGGCGAACGGCTGGGGGCACGTCGACGACGAGACCGAGATGTCGCCGTGGGTGTGGGAACGCAAGTACGAGATCGACTCGCTGTGCTTCCCGCTCGAGCTGGCGTACCGGCTGTGGCGGATCACCGGGCGTACGGACGTGATCGACAACCGATACCGGGCTGCGGCGGAGGCGATCGTCGAGCTGTGGACGGTGGAGCAGGACCACGAGGCGAATTCGTCGTACCGGTTCCAGCGGCACGACGACCGCGACTCCGACACGCTGGTCCGGGACGGCCGCGGCCGGCTGACGAAGCCGACGGGGATGTCGTGGAGCGCGTTCCGGCCGAGCGACGACGCGACCGAACTGGGCTTCAACGTGCCGGGCAACATGTTCGCCTCGGTGGTGCTCGGGTACCTGCAGGAGATCGCGACCGAGGTACTGCGAGACGAGCCGCTGGCCGACCGCGCGAAGGCTTTGAAGGCCGAGATCGACGAGGGGATCGCCACGTTCGGCACGGTCGACCATCCGGTCCACGGGCGGGTGTACGCGTACGAGGTCGACGGGCTGGGGGAGGCGTTGCTGATGGACGACGCCAACATGCCGAGCCTGCTGTCGATCCCGCTGACCGGGTACGCCGCGGCCGACGACCCGACGTACCTCGCGACGCGTTCTCTGCTGCTCAGCCCTGACAACCCGTACTACTACAGCGGCAACGCGGCCGCGGGCATCGGCAGCCCGCACACCCCACCCCGCTACATCTGGCACATCGCCCTGGCCGTCCAAGGCATCTCGAGCACGTCCGCCGAAGAACGCCAGCACCTCCTCGAACTCCTCCGCGACACCACCGGCGGCACCGGCCAGATGCACGAAGGCTTCGACGTCGACGACCCGCGCAAGTACACCCGCGAATGGTTCTCCTGGGCCAACGCCATGTTCTGCGAACTGGCCCTGACCCACGCCGGCATCAGGTGACGTCGCGGCGGCGGGTCGTCCAGGCGGCTAGGGCGGTGAAGGCTGTGCAGTAGGCGAGGAGGGTCAGTAGGGCGCGGCCGCCGCTGACGGCGTCGCGTACGCCGGGTGGGGCGTCGGAGGTGGCCATGCCGGTCACGCTGAAGACGAGGGAGCCGGCGTTCGTGCCGGGGAGGAGGTTGGCGAGCCACTTCAGGCTCGGGAGGAGACTGCTGACTACTCCGGCGAGCAGGGTCTCGATGCCGAGGATCCAGACGACGCCGAGGCCGATCGGTAGCGCGACGTTGCGGAAGGCAACGGCTAGGACGGCACCGGCCAGGCACCACATCATCAGTACCAACCAACCGCCGGCCAGACCTTGGAGGAGGTCGCCGAGGCTCGGCCAGTTGGTGGCGCCGTTCTCCGCGGCCGCGATGCCGATGCTGCAGAGTGCGCAGGCCGTGAAGATGCCGAGCACCCAGAACGCGATCATGGTGCCTAGGGCAAGGAATTGCGCGCCGAGGATCGTCAGCCGGCTCGGGCGTTGGGTGAGGACGGTCTTCAGGGTTCCCCAGGAGTACTCGCCGCCGATCACGATCGCGCCGAGGACCAGGGCGAGCGCGCCGGCGAAGATCGGGTAGCCGCCGATCGTGTTGTCGATGACTCGTTCGGGGAGCATCCCGCGGAGGACCTGGGCACGCGGTACGCCGGCCGTACTCGGGGAGTCGTCGCCGGTCGTGTACGCGAGGTACGGCAACAAGTACCCGAAGATCAGGCTCAGCACGAGGCCGGCCCCGAACAGCACCCACACGGCGGATCGCTTGCGCAACTTGAGGATCTCGGCGCGGTAGCTACCCAACATCGGCCTTCTCCTCGCTGGTGAGTTGGAAGAAGATGTCCTCGAGGGCGCGTTCGGTGACGTGCAGTTCGGACACCTCGATGCCGGCCTCGACGAGGGCACGGTTCACCTCGGCGGCCCGCTGCGGATCGACCTGCAGCCGGAGCGTGTCGTCGTACTGATGAACCGCTCCGAATCGTGCGAGCAGCGTCTGCGCCTCCTGCTTCGGGACGGCCCGGACGACTAGTTCCTGCTCGCCGCGCAGGTCGCCGACGTTGTGCTCGGCGACCATCCGGCCGGCGTTGATGATGCCGACCCGGTCGCAGATCTGCTGCACCTCGCCGAGCAGGTGGCTGGACAGCAGTACGGTCCGCCCGCCGGTACCGAGCTCGCGGATCAGCCGCCGCATGTCGCGCATCCCGGCCGGGTCGAGGCCGTTCGTCGGCTCGTCGAGGATCACCAGCTCCGGGTCCTTCAACAGCGCGGCGGCGACGCCGAGGCGCTGCTTCATCCCGAGCGAGTACGTCGAGAACCGGTCCTGCGCCCGATCCGCCAGGTCGACGAGCTCCAGCACCTCGTCGATCCGCTGCCGCTTCACCCCGGCGTACTCCGCGAGCAGCCGAAGGTTGTCGAGCCCCGACAGGTACGGGTAGAACGCCGGCGACTCGATCATCGACCCGGTCCGCCGGAGTACGCCGGACTCACCGGGCCGCCCGCCCAGCACTCGCACCGTCCCACTCGTCGGCGCGATCAGCCCGGTGAGGATCCGCAGGGTCGTCGTCTTGCCCGCACCGTTCGGACCCAGGAACCCGTACACCTCGCCCGGCCGCACCGTCAGATCGACACCGTCAACCGCCACGGTGTCGCCATACCTCTTCGTCAGCCCACTGACCTCAACCAGCGCATCCATACCTCGAGCGTGCCGGTCAGCGACCGCCCACCGCGTCGCCTCGGGGGAGTGACCCCACCTACCGCCGTGGGAGTACTCAGCCCAGCCAGCCCGGGCGGACCAGGCCTGTCTGGTAGGCCACCACGACCAGCTGGGCGCGGTCGCGGACGCCGAGTTTGATCATCGCGCGGCTCACGTGGGTCTTCGCCGTCGCGGGGCTCAGCACCAGCCGTCCGGCGATCTCGTCGTTGGACAGGCCTTCGCCGACGAGTGCGACGATCTCCCGCTCGCGTTCCGTGAGTACGTCGAGTTCCTTGCTGGCATGCGGTTGCCGCGACCGCGACGCGAACTCCGCGACCAGCCGCCGCGTCACCCCCGGCGACAACAGCGCATCCCCGCGCGCGACCACCCGTACCGCCTGCAGCAGCTCGACCGGTTCGGTGTCCTTCACCAAGAACCCGCTCGCCCCGACGCGCAGCGCCTCGAACACGTACTCGTCCAGGTCGAACGTCGTCAGGATCACCACATGTACGTCGGCCAGCTCCGGGTCGGCCCCGATCCGCCGGGTCGCCTCCAGGCCGTCCGTACCGGGCATCCGGATGTCCATCAGCACCACGTCGGGCTTCTCCCGGCGCGCCACTACAACGGCCTCCGCACCGTCCGAGACCTCACCGACAACGGTGATGTCGTCCTCGGAGTTCAGCAGCGACCGGAACCCGGCCCGTACCAACGCCTGATCGTCCGCCAGCAGCACCCGAATCATGCGGGGAGCCTATGCCAGCCCCGCGTCATGGGCGAGCAGCGCGACCTGCGTACGGTTGCCGAGCTCCAGCTTGGTGAGGATGTGCGAGATGTGCGCCTTCACCGTGGCGAGGCTCATGAACAGCTCGGTCGCGATCTCGGCGTTCGCCTTGCCCTGCGCGACCGCGAGCATCACGTCGTACTCCCGGGGCGACAACCGCTCCAGCTTCCGCTGGGCGGTCGTGTGCGCATCGGCCTGCGTGGCGGCGCGATCCATCAGCCGCCGGGTGATCGCCGGCGACAGGATCGGGTCCCCGGCCGCGACCCGCCGTACCGCCTCGACGATCTGCGCCGGGGGAGTGTCCTTGAGCAGGAACCCGCTGGCCCCGGCGCGGAGCGCGTGCAGGACGTTCTCGTCGGTGTCGAAGGTCGTGAGTACGACGACCTCGGGCGGATTGGTCCGCGCCCGGAGCCGGCGGGTCGCGACGATGCCGTCCACTCGAGGCATCCGCAGGTCCATCAGCACGATGTCCGGGAAGTGCGCGTCGACGGCGGCCGGTACCTCGTCCCCGTCGGCGGCCTGCCCGACGACCGAGATCCCGTTCGCGCCGTCGAGCATCATCTCCAGGCTGGCCCTGACCAACGCGTCGTCGTCCACCACGAGTACCCGGATCATGGGGGCCACGGTAGCGAGGCCTCGAGCCGGAACACGCCACCGGGCTCCCTGCCGTGGTCCAGCGTGCCGCCCGCGAGCTGGACCCGCTCGGTCAGCCCGACGAGGCCGGTCCCACTGCCGGGCACCAGCGGCGTACCGTTCGCGGCCGGGTTGGTCAGCTCGATCCGCAAACCGCCACCGGGCCTGCCTGTGACCGTCAGGGACACCGGATGTCCGGCCGCATGCTTGCGGGCGTTCGTCAGCCCTTCCTGTACGACCCGGTACGCCGTCCGCCCGGTTGCCGGGGGCAACGACGTGGGGTCCGCGACCTGGTCGTCGTACGAGATCGTGGTCCCCGCCGCCCGGGACTCGTCGACGAGTGCCCGGAGGTCGCCGAACGTCGGCTGCGGGCGTGCCTCGTACACATCCTCGTCCCGCAACACGTTGATCACCTCGCGCAGCTCGTCGAGCGCCTGGTGTACGCCGGTACGGATCACGCCGGCCGCCTTCGCCAGCTTCTCGGGGGACGAGTCCGGACGGTACTCGAGCGCGCCGGCGTACGTCGCGAGCAGCGACAGGCGATGCGCCAGTACGTCGTGCATCTCGCCGGCCATCTTCGTACGCTCCAGGGTCCGCGCCTCCGCGACCCGGCGGCCCTGCTCGGTCTCGGCGCGACGGGCGCGTTCACGTAGCGATTCGAGGAGTTGCTGGCGTGCTTGGACGCCTTGGCCCCAGCCGAGCAGACCGGCGTGGACCACGACCACGAGGACGGCGTACCACAGGTACGGCAGGCCGTGGATCGGTTGCCAGAGGCCCTGAATCAGGTGGGCGACGGTGCCGGCGCCCGCGACCAGGACCGCCGTACGGAGCGGACGCCGGAACGAGACGTTGAGCGTGCCGGCGGTCGACGGTGGCGTGGCGGCGGGGGAGAGCGCGGCGAGTACGGCGAGCGCGATCGCCCCTTGTACCGGGCGCCGGAACATCAGCGGCAGCAGGCCGACCGAGACGATCCCGATCACGATGTCCAGCCACAGGAACTTCCGGTGTTCCGGGTCTGGCAGCCGCCCGATGATCGTCAGCGCCACCAGCACCGCAATCGCGCCGACAGTCAGAACCTCAACAGACCGCCGAGGCCGCCGCGGCACGCACAACTCGTCCATCCCCCGAGCCTAAGCGCCTCCGTCCCACCCCCACCACCAACCAAAGTCGAACCCCTTGCCCCCGCCTATCCGTCGCCGAAAGGCGCTAGGTGCGCCGCCTGATAGAACCCCCGGATGTGCGCGGTCACCAGTTCGGCCGCGCGCTCCGCCTCCCCACCCCGCACCGCTGTGAGAATCGCCCGATGTTCGGCCCGCAACCCGACCGCCGTTCCCTCCCAGTCCGGCAGATTGGGCACCGCCGCCATCACGTACCCATGAATCGCCGACCGCAACGAAGCCATCACGGCAGCGATCAGCACGTTCCCCGCCAACCTCGACAACGCGACATGGAACTCCGCGTCGAGCAGATGGAACTCCTCCGGCGACAACCCGTTGTCGTCCATCCGGTCCAGCAGTTCCTCGGCGACCTTGAGCGAGCCCTCGTCGAGCGACCGCGCCGCCGCCTCCCGCGCCGCCCAGGACTCGAGCAGCAGCCGGGTCTCGACCACATCGCCCATCGGCAGATGATTGGTTGCCAGGTGCAACCGCAGTACGGCGGTCAACGGCGACACCGGCTCCGCCACGATCACCGCCCCGGCCTCCGGCCCGGACCCGGTCGCGGTCCGTACGACGCCCATCGCCTCCAGCACCCGGACCGCCTCGCGCACCGACGGACGGCTGATCCCGAGCTGTTCCGCGAGCGCCCGCTCTCCGGGTAGCCGCCCGCCGATCCGCAGCCGCCCGGCCGCGAGATCGGCCTCGACCCGGTGCAGGACCAGCTCGTAGTTCTTCATGTGGACGACTCTATCTGTGTGGTCGGACCACACGATATGTTGTGCTCATGACCGATCGCCAGATGCCCAAATGGTCCGAGCTGAAGCCGCTGCTCCGGCCGAAGCCGATCACGGTGAACCCGACCGACCGCCGGCTGGAGAAGGCGCTGACGATCGCGGACCTCCGGACGATCGCCCGCCGCCGGACGCCGCGCTCCGTCTTCGACTACACCGACGGCGCCGCCGAGGCGGAGATCAGCCTGCGCCGCGCCCGCCGGCTGTTCGCGGAGCTGGAGCTGCAGCCGTCGATCCTGCGCGACGTGTCCGAGATCGACCTCGGTACGTCGATCCTCGGCGGCCGCTCCGAGCTGCCGTTCGCGTTCGCGCCGACCGGCTTCACCCGGATGATGAACCACGAGGGCGAGAGCGCGGTCGTGAAGGTCGCCGAGGACATCGGCATCCCGTACGCGCTGTCCACGATGGGCACCACCTCGATCGAGGACGTCGCGGCCGCGGCACCGAACGCCCGCAAGTGGTTCCAGCTGTACGTGTGGAAGGACCGCGACGCCGGTGAGGACCTGGTGAAGCGGTCGGCCGCCGCCGGGTTCGAGGCGCTGATGCTGACCGTCGACGTACCGGTCGCCGGCGCCCGGCTCCGCGACGTGCGCAACGGCTTCACGATCCCGCCCTCGCTCACCGCGAAGACGGTCCTGGACGCGTCACTGCACCCGGCCTGGTGGGCGAATCTCCTGACCACCCGCCCGCTGACGTTCGCCTCGCTGTCCGCGTGGCAAGGCACCGTAGCCGAGTTGCTCGACAAGCTGTTCGACCCGACGATGACGATCGACGACCTGAACTGGCTGCGCTCGATCTGGGACGGCCCGCTGATCGTCAAGGGCATCCAGACCGTCGACGACGCCCGCCGGGTCGTCGACGCCGGCGCCGACGCGGTCGTACTGTCCAACCACGGCGGCCGGCAACTGGACCGCGCGCCGACGCCGCTGCGTATCCTCCCGGACGTCCGCAAGGCGATCGGCAGCGACGCGGAGATCTACCTCGACACGGGCATCATGTCCGGCGCGGACGTGGTCGCGGCGATCGCGCTCGGCGCGGACGCCTGCCTGGTCGGTCGCGCGTACCTGTACGGCCTGATGGCCGGCGGGCAGCGTGGGGTGGCGCGCGCCGCGGAGATCCTGACCAAGGAGGTACGGCGAACCATGGCGCTACTGGGCGTCTCGAGCGTCGCCGAGCTGAACCCGTCCCACGTCAAGCTGCCCTGACGAAACCTACAGCGGTAGCGTCGCCGTGATCCGCAGGCCGCCTGTGGGTGTGCGGTTCGCGGTGAGCGTGCCGCCGAGTGCGGCCGCGCGTTCGCGCATGCCGGAGATGCCGTTGCCCTCCTTCGGCTGCGCGGTCAGCGATTCTCCGTTGTCGTCGATCTGCAGTACCAGCGCCTGCTCGCCGTACTGGATCCGGACGGTCGCGGACGTGGCCTTGGCGTGCCGTACGACGTTCGTCAAGGACTCCTGGATGATGCGGAACGCCGCGCGGTCCAGGCCGCTGGGTAGCGGCCGCGGATCGCCGTGGACGATCTTGTGCACCTCGAGCCCGGCTCTCTTCGTCCGGTTGATCAGGTGGTCCAGCTGGTCGAGCCCGGTGACCGGTTGGCGGGGCGCTGTCTCGTCGGACTGCCGCAGTATGCCGACGATCGAGCGGAGCTCCACCAAGGCTTCCTTGCTGGCGTCCTTGATCGCTGACAGCGCTGGAGCGGCCTGCTCGGGTTGCCTGTCGACCAGGTGCAGCGCGGTGGATGCCTGCACGTTGATCAGCGAGATGTGGTGCGCGACGACGTCGTGGAGTTCCTGTGCGATCCGCAGACGCTCCTCGCCGGCACGGCGGAGCTCCTCCTCCTTGCGGGTCCTCGCGGCCGCCATGACGCGGTCGCGGTGCGCGCGGAAGAGCTCGGCCAGGAAACCGAGGACGCAGAAGCACGTGCCGACGAGCAGTACCTGGTAGATGCCGTCCTGGCCGAGACCGAGGACGATGCGGCCGCCGACGTGGCCGACGTACAGCGAGATCAGCCCGGCCCAGCCCGCTAGTCGGTGGCCGAGCCGGATCGTGGTGAAGACCGCGATCACGAACGGGATGATTACGGGGCCCCACGGATACTCGCGGAGCATGTAGAAGAGCGTCGCGCCGACTATCACCCACAGCACGGGGACCGGGTGAGTGTTGCGCCAGAACAGTGCGAGCGCCGCGATCAGCACCAGTACGACCATCAACGCGTCGGGCTGGTGCCGGTCGGTCTGACCGCGCGCCGCACCGAACGTCCCGACCACGCAGAACGCCGCCAGCACGATCGGCAGCGTGTAGCGGCGCACTCGGGCCCCGAGATCGGGGACGTCGACAGGTTGGGTCACACTACTGAACCGTAGAGGGCGGCCGGGGCGGGTGTCATCGTCGCCACGGAGTACTTCGGTCTGCGCCCGCGGTGGTAGTTCAGTATTTGACCTTGTAGATCTTCTCTTCGTACGCGACGCCGTAGTACTCCTCCAGCTCGGCCAGGTCGGCGTCCTGACGCTCCAGCGCCTTCGCGATCCGCGGCCGGCTCGGGATCGCGTCGGGCTCCCAGGTCTCCGGCTTCCAGAGCTGCGAGCGCAGGAACGCCTTCGAGCAGTGGTGGAAGATCTCGTCGATCTCGATCAGCAGCGCCAGTTGCGGCCGGTTGCCCTTGACCACCATCTCGTCGAAGAACGGCGCTTCCTTGATGATCCGCGCCCGGCCGTTGATCCGCAGCGTGTCACCGCGGCCGGGGATGAAGTAGATCAGCCCGACGTGCGGATTGGAGAGGATGTTCGTGAACCCGTCCACCCGCCGGTTACCGGCTCGCTCGGGGATGGCGATCGTGGTGCTGTCGAAGATCTTGGTGAACCCGGCCGGGTCGCCTTTGGGGGAGACGTCGCAGTTGCCCTGCGCGTCGGAGGTGGCAATCAGTACGAACGGTGAGGCCGCCAGCCACTGAAGGTCCAGCTCGTGCAGCTCTCTCCGTGTCTTGCCGGCGGCCGCGGCCAGCGGCTGCGGGACGACCTCACGCAGTTCGTCGTACGTAGTGATCTCGACCAGTCCGGGAATCTCCATCAGGCGGCGCTCTCCTCTACCAGCGACGGCGTGGCGTCCTCGTTGACGGCCCTCGTCCGCGCAGCCCATCGTACGGCGGGACCAGTCGCGCAACTGGTCCCCAGGAACAGTGCACCGACCACCAGCCAGCCGACCGGGCCCCAGCCGAGGATGACCGTGGTGAGCAGCGCCGGCCCGAGCATCCGGGCGATCGCGGGGCCGGTTCCGAAGAAGCCCTGGTACTGACCCTGCTTGTCCGCGGGCGCCAGTCCGAAGCTGATCTCCCAGGCGCCGGACGCCAGCTTCATCTCGCCGAGCGTGAGCAGCGCGGCCGCCACGACGAGTACTGCGGCGGTCGGGGCCGGCCCGAGGTCGGTCGCGGTGAGCGCGAACACGGCGCATGCTGCCAGCATCGCCAGTCCGGCGTACCGCACGGAACGGGCCGCGGTCCGCAGATCCTTGACAGCCTTGGCGATCCGGACCTGGAAGAGCGCGACGCCAATGGTGTTCACGATCATCAGCGACGCGACGACCCAGCTCGGCGCTTGCGTACGGGTGACGATCCAGAGCGGTCCGACCAGGCTGATCAGCGGCATGAAGAGCAGCATCACCGCGTTCAGCAGCGCGAGTACCGCGTATGGGCGGTCGTGCAGAACCGCCAACCGCGGTTCGCCCTTGATCCGGATCGTGGTTGCAATGGACGGGACCCGCCGGATCAGCGCCGCCGCGATCAGGAAGCTCAGCGCGTCGATCCCGAAGACGATCAGGTATGCCGCTTTGCTGTCGAAGCGCAGCGCGATACCGCCGAGAAGCGCGCCGACCGCGAGACCTGCATTCACCGTGGACTGGAGGAAGGCGCGGATCCTGGTCCGCTCTTCCGGCTGCACGAGCCCGGCCAGCAGGGCCTGCCGGGCCGCAGTGAGGCCGGTCTGGCTGCAGGCGTAGAGGATCGCGGCGACCAGGAAGCCCGCGAAGCTGCGAACGACGAGGAACGAGGCCACGGCGGTCGCCGTACTGAGCGCGAGCAGTACTGCCGTGCCGCGGGCGCCCTTGCGGTCGGCGAGGTTGCCGAGCGGTACGCCGGCCAGGAAGCCGAGCAGCCACGCGATCGTCAGCCCGAGCCCGACCTCCGCGGTCGAGAGCCCGACGACCCGGGTGAAGAACAACGCCGAGGTGACGACGAACGCACCGTCGCCGACCGAGTTCGCCAACTGCGCCATCGCGAGGTCCCGCGGCGCGCCGGCGGGGGGAAGCATCTGCCCAAGTCTGCTGCTCATGTCGTTGAGCCTAGGGCTCCTGCGGCCCAGATGTGAGGTCCATTTCCGAGTATGTATGATGGGCCACTTTCGTCTGTGGATAACCCGGATCCGGCTCCGGAACGCGGCATCTTTTTAGGCATGAGCTTCGAACAGCTGCCCTCGACCTGGCCCGACCAACCTCTCACCGACCCCGCGTCCGCCGCGAACGTGGTCGATCTGATGGTCTCCATCGGCGACCGCCACCTCGGCACCCTCACGGTCATCCTCTGCCATCCCGACGCCCGCTACCGATCAACCGTGACAGTGAAACTCCCGCGGTTCCCCGCCCACACTCCGGCCGAACTCTGCCGAGCCGTCCTCGAGCCGATCATCCCCAGCCTCCAGACCAGCCCCGACGCCCCGGTAATCCTCGCCCTCGGTCGCCGACCATACCCTCCGAGCGCCGACGACCTCGACGGGGAGTGTGCGAAGGTTGCCACCGCTCTGTGCGAGGACGCCGGCGTGCGCCTCCTCGGCTTCTACGTAGCCACCAAAGACGGAGTGCACCAACCTGCTCTCGCGGCCCTCACCTGACACCCCGCGGGCGGAACTGGATGCTGATCCGCGGCCCCACATGCCCGGCCGCCTTCGGGATCGCGTGCTCCCACGTCCGCTGACACGACCCACCCATGACGATCAGGTCCCCGTGCCCCAACGGATACCGCACCGTCGACCCCACCGACGAATCCCCGAACCCAGGCCGCGGCCGAAGCGCCAGCACCCGCGGCTCACCGACCGAAAGGATCGCCACCATCGTGTCCTCGTGGTTCCCGCGCCCGATCCGGTCCCCGTGCCAGGCAACGCTGTCCTTGCCGTCCCGATAGAAACACAACCCCGCCGTCCGGAACGGCTCACCCAGCTCGTCCGCGTAGTGCGCACTCAACTGCTCCCGAGCCGCATCCAGGATCGGCAACGGCAGCCGCGCGTCCTCCCCGTAGAAACACAACAACCGGGGAACGTCCACCACCCGGTCGTACATCTGCCGCCGCTCAGCCTGCCAAGGCACCTCCCGCGCCAACCGCCCGTACACCTCGTCAGCGCCACCCAACCACCCCGGCAACACATCGACCCAGGCTCCACGCCCCAGCTCGGTCCGAGTCACCCCGTCCAACGACCCCAGTTCCGGATCCTCGAACCCACCCAGCAACGAGCCCTGAAGTTCAGCACCCATCCCCCCACCCTACCCGAAACTCGAACAAACGTTCCCCCAATTTCCACCCCAACCCGACCACGGACCGACCAGCCGCCCCTGCCACACCCCACCTCGCCCGACCGCACCCACGCAAACCCACCTCGACCACCCGACACCCCGATGCCCGCCCACCCGGCCACACCGACCTGCACGCGCCGTCCCACGGCGCAAGACCCCGCAGCGACCACGCCGACGCCCCCGAGCTCCTGCTTGCCACGCGCCGCCGCGAGCACCGGCCGCGAACAGCGACGGCGAACACCTGCCGCGAACAGCCAGGGCGAACACCCGCGGGCGGGGCGCGGACCCCTCAAGCGACGTACGTCCCGCCACTCACCACCCGCAGTCGACCGCGGACTCCCGGCCGTTCCCGTCAACCACGAGCAGCCGTCGGGCCGTCCTGCGTCCCTGCGCCGTCGTGGCGCCGCGAGCATCGCCACCCGTCGGCGTACTTCGCGGCCCGCCGGGGTGTGACCGCGCCCCTCCGCCGCCCACGAAGAGCGGGGACACGTTCGCGCTCGGTGAGACCTGGACGCCCGCGCCGCCTGCCCGCGCTGTCCGCACTGCACCTGCGCCGGCGGATCAGGCATCCACTGGCACCCACGACGCGCGAACACCTCACCGAGCCCGCTCCACGAGACGAACGCCGACAGTCCCTCTCGTAGCGTTCGCGCGACCGACGCACGCCGCCCGCACGCGCCGCCCTGGATCACCCGTCCCGGATCACCCGCCGTTCGCCAGCCGTGCTCCGCCCCGTCGCTGCGCCGGCTGTTCTGCGCCCCATCGCTGTGCCCCGTCGCGACCTACCTGTCACGTACCCGGTTGCTCCGGCCCGCCCGCCCCCGTCCACCCCGTCACGCCGGCTCACCCCGGTCACCCGGCCTGCTCCCTGTGGTCACCGCAGCGTGCTCTGACCAGCTACCGCGGCCCGCTCCGGACACCTGGACGAGCCGGTCGCGCCGACCCGCGTAGGACCATCTCGGACCGCCCGGTCACACCGACCCAGCTCAGCCCAATCGACTACGGCCGCCCATTCGACCAATGGCCGCCCGCTCGATCAACGTCCGACCACTCGACCAGCGTCGGCCACCTCGGTTCACCTCGCCATGACGCGATACGGTCCGCCGGCTGCCCGACCGTAGCGGCAGGCGCTGCCCGGCGTTCGTGCGTTTGCCGCGCACCTCCGGCGCCACGCCCCGGGCGCCGTGTCAGGGGACTGAAGTTGCTTCCGGCAACTATCCCGTCCGGCTCGGCAAGCTTCCCGGTCCACGAGGATTGCATACCCGGTTCCGACGCTCGGCGCGTGTGATGTTTTCCCTTGTGGACAAGGAGATTCACCCTCCTCCCGAGTTTGGCCGCCTGCCCACAATGGCGTAGAATCGAACACATGTTCGGGATCGATCTGAGTGCGCTACCAACCCGCGACCTGCTGGAGCAGGCAACGGGCTGTCGCGCAATCGCGAACCGGGCCGACGCCAGCCTGCTCGAGTGCGCCCAGATCTACGCCGACCGCTTCCACCCGTCGACCTGCCCGTCCCGGCCCACTCGCGGCGCCCGTGACGGCCGCGAACGAGCTGTCGTCCTGGGCGGTGACGGCTGCCCGGAGATCGCGGAGTTCGCGGTCGCCGAGTTCGCGATGGTGATGGGTGTGTCTCCCGGGGTCGGCCGTGACCTCATCGCCGACGCCCTCGCGCTGCGCCACCGCTTCCCATTGACCTGGGCCCGCATCCAGGAGGGTGCGGCCACCCCGTGGAAGGCGCGGCAGATCGTGCGCGCCTGCACTAATCTCGACCATCCGGCCGCGGAGTACGTCGACCGCCGGGTGTCCGAGATCATCGACACGATCTCCCCGTACCGTCTCGACAAGATCGCCCAGGCCGCCAAGCGGTGCGCCGACCCGCAGCGCGCCGCCGACGAGGCCGCGGCGGCAGCTGACGAGCGTGGCGTGTTCGTCGGCCGGGGCGACAAGCACGGCAACAAGACCATCTACATCAAGGCCCCCGCAGCCGCCGTCAACCGCCACGACTCGGCGATCGCCGCCATCGCCGAAGCCCTGAAAACCTTGGGCGACACCCGCCCCCTCCAGCACCGCCGAGCCCAGGCGATCGCAATCCTGCCCGACCCGCGTTTCACCCAAGAACTCCTGACCCAAGCCGGCCCCCGACACCCCTCAGACCAATGCCCCACCAAGCCGCCTGTGACGGAGTCGCCGGCGACTGAGCCGACCGGGACTGAGCCGACCGGGACTGAGCCGACCGGGACTGAGCCGACCGGGACTGAGCCGACCGGGGTCGGGTCACGTGGGATCGCGCCGCCCGCGATGCAGCCCGGTCGCTCCGGACCGAGGCACATTGAGCCCGAAGCCGGTGGACCGAGCTTCGGCGCTGGCATCGCGGGCGGGCGAGACGTGACTGGTGTGCTCGAGCCGTTGGGGCCGCCGGATGATCCGTGGTTGGAGGCTGGTGGGCCTGATGATCTTGACCTGCTGTCCGATCCGTTCGACAGTCGCATACTGCGGAAGGATCCGCGGCCAACGGGCGGACCCGACGAGGGTGCGCCCATGGATGCGGTCGCCCTCCGGGTCCTCAACGCCCGGCTCGCACAAATCAAACAGGACGCGTACGCCAACCCGAGCTACCTCGATCACTCGAGCGGCCGTGAGAACCCCAACAACTCCGGCACCCTGAACAACACGCGCGCCTTGGACCTCTCAGGCCGGGTTGGCCACTCCGACAACCCGCGGGACGCGAGCAACCGCGGAACCTCGGGCTTCCCGGGCTTCCCGGGCTTCCCCGGCGGCCCGAACAACCCGAGCGAGCCGGGTGACCCGGACCGCGCAAGCCAGTCGGGCGACTCGTACCACTCGGGCGACCGCAACAACTCGGGCGACCGGAACAACACGGGCAACTCGAGCGACCCGGGCAGCCGTGGCGTGCAGGCGCGGGTTGGGCTGGGTGGGGGACAGGTGCGGCCTGGGAAGACTGAGGTTGTCGTGCACTTGACCGACCACACCTTGGCGAGTGGAGCCGGTGTGCTGCGGGTTGAGTCGATCGGGCCGCTCTTGGCCGCGCAACTCACCGAACTCGTCGGGTACGGACCGTACGTCGTCAAACCCGTCATCGACCTCAACGACGCCGTCAGCGTCAACGCCTACGAGATCCCCACCCGCATCCGCGAACGCGTCAAGCTCATCCACCCCGTCGAGCTCTTCCCGTACGGCACCCGCGAAACCACCGACACCATCGACCTCGACCACATCGAGCCCTACGACCCACTAGGTCCGCCCGGGCAGACCAGTACCACCAACCTCGCACCGCTGGGCCGCTTCGGCCATCGGGTGAAGACGCACGCCCGCGGCTGGAGCGTCCGCCGGATCGACGACAGGACGCTCGAATGGACCACACCTCACGGCTTCAGGTTCCGCGTCGACCCCGAGGGCACCCATCGCGTGGACCCGCGGATCGACCAGACTGCCGTACGCAGCTCAGTCAGGAGGACGAATGCCGCGACTGCTGATCCGTAACGTCTCCGTCCTGGTGGTTCCCGAGCAGGGGGAGTGCCGCGTCGACAAGGCGCAGGACATCCACGTGCAGGATGACCTGATCGTCGCGATCGCGCCCACCGACCCGAGCGGCTCCGCCGAGGAGGTGATCGACGGGACCGGGTTGCTGGCGGTGCCGGGGCTGGTGAACTCGCATACGCACAGTCCGATGGTGATGATGCGCGGAGCCGCGGAGGATCTCTCGATCGAGAACTGGTTCAACCGGCGGATCTGGCCGATGGAGGTGAACCTGACGCCGGAGCGGGTGCGGGTCGGTGCGCGGCTCGCGTGTGCGGAGATGCTGCTCGGCGGCGTGACGACGTTCGTCGACCACTACTTCCACGCGGACCAGATCGCCGCCGCCGCGATCGAGGCCGGGATCCGGGCGGACCTGGCGCCGACGTTCTTCTCCTCCACGGAGAAGAAAACACAGGCGGCCTTCGACGCGACCCGGGCGCTCCGGGAGTTGCATCCGAGGATCACCGCGACCCTCGGACCGCACGCGACCTACACCGTGAACGACGACGACCTCAGGCGTACGGCGGAGGTAGCGCGAGCCGAAGGGTTCCGGATCCATCTGCACGCGGCCGAAACCGACGACCAGACGCAGGCCTCGGTGGACAAGCACGGGGTCACGCCGGTGCAGGTGCTCGAGCGGACCGGGGTGCTCGACGCCGGCGTACTCATCGCGCACGGCTGCGGGATCCGGCCGGCGGACCTCAAGATCCTGGAGCGGTACGCGGGTCGTACGGCTGTGGCGTCCTGCCCGAAGGTGTACCTCAAGCTCGCGATGGGCGAGGTCACCCCGATCAAAGGGCTGAAGATGTCAGGCGTCGACGTAGGCATCGGTACCGACGGAGCCGCCGTACACAACACGCTCGACGTCTGGGAGGCGATCCGCATGGTTGCTCTCACCCAGAAGCAGCGCGAGCACGACGCCGAGTGGATGACGCTGTCCGACGTGCTCCGCCTTGCCACGAGGGGTAGTGCCGCCGCGGCGGGTCTCAACGGCATGGTCGGTGTACTCGAACCAGGCCACCAGGCCGACATCACGCTCGTCGACCTCAACGCGCCGCACAACCAACCGCTCCACGACCCGCGGGCCGCCCTCGTCTACTCCGTCAGAGCCACCGACGTCGTCACGGTCCTCGTCGCCGGGCAAGTCGTCGTACGCGACCGCCGGCTCACCACGATGGACCTCGACGAAGTCCTGGCCGACGCGCGAGCCCTGGCACACACCCTCGTCGACCTCTCCGCAGGCGGCGCCGTCCAGCACTACGACCCCTAAGCTCCTCACGCCCGAGGTGACCGCATTCGGGGAGCACCTGGTCGGCGAGGGGACCTCGTCGCGCGGACGCCGGAGCGGGGAGGGGCGGCGTGATCGGAATGTGCTTCACCGGTGGGTTCGCGCTGGCCACCGCGGTCGAGGAGGCGCCGGTGCTGAGTCAGCCGTCGACGCACGACTGGATGGCAGCCAAGGAGCGCTTCGTGACGCTGCGTGCACAACTTGGTGACGCATTCGAGGTGATCGAACTGGACTCCGCGCCAAGCAACGCCGAGGGATACCCGCGCAGCGCGCAGTCGGTGCTCACCCGGGACCTGCGTGAGGACCCGCCGAACTCGGCCTTCCACACCCCCACCCGTTCCTCCGGGAACACCTGAACGCAACGGCGTGACAACCGTCCGTTCGGAAATGCAAAGATCGCGTTGGGTAACCCGGACGGTGTGATTCGGTGGCCCTGTGGTGGGGAAGTCTTTCGTTGTCCGGGGGTTGATCGTTGCTGTCCGCAAGTCCGGGGGAACGGTGGGTGACACCATCATTCTTCCTCTGGTCCTGGGTACCGGACACATGGCACGATCGGCCACCGAGGCACCACAGGGGACTGGGACGAGTGAGGCTGTATGAACGGTCGGACTGCGGAGGACAACCGGATCCCGGTGAACGGGACCGCGGGTACGAACGGAAGCAGCAACGGTCACGGTCCGCAACCAACTGCTGACCTCGGAGCACCTACCGAGTGGCGACCGGGACAGAAGATCGCTGAGGTTCAGGTGCCGCAGTCGGAGTGGCTGTCCGAGGTACGGGACCGCCCGCGGGACCCGAGCGGTACGACGCTGCGCCAGTTCAACACCCCCGTCCGGGTCGACGAGATCGCGGTCGCCGCGATGACGCTCGCCGAGGACCTGCACGCGGCGACGCAGAACATGCCGGAGTCCGTCGAACTGCGGCGCTTCCGCCGGGAGCTCGACCAGGCCGCGACCACATTCCGCGACCTGGCCAGCAAGCTCGAGGTCACCGCCGGCAAGCTCGTCCGGCTCGCCGCGAACGAGGGCCAGGCCTGTGGCGTCGGCTGGGGCGTCTGCCCCGAGCACGGCCTGACGCTGATGAACGTCGGCGACACGGTCACCTGCCACGTGCTCGGCTGCGGCCGTGAGAACGTCGGCGAGGTCGAGCGCTGCGAGCACCCGGTCACGTACCGGGTCGTCGACGCGGCCGGCCCGTCGCTGCTGACCTGCGCCGGCCACGCGATCGCCTGCCGCCTGTACTTCGACAACCCGGTCATCACCGCGACCGCCGACAGCATGGAGCTGTTCTAAGCAGCTCGCCGGTACGCGCCAAGTACAGATCTAGGCAAAGTCCTGCAAGAACTTCACAGCTACGCAACTCTTGACGCCTCGTCGGCATGAACTTAGTTTGTTGGATCAACAGACAAAGTCGACGGAGGGCTGACGCGATGGTGAACCGGGGTGTTGCCGCCGACCACGTGTCGCTCCGTCGCAACAACCTCTCCGTCGTACTGCGCCACGTCCACGACCTCGGTCCGCGGTCGCGGGCGCGGATCGCCGAGGAGACCGGCCTCAACAAGGCGACCGTCAGCAGCCTGGTCGCCGAGCTCGTCGAACGTGGCCTGCTCCGCGAAGGTTCCGCCGATTCCAGCCGCGCCCTCGGCCGCCCGGGGCAACTCGTCGAACTCGACGGCACCGGTGTCTGCGGCGTCGGCGCCGAGATCAACGTCGAATACCTGGCGATCGTCGCGCTCGACCTGGCCGGCAACGTCGTGCACGAGAAGCGGGTGCCGGTGGACGTCGCGCACCTCGGCCCCGGTACGACGCTCGACCGGTTCGCCGAACTCGTACAGGAAACCGTGAACGCCGTGGACGCCCGCGGTGGCCGGTTGGCCGGCGTCACGCTCGCCGTACCCGGTCTGGTCGAGGGCGAGACCGGCGAGCTGAAACTCGCCCCGAACCTCGGCTGGAGCGAGGTGTCCGTCGCCAAGGAGATGCGCAAGCGCCTCGGAGAACCGACGTACCCGCTGCAGGTGGACAACGAGGCGAACCTCGCGACGCTGGCGGCGTACGCCGAACTGCGCGAGCACGATCTCGTACTGCTGACCGGCGCCGTCGGTGTCGGTGGTGGCGTGGTATCCGGCGGGCAGTTGCTCCGCGGCGCCCACGGCTACAGCGGCGAGGTCGGGCACATGCCGGTGGCGCCACCCGGGCAGACCTGCGGCTGCGGGCGGACCGGCTGCTGGGAGACCGTCGTCGGCCTGACCGCACTGTTGCGCAAGGCAACGGATCGCGACGACCCGGTACGGGATCCGTCGCTCGACGTGGAGCAGCGGCTGGCCGGTGTCGTGGAGCGCGCCGAGGCGGGTGACGTACGGACGCTGACCGCGTTGAAGGACGTCGGTACGTGGCTGGGCATCGGGGGAGCGATCCTCGTGAACATCCTGAACCCGGCGGTACTCGTCCTCGGCGGGTACTTCGCCGTACTCGGACCGTGGCTGGAAGAGCCACTGAAGAAGGCGCTCCGCGAGCGCGTGCTCGCGCAGGACGGCGGCGGCTGCCGGGTGGTCCGTTCCGACCTGGGCTTCGGCGCGGCCGTCCGCGGCGGCGCGCAGATCTGTCTCGACCAAGTATTCGCCGACCCGACACAGCTAGGAGAGTCATGACGAACCTGGGCATCGGCCTGATCGGCTACGCGTTCATGGGCGCGGCCCATTCGCAGGCCTGGCGGAGCGCGCCGCGCTTCTTCGACCTGCCGCTCGATCCGCAGATGAACGTCCTGTGCGGCCGGAACCCCGATGCGGTCGAAGCGGCCAGGGTGAAACTCGGCTGGAAGGAGACCGAGACCGACTGGCGCAAGGTGCTCGGCCGCGACGACGTCCAGCTGGTCGACGTCTGTACGCCGGGTGACAGCCACGCGGAGATCGCGATCGCGGCGCTCGAGGCCGGCAAGCACGTACTGTGCGAGAAGCCGCTGGCCAACACCGTCGAGGAGGCCGAGGCGATGACGGCGGCGGCGGAAGCGGCCAAGGCCAAGGGGATCCGCTCGATGGTCGGGTTCACCTACCGGCGGGTGCCGGCCATCGCGCTCGCCCGCCAGCTCGTTGCCGAGGGCAAGATCGGGACCATCCGGCACGTCCGCGCGCAGTACCTGCAGGACTGGATCGCCGACCCGGAGGCGCCGCTGTCCTGGCGGCTGGACAAGACCAAGGCCGGCTCCGGCGCGCTCGGCGACATCGGCGCGCACATCGTCGACATGACGCAGTACATCACCGGCGACACGATCGGCGAGGTCAGTGCGCGGCTGGAGACGTTCGTGAAGGAGCGTCCGGTCGCGGCCGAGCACTCGGGTCTGTCCGGTACTGCTGGTACTCAACGGGGACCGGTCACGGTCGACGACGCTGCGGTGTTCCTGGCGACCTTCCGCAGCGGCGCGCTCGGCGTCTTCGAGGCGACCCGGTTCGCGACCGGCCGGAAGAACGCGATCCGGATCGAGATCAACGGCAGCCTCGGCAGTCTCGCGTTCGACTTCGAGGACATGAACCTCCTGCACTTCTACGACGCAGGAGACGACTCGAGGACGGCGGGCTTCCGCCGCATCCTCGCCACCGAACCCGATCACCCGTACGTCGGTGCGTGGTGGCCGCCGGGCCATCTGCTCGGCTACGAGCACGGGTTCACCCACCAGGCAGTCGACCTGGTCACGGCGATCGCCGACGGCACCGACCCGGCGCCGTCGTTCGCCGACGGGCTGCAGGTCCAGCGGGTGCTGGCCGCGGTCGAGGCCAGTTCGAACTCACGTCAATGGCAGGAGATTGCAGGATGAGTGACTACACCCCGTCCAAGGACGACAAGTTCTCCTTCGGGCTGTGGACCGTCGGCTGGCAGGGAGTCGACGTCTTCGGTACGGCGGTGCGCCCGGCGCTGGACCCGGTGCACACGGTCGAGAAGCTCGCGGAGCTCGGCGCCGCCGCGGTGACGTTCCACGACGACGACGTGGTCCCCGACGACAGCACCCGCGACCAGGTGCTCGAACGCTTCAAGAAGGCGCTCGCCGAGACCGGCATGGGCGTCGAGATGATGACCACCAACCTGTTCGCGCACCCGGTCTTCAAGGACGGTGGCCTGACCGCGAACGATCGTCAGGTACGCCGGTACGCGCTGGCGAAGGTGCTGCGCAACGTGGACCTGGCGGCGGAGCTCGGCGCGACGACGTACGTCCTGTGGGGCGGTCGTGAGGGCGCCGAGTCGGGCGGGTCGAAGGACGTCCGCGCGGCGCTGGACCGCTACAAGGAGTCGATGGACATCCTCTGCGCGTACGTCCGCGAGCAGGGGTACGACATCCGCTTCGCGATCGAGCCGAAGCCGAACGAGCCGCGCGGTGACATCCTGCTGCCGTCGATCGGCCATGCCATTGCCTTCATCAACGACCTGGCCGACCCCGAACTGGTCGGCATCAACCCCGAGGTCGGGCACGAGGAGATGGCCGGCCTGAACTACGCGCACGGCATCGCGCAGGCGCTGTGGCACGGGAAGCTGTACCACATCGACCTCAACGGGCAGCACGGTCCGCGGTTCGACCAGGACCTGCGGTTCGGGGCCGGAAACCTGCGCGGGGCGTTCTGGACGGTCGACGCCCTCCAGGGATCCGGAACCTACCCGGCGTACGAGGGGCACATCCACTTCGACTACAAGCCGCCGCGGTCCGAGGACGAGGAAGGTGTCTGGGAGACCGCGCGTGCGTGCATGCGGAACTACCTGATCCTGCGGGAGAAGGTGCGCGCGTTCCGTGCGGATCCCGAGGTCGTTGAGGCCCTCGCCGCGGCGCGGGTCGCGGAGCTGTCCGAGCCCACCCTGGCCGAGGGTGAGTCGCTGGGCGACCTGCGCAACGCAAAGTACGACCCGGAGGCGCTGGCCGATCGCGGTCTCGGCTTCGAGAAGCTCGACCAGCTCGCGATGGAGCACCTCCTGGGTGTGCGGTAACTAGAGCTTGCCGAAGAAGGCGCGGAGGTCCTCGACGACCAACTCGGGGACCTCCAGCGCCGCGAAGTGCCCGCCGCGGTCGAACTCGGTGTAGTGCACGACGTCGAACTCACGCTCGACGAGCCGCCGGACCGTGCTGTCGTTCGGGAACACCGCGAGGCCGATCGGCACCGGGCAGTACGAGACCTGTGCGCCCCACGCGGACTGCGCCTCGCAGTACAGCCGCGCCTGGGAGCCCGCGGTCCGCGTCAGCCACGTCAGCGTCACGGTGTCGAGGATGTGGTCGTTGCTGATGGCACCTTCCCGGTGGCCGTAGTCGTCGTACCACTCCAAGTTCCAGGCCAGTTGGCCGATCGGGGAGTCGAGCAACGAATAGGCGAGGGTCTGCGGGCGCGTGCCCTGGATCGCGGCGTACCCGGATCGTTCGTTCTGCCAACGATCCAGCCCGCCGAGTCGTTGCTGTTCCGCCTCGGTCAGGTCCTCGCCCTGCGGGAACACGAAGTACCCGTCGAGGTGCAGGCCGATCACTCGCTCCGGGACGAGCCGCGCCAGCACGGGACCGATCCGGGCACCCCAGTCGTACCCATGGACGCCGTACCGCTCGAAGCCGAGCTGTTCCATCAACGCGATCCACGCGCGCGCCATCCGGTCGACACCCCAGCCGCTCGTGGTCGTGACGCCACTGAACCCGAAGCCAGGCATCGTCGGCACCACCACGGTGAAGTCCTGCGCGAGCGCGTCGATCACCTCGAGGTAGTCCGACGCCGCGCCCGGCCAACCGTGCAGCAGCAACAGCGGCGTGCCTGCACCGGTCTGCAGGTAGTGCACCCGTTGACCGTCGATCTCGGTCACGAACTGTGGATACGTGTTCAGCCGCTTCTCGAACCGGCGCCAGTCGTACGCCGTCCGCCAGTACTCGGTCACGTCACGCAGCCGGCCGAGCTCCACGCCGTACGACGAACCCGCGTCGGGCAACTGGTCCGGCCAGCGCGCCGCGTCCAGCCGGCGCTGCAATTCATCCAACTCCGCTTGCGGTACCTCTGCTCGAAACTCCATACCAACGACCCTAGAAGCAGTACCGGACAGGGCATGACCGCTACGCTCGACTCCATGAAGTACGTCGCACGGATCGTCGAGGTGCCGGAGCACGGCATCAAGCTGGAGCCGGTGGACGGGACCACGGTTCCGGAGCAGCCGACCGAGGTGAACCTGCTCGGGATGGCGATCGCGCTGGCGCTCGGCGCGGCCGGGTACCGGCATCACGCCGAGCAGCGGGATCCGGCGTTGCAGACGCTGGACGCGCTGATCGCGGGTGACGCGGTGATGCCGTGGAAGCCGGGCACTGCCGGCTTCATGGTGTGTGAGCTGAACGACGGCCGGCCGACGTGTGAGGTTCGGCCGAACGCTGAGTGACTTGGCGTGAGCTGGCCGGACGCTCCCACCCTACCGCGGCCGCGCATCCTGCGGCAGCGGTGGCTGGATCTGACCTTTGTCCATTGGGCTTTCGAGCCTGCCGAGGTCGCGCGGTTCTTCCCGCCCGGTACGCGACCGGACACCTTCGAGGACCGTACGTACGTCGGTCTGGTGCCGTTCCGCATGGTCGACACCGGCCTGCCTGTCGGACCACGTGTGCCGTACTTCGGGTCGTTCCTCGAGACGAACCTCCGGCTCTACTCCGTCGACGAGACCGGCCGGCGTGGTGTGGTCTTCCTGAGCCTCGACGCCGACCGGCTGGCCGTGGTGGCGGCCGCCCGGAGCGTGTTCGGCCTGCCGTACCGGTGGGCGCGGATGACGCATGAGCGCGACGGCAGCCACCACCACTACACCTCGGTTGTACGTCGTTCCGGCGCCTCCGCGACCGTTGGCGTCGAGATGGGGGAGCGGCTCCGGATCGGGCCGTTGGAGGACTTCCTCACCGCGCGGTGGGGCCTGCACGTACATCGCGCCGGCCGTACCTTGTACCTACCGAACGAGCATCCGCCGTGGATCCTGCACGCCGCGACGCTCACCACGCTGGACGCGGACAGCCTGCTGCGGTCGGTGGGGCTGGAGCCGCCGGGGCGGCCGCCGGATCACGTCGCGTTCAGCGCGGGGGTTCCTGCTGAGTTCGCCGTACCATCAGCTCCGCTGTCTGCTCGACGATGAAGCCGATGCCGAGCTGTCGTCCCCAGCGGTGCACCTCGGTCGCGAGGGCCGCTGACCCGGCCTCGTCACCCTCGTCGCGGAGCAGGATCGCGAGGTGGACCTGCTGGGCGAGTGCCGGGCGGAGGTGCCCGTTCTTCTGCAGGAGCTCGGTCGACCGCTCCCACTGCTCTCGCGCCGGCTTCAGGTTCCCGGCGGCGTGTGAGTGGTGGCCCAGGTGGCGAAGCGCCTGCGCCTTGGTCAGTTCGTCGCCCAGTTCCAACGCGAGCGTGTAGTGCTCGATGGCCTCTGCGGGCTGCTCGTACACGTTGTCGGCGATCGCGCCGGCCCAGAAGCTCGCTACGCCCCGTCGTACGTCGTCAGGGGCGTCCTTGATCAGCGTGAGCATGCGGTCGCGGAGGTCGCCGTCGCCGGAGTTGAACAGCGCGTCCGCGTAGTCCTTGCGGAGCTTGAGCATCGCGAGGTCCCACGAATCGCCGGGGACGGCGGCGAGCGCTGCCGTGGCGTGGTCGGACTGTTGACCGAAGTCGTGGTCGACCGCGACCGAGGCCCGGGCGAGCGCGAGGATCTGCTGCTCTTCGGGGTCTTCGGATTGGGCGGACGTGAGGAGGGCGGTAGCGGCGGTCCAGTGGCCGGCGAGCATCAGTTTGTGTGCTGCGTCGGCGACGGCGGTTGCTGGGAGTTGGCTCATGTCCGGAAGAGTATTTCGACGTCGAAACATTTGACAACTAACCTTCACGCACTGAAAAGTTAGCTCGGTGAAGGACTTTGTGGACACGCACATCGACCTCTGGTCGGGAGAACTGCCGGAGCTCGACCGGGACGTCGAGGGGATCACCGTGCGCCTGCAGGTGCTGACCCGGTACCTCGAGCGTCGGCGGGAGGCTGTGCTGGCGACGTACGGGCTGCAGCTCTGGGAGTTCAAGACGCTGCACATGCTGCGCCGCGGCGGTACGCCGTACCAGGCGACGCCCGGGCAGCTCGCCCGGCAGCTGAACATGTCCCCGGCCGCCCTGACGAACCGGCTGGACGCGCTCGAGCGCCGTGGGTACGTCGAACGCACCCACGACCGGGACGACCGTCGCAAGGTCGTCGCCACGCTCACCCCCGAGGGCAACCGGCTCTGGGAACGGAGCATCGGCGACATCGCCCTGGTCGAGGAGGAGCTGATCCACCAGCTCCCCAGCGCGGACCGAACCACCCTCGACAACCTGCTCCGGCGCCTCGTCGTCGCCACCGGAGAAGATTCTTAGCCGCTGGATGTCAAGAACGTCCGTCTACCTCCGACGTACCTGCAAACGTCGAGAAAGGACGGAACGATGGAAACCCTCAACCTGATGGTGTCCCTGAGCCACTTCGCCAACGAGAACCCCAAGAACAAGCACGGCCTCAGCGTCCCCGCCGGCCGCCGCCGCAAGTTCAAGCTTTGGAGGCTGGGCGGAGGTCTTCCAGGATCAGGTCTGCGACCGCGCGCATTCCAGCAGCGTTCGGGTGGTACGGGACGAAACCGCCCAGGTTCGGCGGCAGCAGCGTGAACCCGGTCGTCCATGGTTCGGCGGAGCCGATCGCGTGGTCACGACTGGCCGCCGACGCGGCGATCAAGTCCGCGCCGGTGGCCGCGGCAGCCTTCGCGAACGAGGCGGCGAGTCCGTCGGCCATCGTCGCGATGCTCGGCAGCTGTTCCTCGTTCAGCGGTACGTCGAGGCGCGGGCGGGTGGCCGGGCCGACCAGGCTCAGGTAGTCGACCAGCATGATCCGCGCCTCGGGCGAACGTTCGCGAGCGCGCTCGACGACGGTCGTCAGGGCGTCCGCGACGGTCTGGTACGCGGCCTCGTCCTTGAGGTAGCTGACCCGCGCGCGGATCCGGTTCGCGACGCGGCGGCCGAAGATCGTGGCCGGCTTCGCGACCGTGTTGAGGAAACTCCCGCGCAGGAACGTACCGACGTACTCGAGATCGTTGCCGCCGACCGTGATCGTGACCAGCGCGGTGTCCGGGGTCAGCGCGTCGAGCTGCGGCGGGGCGTCGTTCTGCGGGGTGTCGAGGAGGTGCGCGGTAGTGGCGCCGGAGTACGTGACGTCGACCAGATCGAGACCGAGCTCGGCGGCAACCAAGTGCGCGTAGTTACGGCCCGAACGACCCGCGGCCGCCTCTACCATCGGCCTGATCCCCGGCCCGGCCGCGAACGAACTGCCAAGCGCGACATACCGACTGCCCGATGGGATCACCGGATCACAATAGAGCGAAGGGAACACCACATGTTCACTCGGGGAGCGCTCGCCGCCCTGGCCGCCGGCGGACTGGCGATCGGCCTGATCCCGTCTGCGGCCGACGCGACGCCGAGCTCAGGAGTCACCGCGACGATCATCTCCCAGTCGACGATCGGGCGGACCGAGTACGTACTGCGCGAGATCACCATCCAGCCAGGCGGCACCACCGGGTGGCATTTTCACGACGGGACTCTGTACGCGTTCGTGAAGGCGGGGACGCTGACGCACTCCGGCTCGAACTGCCAGACCGACGGGGTGTACCGCGCCGGCGCCGCGTTCACGGAGCCGAGCGGATCGGACCACGTGCACCTCGGGCGCAACCTGGGGACGAAGCCGCTCGTACTCGACGTCCTGTACGTACTGCCGGCGGGCAGTCCGCTGTCCGAGGACGCGGCGAATCCGGGGTGTCCGTTCCAGTAGCCTGCCGCCGTGACTGACGATGCCTTCGGTACGACGGGAATCCGCGAACGGGTGCTGGCCGGATGGGCGGCGGCTCCTGTTCGCTTCCGCGAGGACGCTAACGCCGAGGAGGAGCTGGCTCTCGGAGGGTACGCCGATCGGGTCGTCATCGAGCTGGCGCAGAACGCCGCCGACGCCGCCGCCCGCGCCGGGGCGGCGGGACGTGTGCTCTATGAGCTCCGGGGAACCACCCTCGTAGTCGCCAACACCGGCGCACCACTCGACGCCGAGGGCGTGCAGTCGCTCGCGACCCTTCGCGCGTCCGCGAAGCGAGACGACGCAGGTCCGGTCGGGAGGTTCGGTGTCGGGTTCTCCGCTGTGCTCGCGGTGACGGACGAGCCGGTGGTGTTGTCGCGGACCGGGGGAGTGCGGTTCTCGAAGGCGGATACTGCGGCGGCGGTTGCCGAACTGGCGTCGTTGGAGACCGAGGTGCGCCGCCGCGACGGGCAGGTGCCGGTACTTCGGCTTCCGTTCGAGGCCGAGGGTGAGCCGCCGGCCGGGTACGATACTGCGGTCATCCTGCCGCTGCGGGACGAGGCCGCGGTCGCGCTCGTACGGCGTCTGCTCGCGGAAGCTGACGACGCCCTTCTCCTCGCACTTCCTGGACTCGACCGCATCGAGATCGACACCGACGACGTCCGCCGCGTCCTCGAGAACGTCGAGGATCGCTGGTACATCCACCGCGCCGGCGGCGTCTTCACTCCCGCCGAACGCGAGCAACTCTTCGCGGATCGTCCCACCGAAGAACGCACCCGCCCGACCTGGTCGGTCGTCTGGGCGCTTCCTCGCGCCGATCGCACCCCACCGACCGTCGTCCACGCACCCACTCCCACCGACGAACCGCTGTCGCTGGAAGCGTTGCTCTTGGCAACTTTCCCGCTGGACTCGACCCGACGGCATGTCGCGAAGGGCCCGTTGACGGACCGCCTGGTGCGGGAGGCCGCGACGGCGTACGCCGAGCTGCTGCACAGCCGCGCCGAGGCCGGCGATGATGTCCTCGGTCTGGTGCCAACTGGTCTGGCTGCAGGCACGTTGGACCGAATGCTCCGCGAAGAGATCCTGCACTGGCTACCGGGGACCGCGATGCTTCGAGGGGGGTTGTTGCGGCCTCGGGATGCCGTCGTGGTCGAGGGGGCCGATGACGCGTTCAACGGGGTCTTGGCGTCGCTTGTCGTGGGCTTGATCGGTGAGCGTCGGGCGGACCGGCAGGCGTTGGATGCCTTGCAGGTAAGGCGACTTGAGCTGGCTGAGGTCGTGGATCAGCTTGGGGGAGAGGAACCGCCGGGCTGGTGGCGCACCCTCTACACCTCCCTCGCGGAGATGGTCACCGATCCGCTGCTCCGCGAGTCGCTCGGAACCCTCCCCGTCCCGCTCGCCGACGGTCGGCTAGTCCGCGGTGCGCGCGGGCTGCTCCTGCCCGGTCCCGAGATCCCGCTCGACACGCTCACCGCCTTCAGCGAGTACGGCGTACGCGTCGTTCACCCGGACGCCGTCGCCCCAGCCCTCGAACGCCTCGGCGCGATCCCCGCGACTACGCGTACCCTCCTCGAGGACAGCGCGGTCCGGACCGCGGTCGAGCATTCCGCCGACGCAGCGGACCCGGACGCGATCGCGCACGCCGTACTCAGCCTGGTCGCCGCCGACCCCACTCAGGCCGACGGCCTCTGGTGGCTCTCCGATCTGGCCCTGCGCGACGCCGACGGCGACCTCGTCCCCGCGAACGCCCTGGTGATCCCAGGCTCGGCCGCGCACGCGGTCCTCGACCCCGACGAGGTCGCGCCGGTCGCGAACGAGGTCGTCGACCGCTACGGCCGCCCCGCCCTGGAAGCTGTCCTCAGCACCCTCGCCGTCGTCACCGCGTCCGACGTCGCCCTCGACAACCTCCCCGAATCGCTCCAGGACCTCGACGCGATCGACGACTGGGTGTACGACGTGGCGCCCGGCGGCTCTCCGTACGGCGCGACGGTCGGCGAACTCGAGGTGATCCGCGACCTCGACTGGATCACCGACTGGCCGAAAGCCCTGCAAGTACTGGGCTCCGACCCCGCCCTGCGCCGCGCCCTCGTCACCCAGGTCCGCGTCGTCGGCCCGGACGACCGCCCGCGCGACGTACCGTCGTACGCCGCCTGGTGGATCCGTGAACACGTCGACCAGCTCGCGGGTCGCGCCGACCCGGACGCCGAACCGGTCCTCGCCACCTTCCTCGACGAACCACCCGGCTGGACGGCAGATCTCGACCCCGAGGTCCGCACAGCGATCGGCCTGGTCCGCGACGTCGGCGACCTGGACGCCGCCGGCCTCGCACTCGTCCTCGACCGGTTGGCCGACCCGGACCGGGACATCGACGAGGCCGCGATCCTCCGGCTCTGGTCCCGCCTCGGCACACTCGCGGTGTTCCCGGGCGAGGCGCCCGCGCAGGTACGGGTACTCGATCCGGACGGCGGCACCCGAGTCGTGGACGCCGACCACGCGGTCGTCGTGGACGGCCCGATGTGGGTGCAGCGCGACGACCTCGGCGGGTTCGTGATCGGCTCCGGCGCGACCGCGGACGGGCTCAGCGACCTGTTCGACGTACCGCTCGCCCAAGAAGTTGCCGAAGGCAAGATCGACGGCACCGGTACGGCGGCCGACGTACCGCCGCTCGTCCGCGAACTGGTCCCCGAGGTGCCGGCCGGCTGGTGGGAGCACGAGGAGCTCACGGTCGACGGCGTTGAGGTCTCCTGGTGGGTGGACGCGGACGGCGCGCCGCATGCGGCGACGTTCGACGGGCTGGCGAAGGCGCTCGCGTGGGCCGCCGGGCGCTGGGACCGGCGGCATGTGATCCGCGCGGTTCTCAACGAACCGGACCGTTCCGTCGAGCTTTTGACCGACGCGGTCTACGACTGACCGGATCCGGCCGTCGGCACACCGCGTGACGATGGTTGGAAGCGTTTCCGCCTAGAGGCGTCACCCAGAGCGAGCAACGTTGTCAAAGGTTGATATATCGACTGATCTGCGGATATGACGTTGCGGTTGCAACGTGGGAACGAACTCTTGTCAACGTTGTCAACGCTACTTATAGTCCGTGGCACCTCTCGGTCGGTGATCCGCCTGTCCATGCAACGTCAACGGAGGTGACATTCATCATGAATGACGCGCCGCGCCCGCAGTACGAAGATGTCGAAGACGTCGTCCGGTACCAGTTGAGCCGTCGAGCCATGATGGGCGGTGGTGCGGCAGCGTTGACCGCCTTCCTCGCCGCCTGTTCCGGTGGTGGCTCGTACTCCGACAAGCCGGCGAACAACAAGCCTGTCGCCACCAAGTCCATCCAGATCGGCAAGGCGAACATCCCGGTCCCACGCGACCAGACGGTCATCGTCGGCCAGGTCGACTACACGGTCTTCGACAGCTTCAACGGCATGATCCCGAACGGTTCGCCCTCGGGCGCCGGCGTCGAGTTGAGCACGGAGCCGTTGTTCTTCCTCAGCTTCGCCACCGGCAAGCTCACGCCGTGGCTGGCGACCGAGTACAAGTACAACGACGCCTTCACCGAGCTGACCATGAAGTTCGATCCCAAGGCCCATTGGAACGACGGTCAGCCGTTGGGTGCGAACGACTTCAAGTTCACCGTGATGCTGCTGAAGGACCGCCCGGACCTGTTCGGGGGTGGTGGCGACCTGAAGGAGTTCGTCAAGTCCGTCGACGTTCCCGACCCGCACACCGCGGTGGTCAGCTTCCTGAAGCCGGCGCCACGCTTCCACTACAACTTCATCGCCGCGATCGCCGGGGCGCCGAACAACATCATGCCCGAGCACATCTGGAAGTCGCAGGACCCGACGAAGTACAAGGACAACCCGCCGGTCCGCAGCGGCCCGTACAAGCTGAAGCAGGCGATCCGGAACCAGAAGATGTTCATCTGGGAGAAGGACCCGAACTACTGGAACAAGGACAAGCTCGACGTCAAACCACAGTACGTCGTGTTCCAGAGCACGTCGAAGCAGCTCGACCAGGCGTCGCTGGCGTTCGAGCGCGCCGAGTTCGACGTCGGCTCGGTCGACGAGCCGCACGCCAAGCAATTGCGGAACACCGGTTACCCCAACCTCGTGACGACGCAGTTCCACGACCCGAACCCACGGGTTCTCTGGCTGAACTGCGACCCGGCGCGCGGCGTGATGGCGGAGCCGAAGATGCGCTGGGCGATCAACTACTGCATCGACCGGGAGAAGATCGGCAACTCGATCTGGCCGGTCAAGGTCCCGCCGGCGCAGTACCCGTGGGCGGACTACCCGACCAACGACAAGTGGAAGAACGACGATCTCGCGAACAAGTACAAGTTCGAGTTCAACCCTGACAAGGCGAGTCAGATGCTGGACGAGATCGCGCCGAAGAACGCGGCCGGCAAGCGGACGTACAAGGGCAAGGAGATCAACCTCGAGATCATCACGGTCTCGCCGGTCGACGGCCCGGAGTACGCGATCGCCAACCTGCTGAAGACCCAGCTGGGCAAGGTCGGCGTGCCGGCCACGCTGCGCAGCCTGGCCGGCAGCGTCCACGACGACAAGTTCCAGCGCGGCGAGTACGACATCGACTCCAACTGGGCCGGCTTCGCGATCGACCCGGTGCAGCTGTACACCGACTGGACCAGCGACAAGTACCAGCCGATCGGCAAGAACTCGGCGGGCAAGAACAAGATGCGGTTCCGCAACCCCGACTTCGACAAGACCATCGATCAGCTGGGCCAGCTCAACCCGGATTCGCCGGAGGCCAAGCCCCTGCTCGACAAGGCGCTGGAGATCTACTTCCAGCAGCTGCCGTTGCTCGCCTCGATCCAGACCGGCTACCCGTCGTACTTCAACACGGCGTTCTGGAAGGACTGGCCGACCGACGACAACCTGTACGAGGTGCCGCTGAACTGGTGGCCGCACTTCATCTTCGTGCTCGGCAAGATCAGCGCCACCGGGCAGAAGGGACCGGCGTGACGGCGGAAGCCCCGCCGGTGGTTGCTGTGGACAAGAGCCAGGACTCCGCATCCCGTTCCGGGGTGCGGGCCTGGCTGTCTCGGCATCCGCTGGCGGCGTACGCCATCCGCAGGTTCGGTCTCTACCTGGTGGAGCTGTGGGGAGCGCTGACGATCGCGTTCTTCTTCTTCCGGATGATGCCGGGAGATCCCGTCCAGACCTTGATCCAGACCCTGCAGCAGAACTACGTCTACAACGCACAGGCGAGTACGGAGCTCATCGCCCGCTACCGGCACGAGTTCGGGCTGGACGGGAACCTGCTGACCCAGTACTTCAAGTACATGGAGAAGCTGGTCCTGCACGGTGATCTCGGGCCTTCGCTCATCAACTACCCGACCCCGGCGCAGACGGTGATCCTGCGGTCGTTGCCGTGGACAATCGGTCTGCTCGGCATCTCCGCCGTGCTGGCGTGGATCCTCGGGATGGTCATCGGCGCTATCGCCGGCTGGCGGCGCGGCAAGCTCGGCTCCGCGATCGCCACCAACCTGTCGATCGCACTGTCGCACGTTCCGTACTTCTTCGTCGCGCTGATCCTGGTGTACATCTTCGCGTATTCGATGGGCCTGTTGCCTGCGAGATCGGCGTACGACTCCAACATCAATCCCGGGATCAGTTTCGCGTTCATCGGCAGCGTCCTGAAGTACGGGTTGCTGCCGGGGTTGTCGATCGTGATCATCGGGACGTTCAGCTGGATCCTGTCCACCCGGATGCTGATGATCCCGATCCTCGGCGAGGACTACCTGGTGTACGCCGAGGCGAAGGGGCTGAAGGGCCGCCGGATCCTGACCCGGTACGCGCTGCGGAACTGCTACCTGCCGCAGATCACCGCGTTCGGCATCTCGCTCGGCTTCATCTTCAACGGCAACGTCCTGGTCGAGCAGCTGTTCAACTACCCAGGTCTCGGGACCACCCTGGTCACCGCGATCCAGCAACTCGACTTCAACACGATCCTCGGCGTCACCGACATCGCGATCTTCTCGGTGCTGACCGCCGTCCTGCTGCTGGACCTGCTACTTCCGCTGCTCGATCCGCGCGTGAAGTACTGGAAGTGATGACGATGAGACTACTGACCGCGGTACTGCGAACGATCCGAAACAGCCGGCGGCTGGCGACCGGGCTCATCATCCTGGCGCTGCTGGTGCTGATCGCCCTGTTCAGCCCGTTGATCGTGAAGGCGATCGGTGGGGGGCAGGATCCGATCGAGTTGGCGGCGTACGACAAGTGGCTGGTGCCTGGGCCGGATCATCTGCTCGGGACCGATCAGTTCGGGCGGGACGTGTTCGCGATGGTGGTGAAGGCGCTCGCGGTGTCGCTGCAGATCGGGGCGATCGCCGGGGTGATCTCCACCGTCGTCGGCGTGATCGTGGCGTTCGTCGCCGGGTACAAGGGCGGCTGGATCGACGGGATCCTGTCGACGTTCACCGGGATCCTGTTGGTCATCCCCACGTTCCCGTTGCTGATCGCGCTGTCGGCGTACGCGAAGAACGTCAGCCTGTTCCAGGTCGGGGTGATGATCTCGATCTTCTCCTGGCCGTTCGCGGCCAAGACGATCCGCTCGCAGGTGCTCAGCCTGCGGACGCGGCCGTACGTCGACCTCGCCCGGGTCAGCAAGGCCCGCGACGTGGAGATCATCGTGACCGAGCTGCTGCCGAACCTGCTGCCGTTCATCGGCGTCGGGTTCGCGTCGTCGGCGCTCGGCGCGATCTTCGGCCTGGTCGGCCTGGAGATCATCGGCCTCGGGCCGGGCGGGGTGATCGACCTCGGGCAGATCATCTTCAACGCGATCGGTACCGGTGCGCTGACGCTGGGGGCGTGGCCGATGTTCGTGGTCCCGATCGGGTTGCTGACGTTGCTGTTCGCGGCGCTGAACATGGTGAACATCGGCCTCGAAGAGGTCTACAACCCGCGGCTGAGGGGAGTGGCCGGTGAATAGCGTTCTCGAAGTCAAGGGGCTCGAGGTCGTCTACTCGACCAACCGCGGCGACGTGAAGGCGGTCCGCGGTATCGATCTCGACGTACGACGGGGTGAGATCCTCGGGATCGCCGGGGAGTCGGGCAGCGGGAAGAGCACGCTCGCGGTCGCGTTGCTCCGGCTCCTCAAGGCACCGGGCAAGGTGACCGGGGGATCGGTGATGTTCCACCCGGCCGGGCGGTCGCCTGTGGATCTGCTGAAGGTGCACGGCGAAGAACTGCGGGTCCTGCGGTGGTCGGCGTTGTCCTACCTCCCGCAGGGTTCGATGAGCTCGCTGAACCCGGTCATGCGGGTACACGATCAGTTCAAGGACGTGATCCTGGAACACGCCCCGAGCCGCAAGGACTCACTGGACGAGCTGGTTCCGCGGCTGCTCGAACAGGTCGGACTGGAGGCACGCGTCGGCCGGATGTATCCGCACGAGCTGTCCGGCGGGATGAAACAGCGCGTACTGATGGCGATCGCGGTCGCGCTCGAACCGGACCTGGTGATCGCGGACGAGCCGACCACCGCGCTGGACGTCACGATCCAGCGGGTGATCCTGCAGTCGCTCGCGGACCTGCGGACCGACTTCGGTGTCACGTTGATGGTCATCTCGCACGACATGGGCGTGCACGCACAGCTCGCCGACCGCGTCGCGGTGATGTACGAAGGACAGCTGGTCGAGGTGGGCGACGTACGGCAGGTGTTCAAGGATCCGCAGGATCCGTACACCCGGCAGCTGATCGAGTCGATTCCGAAGTTCGGCAGGAGGGCATCGTGAAGTCAGAGCTCGAACTTCGTGGCGTACAGCAACGATTCCACGCCCGCGGGGTCGCCGAGGGCTACATCACCGCGGTCGACGACGTGAGCTTCAGCCTGGCCGCGTCGCCGCCGCAGATCGTCAGCCTGGTCGGGCAGAGCGGCAGCGGGAAGAGCACGATCGCCCGCAACGTCCTCGGTCTGCAGAAGCCGACGGCCGGATCGGTACTGTACGACGGGAAGGACATCTTCAAACTCAGCCGGGCCGAGTACGACGAGTACCGGCGCGACGTCCAACCGGTCTTCCAGGACCCGTACGCGATCTTCAACCCGTTCTACCGGGTCGACCGCGTGCTGTGGAAGGCGGTGAAGAAGTTCAAACTGGCCGGCACCCGGGCCAAGGGCCTCGAGCTGATCGAGGAGTCCCTGCGCGCGGTCCGGCTCGAACCGGAGAACGTCCTCGGCCGCTACCCGCACCAGCTCTCCGGTGGCCAACGGCAACGAATCATGCTGGCCCGCGTCCACATGCTGCGGCCGTCGTTCATCATCGCGGACGAGCCGGTGTCGATGCTGGACGCCCAGGTCCGCAAGCACTTCCTCGATATCCTGCTCGATTTCCAGCGCGAACACGGCATGACCACGCTGTTCATCACCCACGACCTGTCCACGGTCTACTACCTGGGCGGCGAGGTCATGGTCATCACCAAGGGTCAGATCGTCGAACGCGGCACGGTCTCCACGGTGATGCACGAGCCCTCCCACCCGTACACCAAACTCCTGCTCGACTCGATCCCGCAGCCGGACCCGGACCAACGCTGGACCACCCGGATCGCCGTCGACGAACTCGACCACCTCGACGACAAGACACCCGGCGACACGACCGCCCCGGAAGCCCCGATCATCTAGACCGGGGCCTCCGGGCTTGTTCTAGACGGGCCTGTTCTAGACGGTCTTGATCGCGGGGTCGCTGAGGCCGGGCACGCCGGTCTCGACGTGGCCGGCGAACCGGCGGAGGTAGGTGGTGTCGTCGGCAGTGCTGACCGAGACGTCGTACCAGCGGGTCGTGGTGGTGACGGTGTACTTCGTGGTGCCCTTGCAGAGGTCGAGCGCCGTGGACGAGCCGCCGTACGAGTTGGTGACGGTGACGCGGCGGGCGGCGCCGGACGTGAAGGTGAGCTCGACGTCGCCGGTGGTCGCGTTCTCGCGGGCGGTGATCTCGAGGGCCGTTGCGGGCTTGCCCTTGAAGGTGCGGAGGAAGCCGTTCGGGCCGTGGACGGTGAGGTCGGTGACGCCGCCGGAGTAGATCGGGTTCCAGCTGTCGGCGACGGTCTTGCCGGCCTCGGTGGTGTACGTCCACGGGCCGTCGGTGCGGTTCGCGGACGTGATCAGGAACTGCGCGCCGGCCTGCGGGCCCGAGCTGAACGTCAGCTTGTACTTGCCATCGGCAACCGTACCGTCGACGACCGGTGCGTACGGCAACGGACGCGTGCGGCGGCGGCCGCGTTCCTGGGCCGGAAGCTTGCCGGCCGCCGGCGGTGTCGGTACGTAGTCCGGGTGCCGCTTGTTGTCCGGCGGCTGGTACGCGCTGGTGTCCGGGAGCGTCGCGGGCTGCGTTGCCGACGTACCGAAGTCGAAGGCCGAGCTCAGGTCACCGCAGACCGCGCGCCGCCACGGCGAGATGTTCGGCTCGTGGACGCCGAAGCGGGACTCCATGAAGCGGATGATCGACGTGTGGTCGAACACCTCGGAGCAGGTGTAACCGCCGGTGCTCCACGGCGACACGACGATCATCGGGACCCGCTGACCCAAGCCGTACTGGCCGTGTGCGGCCTTCGCGCCGGTGTACAGATCGAGGGTGGGATCGACCGTGGACAGGCCTTGTGACGAGGACATCGGGGGGAACGGCGGGACGACATGGTCGAAGAAGCCGTCGTTCTCGTCGTACGTGATGAACAGCGCGGTCTTGCTCCACACCTCGGGGTTCGCGGTGAGCGCGTCGAGGACCTGGGAGATGTACCAGGCGCCGTAGTTGGCCGGCCAGTTCGGGTGCTCGGTGAACGCCTCTGGCGCCGCGATCCAGGAGATCTTCGGCAGCTGGTTGTTCTTCACGTCAGCTGCGAGCTGGGCGAACAGGCTCTCGCCGGCTTTCGCGTTCGTACCTGTGCGAGCCTTGTCGTACAAGGGGTTCCCGGGCTGCGCGTTGCGGTAGTTGTCGAAGTACAGCAACGAGTTGTCGCCGTAGTTCCCGCGGTACGCGTCGTCGATCCAGCCCCAGCCGCCGGCCGCGTCCAGCCCGTCGCCGGCGTCCTGGTAGATCTTCCACGAGACCCCGGCCTGCTCGAGCCGTTCCGGGTACGTCGTCCAGCTGTAGCCGGCCTCGTCGTTGCCGAGGACCGGGCCGCCGCCGGTGCCGTCGTTACCGGTGTACCCGGTCCACATGTAGTAGCGGTTCGGGTCGGTCGAACCCATGAACGAGCAGTGGTACGCGTCGCAGAGCGTGAACTTGTCCGCGAGCGCGTAGTGGAACGGGATGTCCTCACGGGTCAGGTACGCCATCGTGGTCGTCGTCTTCGCCGGGATCCACTGGTCGTACCGGCCGTTGTTGAACGCGGCGTGCGCGTCCGGCCAGCTGTGCGCGAGGTCCTGGATGAACTGCAGCCCGAGGTTGTCCGCCTCCGGCCGGAACGGCAGGATCTCCTTGCCGAGCGCGTTCTTCTGGTAGAACGTCGGCTTACCGCTCGGCATCGTCACCGGCCGCGGGTCGCCGTACCCGCGAACACCGTTGAGCGTGCCGAAGTAGTGGTCGAACGAGCGGTTCTCCTGCATCAGGACGACGATGTGCTCGACGTCCTGGATGTTGCCGAACCGGCGGTGCGCGGGGATCGCGGCGGCCTGCTCGATGCTGTTCGCCATCGCGGCGAACGCGGCCGAGCTACCGGCCAGCTGCAGGAACCTCCGGCGGTTGATGTCTGGCATCTGGGTCTCCTTGTCGGGGCGGGTGGAGCCTCCGGCACCCTAGACCGATCGTCCGGACCCGCGGAAGGTGCTGGCGGGACGAATCAGGTGTGGTATGTCGCCTACTGCTCCAGCCTCGCCTTCGCACGATTCACCCACTACTTGACCGGCGGCCGACCACCAGATGTCGCCCGGGTGTACCCCCGCCGCCGGGACGTGACAGAAGGTGGCATTTCGAGCTGCGGTTACACCCTGGACCAGTCACACTTGGTCAGATGAGCTACCAGCAGTTACCGCCGCCGACTGGTCTCCCGTACGCGGGACCGCCACCCAAACTGCCGTCGACCTACGTCCACGATCCCCTGGCTGTTGCGCTGGGCAACGCTTCGCTGCTGGGGCTGGGATACTTCCTCATTCGCCGGTTGCTCTTCGGTGCCATCGGTCTCCTCGGTACGACGATCCTTGTCGTACTGCTGTGCACCCAGCGCGCGTCCGGGTACGAGTTCGCCCTGATCGGCTGGGGTCTGCTGCAAGTCGTCCACGGCTGGTTTCTGGCGAGCCGGCAACCGCTGCGGGCGGCCAACCTCACCAAGCGGCTGGTCGCCCTCGGCGTCACGCTGCTGGTGTTCGCGGGCGTCGCGTTCGAGCGGTACGACGTACACCGGATCGACAAGGAAGCCGTCGCGGCGCGGGACGCCGGCACCTGCGACGGGGTACGGACTGCGCAGGCGAAGTACAACGTCGGGCATCGCATCGGCGACGCGCCACTGACCACCCGCGTCGAGACCGACGTGGCCGCCTGCGACCGGATCGATCAGGCCGCCGACACGCTGCGGACCGCGACGTCGGCGGTCGATGTCAACGGGATGCAGGCGGGATTCGACACCCTGGCCTCCGTCCTCGCGCAGCCCAACCAGGAGCACACCGTGCAAGCCGCACTGGACGAGTTCCTGAAAGGGTTGCCGCTGAAGGACCCGTGCCAGACGTTGACGGTCAGCAACTGGCTGCGGGCCCGTACGAAGGCGGGCAACATCCTCGACCAGGCCAACGTGGTCGTCCCGCGGATCGAGCCGGACGCGCTCCTCGGCTGCGGCGACACGCTGGCCGCCGCCAAGGACTGGCCGAACGCGCGCAGCATCTACGCCCAGCTCGTGATGCGCTACCCGCAGGCCAAGCAGACGGACCGTGCTCGCGCGGGGATCAAGAAGGCCGACTACGAGATCCTGCAGGCGAAGATCCTCGCGGAGCTGGCGCGCGTACGCGGTCTCGTCGCCTCCGGCGAGTACTGCTCGACGCCGGCGAGGTTCAGCCCCGCACCACGGCTCCGGCCGGGTGTGAACCGGGCAGTGTTCTCCGGCGCCAGCGCCTACGTGAGCAAGCTGCCGTCGCAGTGGAAGGGCACGACGGCCGACAACGCCGCGCTCGTCGTCTGCGCGGGGGAGAAGAGCCAGGGCCCGGCCGTGCGCACCTGCCAGTACCAAGGCATCAAGGGCTACCTCGGCCTCCGGTCGGTGACGTTCCACAAGATCGCCGTACCGGTCGACGTGTACGAGCTCCGCACCGGCCGGTTGATCATCCAGTCGACGGTGCAGATCAACGGCTCGGCGTGTCCGGCGACGATCTCCTTCACGACCTTCTACGGCGTCGGATCGCCCGATCGGGACATGGACGTGACGCCGACGACCGCAACGATTCAGGAGGCGTTCCGGGCACTCGTCGTGCGATAGTGAATCAGGGCGTGCACGCCGAGGGGGCCCCGCGATGACCGGTTACCCGATCAAGACCTACCGCTACCTGCGGATGGCGATGGTGGCGATGATCGTGCTGCTCGGCGCCGCGGTGGTGATCGAGTGGTCGAAGACCGACCCGCACTGCCTGCAGACGTCGATCAGCGCGTACTACTACACCCCGGTCCGGGCGATCTTCGTCGGTGCCCTGATCACGATCGGCGTCTGCATGGTGGTGCTCAAGGGCAACACCGAGACCGAGGACATCCTGCTGAACGTGGCCGGCATGCTCGCGCCCGGCGTCGCGCTGGTGCCGACGCCGGGGCAGGGGCACTGCCACTCGGTACCGGTGGTGCTCGGGGACGCGGCCGCCAACGTCTCGAACAACATGCTCGCGCTGTTCGTGGTCGGCGTACCGTGCCTGCTGCTGACCGCGGTCTTCGTCGTCCGTGACCGGATCCTCGACCCGGCCGAGTGGACTCCGTTGTACATGCTCGGCCTCGGGGTCGCGGTGCTGATCTTCGGCGGCGGGCTGGCCTGGTTCCTGGTCGACCGGCCCGGGTTCATCGGGCACGCGCACTACGCCGCCGCGATCGTGATGTTCGCCTGCATCGTCGTGGTCGTCCTTGTGAACGCCGAACAACTCCGGCGCAAGCATGGCGTACCGCGCTCACGGGCCAACCGGTACTCCGTCATCGCGGTCGCGATGGTCGCCGTACCGCTGCTGATGTTCGCGTGGGCGAAGCTGTTCGGCTGGGCGCACTCGGTCCTCGGGATCGAGGCCGCGCTCATCGTGTTGTTCGCGGCGTTCTGGATCAGCCAGACCGCCGAGCTGTGGAACGAGGGACTACGTCAGGAGTTGCCGCGGTCGCAGGCCACGCCGTCGCCGTTGCGATCCAGCGCCTCCGAGTAGCCGGGGTCGCCGCGGTGCAGCGGTGCCTTGCCGGCGGCGCGGACCTCGGCGCAGCTCTTGTACACGACGACCGTCGGCGTCGGGGGCGGCGTCGATGCCGGTGTTGGCGGCATGGCGGTTGGCGTGGGTGTCGTACTGGTCGTGGTGCTCGACCGAGTCGGCGTCGGCGTCGGGGTCGTGATTTCCAGCCGTGCCGGACGCTCGGTTCGCTGCACGGTTGGCTTCGCCACCGGGGTTGCCGTCGGCGGTGCCGTCGCCGAGACGGTCGGGTGGTACAGCGGGGCCGTCGTCGTGGAATCGTTGTGGCCGAACGGGTTCAGCAGTACGAGCGCCATCAGCGCGGCCGGTACCACGACCAGCGCGAGGGCGGTGATCGGGCGCGTACCGCCGTACCTGCCGATCGGTCCCCGGACCGGCCGGCCGTGCTCGTCGACCCAGAACGCCCACCTTCGGGGCGGCGCAGGCCAGGACTCAGGTGGTTGCCAGCGCCGTGGTGGCCGCCAGTCCGCTCGCGGTGGTGACGGCCACTGCGGCGGTGTGTTGAACTGCCTCACTTCGATCCTCCCGCAGGGCAGCCTATCCACAATCCACTGAGAACGTGCCCAGGAGAGCTAAGTCTCGTTGACAGACTCAGCCGGGTGGTGTGAGGCTCGCTCCATGACGGAGATTCAGCAGGGCGTGCGGAGCCGGACGTTCGAATGGACCGACCCGGCGCAGACCGCGGCGCGGCTCGGGCGATCGTCCGGGCTGGAGATGCTGCGCGCGATGCGCGACGGCGAACTGCCCACGCCACCGATCCTGCATCTGGTCGGCGGGACCGGGTTCGAGGTCGAGGAGGGCAAGGTCACCGTGCTGATGCCGGCGGCCGAGTTCCACTACAACCCGCTCGGCACCGTGCACGGCGGCGTCATCGCGACCCTGCTCGACACGGCTGCCGGCTGCACCGTGCACTCGACGCTGCCGGCCGGCGTCGGCTACACGTCCCTCGACCTGATGACCCGCTTCATCAGGCCGGTCACGATCGAGTCCGGCCTGCTCCGCTGCGAGGGCGGGATCATCAGCCGCGGTCGCCGTACAGCGGTCGCCGAAGCGCACCTGTACGACGAACGCGGCAAACTCCTCGCCCACGCAACCTCGAACTGCCTGATCTTCGAACTACCTCAGGCCTGATCGGCCAGGAGCTTTTCGCTTGCGACCAGGCGGACGCAGGTGGCGAGGCCGGTGATTGCGGCCTCGACCTCGGGCAGTTCGGGGTACGTCGGAGCGATCCGGATGGTCTGGTCGGTCGGGTCGTCGCCGTACGGGTGGGTGGCGCCGGCCGGGGTGATCGCGATGCCGGCCGCCTTCGCCTTGGCGACCACCTCGCGGGCGCAGCCCTCCGGTACCTGCAGGCTGACGAAGTACCCGCCGGCGGGTGCCGTCCAGGATGCGAGTCCGGTGCCGCCGAGTTCGGCGGTGAGGATCTTGTCGACCGCGTCGAACTTCGGCCGGATCAGCTCGGCCAAGGTACGCATGTGATTGTGCAGCCCGTCGGCGTCGCGGAGGAACTGTACGTGCCGGAGCTGGTTGATCTTGTCCGGGCCGATGCTCCGCTTGACCGTGTGGCTCAGCCACCACTTGATGTTGTCCGGGGACGACCCGAAGAACGCGACGCCCGCACCGGCGAACGTGATCTTCGAGCTCGACCCGAACACGAACGCCCGGTCCGGGTGCCCGTTCTCGGCGCACAGCGCGAGCACGTCGGCCAGCTTCGCGGGGGAGTCGGTCAGGTGGTGTACGGCGTACGCGTTGTCCCAGAAGATCCGGAAGTCCGGCGCCGCGGTCTCCATCGCGGCGAGCCGGCGGACCGTCTCGTCGGAGTACACCGTGCCGTCCGGGTTGCTGTACTTCGGCACGCACCAGATGCCCTTGATCGCGGCGTCCCCGGCGACCAGCCGCTCGACCACGTCCATGTCCGGGCCGTCGGGTGTCATCGGCACCGGGATCATCGTGATCCCGTACCGCTCGCAGATCCCGAAGTGCCGGTCGTACCCCGGCACCGGGCAGAGGAACGACAGCCCCTCGACGTCGGCCCACCGGGTCTCCGCGCCCGGAACCTTCCCGAGCAACGCGAACACGACCGCGTCGTGCATCAGCTCGAGGCTCGAGTTCCCCGCGGCGAGCAGCTGCTCCATCGGGACCTGCAGATCCTCCGCGAAGATCGCCCGCACCTCGGGCAGCCCGTTCAGGCCACCGTAGTTCCGCAGGTCGGTCCCGTCCGCCGACACCGGATCCCCACTCAGCTGGAGCACCCCGTTGGCTGCGTCCAGCTGCTTGGGCGACGGCTTCCCCCGCGTCAGATCGAGCTTGAGCCCCTTGGCCACCAACGCTTCGTAATCCTGGCGCGCACGCTCAACCTGGGCAGTCAGCTCATCGACACTCACGGGGAGTCCTTTCACAAGTACTAGGTGTTGGACCCCAGCCTAGTGACTGCCTCAGCGGCCTCTGCACTTGGGGAACTTCGGGTCCCACGGTGGGCAGGTGGGTGGGGGCGGGATCGTCGGTGGCGGGACCGGGGGAGTGACCGGTGGGGTCGGAGGCAGAGCCTTACTGCCGTTGGAGATGAACAGGACGACGACCGAGCCGGCCGGGGCGCCGTCCTCCTGGCGGGGGTTGGTCCAGGCGACGGTGCCGGCGGGCGCGTCGGAGTCGACCTGGGGACCGTGGTCCATGCGGACCTGGAAGCCCATCGACAGCAGCTTGGTGGCGGCGTCGGCGGGCGTCATGCCCTTGACGTCGGGCAGGTCCTTGACGTTGCCCCGGATGATCTTGTCGTCGGCCTTGACGAACTTGGTGCTCGGCTCGCCCTGCAGCGCGAGCTGCATCGCGGTCTCCCAGATCGGACCTGCCGTACCCGAGCCGGAGGCGTCCTTCAGCTTCTTGCCGTCGAACGTCTGGCCGATCATGTTCTCGATCTTCGGGTCGGCGTCCGCGACGACGGAGGCCGCCGCGAGCCGAGTCGAGTACCCGGCGAACCAGACCGCGAGGTTGTTCTGGATGGTACCGGTCTTGCCTGCCAGGTCGCTGTTGCCGAACTTCAGCTTGCCACCGGTACCGCCCTTGGCCATCACCTGCTGCAGCACGTAGTTGACACCGTCCGCGACACCAGGCGACAGCACCCGGTGGCAGTTCGGCCCGGGGGTGGGGATCTGCTTGCCGGTCTTCAGCGAGGTGATCGACGTGATGACCTGCGGGCTGCAATACATGCCGCGGGCCGCGAACGTCGCGTAGGCGTTGGACAGCATCAGTGGCGTCACCAGACCGGCCGATCCCAGCGTGTACGACACCACCTGCTTGAGCGGCTTCAGCTGCTGGGCATCGTACATACCGAGCTGGTTGGCGATGGTGGCGATCGGGCAGATGCCGATCTGCTGCGAGAGCTGCAGGAAGTAGGTGTTGGTCGAGGCGCGGGCCGCGTCCACCATCGACGGGTCGAGCACGGTCTTCGTCGAGTTCTTCGGGACGTAGTTGTCGGCCGAGGTCGGGCCGTTGCAGGTGCTGAAGTTCTTGCCGCTCAGGTCGATGGTCTGCGGCGAACGGATCCGGTACGTCGTCGGCACCCCGCGGGCGAGCGCGGCGGCGATCGTGAACGCCTTCATCGTCGACCCGTTCTGGAAGCCGCCGAAGCCGCCGGCGTAGGACTTCTCGACGTTGTAGTTGTACGCCGTCTGCCCCTTCTTCGCGCCGTACGGACGGCTCTGCGCCATCGCCTTCACCAGGCCGGTGTTCGGCTCGACCATCGTGACCGCGCCGATCACGTCGTCGGTGGCCTTGGAGTGCTCGGCGATCGACGTCGCGGCGGCCGCCTGGATTCGCTGGTCCAGCGACGTCTTGATCACCAGGCCGGACGTCTCGATGTAGTTCTCCCGCTCGTCCGGCGTCTTCCCGAACCCGTTGTTCTCCTTCAGCTTCGAGACGACGTACTCGCAGAAGAACGGGTACTTCGAGTTCGCGCAGCCGTTCGGGATCCGCTGGACCTTCGCCGGGTCGAGGACCGGGGTCTTGATCGCGTCGGCGGCCTGCTTGGCGGTGATGATGTTCAGTTCCTGCATCCGCCGCAGGACGACGTCGCGGCGGGCCTTGGCGCGCTTCGGGTTGTCGATGGGGTCGTACCCGTTCGGGTTCTTCACGATCCCGGCGAGCATCGCGGCCTGCGGCAGGTTGAGCTTGGCGGCGTGCACGCCGAAGTAGTGCGAGGCCGCGGCGTCGATGCCGTACGAGCGGTCACCGAAGAAGGCGAGGTTCAGGTAGCCGTTGAGGATCGCGCCCTTCGACATCTGCTTCTCGACGGCGATCGCGTAGCGCAGCTCGGCGATCTTCCGCTCGTACGTGTCGGCGGTCGCCTCCTTGACCTCCTCCGGCGTGCGGGCCTTGTTGATCAGGGTCTGCTTCACGAACTGCTGGGTGATGCTCGAGCCGCCCTGCTGGACGCCGCCGGCGGACTTGTTCCGCAGCAGCGCGCGGAGCGTGCCCTTGAAGTCGAGCGCGCCGTGCTCGTAGAACCGGTCGTCCTCGATCGCGACGATCGCCTTGAGCATGATCGGGCTGATCTGCTTGAGCGTCACCGGCGTCCGGTTCTGCTGGTACAGCGTGGCGATGGTGCGGCCTTCGGAGTCCTGGATGATCGACTTCTGGGCCAGCGGCGCGGTCTCCAGGTCCTGGGGCAGGTACTGGACCGAGTCGTGCGCCTTCGCCGTGGTCACGCCGACCAGACCGGCGAACGGGAGGGCCAGCCCGGCCGTCAGAGCCCCGGCCACCGCACTGGCGACCAGGAACACGAAGACCGACCACACGACACTGGGTCGCCTGGCCCGTCGCTCGCCTCTGTGCATGGTTGGGCAGGTTACGTGAGGCCGGGGCCTTCCGGGAGTGTCCTCGTTACAGAATTTACACATTGGCTCATCGATCTCACCCTTAGTGACGAAGCCTTCACTGCCAGGCGATCATCTCACGGCTCGATCAGGACCTTCAGGGCGGTCCGGTCGTCCATCGCCCGGTAGCCGTCCGGGATGCCGTCGAAGCCGACCGTCCGGTCGAAGACCTTGCCCGGGGCAACCGTGCCGTCGAGGACGCCGGGCAGCAGCCGTTCGATGTACGCGCGCGCCGGGGCCGGACCGCCGGTGAGCGTGAGGTTCGGCAGGAACAAGGTGCCGAATCCGATCGGCGCCTCGTCGTACTGCGGCACGCCGACGCGGCTGATCACCCCGCCCGGCCGGACCACGCCGAGCGCCTGCTCGTACGCCGGCAGGTGCCCGACCGCCTCGAGTACGACGTGCGTACCGTCGCCGCCGGTGAGTTCGCGAACCTTCTCGATCCCTTCCGCACCCCGCTCGGCCACGACGTCGGTCGCCCCGAACTCGACGCCGAGATCGGTACGGTCCTTGTGCCGGCCCATCAGAACGATGCGCTCGGCACCGAACTGCCTGGCCGCGAGTACGGCGAGCAGCCCGACCGCACCGTCACCGATCACGGTGACGGTGGTCCGCTCGGACACACCGCCCTTCAGAGCCGCGTGGTACCCGGTGCCGTAGACGTCGGAGAGCGTGAGCAAAGAGGGGAGTAGCGCGGGATCCGCACCGCCGGGGACCTTCACCAGCGTGCCGTCTGCCAGCGGTACTCGTACCGCCTCCGCCTGGCCGCCGCCGACTCCGTTCGCGTTCCAGAAGCCGCCGTGCCGGCAGGACGTCTGCAGGTCCTCACGGCAGAAGTCGCACGTCCCGTCAGACCAGGCGAACGGCGCGATCACGAAGTCGCCCTTCCGCAGCGTGCTCACCTCCCGCCCGACGTCCTCGACGACGCCGACGAACTCGTGGCCGATGGTCTTGCCGCCCGGGGTGTCCGGAAGGTTGTGGTACGGATGCAGGTCGCTGCCGCAGATGCAGGACCGTACGACCCGCACCACGGCGTCCGTTGGTTGCTGGATCACCGGATCCGGTACGTCGACGACGCGCACATCTCCGGCGCTGTATATGTAGGTCGCTCGCATGGCTTCAGTGAAGGCCGTTCCGAACGGCCGCGGCAGTGCCTGTCGTTCCAGGTAATGCCAGTGCCTCCCTCAGCGCCGTACCGGTCCGTAGGCTGGAGGACATGGACCACCGAGCCGAGATCAAGGAGTTCCTGAGCTCACGGCGGGCACGGCTCACTCCCGATCAGGCTGGCCTGCCGGCGTACGGCGGCGGCAACCGCCGCGTGAAAGGGCTGCGCCGCGAAGAGGTGGCGCTGCTTGCGGGCGTCTCGGTGGACTACTACGTCCGGATGGAACGCGGAAACCTCGCCGGCGCGTCCGAGAGCGTCCTGGAGGCACTCGCCCGCGCGTTGCAGCTCGACGACGCGGAGCGCGACCATCTGTACGCGCTGGCCCGTGAGTCCGACGCGACCCCGGTACGGCGACGTCCGGCGGTCAAAGGTGTACGACCGGCGTTGCAGCAGGTCCTCGAAGCGATCACCGACGCGCCGGCCTGGATCCGCAACGCGCGGTTCGACATCCTCGCGGCGAACCAGCTGTCGCAGGCGTTGTACGCGTCGATGTTCGCCGACAGCCGCCGCCCGGCGAACACGGCCCGCTTCACCTTCCTCGATCCGGCCGCGCGGGACTTCTTCGTGGACTGGAACCGGGCCGCCGACGACATCGCCGCCGTACTGCGCCTGCAGGCCGGGAAGAACCCGCACGACAAGGCGCTCAGTGACCTGATCGGCGAGCTCTCCACCCGGAGCGAGACGTTCCGGTCGCGGTGGGCGGACCACAACGTCCGCTTCCACCGCTCCGGCCGGAAGAAACTCCACCACCCGGTCGTCGGCGACCTCGAGATCGACTTCGAGGCGATGGAGTTCCCGTCCGACCCCGGCCTGACCATGGTCGTCTACACCGCGCCGCCCGGCAGCCCCACCGCCGACGCGCTGAAGCTCCTGGCCAGCTGGGCGGCCACCCGAGAAACTGTTGCCCAAGACAAGGAATAATCCTGTGCAGATCCTCCCCGAACCGCCGACCGCGAAAGGCCCGGCGGAATGGTTCACCGGCGACGTGTGGTTCGACGTCGTCATCCGCGGCGAGGCCCCGTCCCGCGTCCGCGTGAAGTGAGCACGGTGGGGAGGTCGCCGAGGATGGTCAGTCGTTTGGTGGCTCTGGTGACGGCTACGTAGAGGTCGGAGAGACCGCGGTCGGAGTTGGTGACGATGCCTGCTGGGTCGGCGATGATCACGGAGTCGAATTCGAGGCCTTTGGATTGGGGGACGTCGAGGAGTGCGACCGCGCCGTCCAGGACAGCGGGGTCGTGGGTGTGGGCTACGTGGGGGAGGGCGTTGGCGAACTCGTCGTAGCGGGAGGCGGGGACGATGTCAGCGATGCGGCCGTCGCCGATGGCGCGCTGTTCGGACTTGATGGTGGCGCGGAGCGCGTCGACGAGGCACTCAGCCGGGACCGGGTCAATGAAGGGGCTGACGCCGGTGTCGCGGACCGAGGTGGGTGGTTGGAGCGTCGGGTCGATCGCTTCCAGGATGTTGGTGGCGACCTTCATGATCTCGGCGGGGGTGCGGTAGTTGACGGTGAGTTCGGCGGTGCGCCAGCGACGCGGGGCGTAGTGGTCCAGGAGTTCGGCCCAGGACCGGAGGCCGGAGGCGGATCCGGTCTGCGCGATGTCGCCGACCAGCGTCATGGATCGGCGTGGGGCACGGCGCATCAGCATTCGCCAGTCCATCGCGGAGAGTTCCTGGGCCTCGTCGACGATGACGTGGCCGAACACCGACGTACGCTCAAAAGCACCACCGTCGGAGGACGATGGGTTGGCGAGTTGCTGGGTGCGCTGGGCGATCAGGTCCCGGAACTGCTCGATCTCCCAGGGCATGATCTCGATCCGTTCGGCGGTCAGCTCGATGTCGACCACGCCGCTCGCGTACTCCCGGTTCGCCTCGGTCGCGGCAGCCGCCTGCGATGCCTGGCGCTTGCGGCCGACGACGACGTCCGCGGTCTCGCCGAGCACTTCGGCTGCCTCGTCGAGTAGGGCGGCGTCCGAGGGAGACCACGAGGCCGACAGTGGCCGCAGTACGGCGGAACGCTCGGCGCTGGTGAGGTACGGCGCAGCGGTTGCGAGACGGTCGTCCGACGAGAACAGGACCGAAACGAGCAGTTGCGGTGTGAGCTCGGGCCACAACCGGTCGAGCAGCCCCAGCACCTGGTCGTCCTGGAAGAGCTCCTGCTCGAGGTCCTCGACGTCCGCGTCCCCGACGTACTGCTTGCCGATCCGGTCGACGATCTGCTTGGTCAGCGTCTTGATGATCCGCCGGACGAAGATCGGCCGCGCCCGGTTGTGCAGTGGCTGCGTCGCCAGCGCGCCCTGCTGTGCCTTGGCGATCGCGTCGGGTCGCAGGACGAGCTCGTCGGAGTTGACCTTGAACCGGATCGGTCTGGCCGGCACGATCCGGAAGCCTGCGACCGCCTGCGCGATCACCTCGGCCATCGCCAGTTCGCCCTTGATCCGCGCGGCCTCGGCGGACTCCGGCGCAGTCGCGGTCACGCCCGGGAACAGCTCGCTCACGGTGGCGAGTACGACGTCGTTCTCGCCGAGCGAGGGGAGTACCTGGTCGATGTAGCGCAGGAAGGTGGTGTTGGGCCCGACCACGAGTACGCCGCTACGTCCGAGCTGCTCGCGATACGTGTAGAGCAGGTACGCCGCCCGGTGCAGCGCCACCACGGTCTTGCCGGTGCCCGGACCGCCCTGGACCACGAGTACCCCGGGCAGCCCGGAGCGGATGATCTCGTCCTGCTCGGACTGGATCGTCGCGACGATCTCGTTCATCCGGCCGGTGCGGTTCGCGCCGAGTGACGAAAGCAGCGCGGCCTCGCCGATCAGCGTGCTGCGTTCGCTGTCGCCGAGTGCGTTCGCGTCCAGCAGGTCGTCGTCGACGCCGACGACGGTGCGGCCGTGCAGACGGATGTGCCGGCGGCGCTTGACGCCGAGCGGCTCCGCCGAGGTAGCCCGGTAGAACACCTGCGCGACCGGTGTCCGCCAGTCGATCAGCAACGGGTTGTAGTCGTCGTCGAACAGCCCGATCCGCCCGATGTGGAACCGTTCGCCGGCAGTCTCGTCGATCCGTCCGAAACACAATCCGCGTTCGACCGACGACAATTGCGAGAACCGTCCGGAAAAGAGTTTTGTGAACGACTCGCGTTCGGACCGGGCTTGGTCGGTGCCGGTGGTTTCCTCGCCCTGGACCCGCCCGAGTTCGCCGCGGGCCTTTTCCCGTAGCACATCGAGCCGTTCGTACATCGCGGTAACTTCGCCTTGTTCTGCGGCGATCTCCTGCTCAAGCACGTGGTTCCCCCGACCTCTCTTGCATTGCCCGAAAAGCTTTGATATTCTGAGCTTGTGAGCCCGTAGAGGGCTCTTTTCTATTTCTCGACACAAACACCCAACAGTACCTTTCTGGTCGGCTGAAAGGCAAATGTGTGTGGTGTCAAACATCCGCTTCACAGCTGACTGCCAGCCAAGTCGAAGCATGTGCTCAGTGGGCGATCCGACACTGAGGTGTGTTCGTAATCGGGCGCCTCACCGGCCTGGGCTCTGCAGTCCTCCTGCTGGCGCAGGTCGTGCTGATGGCGCGCGTACCAATCCTCGAGGCCGCGTTCGGGCAGGACCGGCTGGCCCGCATCCACCGCATCACCGGGTTCACGTCGTTCAACATGATGCTGGCGCACCTGGTCACGATCACCTGGGGCTACGCAGCCGGCGAGCTGCGGCGGACACCGGCGACGCCGTGGGACCTGACGGTCGACTACCCGGGCATGTTGCTCGCGGTCGGCGGGACGGTCGCCCTCTGCTTGAGCGTCATCACCGACGCCCGGACCGGCGTCACGCCGATCGTGCTGGCGTCGGTGACCGTCGTCCATCGGTTACTCGCCCAGGCCGACATCGACGCGACCGCGGCCTTCGCGCTCGGATCGGAAGGACTCGCCTGGTTGCAGTCGCGCCCGAACCGCGCGGGCCTGGTGATCCTCGCCGACGGGACACGTCAGGTCTTCGGGAACAGCACGCGGGCGACGACGTCGGCCACCATCCGCCGCGGAATGGGGCGGTGGGCAACGAAGTGGCGGTAGAAGAACGGGCTGGTCAGTAGGTCCGTCGTCAACTCGGGGTCGGTGTCCGGCGCGAGCTCGCCGCGGTCGCGCCCGCGTTGCAGGGCGATGAGCATCGGCTCGCGGCGCCGCTTCGTCAGGTCCTGGTGGATCTCCGAGAGGGCTGGATCGCGTTCGGCGGCGTCGATGAACGCGGCGAGCAGCCGGGGGAACGGCGTCCGTTCGAGCAGCGTGACGAACGCGGTCAGGATCTCGGTGACGTCCTTGGTGACCGACCCGGTGTCGGGCGCCGGGAACGGACGGTACGTCGCGTCCATTGCGTCGACCAGCAACGCACCTGTGGTCGGCCAGCGGCGGTAGAGCGTCGCCTTGCTGGCACCGGCGCGGCGGGCGACCGCCTCCATGGTGAACCCGGCCAGGCCGGACTCGTCGAGTACCGCGAGCGCGGCCTCGAGCATTCGCTGCCGGGCACCGTCCCCGCGGCTGACGGGCCTGGTCGTGCCGGCCATTGATCCACCTCCATCGAAACGCTATCGTACCGTTAGTGGAAGAGTACGGAGCCGTTTCGATAGCCGGTGAGTCGGATGCGAAGAACCTACTGGGCCACGACCGCGATCGTTGTGGGGGAGTGTGCCGTCGGCGGCACCATGGACCTGTTCCGGATGGCGCCGTTCTACCCGATGCTGATCGACCTCGGGTATCCGAGCTACCTGTCGACGATCCTCGGCAGCGCGAAGCTCGCCGCCGCGGTGGTGATCGCCGTACCGGGGCTGCCGCGGCTGAAGGAATGGGCGTACGCCGGGGTCATGATCAACATGACCGGCGCGGTCGCGTCCAACGCCGCCACACACCGGTACTCCGGAACGGTCGCCCCCGCCGCGTTCGCCGTACTGGCGTTCGCGTCGTGGGCGACCAGACCCCGCAGTAGGAAGCTCTAAGGGCCCTCAGCCGTCCAGCGAGATGATGCCCGCCTCGACGGGCCCGGATTTGCCGTACTGCGCTCCCGTGATGACGAAGACCAGGCCGCGGTTCTGCGGGTCCCCGGGGCCTTCCAAGGGGATGGTGTATCGGCTGTAGCCGGCCGGCATCGGCGACGAGAGTCGTGTCCAGGCCCCGGGGTCACCGAGGTCGCGGTTGATGAAGAAGTCCTGATCGTCGTTGCCCGTGACGACGATCGTTCCGTTCACGCCCCCCGACTGCGACCACGAAACGACGGGGGCACCGTTCGGGGCGTTGCCGTTCTGGTCCAGGAGCGGGGTGTCCGGGGAGAACCGGAACGACTCCGGGTCCTTCGCAATCCGGTAGTGCACGTGGTACGAGTAGTTGTTCTGATCGGGGTTGGTCGGGTCGTCGGGCTCCCCGAATTCGTACGTCATGATCCACAGGTCGCCTTTCAGCCGTGCCACCGTGGTCATGCCGGGCCGCTCGGCGTAGGCGGTTCCGGTCGCGTCGTCGACGACAGGACCCCACGTGTACAGGTCCGTGCTGGTCTGATGCGCGAGCTTCTGGCCGAAGTTCGGGTCGCGCTGGTCGGAGTAGTAGCAGATCAGGTTCTCGTTGTGCAGCAGCAGGAACGGCTCCCACACCGGCGTCGCGCCGTTCGTCGTGTTGGCCGGTCCGCCCTGGGCCACGGTGCTCAGGAACTGCCACGTGAGGCCGTCGTCCGTGCTGGCGTACAGCTGGATGTTCGTGCTGCCGAAGTTCTTTCCGAGCCAGTTGCACGCGAAAAGCAGCGCGCCCTTGGGAAGACCGGCGAACGCACGAGGCAATTGATAGAGGAACGGCTGCAGATACACCCCGGTTGCCGTACCGGCGTTCGGTACGCTGCTCTGCTTCGCCCACGTGCGGCCGTCGTCATCACTGCGGTAGAGAGGGAACCCCGGGCCACCGCCTTGGTAGGTTGCGAGCAGGGTCTGCGACTTGCCCGGCGCCGCGGTGCCGAGCCGGACAGCGCGAGCGTAGGACGTGCGCCCACTTTGACCGGCAACGACGACAGGTCCGAACGGAACCTCTCCACCTGGATCTGCGAACGCCGGCCCCGCAACGCCCAGGCCCACGCCCGCCGCCGCTGCTGCGCCCGCACCGAGAAGCACTCGGCGGGAGATCTGCGGCGTCTGGTCGGTCGAATTACTCACGGGTGCATTGCGATACTTCACTTCTGCCTCCCTGGTGAACAATTGGATCCCCCGCTGGGCACAGAGATGCGCATGGCTCGGCTCTGACCAAAAGCTCCGAGCAGAAGGCTCTAACGACTGAAGCCGGCGGTCAGGCCGCTGAGCAGTTGTCGTCGGCCGATGGCGTACAGGATGACGATCGGCAGCGTGGTGAGTACGACGGACGCGAGCACCGCCGGTACGTTCACGCTGTACTGACCCTGGAACGTCCACAGCGCCAGCGGAAGCGTGCGCTTGTCAGGGCTCTGCGTGAGGATGAGCGGCAGCAGGAACCCGTTCCACACGGCCAGGCCGTTGTAGATGCTGACGGTCACCAGCGCCGGCCGGGTGAGCGGCAGCGCGAGCTTGCGCATCATGCCCCACTCGGTCGCGCCGTCGACGCGCATGGACTCGAAGAGTTCCTTCGGCACGTCGCGGATGAAGTTCGCCAGAACCAGCACGGACAGCGGGATCGAGAACGCGATCGACGGCAGGATCAGCGCCAGCAGGCTGTCGTACAGGTGCATGCGGATGATCAGCAGGTACACCGGGATGATCGTCGCCTGCAGCGGGATCGCCAGTCCCATCAGGAACAGACCGCTGACCCCGGCAAGGAACTTGCTGCCGGCGCCACGGATGATCGCGTACGCCGCCATGAACGAGATCCCGACCGCCGGGATGATCGTGCCCGCGGTGACGATCACGCTGTTCAGGAAGTACCGCGGGAAGTCCGACTGGATGACCAGCTTGTAGTTGTCCGCGGTCGGCGCGGACGGCAGCGCGAAGGGGTTCTGGGAGAAGTACGCGCTCTGGTCCTTGAAGCTGGTGACGACGATCCAGTACAGCGGGATCAGTACGATCGCCAGCCAGACCCAGCCGGCCAGGCCGCCGAACCAGTTGAGCTGCCCGAGCTTACGAGCCTGCATCGGTCACGCACCTTCCTGCTGGCTGGCCGTCGTACTGCCGCCCAGGCGCCGCAGGAGCAGCGCGAGCGCGAGGCCGAGGAGCACGATCAGCGAGGCGATCACGCTGGCCGGTCCCATCTGGTTGGACATGAAGCCGCGCTTGTACATGTCCAGCGCGAGCACCCGGGTGGCGTCACCGGGACCGCCCGCGGTGAGCACGAAGATCAGGTCGAAGAAGGTCAGCGAACCGACCACCATCAGCGTCGACGACGTGATGATCGTGTACTTCAGCTGCGGCACCGTGATGCTGAAGAACTGCCGGACCCGCCCGGCGCCGTCGATCGCGGCCGCCTCGTACATCGTGGTCGGGATCGCCCGGACGCCGCCTTGGTAGATCAGCGAGTGGAACGGGATGAACTGCCAGGACACGATGAAGATCAGCACGCCGATCGCCAGGTTGCTCTTGCCGAGCCAGTCCTGGGTGAGGAAGCCGATCTTCAGCCCGGCGCCGAGCCCGAAGTTCGGGTCGAGCAGGGCCTTGTAGGTGATCGCGATCGCGGCCGAGCTGAGCAGGAGCGGGATGAAGTACAGCACCGCGAGGAACGCGCGGTAGCGTTGCCGGCCGGCCAGGAACGTGCCGAGTAGCAGGCTCATCGGCGTCTGCACGGCCCACGAGAGGATCATGATCTCGAAGGTCACCAGGATGCTGTGCAGCAGTTCGGAGTCGCCGAGCACCGACTTCCAGTTGGACACCCCGGCGGCGTGGATCGCGCCGAGGCCGTCCCACTGGGTGAAGCTCAGGACGAGTACGCCGATCAGCGGGATGACGCCGAACACGACGAACAGCAGCAGGGCGGGCAGCACCATCCAGGCGACCGGACCGCTCCGCCCGACGCCGGACGACGGTCGTTGCTCGGTCGCCGCCGGCGCGACGGGCGGAGCGGTAACTGTCACTGGCCAATCACCGCGTTCATGTTCGTCGCGAACTGCTGGGGAGAGATCGACAGCTGGAACAGCTTGGCGATGTTGTCGAGCAGCGTCTCGGCCTGGGTCGGGCTGAGCGCCTGGTCCCAGGACTGGGCGAAGTTCTTCGCGTTCGCCGCGGTGTCGTAGACGAAGTTCAGCCAGGCTTTGTCGTTCGGGTCACTGATCGAGGAGAGCTTGTCCTTCGCGCTCTTCACGAGCGGGACGTTGCCGGACTTCACCCAGGCGTCGACGGTGGCGTCGTCGAGGGTGTTGTTGGCGATGAACTTCTTCGCGGTCTCCTTGTCGGCGGCACTGGCCTTGGAGGAGATCGACATGTACTGCCCCGGGTTGCCGACGGTGTCACTCGGGTCGCCCTTGCCGCCGTCGACCGGCGGGAAGTTCATGTAGCCGAGGTGCCCGCCGGTGACGAAGTCCTTGCCGGACGACTTCATACCGCCGTACGTCCAGGCGCCGTGCAGCATCATCGCGGCCCTGCCGGTGTAGAGCAGTGCCTGGTCGGCGTTGGAGTCGGCGGTGATGGAGGAGAAGCCCTTGACGAAGCCGTTCGCCTTGATCAGCTTCTGCATCTCGTCGAGCGCCTTGAGCGCGGACGGGTCGGACCAGCCGTCCTTCTTGCCGTCGAAGATGTTCTGGAAGACCTCGGCTCCGCCGATCCGGTCGAACAGGAACTCCAGCCACATCATGTTGGTCCAGCGCGACTGGCCGCCGAGCGAGAACGGCGCGATGCCCTTGTCGTTGAACTTCGGCACCAGGTCCATGATGTCGCCCCAGGACTGTGGCGGCTGGGCACCGATCTTCTCGAACGCGCGCTTGTCGTAGAACAGCACGATCGGCGTGACGGCCTCGCCCGGCACCGCGTAGAGCTTGCCGTTGACGGTGGCCGCGGTGAACGCCGACGGGAAGATCGAGTTCTTCAGATCGGTCTGCTGGTTGAACCAGTCGGTGAGGTCCTCGACCTGGCCGGCTTCCACGTAGGCCTTCAGGCCGCCGCCGCCCCAGCCCCAGATCAGCGTCGGGCCCTGGCCGGCACCGATGGCGGTCTTGATCTTCTGCTTGAACGCGTCGTTCTGGAACTCGGTCGTCTTGATCTTGCTGTTCGGGTTGGCGTCGTTGAACCGCTTGACCTGCGCCTCCCGGATGGCCTGCTGAGGCTGCCCGGTGAGGAACCAGTACGTCGCACCGCTGCCGGTGTTGCCGCCGGCTCCAGTGGTCGACCCGGGCGTGCTGCTCGGGCCGGAGCTACCGCAAGCCGCGAGGCCTGCCGCCAGCGCGCCACCGCCGACCAGGCCGAGGAAAGTACGCCGGGATGTCGTGTTGGGATCCACAGTGATCTCCGTACTCCGTGCTGCCCCCACAGGTTGCGGAAGCACCTGCCGATATGACTTGTTTTCGAAACATAGATTTCGGAGATGTGACTGTCAAGACTTGAACTGAGGACTTTTCGGGGTCACAGTGTGGTCACGCAATCGCTGGTCACACAGGCGATTCGTGGCCCGTGGCCGATCGCCGGGGTCCGCCGGAGAGTTTCGAAAAGTTTTCGATAATTGCTCACCGAAACGAATGATCATCAAAGGGAGATTTTCTTGTCCATCTCGACCGACCGGCCCTGGCGCGACTCCTCCCTGCCCGCTGCGGAGCGGGCCGGCCTGCTGCTGGCGGCGATGACGCTGGAGGAGAAGATCGCCCAGCTCGGCAGCCGCTGGGCCGGTAACGACATGGACGACAAGGAGCTGGCCGAGCGGTCCCCGGACGAGACGATCAACGTCGCGCCGATGGAGGACGTGTTCTCGACCGGTGGTTCGGTGTCGCTGGAGGAGGCGAGCCGCGACGGCCTCGGTCACCTCACCCGCGTCTGGGGCAGCTACCCGCAGACGGTCGAGCAGGGCGTGGCCGAGGTGATCCGGCAGCACGAGGTCGTCCTGAAGGGCTCCCGGCTCGGCGTACCGGCCCTGGTGCACGAGGAGTGCCTGACCGGGTTCACGACGTACGGCGCGACCGTGTACCCGGCGTCGATCGCGTGGGGCGCGACGTTCGATCCCGGACTCGTCGAGCGGATGGCGGCCGCGATCGGGCGGGACATGGCCGCGGCCGGCGTGCACCAGGGACTGTCGCCGGTGCTCGACGTGGTCCGCGACTACCGCTGGGGCCGGGTTGAGGAGACGATGGGCGAAGACCCTTATCTGGTGGGGATCCTGGGCTCTGCGTACGTCCGCGGCCTGCAGAGCGCGGGCGTGATCGGGACCCTGAAGCACTTCGCGGGGTACTCCGCCTCCCGGGCCGGCCGGAACCACGGACCGGTGTCGATGGGGCGCCGCGAGCTGCTCGACATCATCCTGCCGACGTTCGAGACCGCGATCGCGACGGCCGCCGCCGGGTCGGTGATGAGCTCGTACGCGGATATCGACGGACTGCCCGCGGGCGCCGACCCATGGCTGTTCACCGAGGTACTGCGCGACGACTGGGGCTTCGAGGGCACGGTGGTGTCGGACTACTGGGCGGTGCCGTTCCTCGCGTCGATGCACCGCGTCGCGGCCGGCGACGCCGACGCGGGCGCACTCGCGCTGACCGCCGGCACCGACGTCGAACTCCCCGACACGATCGGGTACGCCGGGCTGGCGGACAAGGTCCGTTCCGGCGAACTCTCCGAAGACCTGATCGACCGAGCCGCCCGGCGAATCCTGCACCAAAAGGCCGAACTGGGCCTCCTCGACGACGACTGGACCCCCCAAGCCTCGGTCAGCACCGAGTCCATCGACCTGGATTCAGAACAGAACAGAGCGATCGGCGCCGAGCTGGCCGAGAAGTCCATCGTCCTTCTCGACGCAGGCACGGTCCTCCCACTCGCCAACCTCACGAAGGTCGCCGTCGTGGGCCCGTGCGCCGACGACCCGCGGACCTTGATGGGCTGCTACGCCTTCCCGAACCACGTCCTCCCGCGCTACCCCGAGCGGGGCCTCGGTCTCACCATCAACACGCCACTAGATGCCTTGCGCAACGAGTTGGCGGGCGTGGAATTGTCGTACGCCAAGGGCTGTGAGGTCATGGGCGACGATCGCTCCGGGTTCGAGCAAGCCGTCGCGCAAGCCCGGGACAGCGAGCTGACGGTTGCGTTCGTCGGTGATCTGTCCGGGTTGTTCGGGCATGGGTCGTCGGGGGAGGGGTGTGACGCTGAGGACCTGCGGTTGCCTGGGGTGCAAGGGGAGCTCGTCAACGCGCTGCTCGACACCGGGAAGCCCGTGGTGCTCGTCGTTGTGTCCGGGCGGCCGTACGCGTTGGGGGAGTTCGACGGGCGGCTTGCCGGGTTGGTGCAGGCGTTTCTTCCAGGGCAGGAAGGCGCGGCGGCGATCGCGGGAGTGTTGAGCGGGCGGATCGTGCCGAGCGGGAAGTTGCCGGTACAGATCCCGCGGCATGTAGGTGGGCAGCCCGGTACGTACCTGCAGCCGGCGCTCGGGAGTGTCGAGAGTGCGGGGATCAGCGGCCTCGAGACGCGGCCGTTGTACCCGTTCGGCTACGGGGCGTCGTACACGAGTTTCTCGGTGGGCGAGCTGCGGCTGAGTGCGGAGGAGTTCGGCAGCGACGCCGAGTTCACCGCCACGGTCCGGGTGACGAACACGGGCGGACGGGCCGGTGACGAGGTCGTCCAGCTGTACCTGCGTGACGTGGTCGCCCAGGTGGCGCGTCCGTTGAAGCTGCTGACCGGGTTCGCGCGGGTGTCGCTTGAGCCGGGACAGGCCGCCGAGGTGACGTTCCGCGTACATGCCGATCGCACGGCGTACACGGGTTCCGATCTGCGCCGGATCGTCGAACCTGGGGAGTTCGAAGTGATGGTGGGCACGTCCGCACTGGACCTGCCGTGTCGTGCGATGCTGCGGATGACGGGGGATGTGAGGGTGGTGGGGCACAACCGGGTCCTGACGACGCCGGTGTCGATCAGCGCAGACCCAGGAGGAGGGTGATGAGATGTCGCGGTTGAAGGGTCGCGTCACCCTGGCGACGGTGGCCGGGTCGGCCGGTGTCTCGGTCGCCACGGTCTCCAAGGTGCTGAACGGACGCAGCGACGTCTCGCCCGTCACCCGCGCACGCGTCCAGGAGATCCTGGAGAAGCACGGGTACGTCGGCCGCCGTCCGGAGCCCGCGCACCGGGCCACGGTCGAGCTGTTCTACCAGGGCGTCGTCAACGCGTACTCGGTCGAGGTGATCCAGGGTGTGGTCGAGGCGGGCCAGGCGGCCGGCATCGACGTCGTACTGAACTCCCGGCCGAAGCATCCGCCGACCACGAACGCGAACCCGGGTCGCGCCGCGTCCTGGATCCGGCAGCTGATCGCGAACGGCCGGCGGGCCGCGATCGGCCTGACCAGCGAGCTGACCGACGCGGACCTGGCCGCGCTGGCCCGGGCCCGGTTGCCACTGGTGGTGATCGACCCGGCGAACACCCCGGAGCCCGAGGTGACCAGCGTCGGCTCGACGAACTTCGCCGGTGGCATGGCCGCCGCGCAGCACCTGCTGTCCCTCGGCCACCGCCGGATCGGGTACGTCGGAGGTCAGCCGACGTCGGGCTGCAACCAGGCCCGGATGAGCGGGTTCCGCAGCGTGATGGACTCGGTCGGCGCGGTCGTACCGCCGGAGTACGTCTGGCTCAGCGACTTCCTGTACGACGACGGCGTGGCCGGTGGATCCGCGCTGCTCGACCTGGCCGATCCGCCGACCGCGATCTTCGCGGGCAGCGACGAGGTCGCGCTGGGTGTCCTGGAGGCTGCGCGGGCGCGTGGTCTGCGGGTCCCGGAGGACCTCAGCCTGGTCGGCTTCGACGACACCGAGGTTGCCCGCCTCGCGTCGCCGCCGCTCACCACGGTCCGCCAGCCGCTGCGCGAGATGGGCGCGGTCGCCCTCCGGACGGCGCTGCAGCTCGCGGCGGGGGAGCCGGTCGCGTCGCACCACGTGGAGTTGGCGACGACCCTGATCGTCCGCGGCTCGGCCGCCCAGCACGGCCTCTCGATCGCGGCCTCCTAGTCCGTCCTAATCCTTCCGGTCCGCGATGGTCCGGGTGGCCAGCGCCGCGAGCACCAGTACGGTCAGGCACACGACCGCCCACAAGGTTGTCGGTGCCGCGTTGACGTCCGCCGTCTTCTCGTTCGACAGCACCGTCATCAGCGCGCGGATCGGGGAGAGCCACCGGACCATCATCAGCAGGATCAGCGCGACCGCGGTCAGCATCGCGATCCCGATCCGCCGGATCAGCAGTCGCGAACACAGCACCCCGATGGCGGCGCCGATCATCGCCGCCGCGAGTTGCGCGCCCGCACCGATCAGCACATCGCCGGCCGTCACCTTGTGGTTGCCGGTGATGATCGGGACGATCAGCCCGAACACGAGCAGCGGCATGCACCAGGTGAAGACCACGGCGACGGTCATCGCGAGGACGCGCAGCGAGCTGCCGACGGTGACCAGCATGATCTGCCGCTGCGTCGGATCCTCGTGGTTGACGATCGCGACGGTCATCCAGGTCGAGCACACGAGCATGACCAGCACGCAGAACGCGTACGCCGATTGCAGCGGTCCGTTGTCGGACGTCGTACCGACCGCGATGACCCCGAAGAAGATCAGCATCGGCGGGAGGTAGCGCTGGGAAAGCAGCACGCTGTGCATGAGGTACCGGTACAGGGAGGTCATTTGACCCGCCGTACGGTTGTGACCGACCAGCCGTGGTTCAAGGCGGTCAGTAGCGCGGCGTCGTGGCGGCCCGTCGGCAGCGTCAGCGTGACATGGCCGTCGGAGCGCCGTACGTCGAGGACGTCGGGGTGCCGGGTCCAGTCGATGTCCGCGCCGGGGACCAGCGACACCTCGGTGATGCTCGGCTGCTCCGATGTCGCGGTGAGCCGGCCGTGGGTGATCTCGCAGACGCGGGTCGCGGTCGTACGGACCGTCTCGGTGGAGTGCTCGGTGAAGACAACAGCCGCGCCCTGCTCGGCGGTCTCGGTCAGGAGTTCGCGCAACGTGCTGTGGGCGTTGGCGTCGAGGCCCGACCAGGGTTCGTCGAGGACGAGCAGCTCTGGTGGTTCGAGCAGCGCTTGGGCCAGCGCCACCTTCTGCGCGTTGCCCTTCGACAACTTGCGCATCGGCGTGCCCGCACCGCCGGTGAGTTTCAGCCGGTCCAGGAGCTCGTGTGCGCGGTCGTGGGCGGTCCGGGTGTCCAGCCCACGGATCCGTCCCAGGTGGGTGAGGTACGCCGACGCCGACAGCCGATCGTGCGACGCGAACACGTCCGGCACGTAACCGACCAGGCGGGCGTCACGCTCGACCGAACCCGCGGACGGCTGCGACAGCCCGACGAGCAGCCGCAGTACGGTCGACTTCCCGGAACCGTTGGCGCCGATCAGGGCGACCAGTTCACCCGCGTTCAGGTGCAGGTCGACGTCGGTCAGGATCTCCCGCCGCCCGTACCGTTTGGAGACCTTCCGCAGCCGTGCCACTTCCATGCAGTGAGCTTAGAGGGCGGGTCAGGGCAAGAGAGACCAGCAGCGAGGCGACGGCGCACGCAGTCATCGTCGGCGCGGGCGCGGTCAGGTCGGCGAACGCGCCGGCGAGGATCGCGACCACTCCGAACGTCGTCATCCGCAACGCGGACTCCAGCCCGAGCACCTGCCCGCGCAGGTCGCCGGGGGTGAGATCGACCAGGAGCTCCTGCTGCGCGAGCGACGCGGAATACCCGCTGCTGCCGATCGCGACGAGGACGCAGAGCACCGCGATCGGCAGCTCGAACGCGAACCCGAGGAACGGTACGGCGAGTACGAACCGCAGGAACCGCGCCGCTGTCCGCCGGCCGTTCCGGGTCAGGAACCGGCCGACCACGAGGTCGCCGGTCATCATCCCGGCGGCCCCGGCCGCGAGCAGCCAGCCTGCGCGCGAACCGGCGTACGGGACGAACAACGCCTCGCAGCCGACGATCAGCCCGTTGGGCAGTGCGAGCGCGAGCAGCAACGGGCGGGTACGGCGTTGCGCGAGCAGCGTACGGTTCCCGCGCCAGGTCTCGGCGAGGCCGGTCCGCGCGACCCGGCGTGGCGGGCGGTCCCGGAGGCCGAAGCGGTTGACGAGTACGGAGACCGCGGAGAACCCGGTGGCCAGCCACAGTACGGTCGACGGGCTGAGGGTCTGCAGCAGGATGCCGGCGATGCCGAAGCCGGCGATCTGCATCGCGCCGACCGACAGGTTGATCGCCGACCGGCCGAGGACGAACTGCCGTTCGTCGACCACCTCGCTGAGCAGGCCCCAGCGCGCACCGCTCCCGATCGACAGGCCGTACGCCAACGCGAGCGCCAGCACGAGCCGGGCGGCGGGCGGGAGGTCGAAGGCGGCCTGCGCGGCGACCTCGACCGTGGCAAGCAGACTCAGCATCGTGAGGACCTGCCGCGGCCGCGCGGTGTCGGCCGCCGACATCAGGGTCGAGAGGCCGAGCACCTGCGCCAGCGACGGGCCGAACATGATCATCGCGGCCAGCAGCGCGGAACCGGTCGTGCTGTCGACCAGCAGCGCCAGCGTCAGGCTGGTCATGGTCGCCGACGCGTTGCTCAGCGCGCTGCCGATCCACAGGTTCCGGAACTCGGAGTTGGCGAAGATCGCCCGGTAGGTACCCATGGTGTGCAGGATCGACTGGAGGCCGGCCGCCGCCTAGAGTTTCGGATGGAGGCGAAACGTTGTCCGAGTTCCTGGTCGATGCCGACACCCTGGTGAACGCCAGGTTCGGTACGTCGCAACTCACCGAGACGGTGTCCGCGCTGAAGCTCTTGCGGGCGCCGGTCGAGCCGTGGTTCCGCCCGTGGAAGGACGCACACGTCGGCGCGTACCGGGCCGTGCTGAAGGCGAACCCGTTGTGGGCGACATTGATCGACAGCTCGTTCGGGGTCAGCTGGGCCGCGGACTTCCTGACCTTTCCGCCGCTCGAGCCGGACCTCACGTTGGAGGCGGAGCTCGCGTATCTGACGTCGTTGGACGACGACCAGATCCGCGCGGATCTCAGTGTCGTACGGACACCGCTGCCGGCTGTCATCCGCGAGACGTCCGGGCTGGCCGGTGCGGCGGCAGACCTGCTGCGGTGGGTGTGGAAGGAGACGGTCGAACCGGATTGGCCGCGGCGGCTGCGGGTCCTGCAGGCCGACGTCGTATCGCGGACGTCGCGGCTCAGCGAGCAGGGGTGGTCCGGCGTACTGAGCGGGCTCGGACCCGACGTGCAGTGGCTGGGCGACGGGCGGATCCAGGTGAACCGGTGGGACTACCCGGTGACCGATGTTCGCGGGCGCGACCTGATGTTCATCGCGGCACACACGCAGCGCGTCAACGTGAGCTGGCGGTTACCGGACCGGTTCGCGTTGACGTACCCAGTGACCGGGATCTTCGCGCCCGCTGAGGAGCCGGCCGAACCGTTGGTGCAATTGCTCGGCCGGAACCGTGCGCGCGTCCTGGTCGAGGCGGCATCGCCGGTGAGTACAACGTTGCTCGTCGCAACGACCGGGTTGTCGCTGGCAACGATCTCGGATCACCTGCGGGTGCTGACCGACGCCGGTCTGCTGGAACGCCGGCGTTCCGGGCGGTCGGTTCTGTACTGGCAGTCCGATACCGGCCGCCGCGTCGTGCGACGGCCGGCATCGGACCCTTCCGAGCCCGGTTAGAGCTCGTTCAGCCGGGCAGCTAACGAACCTGCAGCTCGGTGGCGAGCGGCAGGTCCGAAACCGACGAGCCGGCTCGGATCGTGAAGGCACCGGGCTCGGTGGTCCAGCCGTTCTCCCAGTGCTCGAAGGTGTGCTCGTGCAGCGTGACCGTGATCTCGCGCGCCTGTCCGGCGTCCAGCCGGACGACGGCGAACCCGGCGAGCCAGCGCACCGGGCGGTCCACCGCGCTGTCCGGGCGTTCGGCGTACACCTGGACGACGTGCTTGCCGGCCCGGTCGCCCGTGTTGCGGACGGTCAGTGCAACCGACGACGGGTCGTTCGCCCGCAGGTCCGACAGCTCCCACGTGGTGTACCCGAGCCCGTGGCCGAACTCGTACGCCGGTTCGGTACCTGCCTTCAGCCAGGCGCGGTACCCGATGTGGATGCCCTCGTCGTACCGCACGACGCCGTTGTCCGGCGTGACGTTGATGACCGGTACGTCGGCCTGCTCCCGCGGCCAAGTGGTGGGGAGTCGGCCGCCCGGCTCGGTCCGGCCGAGGAGTACGTCGGCGAGCGCGTCGCCGTACTCCTGACCGCCGAAGTACGTCGCCAGCACCGCGGCGACGTCGTTCCGCCAGGGGAGGAGGACGGGTGAACCCGCGTTGACGACCACGACCGTCCGCGGGTTGGCCGCCGCGACCGCGCGGACCAGATCGTCCTGACGGCCGGGAAGTTCGAGGGTGGTGCGGTCGTATCCCTCGGACTCGACCTTCGAGTTGGTGCCGACGACAACGAGTGCGACGTCCGCGGTGCGGGCTGCGGCGACCGCCTCGTCGATCAGTGCCTGCGGGTCGTCGTTGGCCGGCTCGACGCCGACGGTGATGCTCAGCGCGTTGCCTATACCGCCTTCCAGCTTGGGCAGATCGAGCTCGATCCGGACGTCGACCGGCTGCCCGGCGGTGACGTTCAACGGGGCTGAGATGGACGGCGGGGAGAGCAGCGCGGCACCGAGGTCGTTGCCTACCGGTACGGCGGTGTCCTCACGAAGAAGCTTGCCGTCGGCAAAGATCCGGCCGTGGCCGACCGACGCGAACCCGAGGTTGACCGGGCCGGACTCGGCCGGTGTCCAGGTGGTCCGGAACTCGACGACCGCGGACTCGCCGATCGGCGCGTTGCCGCCGAGGTACACCAGCGCGCTGGAGAACCGGTCCTCGGCGAACAGCTCCGCGCCGTCGGCCGCCAGGAACCGGACGCGGGCGCCTTGCTCGCCGGACTGCGGGTTCGTCATCGCGCCGAGCGGGAACTCCGCGACACCTTCCTGGACGACCGCGCCGATCGAGTAGGTGATGTCGGCGTTCGGAAGCGCCGCACGGAGACCGTCGAGCGGCGAGACGACCTTCTTCGGAATCACGGTCGCACTGCCGCCACCCTGGGTGCGGGCCTCCCGGGCGTTGTGCCCGATGACCGCAACCTTCGCCAGCTCGTCCGCCCGCCAGGGCAACTCCCCGCGACCGTTGGCGAGGAGGACGGTTCCTTCGGCTGCTGCCGTTCGTGCGAAGGCTGGTCCGTCGACCTGCGGTGGGTCGGCCGGCTTCTCGTAGCCTTCCAGCGCGCCGACGCGAGCCGCGAGGGTGAGGATGCGCAGGACCTTGCGGTCGATCGCGTCCTCCTTCACCTCACCGGACCGGACCGCCTCGACCAGGGCGTCGCCCCAGGCGCCGATCGGGCCGGGCATCGCCAGGTCCTGCGAGTGCTTCGCGCTCTCGATGCTGCGGACCGCGGTCCAGTCGCTGACGACCACGCCGTCGAATCCCCAGTCGGTGTTCAGCGGGGTCTCGAGCAGGTCGTTCTCCGAGGCGGTGGCGCCGTTGATCGAGTTGTACGCGCTCATCACCAGCCACGCCTTCGACTCGGTGACGGCCTTCTCGAACGCGAGCAGGTACACCTCGCGGAGCGTGCGCTCGTCGACCTCCACGTTCGCGGTGAAGCGGTCGGTCTCGAAGTCGTTCGCCACGTAGTGCTTCGGGGTGGCGCCGACGCCGAGCTCCTGGACGCCGGCGACGTACGCGGCGGCGAGGTCGGCGGTCAGTACCGGATCCTCGCTGAACGCCTCGAAGTGCCGGCCGCCGAGCGGGGAGCGGTGCAGGTTGATGGTCGGGCCGAGTACGACGTCGACGTTCTTGCGGCGGGCCTCGAGCGCGGACACCACGCCGTACCGATGCGCGATGCCGACGTCCCAGGACGAGGAGAGGGCCGTCGCGGACGGGAGGTTGAGCGACGGGTCGCGCTCGTCCCAGACCGCGCCGCGGACACCGCTCGGGCCGTCGGACAGCACCATCGAGCGGAGTCCGATCGACGGCAGAGCGTGGGTCGACCAGAAGTCCTGGCCGGTGAGGATCCGGACCTTCTCCTCCAGGGAGAGCCGGCCGAGCAGGTCGTCGAAGTTCATGGCGACGATGCTACGTCTGAAAACCGAGTGATGCTAGGTTTTGGATATGGCTACTTCCCGGGGTCCGTACGCGAAGGGGGTCGCGAAGCGCGCCGAGATCCTGCGCGCGGCGCTGGAGGTGATCGCGCGGCACGGCTACCGGAAGACGTCGACGCGCGAACTCGCCGCCGCGGTAGGGCTGAGCGAGGCGGGGATGCTGCACTACTTCGGGTCGAAGGAGAAGCTTTTCGAGGAGGTACTGCGTGCCCGCGACGAGGCGGACATGGAGCGGATCGACGCCACCGACTCGATCGACGGCCTGCAGGCGGTCATCCGCCACAACGGCACAGTCCCCGGGCTGGTGCAGCTCTACTCCACGTTCTCCGCCGAGGCCGGCGACCCCGACCACACCTCCCACGCCTTCTTCGTGGACCGCTACGCCGCCCTCCGCACCCGCCTGGCCGAAACCGTCCGCACCCGCCAGTCCGAAGGCACCCTCACCCCGGACGCCGACCCGGACACGATCGCCACCCTCCTGATCGCCCTGTCGGACGGCCTCCAAGTCCAATCCCAGTACGAACTCACCACAGCCCCAGCCGAAGCCTTCCACCACCTCCTCGACCTGCTGTCCGGCCCAACGCGCAATAGTTGACCCATGACGAAGTCCGCCCAAGGCCCCACCCCACCAGCGGACCGAACCGCCCCTCCCGCGCCTGCGGCGCCCACCGCGTCTGCCTCCCCCACCCCGCCCGCCGGCGATGGCCGGCGGGTGCTTGGGCGGGAGGTGTGGTTGGTGCTTGCCTTATCGCTGGGGGCGTCGGGAGTTGCTGCTGTGATCTCGTTCGCGGGGGTGTTGACGTCCGGGAAGCCGTTGGGTGGGCAGACGGCGGTGATCGTGGGGTCCCGGGCGCCGGGGCGGCCTTGGCTGGATCTGGCGTGGCAGGTGTTCGCGGTGGTGACCGCGTTGGTGCCGGTCGCGTTGGTGGGGCACTTGCTGGTGCGCGGCAGGGAGTCGTTCCGGACGATCGGGTTCGACCTGCGGGACCGGTGGCGGGATCTGGGGCGCGGTACGGCGATCGCGGCGATCATCGGCGGTGCGGGACTGGTGTTCTACATCGGTGCACACGCGTCCGGCGTGAACCTGACCGTCGACCCGTCGCAGCTGCCGGACTACTGGTGGCGGATCCCGATCCTGATCGCCGTCTCCGCGCAGAACGCCGTACTCGAGGAGGTCGTCGTGCTCGGCTACCTCAACCACCGGCTCGACCAGCTCGGCTGGTCGGTCCGCCGGGCCACCGCGACGAGCGCCCTCCTCCGCGGCTCCTACCACCTCTATCAGGGCCTGGGCGGCTTCGCGGGCAACGTGATCATGGGCGTGATCTTCACCTACCTGTACCGCCGCTGGGGCCGGGTGATGCCGCTCGTGGTCGCGCATACGCTGATCGACACCACCGCGCTGATCGGCGCGACGTACCTGCTCGGCAAGGTCTCGTGGCTGCCCAGCTGAACGTTTTAGTCGACGACTGACACGTAACCGATTCGTACCCCGGCGGGTTGTTGGTGTCGTGACAGTCAACGGGGAAATCGCAAGTCCGCCCGAAATCGATGCCGGCCTGGCCGCCGCCGCACTGTCGGTGTTCGCGCACCGGCACGAAGTCGTCCACTTGCTGTACGCCGCCACCGACGAGCCGGACGCGCTCGCCCGGATCGGCGGCCTGCTGAACGTGGAACAGGCGACCATCGCACGCGTCCTGGACCAGCCACTGCGCTGGATGCTTCCGCAGTTCCGTTCCGAACTCGAGACAATCGCGGGAACGCCCGACGCCGCTCCGATGCGCGCACCGGCGAGCACGCCCGCAGATCTGGAGCAGGCAGCCGCGGCTCAGTAGCTCGGGGTACGACGCACCGCTCCATCACCTAGGTTGGAGCGGTGCAGACGCATGGCCGGGACATCCTGGAGATCGCGGACGAACTGACGACGGCGTACGTCGAGGTGTTCACCGCCCCACCGTTCGCGCACCGGGACCCGCAGCAGACCGGCAGCTCGTTCCGGAAGCGGCTCGAGGGTGATGCGGAGCGGCCCGGATTTCAGGCGTGGATCGAGCGTTCGGGGGACGGGCGGATCGCCGGGTTCCTGACCGGGTGGACGACGCCGGCGCCGTTCCGGACGGACCGGTCGTACGGCAGCGTCCTCGACCGGCTCGGTGCGGAGCAGGTCGAGGAGCTGTTGATCGGCGCGTTCGAGGTCGACGAACTCGGCGTACGACAGCATGCCCGCGGCACCGGCCTCGCCCGCCGCCTCCTCGAAGCCGCCACGCAAGAGAACCCCCGCGCCTGGCTGCTCGCCTGGAACCAGAACCACGACGCGATCGCCTTCTACCGCCACCTCGGCTGGCAAGAACCCGAGGTCCGCGGTCCCGAAACCGACATCCTGGTCTTCGTGAACCGTTAGAGCCCGAACAACGCCTGGGCGTTCTGGTGGGTGATCGCCGCGTGCTCCTCCGGGGTGAGGTCGGCTGCCTCCAGGGCGCCCAGCGCGACGGAGGGATCGATCAGGGTAGCGTCGGTGCCGAACATCATCCGGCCGGGACCGATCCGGTCGAGGATCCAGCGGATGCGGTTCGCCTCCGGGGCGGACCAGCACGGCTCGAACCAGATCCGGTCGGAGCGGTCCGCGGCCTCGGGGACCCGCGGCCAGCCGTGAGCGCCCATGTGACCGGCGAGCACCCGCGCGCTCGGGACACGTGCGGCGACGTCCGCGAGATCGACGACCGTGTCGCCCCACGTGTGTACGAGGGTCGGCAGGCCGTACTCCGTGGTCAGCTCGATCGCCGCCTGCATCCGCGGGGTACTGATCGGCGTCCGGCTGTACTCGCTGTGGATCTTCGCGCCGACCCACCGCGTCCGCCCGTCGCCGGCGAGCAGCTCGTCGAGGTCCTTCCGGGCCTCGTCCAGCCGCCGCGGGTCGACGACGATCATGCCGCGCAGCCGCGGGTCGGCCGGCAGCTGTTCGGCGAGCGAGCGGTTGCCGAGCGGAGCGTCGTACACGATGGCCTCGATCGCGGAGACCAGCTGGAGGTCGATGCCGAAGCGGTCCAGGCCGTCGAGGTTGACGTCGATACTGGCGGAGTCCATCGAGAAGAACCACGGACCCCAGTGCGCGTGTACGTCGATCAGCATCCGGGCTCCAGGAGGCTGCTGAGACTGCGGCTCCCGGCCTGCGTGATCTCGTCCGCGCTGAGCTTCGACGTGAGCAACCGCCGTACGACGGAACGCGTCTCGTGGAACGGCGTACGGCTGCCGAACACGAGCCGCTCCGCGCCGACCTCGGCGGCCACGATCTCCAGCGAGTCCGGCCCGGTCAGCATCCGCGTCGACGTGTGGAACCCGGGCTCGGACCGGGCCAGCACCACGAAGTCCCCGAGGTAGTAGAAGTGCGTGTCGAGGAACACCACCCGCGCTCCGAGCCCGCGCAGTGCCGGACCGACCTTCCGTACGTCGCCTTCGACGAAGATCGTCAGCCCCGCGTCGACGAGCAGCTGCACGACGTGACCGAACGCCGGGTACCCGGGCTCGACCCCCTGCGCGGTCGGCGCCAACCGCACCGCCCGCGGCGGCGTCGTACGAGCAAGCTGCCGCTCCAGCTCCTTCTCCGCGCCGAGCGGATCGCGCAGGTCGAGCACCGGGACCGCCGTCCATCCGTTGCCGGCGGCAACCTCAGCGGCCTCGTCGTTCCCGGACGGTACGTCGAAGTGCACGGCCCGCAGCGCCGCCACCAGACCGCCCGAGATCCCGCTGTCCGCGAGTACTTTCGCGATGTTCTCCGACCGTCCCCAGCGCCCGGTCGTCACGTCGTGACCGACCAGGAGGTCGCAGTCGAGCAGCGGGGGAGTTTCGCTCATCGGGGCTCCAGGGCGCTGAGAACACTGTGGACCTTGCGGATCGCGGCGGCGATGTCGTCGACGTCCGCGTCGGTGTAGTTCTCGTTCCAGGGCAGTACGAGCAGCGTGCGCCCGATCAGCTCCTCGGCGTTCGGGCAGAGGCCGACCGGGTACTCGACGTCCTGCAACGGGAACCCGGACCGACCGTACGTGATCCGCTCGCGAACCGCAGGTGCGGCGTACAGCGGGCTCGTCAGGTACCCGCCGTTCGCCGGAATGCCTTCGGCCGTCAGCGCTGCCGCCCAATCGCGCAGGTCACCGGCCGCTTCGGAGACGATCAGCGGGTACTGCCAGTACACGTGATCGCCACCGTCCGGCGGCACCGTCACTCCGGGCAGGTCCGCGATCGCCGCGGACAGCCGCGCGGCCGCCGTACGGCGATCCGCCACGACGCCGCGGAGCTTGGTGAGCTGCGCGCGGGTCACCGACGCGACCAGCTCGGTCATCCGGTAGTTGAGCGCCAGGAAGAGGTACGTACGTTCGTCGGTGTCGCGCGGCCAGCCCTTGTCCGCGAAGAGCCGCATCCGGCGCGCGTGCTGCGCGTCGTCGGTGACCGTCAGGCCGCCGTCGCCGGCGCTGATGTGCTTGGTCTGCTGCAGGCTGAAGCACCCGATGTGCCCGATCCGGCCGACGTACGTGTCACCGACCGGTGCGAGGTACGCCTGCGCGCAGTCCTCGATCAGCAGGATCCCGCGCTGGTCGCAGAGCTCGCGCAACTCCCGGACCGCAGCCGGTTTGCCGAACAGGTGGACGACGATCACCGCCTTGGTGCGCGGCGTGATCGCGGCCGCGACCGTCTCCGGCGTCAGGTTTCCGGTGATCGGGTCGACGTCCGCGAACACCGGTACGGCGTTCTGCATCATGATCGGGAACACCGTACCCATGTCGCTGATCGGTGTGGTGATGATCTCGTCGCCCGGGTCCGGGTTCACCGCGGCAACAGCTAGGTGCAGTGCCGCCGTACCCGAGCTGCAGGCGACCGCGTACCCGGCGCCGAGCAGCGACGCGAACTCCAGCTCCAGCGCCGGAACCTCGCTACCCCAGGTGGCCGACAGCATGCCGCTGCGCAGCACCCGCTCGACCGCCTTCACCTCGTCGTCGCCGAACCGCCGGCCGCTCGCGTTCATCGTCGACGGCAACGGCTCGGTGCGGACCGGCGTACCACCGTCACGAGCCAGCCGGCTGTCCTCTGCGGATCGCTTGTTCACAAGGCCTCCCGGACAGCGGACGACGAATTACGGTCATGGCTGAAATTATCCGGGCCGGCCTGGTGCGTCAACCGCCGGTCAGAGATGTACGCGGTACACGACCAGCGGACGGCCGCTGCCGGTGCCGAGCTGGGTACCGGTGGCATCCGCGAGGCCGGCCCGCTCGAGGCGGTTCAGGACCCGTCGCGCGGTGCGCGGCTGGATGCCGAGGTGATCGGCGACCGAACGCGTGGTGAGGCCGTCCTCCGGGGTGGCGCGGACGAGTTCCTGGAGACGCTCGAGGGTCGCCTTTGAGAGGCCGGCGCGCTGCGCGAGGAGTTGCAGCTTCGAACGCTGCTGAGCTCGTGGCGGTGCGCCGCCGACCAGGACGAGGTCGATGTCGTTGCGCAGCGACACGACGGCGGCCGTACGACCGGCTGTCTTCGCGCGGCCGAGAGCGCGGCGGGCCAGCGCCTCCGTCTCGGTTCCCGAGCCGCCGATGCCGAACCCGATCCGGACCGGCCCGAACTGTTCCTTCAGGCGGGACAGCATGCTCAGTTCGGTGAACGCGGACGACGCCTGCTCGAGCGGTCCGCGGGTCGCGACCATCATCCAGCGCTTGTCGTCGTACCGGATGATGCTGCCACCGAGCGTGCCGGCCTCGCGGCGCAGTGCGCTCTCGGCGTCCGGCGAGATCTCGACCAGGCCGAGCGCGATCTGCGCGTCGTCACTGCGCAGAGCGTCATGGACGAGCAGCAGGCTGTTCACCGCGGAACGGACCGAGTGCACCGACGGCGCGAGCCGCAGCGTGGTCTGCTCGGTCCGGAGCTTCTCGTACGCCGATCGCAGACAGGTGATCGCGACCTTCGCCCGCGCCTGCTGGTGGAACTCGACCATGTCGTCGAGGCTCAGTCCGGGCCGGTACGGCAGCACCTTGACGCCGCGCATCGGCAGCCCGACCTCGTCGAACGTCTCCCGGACGTCGGCCTCGTCCAGTACGTCGATGCTCAGCGAGGTGACGTCCTGCCCGTCCCGGAGCAGCTGGACCAGGGCGCGCATCAGCGTGGCCCCGGTGTACTCGACGTACGCGGCCGGCCGGTCGAGCAGGTCCTGCGCGGCGGCGATCTGGTACGGGACCACACCGGTGAACAGCCACGCGTCCACACTGCCCGGCGCGTCCGCCATCACCTTGGGCGTGTCGGTCTCCCGCCGGTACCGCAGCGGGACCACCTCGACACCGCGCAGCCCCTTCACGATCCGGCTGCTCGAGGTGACCAGGTCCGACGGCCCCACCACTCCGATCGTCGTCACCATGTACTGGTCCCCTCCTCCATGCGGGTCAGTCTCACCACAAGACCCCACCGCTGCAAGAACCCGCGCCGTCGTGGGCTACGTTCCCTTCATGGAGCGGGTTCTGGACTGGATCGACACAGGTACGGCGCTGTGCCGTGGCGCGCTGACCGACCTCGATGCGCCGTCACTGCTACCGGGCTGGTCGCGACGCCACGTAGCCGCACACCTGTCCCTGAACGCCGAGGCCCTGGGCAACTTAGTGCACTGGGCCCGAACCGGCGAGGAACGGCCGATGTACCCGTCCGCCGACGCGCGGAACGCCGACATCGAGAAGGGTACGGCCCGCTCGGCCGACGAACTGCGCTCCTGGTTCGATGAGTCAGCCGCCGCTTTGGCTGCCGCGATGTCAACCCTCACCGATGCCCAGTGGCAAGCCCCGGTCCGAACCGCCCAGGGCGCCCCCGTCCCCGCCACCCGAATCCCCTGGATGCGCTCCCGCGAGGTCCTCATCCACGCCGTCGACCTTGGCACCGGCATCACCTTCGTCGACCTACCACCCGACTTCCTCACCGCCCTCTGCGACGACATCCGCACCCAACGAGGCGACGTACCGACCGTGACCGGAACCCTCCCGGATGTTGCGGCCTACCTGTCCGGCCGCCCGTACACCGAGGTCCTCACCCCGTCGGGCGATCCGGCAGAACCGCTCCTACCCTGGCTCTGAACGTACCGCGGCCTCGGACGTCAGGCAGGTGCGTTCAGGACGCGGTAGCGGAGGTGGGTGACGTCTCGGTCGGGGAGTTGGCGGACGTTTTCCAGCTCGATGTAGTCGTCGGGGAGGTTGTCGAAGAGGCGGCGGCCTCGGCCGAGGAGGACGTTGACGACGTGTAGTTCGAGTTCGTCGAGTTGGCCGGCTCGGAGGAGGGCCTGGGCGGCGCCGGCGCCGTGGACCAGGACGTCTTTGTCGCCGGCGGCGGCTCTTGCCTGGGTGGCGCACTCGGTGACGTCGGTGACGTAGCGGGCGGTTCCGGGTGGGGTGTCGTCGGGGTGGTGGGTGAGGACGAAGATCGGTACGCCGTCGTGGTGGTCGCCGTTCCAGCGGCCGGCGTGCTCGTACGTACGGCGGCCCGCGATCACCGCGCCGGTTGCCTCCGCCTCGGCGTACACCTGGCCGCTCGGGCCGTCGGAGTTGCGGTCGTCGAGCCAGTTGAACAACCGGAAGCCGCCCCGACCCATCGGTTCCTCGACGCTGTCGTCGGGACCGACGATGAAGCCGTCGACGGACATGCTCATGTACAGGCGGATCATCGGCTACCTCCGAGTGACTGCGGGAACTGGAAGAGGTTGGTGGGGTCGTACTTGTGCTTGATGTCGAGCAGCCGTTCGTAGTTGCGGCCGTGGTAGGCAGTCTGCCAATCGGGGAGGTCGGGGTCGGGGAAGTTCGGGTAGACGCCGCCGGATGCGTGGGGGTGGGCGAGGGACCAGGAGTGGCGTACGGCGGTGCGATCGGGGGCGGTGTGTTCGAGGAGGAAGCGTTCGGTGCGGTGGGGAAAGGCGGTGGCTTCCGGCGGGATGCGGTTGTAGGCGCCGCCCATCGGGGTGAAGTTGAGGGTGCAGCCGGTGTCGAGGAGTTGGTCGATCGTGGTTCGGGGGAGCGCGGCGCGGAAGAATTCGGACTTGCTGTGCATGATCCGGTCGTCCGGGTCGCCTTCGGAGAGACTGCGTTTGAGGTCGGGCCAGTTGAGGTCGTCGCGGAGTTCGAGATCGCCTTCAGGGAGATGGCTCGGGTCGAAGGCGACCAGGGCGGCGCCGAAGACCTCGGCGCGGTCGGCGGTGACGGTGAGGCTCGCGGTGATCTCGTCCGGGGCGTCCGGCGCCCAGGTCTGCCACGCGTCGATCACCTCGGCGGCGCGTTCCCGCGGCCAGGTGATCCGGAAGCGGGTCGCAGCCGGCGACGGTACGGCGTCGAACACGAGCGAGGTCACCACCCCGAACTGCCCACCACCCGCACCCCGCAACGCCCAGAACAGCTCCGCCTCCCGCTCCGCGGCACACTCCACAACGTTGCCATCAGCAAGCACCACGGTCGCCGCCGCCAGCCGGTCACACGTCAACCCGTACTTGCGTCCCAGCAGCCCCAACCCACCCCCGAGCGTCAACCCCACAATCCCCACCGTCGGCCCACACCCGGCCGGTAACGTCAACCGGTACACATGCAACTCGCGGTAGACAGACGCAAGCCGCGCCCCGGCCCCGACGGTCGCCCGGCTGCTCGCCCGACCGGGCGAGACCTGGGGCTGCTCGACTTCCACCGTCGACATGGGGGAGAGGTCGACGAGTAGGCCGGTGGTGGAGGAGCGGCCGGCGAAGCAGTGGCCGCCGCCGCGGGGTGTTACCGGCAGACCGGCGGTGCGGGCGTACGCGAGGGCTTCGGCCACGTCGTCGGGGGTGGTGCAGCGGGCGATTGCCTGCGGACGGATGTGGTCGTACTGCGGCAGGCCCGGGCGGCGGAGGGTGTCGTACAGCTCGTGGTCAGGACCGATCAGCTCCATGAGCTGACGTTAGGACGCCACGTGCCCGCCGCGCTTGAACAAAACGGGCGCCCAGGAACGGCGCCCACGACGCGGTGTGGTCGTGGCCGCAGTCGCACCGGTCGGCCTTGTCGCCGAGGAGGTCCCGCGGCGTCACCCCGGTCAGCCGTACGCACTCGCGCGTCAGGTGCGCGTGATCGGCGTACCCGACCTCCGCCGCCAGATCCGCCAGGCCGCTCCCGAACCCGGCCTGCGCCAGCGCCAGGTATCCCTGGAACCGCAACGTCCGCTGCAACGCCTTGGGCCCCACCCCGGTTGCCGTCAGGCAGCGGCGCCGCAGCTGGCTCTCCGACAACGCCAGCTCGTCGGCCAGCGTAGCGATCCCGGCAGGCTCCCACGGCATCAACCGCCGTACCAGCTCCGCCACCAGCGGATCCGGCCGCACCTCCTGCCCGACCAGGTACCGCTGCACCCCGAGCAGGGCCGCCTGCGGACTGGCGGCATCCGCCACCAGAGACCCGATCACGTCCGCCAACGGATCCCACAGGTCCACCGCGCAGTCCACCAGCTCATCGGCCGGACCGCCGAGCAGCGGCGTGCCCGCACCCGGCATGAACCGCACCCCGACGATCGTGGTCCGCGGCGGAATCACCTGCAGGTGCGCCCGCGTCAGCGGCCCGATCAACCGCGGTACGCCGCCCACCGGGCAGTGCAGCTCGACCCCGCCCGTCGGCAGGTCACGCTGCGGGTACGGCGAGGCGCCGGTGCGCTGGATCCAGACCGTACGGACGAGACCGACCAGTGCGGGCACCGGCGCGCTCTCGTCGTACGTCTGCTCCATCAGACCTCGATGTGCGAACCGATGATGACGGTGCGGTCGCGGGGGAGACTGAACGCCTCGGCGGCGTCGGCGGTGATGTGGGACGTGGCGAGGAACAGCTGTTTGCGCCAGCCCGCCATCGTCCGTGCCTTGCCGCGCCGGAGCTCGATCTTGGACAGGAAGTACGACGCGTGCTCGAGATCGAGCGCTCCCTCGGACTCGGACGGGTCGAGCAGCGCCAGTGCGGCCGGTACGTCGGGGCGCTCCATGTAGCCGAACTTGATCGTGACGTGCGTGATCCCGTCGTCGCCGTACCCGAGGTCGTTCACCGTGACCCGCTTGTCGTCGGAGATCCGCGGAACCGGTTCGGTGTCGATCGCGACGATCACCACGTGCTCGTGCCGGACCTGGTTGTGCTCGACGTTCGCCCGGAGCGCGAGCGGTGCGCTGACGCCGCCACGGTTCAGGAAGATCGCCGTCCCCGGAACCGTACGGACCGGCAACTTGCCGGAGCTCAGCTCGTCGATGAACTCCTGCAGCGACCCCTCGGCGCCTTCCCGCTCGCGGGTGACGACCTCACGGCCGCGCTGCCAGGTCGTCATCACCGTGAACGAGGTGAGCGCGATCAGCAACGGCAGCCACGCGCCGTGGAACAGCTTGGTCAGGTTGGCCGCGATGAACAGCCCGTCGATCAGGAGCAGCGGCACGGCGCCGGCCAGGATCAGCCACCTCGGCACGTTCCAGCGGTAGTGCGCGACGTAGAAGAACAGCAGCGTCGTGATCGTGATCGTCCCGGTCACGGTCATGCCGTACGCGTACGCCAGCGCGGCCGAGCTCCGGAACGCGAAGATCAGCGTCAGCACCGACACGAACAGCAGCCAGTTGACGAACGGTACATAGATCTGGCCCATGGTGGTCGCCGACGTGTGCGTGATCCGGAGCCGCGGCAGGTACCCGAGCCGGGCGGCCTGCGCCATCACCGAGTACGCACCGGTGATGACGGCCTGGGACGCGATCACGGTCGCCGCGGTCGCGAGCAGCACGAGCGGCAGCCGTCCCCAGTCCGGGACCAGCAGGAAGAACGGGCTGCTGATGTTCGCGTGGTCCTTGAGGATCAGCGCGCCCTGTCCCATGTAGCTGAGCGTGAGGGCCGGCAGCACCAGGAACAGCCAGCCCCGGCTGATTGCCTTCCGGCCGAAGTGCCCCATGTCGGCGTACAGCGCCTCAGCGCCGGTGATCGCCAGTACGACCGCCGCGAGGGCGAAGAACGCGATGTGGAAGTGCCCGGCCAGGAACCCGATCGCGTACGTCGGGGACAGCGCCTTGAGGATCTGCGCGTGCTCGAGGATGCCGCCGATCCCGGCCGCGCCGATCACGGCGAACCACAGGATCATCACCGGCCCGAACGCGCGGCCGATGGACTCGGTTCCGCGGCGCTGGACCATGAACAGCCCGATGATGATCACCGCGGTGATCGGGATCACGTACTCGCCCAGCGAGGGCTGCACGGTCTTGAGTCCCTCGACCGCGGACAGCACCGAGATCGCCGGCGTGATCATGCCGTCGCCGAAGAACAGCGATGCGCCGAACAGGCCGACCACGGCCAGTACCGCGGCGGCCTTGCGGCCCGGGTGTGTGGAGCGCCATTTGCGGAGCAGCGTGATGAGCGCCATCACCCCGCCCTCGCCGTCGTTGTCGGCGCGCATCGTGAGCAGGATGTAGGTGACTGTGACGACGAGCATCACCGACCAGAAGATCAGCGACACCACGCCGTACACGTTGTGGTCGCTGACCGGCACCGGGTGCGGGTCCTCCGGGTTGAAGACCGTCTGCAGGGTGTAGATGGGACTGGTGCCGATGTCGCCGAACACGACACCGAGGGCGCCGACGATGACGGCGAGCTTCGCCGTGTCGTGCATGGTGGGGTGCCCCGTGTCGTGCCCTGTGTCGTGCGCCGTGGGCTGGGCTTGCTGATCCGTCACGGGACCGGACGATACCCGCCTGGGGAGCTATCGGTGTGCATGTCGAGGTCTGGCGGACGGCTCCGACGTACCGGGTATGACAGCCGAACGAGTACTGCGGACCTACCTGACGCTGGTCGCGGTGTCGACGGGGGCGTCGTCGATGATCTGGGGGATCAACACGGTGTTCCTGCTGGACGCCGGGCTGAGCGTCGGGAAGGCATTCGCGGCGAACGCGTTCTTCACCGCGGGGATGGTGCTGTTCGAGGTACCGACCGGGGTCGTCGCGGACACGGTCGGTCGGCGTACGTCGTACCTGCTGGGGACGGCGACGCTGATCGGTACCACGCTGGCGTATCTGTTCCTGTGGCGGGTACACGCGCCGTTCGTGTGGTGGGCGGTGGTGTCGGCGCTGCTCGGGCTCGGGTTCACGTTCTTCAGCGGCGCGACGGAGGCGTGGCTGGTCGACGGTCTGCACGCGACCGGGTACAGCGGGTCGCTGGACGACGCCTTCGCGAAGGGTCAGGTCGCGAACGGGATCGCGATGATGGCCGGCTCGATCGGCGGCGGAGTACTCGCCCAGGTCACGAACCTCGGGATGCCGTACGTCGCCCGCGCACTGTTGCTGACGGCTACCTTCGCCGTCGCCTGGCGCGCGATGCACGACACCGGCTTCACCCCGAAGCCTCGCGTCTCGGTACGGGGCGAGATGGCCGTGATCGTCCGCGCGTCCCTACGCCACGGACTACTCAACCGCCGAGTCCGCTGGGTGATGCTCGCCGGACCGTTCACCGCCGGGGTCAGCGCGTACGGCTTCTACGCCGCCCAGCCCTACCTCCTGCAGCTCTACGGCCACACCCATTCCTACGCAATAGCCGGCCTCTCCGCCGGCATAGTCGCCGGAGCCCAAATAGCCGGCGGCACCGCAGCCCCCCACCTGTCCCACCTCTTCCAGCGGGCCCCGGAGCGAAGCGGAGGGGCGGGGGACCGGATCGGAATGCTGATCGGCGCGATCGTGTTGTCCGCCGTGATGATCGCGGGTCTTGGCCTTGTGACGTCCTTCTCGGCCGCGCTTGTGTTGTTGATGGTGTGGGGTTCGATGTTCGCCGCGATGACGCCGGTGCGGCAGGCCTACCTGAACAGCAACATCCCGTCGGAGCAACGCGCAACCGTCCTGTCGTTCGACAACATGCTCGGCTCCGCCGGCGGCGTCGTGATCCAACCGGCCCTCGGGCGTACCGCGGACGTCTGGGGCTACGGACCGGCGTACCTGGTCTCATCGGTGGTCCAACTGCTCGCCGTACCGATCCTCGGACTCGCCCGGCGTAAACCGGTCGAGACCGCCGGTGAGCAACCTCTAGCCTTGCGGGCGTGACGGCGCGACTGATCATCCTCAACGGCGGTTCGAGTTCCGGGAAGACCGGGATCGTACGGTGTCTGCAAGCCGTACTGCCCGATCCATGGCTCGGACTGAGCGTGGACGACTTCGTCGACGCGCTCCCGGCCGTGATGGAAGGCGGGATCGAGTTCGGCCCGGACGGCGGCGTGTCGGTCGGCCAAGCGTTCCGCGAACTCGAAGCGGCCTGGACCGCCGGCATCGTCGCGATGTGCCGCGCCGGCGGCCGCGCGATCGTCGACGACGTGTTCGTCGGCGGACCGTCGTCCCAGCAACGTTGGCGCGACGCGGCCGGCGACCTGGACACCGTGTTCGTCGGCGTCCACTGCGACCCGCAGATCGCCGCCGGCCGGGAGACCGCCCGCGGCGACCGCACCCGCGGCATGGCCGAGCAACAGGCGTACGTCATCCACGAGGGCATCACGTACGACGTCGAGGTCGAGACCTCCCACACCGAGTCGATCGACTGCGCCCGCGAGATCGCCGACTATCTGAAGAGCTGATCCACGCCGGCCAGTGTGCTGATGATCCGGGCCCGGTGGTCCACCGCCACGGCCACCTCGTCATCACCGGCAAGTATCCGCCGTACCGCCTCCAGGTGGACGATCCGGTAGGCCGCCACGGTCAGCGCCGCGGTCAGCTGTGGATCACGTACGCCGGTCCGCTCCATCGCACCGGCGATCGCCTCCTCGATGTGCTGCAGCAACTCCCGCGCCCGGGCCTGCAGCGCCCGCGACTCCGCCACCACTTCCCAGAACCGGCTGAACTGCGCGCGGATCGCCGACAACGGGTGCCCGTCGTCCGCGAGCCGGACCAGCAACTCCGACAGCGCCTCCACTGCCGATAGACCCGCCGACCGATCGTTGACTGCGGCAACGACCAGCGCCTCCGCCTCCGGATACCGGTCGAACAGCATGTCCTCCTTGCGGGGGAAGTGCGCGAACACGGTAGGACGCGCGACGTCCGCCGCCTCGGCGACCTCGGACACCGACACGGCGTCGAACCCGCGCTCCAGGAACAGCCCGGTCGCGACGTCGGCGATCCGCGCCCGGACCTCCGCCTTCTTCCGCTCCCGACGGCCCTGGTGCTCCATAGGCTTAACCATACTGGATAAAAAGATGTACTGGGTATGACTTCAGCTGTAGGGTGCTGAGCATGACTTCGATCGGGGTGAACTACGACACCGGCTTCGTCTACGGCGGTCGCAACACCCGTCGGCGCTTCGACGCCGGCGCCGTGCGCAGCGACATGGTGGTGATCGCCGAGCAGCTGCACGCCCCGGCGGTCCGGATCTCGGGCGACGACCCGGACCGGCTGGTGTTCGCCGCCGAGGCGGCTCTCGCCGCGGGCCTGGACGTGTGGTTCTCGCCGATGCCGACCGACCTGGAGCCGGCCGAGTTCATCGCGTTACTCAGCGGCTGTGCCGCCCGGGCCGAGACGCTCCGGCAGCACGGCGAGGTGGTTATGGTCCTCGGCTGCGAGCTGACGCTGTTCTGCAAGGGGTTCGTCCCGGGTGAGACTTCGCAGGAACGGATTGCGCTGATGTCGGATCCCGCGACCTGGACAGACCCGGTGAAGGTCGGGCAGCTCCAGGCCGGACTGGCCCGCTGGAGCACCGTCCAGGCCGAGCTGGCCGCCGCCGCGCGGAAGGTGTTCGGCGGCCGGATCACGTACGCCTCCGGGATGTGGGAGGACGTGAACTGGGACCTCTTCGACATCGTCGCCGTCGACGCGTACCGGGACGCTCAGAACGCCGCGACGTTCACCGACGAGCTCGCGTCGCGGTTCAAGTGGGGCAAGCCGGTGGTGGCCACCGAGTTCGGCTGCTGCACCTACCGCGGTGCCGCCGGCCGGGGCGGGCTCGGTTGGGCGATCGTCGACCCGAAGTCGGATCCGCCGGCGCTCGACGGCACGTACGAGCGACGGGAGGAGGAACAAGTGGAGTACCTGCTCGACCTTGTCGAGGAGTTCGACCGGATCAACCTCGCGGCCGCGTTCTGGTTCAGCTTCGCCGGCTTCGAGCTGCCGCACCGCCCCGACGATCCACAGCACGACCTGGATCTGGCGGCGTACGGCCTGGTCGCGGTCGACGATGACGGCAACTGGAGGCCGAAACAGGTCTTCGCCAAACTCGCCGAGCTGAACGCGGACCGCTGATGGAACAGGTCAGGCTCGGACGGACCGGTCTGCGGGTGTCGCGGATCTGCCTCGGCATGATGAGCTTCGGGACCGGCGGCGCGCGGGAGTGGCACCTCGACGAGGACGCGGCCGGCCCGATCGTACGGCGGGCCGTCGACGCGGGCGTGACGTTCTTCGACACCGCGGACGCGTACTCGAAGGGCACCGGCGAGGAGCTGACCGGGCGGCTGCTGCGGAAGTTCTTCGCGCGCCGCGAGGACTACGTGCTCGCCACCAAGGTGTACTACCCGACCGGGCCCGGCCCGAACGACCGCGGCCTGTCCCGCAAGCACATCCTGGACGCGATCGACGCCTCGCTGCGTCGGCTCGGAACGGAGTACGTCGACCTGTACCAGATCCACCGGTGGGACGACGAGACGCCGATCGAGGAGACGATGGACGCGCTCGCCGACGTCGTCCGCGCGGGGAAGGCGCGGTATCTGGGCGCGTCGAGCATGGCCGCGTGGCAGTTCGCCAAAGCGCAGCGGGTGGCGCCGGTGCCGTTCGTGGCGATGCAGAACCACTACAACCTGGTGTACCGCGAGGAGGAGCGCGAGATGATCCCGCTCTGCATCGACCAGGGCGTCGGCGTGATCCCGTACAGCCCGCTGGCCCGCGGTCTGCTGGCGCGGACCGGCAGTACGACGAGAGCCGGCACGGACCCGGTCGCCGACGACCTCTACGGCGCCAACGATCGCGAAGTGGTCGACGCCATCCACGCATTGGCCGCCGAGCGCGAGGTACCACCGGCGCAGATAGCGCTCGCCTGGCTGATGGGGGCGACCGGGGTGACCGCTCCGATCCTCGGGGCGACCAAGACACGGCACATCGACGACGGTGTGGCGGCGGTCGAGCTGGTGCTGTCGGCGGCGGAGCGCGCCCGGCTCGAGGCGCCGTACCGGCCGCATCCGGTCTTGGACTGAACATCGCGCGCGAGTGCGTGAAAGGATTCAGGGGTGCGCCTGTCTGAACAGCAGCGGATCGACCTGGAGCGGTTGGCGGAGTCGGTGCTGCCGGGGGAGGGCTGGCAGCGGTCCGCGGTCGCGTTCGTCGAGCGGGTGCTGACCGAGGATCGCCCGGACTGGGTCGGACGGGTCGAGCGCGCGCTGGCCGGTGAGGACCGGGACTGGCTGGTGCGATTGGTTGCGCAGGGCTACTACGCGGAGCCGGCGGTCTGGGAGTCGGTGAGGTGGCGGACGGGGGAGTTCGCCACCGTGCAGACCAAGCTGCGGGTTACGCCGTGGGAGGCGTTGGCGCAACGGTACGACTGCGTGGTGATCGGGTCGGGCGCCGGTGGTGGCGCGGCGGCTCAGGTTCTCGCGGAGTCGGGGCGGTCGGTGCTCGTCGTCGAGCTGGGCAGCTATCCGTCGACGGACGCGCTGGCCCGTGATCACCTGCGGAATCCCCGCTCGACGCTCGGGCTGCCGGCGCCGACCGATCCCGATCCGGCCGGGCGGCCGCGGGTCGCGATCGCGGACGGCGTACGGTCCCACGTCCTGCCGCCCGACGGCGCTTGGGGGAACAACGCGTTCACGGTCGGCGGTGGCACCCGCGTGTACGGCGCGCAGGCGTGGCGGTTCGTACCGCGGGACTTCCGGATGGCCACCACGTACGGCGTACCGGACGGCAGCTCGCTCGCCGACTGGCCGATCTCGTACGACGACCTCGAGCCGTACTACTCGCTGGCGGAACAGCGGTTCGGGGTGAGCGGCGGCGGAACGGATCCGTGGCACGGGCCGCGGTCGATCCCGTTGCCGATGCCGCCGATGCCCCGGACCGGTCCGGCGAAGTTGCTGGCCGGTGCCGCTGAGCGGCTCGGGTGGGGCGCCCTCGACGTACCGCTGCTGATCAACTCGGTCGACTACCAAGGACGCGCCGGCTGTGTGCGGTGCGGGCAGTGCGTCGGGTTCGCCTGCCCGGTTGAGGCGAAGAGCGGCACGCACAACACCGCCCTGCCCGCCGCCCTCGCCACCGGCAACTGCACCCTCGTCACCGGTACCACCGCCGAGCGACTCGTCACCGACGCGACCGGCCGTGTCGTCGGGGTCGCGCTGGTCGGCGGCAACGGGCGGCAGACGATCCGCTGCGACGAGGTCGTGGTCGCGGCGGGCGCCTCGGAAACGCCGCGGTTGTTGCTGAACAGCGCGCACGACGGCGAGCCGTACGGGATCGGCAACAACCACGACCAGGTCGGCCGGCACTTGCAGGCGCATGTGTACGCCGGTGCGGTCGGGTTGTTCGAGGACGAGGTGGTCGATCTCGTCGGGCCGGGAGTGTCGATCGCGACCTGCGACTTCCGGCACGGCAACGACGGGCTCGTCGGCGGCGGGATGCTCGCGAACGAGTTCGTGCCGACTCCGGCGTCGACGTACGACTACCTGACCGGCGCCGGGTTGATCCCACCCGCCGGGGTGGAGAGCGTGCAGGGTATGCGGCACGCCGTCCGGCGGATGGTCCGGGTGGTCGGGCCGATCCAGGAGATGACGTCGGCGGACTCTCGCGTCCGCGTCGATCCGTCGGTCCTGGATCGGTACGGGAACCCGGTGGTGGTGACGAGCGGCTCGATCCACCCCGAGGACGCCCGCGTACACGACTTCATGAGCGCCAAGGCTGTGGACTGGCTGACGGAGGCGGGTGCGGTCCGGACATCGGCGTCGAGGCTCGGGAGCCTGGGCCGGCCGAGCATCGGCCAGCATCAGGCGGGAACATGCCGGATGGGTGACGACCCGGCCCGCTCGGTCACCGATCCACACGGACGTGTCTGGGGACACGACAACGTATGGATCGCCGACGCCTCGCTCCACGTCACCAACGGCGGCGTGAACCCGGTGCTCACCGTCCTCGCCAACGCCCTCCGCGTCGCCGATCACCTCACTCGCCGTTAGCAATCCCCTCCAGCAGTGCCGCGGTCGTGGTGGTGAAGCCGTAGCACTGGCGCACGTTGTAGAGGGTGGCGTCGAGACAGTACGGCGGGGACGTCGTACCGACGGCGTCTTCGATCAGGACCACGTCGTACCCGAGATTCGCGGCATCCGTGAGTGTGTTGAGGACGCACTGGTCGGCGTTGACGCCCGCGAAGAGCAGCGTGTCGACCCGCAGGTTGCGGAGGATCGAGTCCAGCGGGGTGTCGACGAAACCGCTCATGCGGTACTTGTCGACCGCGATGTCCCCGGCTTCGGCGACCAGTTCGTCGACGATCGCCGCCGCCCACGAACCGGCTTGCAGGACAGGCGATCCGGACGCGCCGGTGGTCGAGCCGATGCCGCCACCTTCTCCGGCCGGGTCGTAAACGTGACGTACACCAGGCGGAAGGTTGGCCTGGTCCTCGCGGTTGCCCCAGTTCACCCAGACAACCGGTACGCCCTGACTGCGCAACTGGGGGAGCAGCGCCGCGACGACCGGGATCGGCGCCTGCGCACCGGCGATGTCGACGCCGATGCCGGCCAGCCAGCCGTCGGGATGGCAGAAGTCGTTCTGCAGATCGACCACGATGACCGCTGTCCGGGCGAGGTCGACGGTCAGCTGTTGTGGTTGGGCGTGGACCGTGATCGGAGCGGCTGGCAGTGCGGGCCGGCGCAGGTCCGCGGAGGAGGTGGCGAGCGTCCAGGTGTTGCGGGTCATCGGGCGTCCTCGTCGATCAAGGCGAGTAGGGAACGGTCGCTGCCAGGACGGCCGGCGAGGCAGAGACCGGCGGGAAGGGTGCCGACGCGGGCGGCCGGGATGCTGAGGGCCGGGAGACCGGCAAGCGATGCCAGGCAGGTGAGGCGCAGGGTCGCGCCCCGGATCGTGTCGATCGCCGCGGCGTCGGCGTCGACCGGAGGCGCTGGGCTCGCGGAGGTCGGCAGCGCGAGAACCGCGTCCGGTGCCAGGAGTCCGTGGAGCTGCGCTCGAGCGTTCTCCAGCGTGGCGCGGGCGGTATTCTCCTGCGCCTCGTCGACCTCCGCGCCGCCCCGGAACCGTGCTTCGATCGCTGCTTCGAATTCACCTGGATGCGCGCGCACGAACTTGCAGTGTTCCCGCCAGGCCTCTGCCGTCTGGACCGTACGGAATGCGGTGAACCAGGTTTCCAGTGCTGCAGGATCCAGCTCCACGACGCGTACGGGCAACCCGTGACGCAGTGCCAGGGCTCGGAGCGCGGCCTCGACCGCGAGCCGGGCGTCCGGTGTGGCGAGGTCCATCAGCGTTGGCGCTACCAACAGTTCGCGAATCGGTTCGACATCGGCTGCCGGGAGCAGGACGTCGGCCGCGGCGGCGAGTACGTTGCCGGTCCGCGCGAGCACGCCAACGGTGTCGAAGGACGGCGCCAACGCGACCAGCCCGGTTCGGTCGACGGCGTCGAACGTCGTCCGCAGCCCGTACAGACCGCAGTACGACGCAGGTACCCGGACGGAGCCGGCCGTGTCCGTGCCGAGCCCGATCTCCGCGTGCCCCGAGGCGACAGCCGCCGCCGGTCCGCTGCTCGACCCACCAGGGATACGACCGGGGGCCGCGGCATTCGCGGGCGTTCCGTAGTGCACGTTGGTTCCGGCGAGTGAGAACGCCAGCTCGTCGGTTTGTGCGATGCCCGCGATGTCGGCCCCTGCGGCGAGCAGCTTCGCCACTGCGCCCGCGTGCGCTGTCTGCACCGGTGCGGTTGCCAGCCAGCCCGGATTCCCCGCGCCGATCCGCTGCCCGGCCACCGCGAACAGGTCCTTCACCGCGATCCGCATTCCCACCAGTGGTCCTGAGCCACTGCCGCGCACGAGCGGAACATCCTCCGGGCCGACCCGCCATGCCGCTGGATCCGCAGGGCCCGCACCCGGTGGGGCGGGCGGAGGTGTTGCTGAGACATGTGCGAGCGTCACCTGCCAGGTGTCGCCGAGGCGCTGCCAGAGCTGGGTCTGTACGCCGGTACCACCGTCCGCGCGGGTCGTCTCGGCGACCAGTACCGCGGAGTGCTCCGTGAGCCCACGCAGATGGACGCGTTGCAGGACCCGGTCGGGAACACCTTGGCGTCCGGCCCGGAAGCTCGCGATGTGGTCGTGGCCGACCAGGACGTCGCCGGGCCCGGCGCGCAGCGTCGCCGGATCGTCGGCGAGGAAGGCGTCGAGTTCCGGTACGTCGTTGGTGAGCAGGGCTCGTTCGTAGCGACGGAAGGCTGCGAGCAGACCCGGGTCGCCCAGCACGTTGTCGGTCATCGAGGTCGAGCGTAGGCATGGATGTTGATGTGGTGAACATCTGTCGCGAGATGCTTACGCCTGCGAAACATGCTCGTCACCGTGCACCATCAGCACGACGCAGGGCTCGGCGCCGGCCCGGCGGAAGCGGTGCAGGACGCCACCGGAATAGCTCACCGAGTCGCGGGCCCCGAGGGTCCGGACGGTGCCTTCGGCCTCCGCGGACTCGCGGGTCTCGACCTGCAGTGTTCCGGTCACCACGTACAGGAACTCCGGCCGGACGTGGCTGAAGAACTCCTCGAACTCGGTGCCGATGTCGGCGAACTCGGTGACGTCGACGCCGCCGTCGTGCAGCAGCAGCCGGGTGCCGGTGCCGATGGTCGGCGCCTCCCCGGCCACCGGGGCCGCGGCCGCGAGCAGGCTCTGCTGAGTCGTTCCGAGCGCCTCGGCGATCAGGAACAGCGAGCGCATCGACGGGCGGGCCCGGCCGCGTTCGATCTGGCTGAGGAACGGATGCGACAGCCCGGTGGCGGCGGCGATCTCCACCAGCGTGCACTTGCGGGTGTGCCGCAGGGCGCGGATCGCGGACCCGAGCCGGGCGTCGATCTCGTCTTGGTTCATACAGCCGGTCCTCCACAGAAATCTGCCCGAAACCGAGCGGTCCTAGGCTCTCCAATGTTACTCACATCAACATTCTGGGGTGAGCGGCATGGCCGACTGGTTCGAGGTACGCGAGCTGGGCGAGGGGTTCCGGCTCATCGCCGAGCCCGGTCACGCCAACAGCTTCCTGGTCACCGGGACGACGACCGCGCTGCTGTTCGACACCGGCCTCGGGATCGCACCGATCGCTCCGGTCGTCCGCGAACTCACCGGCCTCCCGCTGATCGTCGTGAACTCGCATGATCACCTGGATCACCGCGGCGGCAACGCATCACTGCTCGGCGATCCCGGCCTGCTGGCGATCGCGGCCCACCCGCTCGGCCGGCCCACGGAGGTCGACGAGAGCTTTCTCCGGATGTACGAGGACGCGATGCGCTCGGCGTACGACGACTATCGGCGCTACCTCGACCTCGACCGGCAGAACTTCTTCGTGGCGTCCGTCCTACCTCGGCTGCGCGAGCTGCCGGATCTCTCCGGCTGGCATGTCCCGCCCGTCCTGCCCACGCACTTCCTGGCCGACGGCGAGGAGATCGACCTGGGCGGCCGGGTCCTGCGCGTGCTGCACACCCCCGGGCACGCGCCCGACGCGATCTGCCTGTACGAAGAGGCAACCGGTGTGCTGTTGTCCGGCGACACGCTCCTCGCGGCCGCCTACTGGCTGCACGGCGAGGGCGCGGACCTCACAGCCTTCGCGTCGTCGACGCAGCGGCTCGCCGACCTCGCACCGAACCGGGTGCTCGTCGCGCACAACCTGCTCGCGGAGCTGCCCGGCCGGTCCGTGGCCGCCGTCGCCCGGGCCGCGCGGCGTGTTCTGCACGGTGATTCCGAGCCGTTCGCCGACAAGGACCTGCTGGGCCGGCCGGTGGAGCGGCACGAGGTCGGCGATGTCGTGATTCTCACCGCGCCGGGCGAGGCCGCATGAACGTCGGCGAGCAGTTGACCGCGCTTTCCGGCGTACGTACGCCGGACGGCTCCGTCGTGGATCTGACGTTCGAGGACGGGCTGATCAGCACGGTCCGGCCGTCCGCGGAACCCGGTGGGTGGCGGGTGCTCCCGGCTGCGGTCGAGCCGCATGCTCACCTGGACAAGGCGCTGACGGCCGACCGCGTCGACACCGAGCAGAACGATCTGCCGGCCGCGATCGCGCAATGGCGTGACCTCAGCGCCGGACTCGACAGCGCCGACATCTACGACCGTGCCCTGCGCGCGGTACGCCGGTACGTGGCGCAAGGCATCACGACGATCCGGAGCCATGTGGACCTCCCGGGGACCGGCGACCCGATGCGCGGCGTCGACGCGCTCATCAAGCTCCGCGAGGATCTGGCCGATCGGGTGACACTTCAGCTCGTCGCGCTGGCCGGTCACCAGACCCCGGACGACCTGATCTACGAGGCGCTGGAACGGGGCGTCGGCATCGTGGGCGGTTGTCCGCACCTCGCGGACGCCCCGGGCGCGGAGATCACCCGGTTGCTCGACATCGCCGAGCGCACCGGCTTACCGGTGGATCTGCATGCCGACGAGCAGGTGGCGGCGCCTGAGCTGGATCTCGAAGAGCTGGCCAAGCAGGTGACCGCCCGTGGTCTCGAACAGACCGTGACCGCGAGCCACTGCGTACGGCTGGGATCGTTGCCGCCGGAACGGCTGACGCCCGTACTCGAACTGGTCGCCAGAGCAGGGATCGGCATCGTCACGCTGCCGATCACCAACCTCTATCTGCAAGGCCGGGATGCGACCCATCTGGTGCCCCGTGGACTGACCGCCGTCCGGGCGATTCTCGATGCCGGCATCCCGTTGGCGGCGGGCGGTGACAACCTGCGGGACCCCTTCAACCCGGTCGGGCGTGGCGATCCCTTCGAGACCACGGCGCTTCTCATTGCGGCAGGACACCTGCGTCCGTCGGAGGCGCTGACGGCGGTGACGACGGGTGCCCGCGCCGTACTCGGGCTACCGGCGACCGGTCTCGCGGCCGGCGGTCCGGCGGACCTGATCGTCGTACCGGACGCCGATCTCGGTGCGGTTCTCGCGGGATGGGCAGACACACGCATCGTCGTGCACGGCGGCCGGGTGGTGTCCAGCACCAGTGTGAACACGGTTATGGAGGGCCTGACGTGACGAAGACGTTGGTGATGGAAGAGGTCTCGAAGACGTTCCCGACCGGTACGGTCGCGCTGACCGGGGTCGATCTGGTCGTTGCGCCCGGCGACTTCGTATCCGTGGTCGGGCCGTCCGGGTGCGGGAAGTCGACCCTTCTGCGGCTGGCGGCCGGGCTCGAGGACGCGACCGGCGGGCGGATCGAGGTCGAGGCGACCTCGACGAGCTACGTCTTCCAGGAGCCGACCCTGCTGGAGTGGCGGACCGCGCTGGCGAACGTCGAGCTGGTTGGCGAGCTCCGCGGCGTACCGAAGGCGGAGCGGAAGGAACGTGCGCGAGAAGCGTTCGACCTGGTCGGGCTGACCGGCTTCGAGCGGCAGTTCCCGCGGCAGCTGTCCGGCGGGATGCGGATGCGGGTGTCGATCGCGCGGTCACTGGTCGCGGAGCCGGAGCTGGCGTTGTTCGACGAGCCGTTCGGTGCGCTCGACGAGATCACCCGGCTGCGGATGCAGACCGAGCTGCAACGGCTCTTCCAGCTGAAGGCGTTCGCCGGGTTGTTCATCACGCACTCGATCCCGGAGGCCGTCTACCTCAGCAACCGGGTGCTGGTGATGAGCGGACGGCCGGGGCGGGTCGTTGCCGACTTCAACGTTCCTTGGGCGTACCCGCGGCCGCCCGAGCTGCGCTACGAACCCGAGTTCACCGCCCTGACCGGCGCGGTGTCGGCCGCGCTGGAGAGTGACCACTCATGACCAGGCGACCGTGGTACGTACGGCTCCTCCGCGCCGCCGGTCCGATGGTCGGCGCACTGGCCACCGCGATCGGTCTCTGGTACGTCGTCAGCTACTTCGTGCTCAGCGACGACCGGCGGTTCATGCTGCCGCCGCCGCACGAGGTGATCAAGACCTCGCTGCTCGACCCGGTGCACCTGCAGCCGATGCTCGACGCGTTGGCACTGTCCGTACGGGTCGCCGTGGTCGGGTTGCTGATCGCGGTCGTGCTCGGCGTCACCCAGGCGGTGGTGATGGTGCAGACGACCTGGCTGGAGAAGGCCCTCTACCCGTACGCCGTGATCCTGCAGACGGTCCCGATCCTCGCGCTGGTGCCGTTGCTGGGCATCTGGTTCGGGTACGGGTTCAGCAGCCGGGTCGTGGTCTGCGTGATCATCTCGCTGTTCCCGATGATCTCCAACACGCTGTTCGGGCTGCAGTCGCCGACGGCGGCCGCGCACGACCTGTTCACGTTGAACAAGGCAACGAGATGGCAGCGGCTCGTGAAGCTGCAGTTGCCGGCTGCCGTACCGGCGATCTTCGGCGGGTTGCGGATCTCCGCCGGACTGTCGGTCATCGGCGCGATCGTCGGGGACACGTTCTTCCGGCAGGGCCTGGTCGGCATCGGCGGCCTGCTGGACATCTACACCGCCCGCCTGCAGACCGAGGACCTGTTCACCGCGATCGGCCTGGCGTCGGTCTTCGGCGTCGCGTTCTTCACGGTCTTCGCCACGCTCGACCGGATCGTCGTCGGCCGCTGGTACGGGGTCGTCCGCCGGTAACCACATCAGTGAGGAAGAGTCATGAACCGTAGGATTCCCATCGCCGCGGCCTGCACCGCCGCGCTCGCCGTACTCACGCTGTCCGCCTGTGGCAACGGCGCCACCACCACGACCTCGTCAGCCGGGCAGCAGGTCAGCACCGCGGCGACTGCCGGATCGGCCAAGGATCTGTCCGCCGTCTGCCCGAAGACCGTGGTGATGCAGCAGGACTGGCAGCCGGAGGCGGAGCACTCGGCGATGTACCAGCTGGTCGGCCCCGGATACACCGTCGACACCGCGAAGAAGCGCGTGACCGGTCCGCTCGTCGCCGGTGGTGTGGACACCGGCGTGAAGGTGGAGATCCGCGCGGGTGGCCCGTCGGTCGGTTTCCAGCCGGTCCCCGCGCTGATGTACCTGGACAAGAGCATCCTGATCGGCGCGGTCAGCTCGGACGCGGCGATCGCCGGATCGGTGAAGCAGCCGACGACCGCGGTCGTTGCCCCACTCAACAAGAGCCCGCAGATCCTGATGTGGGACCCGAAGACGTACCCGGACGCCAAGACGATCGCCGACGTCGCGAAGACCGGGGCGGTGGTGGTGACCGCCGGCGACATCATCCCCAAACTGCTGATGTCGAAGGGCCTGATCACCAAGCAGCAGATCGACACCGGCTACGAGGGCACGCCGGCCCGGTTCGTCGGTGACCCGAAGATCCTGCAGCAGGGCTTCATCAGCGCCGAGCCGTACATCTACGAGCACGAGGTCAGCGCCTGGAAGAAGCCGATCGGCGACCAGCTGCTCGCCGACATCGGCTACAACATCTACCCCGAAGCGTTCTCGGTACGCACCGAGGACGTGGCGAAACAGTCCGCCTGCTTGAAGAAACTGGTCCCGATCCTGCAGCAGGCGCAGCTCGACTACCAGTCCGATCCCGGCCCGGTGAACAAGCTCATCGTCGAGCTGGTGCAGAAGTACAACACCGGCTGGACCTACTCCGAAGGCGTCGCGACGTACGCCGCCGAATCGATGGCGAAGAACAAGATCATCGCCAACGACCCGGCCACCGGCAGCCTGGGCGGGTTCGACGAGCAGCGGGTGGCCGAGATCATCGCCACCTTCGAGCCGATCCTGAAACAGGGCGGTGCATCGATCAAGCCGGGGCTGGCGCCGAAGGACCTGGTCACCAACGAGTTCATCGACAAGTCCGTCAAACTCAGCTGAGGAGCCCGATGACGACGACGCCCCTTCGCCAGGCCGAGCAGTTCGCCGAGTTGCTGCGCCGGGAGCTCGGTGACCGAGTGGTCTCGACCGACGCCCGGACGATCCGGCGGGTCTCCGCCGACTGGGCACGGCTGTCGCCGATCCTGCGGGAGAAGCTGCCACCCGGACGGTTCCTCGCCGACGTCGCGGTCCGCCCGACCGAACCCGAGCAGATCCCGGCGCTGCTGCAGCTGGCCTACGAGTACGACGTACCGGTCACACCGCGCGGCGCCGGTACCGGAAACTACGGGCAGGCCACGCCGTTCTCGGGCGGCGTCCTCCTCGATCTGCGCGGACTGGACCAGGTCGTCGCGGTCGAGGACGGCCAGGTCCGGACCCAGCCCGGCGCGCGGCTCACGACGATCGATCGTGCGGTCCGCGCGGCCGGCGCGGACCTCTGGATGTTCCCGTCCACCAAGGGTTCCTCGCTCGGTGGCTTCATCGGCGGCGGCAGCGCCGGCACCGGCACGATCGAGTACGGAACGACCGCCGACGGCTGGGTGCGGGAGCTCCGGATCGCGCCCTGCGACGGCAGCGGTACGACGTTCAGTGTCTTCGGAGACGACGCGCTCGCCTATATCCACGCGTACGGCGTCACCGGTGTCATCACCGAGGTCACAGTACGGACCGCGCCGGCCCGCGAGTGGGTGGCGTTCTACGCCGTCTTCGACAGCTACGCGGCCGCCGTGGAGGTGCATCGCGCGCTGCCCGGACTGCCGGTGCTGCCGCGGCTGGCATCCGCGGACGAGCCGCCGCTGGTGGCCAACCTGCCGGCGCCGGTGGACCTCGATCCGGACCGGGTCAGCCTGCGGATCATTCTCGAACCGTCCACGGTGGCAGAGGTCTCCCGGCTGGTGCGGGCGGCCGGCGGCTCGGTGGTGGCCGTACTGGAGGACTACGGGCAGACCGATCGACTCAGCACCATGTCGTACAACCACCCGATCTTCTTCCTGCAGCAGTCCGGGTATCCCTGCTTCCACCTGGAGGTCGGTGGCCTGCCGTTGTGGGACGACCCGGACGCGGTCCGCTCGGTGTACCCGAACTCGTACATCCACCTCGAGCTCGGACACCACGGGCCGATCGGGATGCTGGTCGCCGACTACGAGAGCGAGGAGCAGGTGCTCGCCGGATTCGCCGAGTTGCAGAGCATCGGGATCGGGATCCATTCACCACACCAGTGGAACGTCGACCGGCACGTCGAGCAGATCCTCGCGACCGTGCCGCGGACGGATCCGAAGGGCCTGCTGAACCCCGGAAAGCTCAACGCCTGAAGGAGTTTCCCCATGTACTTCGTGGACCACACGTTCCCCGAGATCGCCGGGCTGCCGCCCGAGACCGTCGCCGTCCTGCCGCTGGGCGCGATCGAGCAGCACGGCCCGCACCTGCCGGTGTCGACCGACTACCTGATCGCGTCCTCGGTCGCCGAAGCCGCGGTCTCGGCGGCGGTCGCGGACGGCGTACCGGCCGTACTGCTGCCGGCGCTCGCCTACACCAAGTCCGACGAGCACGCCTGGGCGCCGGGGACGATCTGGCTGTCGTGGGAGACGTTGATGCGCACGCTGATCGACATCGGCCGGTCGCTCGCGGCGACGCCGATCCGGCGGCTGTTCTTCCTCAACGGGCACGGCGGCAACTCGGCCCTCGGCCAGGTCGCGTGCCGGGAGTTGCGGCGCGAGTTCGGCCTGCAGACGTTCCTCGGGCACCCGTCCGTTCCGGTGGACCACGGCGGCCGTACCTCGGAGCCGGCCGAGCTCGGGATGGGGATCCACGGCGGCTTCCACGAGACCTCGATGGTGCTCCACCTCCGGCCGGACCTCGTCCACCTGGACCTGGCGGCGCCTGCGGTGCCCGCCGGACTCACGACGTACCAGCAGATCGGCTTCGGGAAGCCGGTGAGCTTCGGCTGGCTGTCCGACGACTTCGGGCCGGCCGGCCACATCGGTGACCCGACCGGCGCCTCGGCGGATGTCGGCAAGGCACACTTCGAGGCCGCCGTGGAGACCACGGCGGCCGCGCTGGCCGAGGCGGCGCGCTTCTCGGTCAGCTGATCAGTGCGCTGATCTCGTCCGCGGTCAACGCCGTGGCGGTGCCGTTCGTGACGAGCTCGGCGAAGCCGCCGTCGTCGGCCATCACGGTGACCGTGAACAACTTGTCCGTCGCGCTGGTGTTGACGATCCGATGCTCCGAACCGGGTTGCAGGACCAGTACGTCTCCTGCGCTCAACTCGACCACGTTCTCGTCACTGTGCGCGCGGGCCTGACCCGACAGCACGATGAAGATCTCGGCCGAGTCCGGGTGCGAATTCAGCGGCTGAGCCCCGCCGGGCTGCCAGATCTCCAGGAACACGCTCGTAGTGGACCCGTGCTTCGGCCCGGCCAGCTCGGCCAGCCGGACGGTGTCGTCCGGCGAGATCAGGTACGCCGGCAGCTCCTCCAGCCGGCGGACGACAGGCGGCTCCCCACTCATTGCGACTCCTCGAATGTTGAGGTGATCAACATTCGCCACGCTATCCCGCCGTGGTGACGTGCAGATGACGTGCATGTGTCAGTCGGCGCGCCGCACGATCCGCGGCGGCCGAAGGTCAGCCGACCCGGGAGATCCCGACACCGCTGCGGGCGTCCCGGCCGTACTTGGCCAGCTCGGCGGGGAGGTCCAGCCGGGCGACGCCGTTCTTGTTCCGGTCCTCGTCGGTGAGCAGGTCGGCCGGGATGATCCAGACGATCTCGAACTCCAGACCGTCGGGGTCCTTGCCGTACAGCGACTTGGTGGTGCCGTGGTCGGACGCGCCGACCAGCGCACCGGCCTCGCTCAGCGCACCGGCCAGGGACTCGAGGTCGCCGAGCGTGTCGACCTCCCACGCGAGGTGGTACAGCCCGACCGTCGTCCGCCCGGCACCGGACGGACCGGCCTGGGACCCGATCTGGAACAGGCCGAGGTCGTGGTCGTTGGCCGACCCGGGTGCGCGCAGGAACGCCGCGCCGGGGATCGCGTCGCCGGACTCGGTGTAGCCGAAGCCGAGGACGTCTCGGTAGAACGCGACGCTCGCCGCGACGTCGCGCACGTACAGGACCGCGTGGTTCAACCGGAAGATCGCCATGTGAACCATGTTAGTTGAAGACTCAACTTATTTCTAGCGGCGGCGCCTGGGTTTCTTCCGCGGGCTTTCCTGAGGCTTGGGCTTGGCCTCCTTCCTGGGTACGGCGGGACCGCGCGAGCTGTTCACCGTCCGGCCGCGGACGATCCCGATCAGGTGCTCGACCAGCTCGCTGGTCTCGTCCTCCCGCCAGCTGAGCGCGACCTGCGACTCCGGTACGCCGGTCAGCGGGCGGTAGGTGAGGTCCTTGCGATGGTGCAGCCGGGCCAACGACTGTGGCACCACGAGAAGCCCGGTGCCCATGGCCACCAACTCGATCGCGTCACCGGTCCGCACCGGACGGTCCTCGATCAGCCGGCCGGGCGGGTGGTCCCACTCGAGGACGTCGTCCTGCGGGTGCAGCATCAGCTCGTCGGCGAGGTCGTCGGTGGTGATCTCGTCGGCGGCCGTGATCACGTGGTCCTTCGGTACGACGACGACCGTCTGCTCGACGTACAGCGGGATCGCGTGCAGGCCGGTGCGGTCGATCGGGAGCCGGAGGAGGACTGCGTCGAGCTCGGCGCGGCGGACCAGGTCCGGAGCCTCGGCGGCGGCGACCTGGACGAGCTCCAGCGGAATCCGGGGGAGTCGCTCGGCCCAGATCCGGGACCATTTGGCGGGCGTCACGCCGGGGACGTAGCCCAGCCGGAATCCGGTCACGGTTCTGAGGTTACCGGGCGTTACGCTGCTGCCATGACAGCGCGTAAGGCCCAGACCATGAAGCCCGCCACCGCGGCGAAGAAGCTGGACGTGTACCTGCCGGCCACGCCGGCCGAGTTCCAGGAAAGCGTCGTGTCCCGGGACGAGCTGAACGCGTTGCAGACCGACCCGCCGGAGTGGCTGCGCGAGCTCCGGAAGAACGGCCCGCACCCGCGCTCGGTGGTCGCGGCGCGGCTCGGTGTGTCGATCAGCGGTCTCGCCCGCGCCGGGATCACCGAGGCGCTGACCACTGACGAGATCGACGCGATCCGGGACGAGAACCCCGACTGGCTGGAGCGCGAACGCGCCACCCAGGCCGAGGTCCGCCGCCAGGAGGCCGAGCTGCGGGAGCAGAAGCGCTGACTGAGAAGCGCTAACTGATCCGGACCCGCAGCCGGCGGAAGCCGCGGCCCTTGCTCTCCATCTTCACGACCTCCATCCGGCCGATCATCGCCGTCGAGGCGACGTGGGTGCCGCCGTCGGCCTGGGTGTCCAGGCCCTCGATGTCGACGATCCGGACGACCTCGATGTCCGGCGGGAGCAGGTTGGTCGCGGTCCGGATGATGTCGGGGATCGCGAACGCCTCGTCCCGCGGCAGCGTGCTGACGGTGATCGCCCGGTCGGTCCGGATCTCGGCGTTGACCGCCTCCGAGACCCGGTCCTTGAAGTCCGGCGGTACCTCGTCCAGGCCGAAGTCCATCCGCGCCGACAGCGGCTCCATGTTGCCGCCGGTGACGAGTGCCCCGAAGTCGCGGAACACCACGCCGGTGAGGACGTGCAGCCCGGAGTGAGTACGCATCAACTGAGTACGCCGTTCGTCGTCGAGCGCGCCCCGGACCACCGTACCGACGACCGGAACCGGGTCGTCCTCGTGCGGGACCAGGTACAGGTCGTCGCCCTTGACGGTCCCGGTGATCCGGGTCCGGACCCCACCCCACAACAGCACGCCCTCGTCCGGCGGCTGCCCGCCACCGCCGGGGTAGAACGCGGACCGGTCCAGCACGATCCCGCGCTCCGGGTCCACGCCGACGACCGTCGCGTCCCACTCCCGCACCGACGCGTCGTCGAGGTCGAGCCGATGGGTGTGACCGTGAGCGCTCATGACTCCACCAGCGCTGTGAAGGCGTCGAGGGCGCGGTGGATGTTGTCGACGGAGTTGGCGTACGAGAAGCGCAGGTGGCCCTCGCCGCACGCGCCGAAGGAGGTGCCCGGTAGGCAGGCGACGCCGGCTTCGTCGAGGAGGCGGTCCGAGAGGGTTGCTGCCGGTACGCCGAGTTCGGTGATGTTCGGGAACGCGTAGAACGCGCCGCCGGGCTCCAGGCAGGACACGCCAGGTACGTCGTTGAGACCGGAGACGATGACGGAACGCCGTTCGCGGAACGCCTCGCGCATCCGGTCGACGTCGTCCCACGGGCCTTCGAGCGCTGCGATCGCGGCGTACTGGCTGAACGCCGACGTGCACGACACCGAGTTGATCATCAGCCGCGTCACCGGCTCCACCAGCGGCTCCGGGAACACGCCGTACCCGAGTCGCCAGCCGGTCATCGCGAACGTCTTCGACCAGCCGTCGAGCAGCACCGTCCGGGAGGCCATGCCGTCGACGTCGAGCACGCTGTGGTGGTTGCCGTCGTACCGCAAGGCCCAGTAGACCTCGTCGCTCAGCACGACCAGGTCGTGCTCGATCGCGATCTCCGCGATCGCCTGCAGCTGCTCGGGTGTCGACGCGCTGCCGCACGGGTTGTGCGGCGAGTTGAGGATCAGCAGCTTGGTCCGATCGGTGACCAGCGAGCGCAGCTCCTCGGGATCGACGACGAACCCGTTCTCCTCACGCAGCGGGATCGGGACCGGCGTCGCCCCGGCGAAGGACGCGATCGATGCGTACATCGGGAAGCCTGGGTCCGGGTACAGAACCTCGTCGCCCTCCTCACAGAGCGCCAGGATTGTGAAGAACATGATCGGCTTCGCCCCCGGCGTGATCAGCACCCGGTCGGGCGTCGTCCTCAGCCGGCCGGTGCGCTCGAGGAAGTCCGCGACCGTGGTCCGCAGCTCCGGGATGCCCGGCGCCGGGACGTAGTGCGTGTGACCCTCGTCGAGCGCCTGCTGCGCGGCGGCGATCACGTGGGCCGGGGTGTCGAAGTCCGGCTCGCCGATCTCGAGGTGCACGATCTCGCGACCGGACGCCTCGAGTGCCTTGGCCTTGGCCAGCACCTCGAACGCCGACTCGGTCCCCAACCGGTCCATGCGCTGAGCAAGCTTCACGGCCTCACTGTAGTTCTGCAAGGATTGCCCCGTGGCACGGGTAGCGGTTACCGGAAGCAGTGGGAAGCTCGGTCGAGCCGTCGTCGACCATCTGGCGGACAACGGGTGGGACGTGGTCGCCCTCGACCAGGCTCCGCCGGCGCGCGCCGACGTGACGTCGACGCGGCTGGACCTGACCGATTTCGGCCAGACGTACGAGGCGATCGCCGGGATCGACGACCGGCACGACGGGGTCGACGCGGTGGTTCATCTGGCCGCGGTCCCGGCGCCGGGCCTGCGGCCGAATGCGGCGACGTTCCACAACAACATGACCGTGACGTACAACGTGTTCTCCGCCGCGCTGCGGGCCGGAGTCCGGAACCTCGTCTGGGCGTCGAGCGAGACCGTCCTGGGACTGCCGTTCGACCAGTTCCCGCCGTACGTGCCGGTGGACGAGGACTACCCACCGCGACCGAACAGCACGTACTCGCTGGTCAAGACGCTGGAGGAGGAGCTCGCCCGGCAGCTCTGCCGGTGGCACCCGGACCTGAAGCTGATCGGGTTGCGCTTCTCCAACGTGATGTACCCGGAGGACTACGCGCAGTTCCCGTCGTTCGACGCCGACGCGCAGGCCCGCAAGTGGAACCTGTGGGGCTACATCGACGCCCGCGACGGCGCGCAGGCGGTCCGCAAGGCACTCGAGTACGACGTGACCGGGACGGACGTGTTCATCGTCGCCAACGCGGACACGGTGATGTCGCGGCCGAACGAGGAACTGCTCGCGGAGGTGTTCCCCGGCGTGCCCGTCAAACGACCGTTCGGACCGAACGAGACGCTGCTGTCGATCGACAAGGCACGCCGGTTGCTCGGCTACGAGCCCGAGTACTCCTGGCGAGGCCCGAACGGGAAGAGCGTGTCCGGGTCGTAGGTCGCGCGTACGTCGGCCAGCCGCGCGAACGTGTCCGCCGGCCAGGACGCCTCGTACGATCCCGGTCGTGCGAACCCGCCCGCGAAGTTCACGGTCATCTCCGTACTGATCCACGGCTGCAGCTTCGCCAGCATCCCGTCGACCGTTGCCGGGAGCACCTTTTCGAACAGGTCCGGGTTCGGTACGCCGATCAGCGTCATCGTGCACGCCCCACCGCGGCCACCGACCGCGCTGCCCTCGGGGACGTCGCGCTCGGTCGCGCCGCCGAGATGCCGGACCTCGACCGCGATCAACGGCAGCTGCTGGTCCGGGCCGGCCACGTCCAGGAAGGCCGCGGCGAAGTCGGCGTCCAGTTCGTCGAGCATCAGCCCGCGGTCCCAGGACGGCGTCGGGTCCTTCGGGTCGTTGTGGATCAGCGCGATGTCGGCGGCCGGCATCTCGCCGACGCCGTCGATCAGCGTCGTAGCGGCGTCCCGGATCGGCTGGAACAGCCGCTTGCCGTCGGCCGCGGCACCGACGTACGCGAACCGGACGCTGAGCACGGTCTTGCCGCGCAGCGGTGCCGGGATGAACTCCAGCGGCGGCAGCCGGAGGATCACGACCGACGAGTTCGCCTCCTCGGGCAGGGTCCTGGTCCACTCGACCCAGGTCGAGAACACCGGCGCGATCTGATCGGTGTCGAAGAACACCGAGCCGCCGTACAGCGTGCTCAGCTCGACCAGTGCGAAGTCCATCGCGGTAACGATGCCGAAGCCGCCCTTGCCGCCGCGCAACGCCCAGAAGAGGTCTTCGTTCTCGTCGGCGCTCGCGGTCAGCGCGCCGTTGGCCGTCACCACCCGGAAGCTACGCACCCAGTCGGACGAGAAGCCGTACGTGCGGGCCAGCGGGCCGAGGCCGCCGCCGAGCGTGTACCCGATACAACCGACCGCGTCCGAGGCGCCGGTGATCGGCGCGAGCCCGTGCGGAGCGGCGGCCGCGACCACCTCGGCCCAGCGGGAGCCGGCGTTGATGTGTGCGGTCCTGGTCTCGGCGTCCACGGTCACGCCGGTCATCCGGGTCGTGGTCACGACGATCCCACCCTGCATCGGGTTCGGGATGCCGTGGCCGGTGGCCAGGATGCGGACCGGCGTACCGGTCGCGGCGGCGGCCCGGACGACCGCGACGGCGTCGTCCTCGGACGTCAGTCCGACCACGACGTCGGGCGTGTGCGTCACCGCCAGGTTGAACCCGGACAGCTCCTCGGCGTACCCCTCGTCGGCGGGCTCGAACACCGGCCCTGCCACGACTCCCCGGAGCTGCTCTGCCAATGCACCCATGAGTGCCTCCCCTCTCCAGCCCCGCAGTCTTCCTGGCGAAGGGGTCAGACCCCCTGTTGACCACGGACCGGTACGGCGGGATTCTCGATCCCAGGGGATGGGGGCGATATGGGCCGACGGAGCCCGTTGGTGACACTCGTGGCGGCCGGCGCCGGCCTCGTGGCGCTTCTCGTCGTCAACAGCACCTTGACCGGCGCGAGCACGTACACCGGCAGCGCACCGACGCCTGCCTCGGCGACCACACCGGCCCTGCCCACCACACCGAGCCCGTCCACCACGCCGTCCATCACACCGAGCCCGTCGATCACACCGTCGCCGCCGTCACGGACTCCGCCCCGGACGACTCCGGTCCGTCAGGTCGTCACGGTCTACGCCGGGCACCTGCCGGGCCGCCTGGCCAGCCTCGCGATCGCCGTCAAAGGCGGACGCTCCGTCGCCTACTACTGCGACGGCCGCCGGGTGGAATCCTGGTTGACCGGCACCGAGACCGCCGGCCGCCTCGCCCTGCGGTCGAAGACCGGTGACCGGCTGACCGGAACCTCGACCGGTACGTCCGTCACCGGCGTCGTCACGGTAGGTGGTCAGCGGCAGCCGTTCACCATCCCCGAGGTCGGCCCGCCGGCCGGTCTGTACCGGGCGAAGACCTCGAGCTCCACGATCGGCTGGATCGTTCTCCCGAACGGCAAGCAGGTCGGCATCGACAACGACGGCACCCCGGGTCCCGCTCCGCCCCTCGTGCCGCAAAGCGGTGCCGCCCGATTGGGCGGTACGACGGTCGCGGTCACGTCGATCACCGGCGACGAGACGTTCTGAGGAGATGCTGTGACGACAGTTCCGGTCAAGGCCGCGACCCGGGTCGCGCTCCCGTTGTCGGTCGGCGCCGCGGTCGCGATCGCACTCGGCCTGTACGGGCGCCTCCATCAGCCGACCGGGGTCGCGATCAACGTGGCCGGATTCTCGAGTGCCCGGTCGGTGAAGACCTGGCTCGCCACGGTGGCTTTGCTGCTGGTCGTCGTACAACTGGTCTCGGCGATGGCGTTGTTCGGGCGGATCCGGCCGTTGGCGGGCAAGCGGTGGCTGGGGCCGGTGCACCGGTGGACGGGACGAGCCGCGGTGGCGGTCACGCTGCCGGTGGTCGCGCATTGCCTTTATGCCTTGGGTTTCCAGTACGACGAGCCGCGGATCCTGGTGCATTCGGTGCTCGGGTGCTTCTTCTTCGGCGCGTTCGCGGCCAAGATGCTCACTCTCAGCCGGACGGACACGCCGCGCTGGCTGTTACCGACGGTCGGTGGGGTCGTCTTCGCCGCCCTGGTCGGACTGTGGCTGACCTCGTCGCTGTGGTTCTTCACCACCTTCGGCATCATTCGTTGAAAGGACGGGCGATGGACGAACCGAGTCGCCGTACTGTCGTCGCCGGCGCTGCCGCTGCGGCCGCCGCTGGGATGGCCGCCGTCGCAGGATGCAGCACGTACGGCGAAGCCGGCACCGCGCCCAGCTCGAATCCTGGCTCGAATCCGGGCTCGAGTCAGGCGCCGGCGAACGGCGTACTCACCAAGACCGCCGAGGTGCCGGTCGGTGGTGGGGTGATCCTCGGCGCCAGCCAGGTGGTGATCACGCAGCCGAAGGCCGGCACGTTCAAGGGGTTCAGCTCGATCTGCACCCATTTGCAGTGTCAGGTCGCCGACGTGGCAGGCGGCACGATCAACTGCGGCTGCCACGGCAGCAAGTTCAGCATCAGCGACGGCTCGGTCGTCAACGGCCCGGCCGCGCGGCCGCTGCCGGCCAAGCCGATCACGGTCTCCGGAGGATCGATCCGGCTCGCCTGAGCGCATAACAGCAGTAAAAACACGCCGGGAAGGGGGGCCGACTCGACGGTAACGGCGATCGACTGAAAACCTGTGCCAGCGACACCTGTCTCCTGCGATCCAGGGGAGAGGTCTGTCCGCACAGCTCAGGGTGAGACACGGAGGCGGTCGATGTTCAAGCGTATCGCAATAGTGAACCGGGGTGAAGCCGCGATGCGGCTGATCAACGCGGTCCGCGAAGTCAACGCCGAAGGCGGTGACCCGATCGAGACCGTGGCCTTGTTCACCGACGGCGAGCGCACCGCGACGTTCGTACGGGCCGCGGACATCACGTACCCGCTCGGCCCGGCGTCGGCCCGGCCGTACCTGGACCTCGCGCTGCTGGAGCGGGCACTGCTGGAGACCGGGGCGGACGCCGCCTGGGTCGGCTGGGGGTTCGTCGCCGAGGACCCGGCGTTCGCGGAGCTGTGCGACCGGATCGGCGTGACCTTCATCGGTCCGTCGGCCGAGGCGATGCGCAAGCTCGGCGACAAGATCGGTTCGAAGCTGATCGCCGAGGAGGTCGGCGTACCGGTCGCACCGTGGAGCCGGGGTGCGGTCGAGTCGCTGGACGCGGCCCTCGAGGCCGCGGACCGGATCGGGTACCCGTTGATGCTCAAGGCAACGGCCGGTGGTGGCGGCCGGGGTATCCGGGTGGTCCGTTCCGCCGACGAGCTCTCCGACGCGTACGCGCGGACCAGTGAAGAGGCGGCCCGCGCCTTCGGCAGCGGCATCGTGTTCCTCGAGCGGCTCGTCACCGGCGCCCGGCACGTCGAGGTCCAGGTGATCGCGGACGGCCAGGGTACGGCGTGGGCGCTCGGCGTCCGGGACTGCTCGGTACAGCGCCGCAACCAGAAGGTGATCGAGGAGTCGGCGTCGCCGCTGCTGTCCGCGTCCCAGGTCGACGACCTCAAGGCATCGGCTGAGCGGCTCGCGATCGCGGTCGGGTACCGCGGCGCGGCGACGGTCGAGTTCCTGTACCACCCGGGGGAGAAGTCGTTCGCGTTCCTCGAGGTGAACACCCGGCTCCAGGTCGAGCACCCGATCACCGAGCTGACCACCGGGTTCGACCTGGTCAAGGCCCAGCTGCACGTCGCCTCCGGCGGGCGGTTGGAAGGCAGCAAGCCGCTGGAGAGCGGGCATGCGGTCGAGGCCCGGCTGAACGCGGAGGACCCGGACCGCGACTTCGCGCCGTCGCCCGGGCGGATCGCCGTACTGGATCTGCCGGCCGGTCCCGGGATCCGGGTCGACACCGGGGTGAGCGCCGGCGACAGCATCCCGGCCGACTTCGACTCGATGATCGCGAAGATCATCGGGTACGGCCGGACCCGCGAGGAGGCGCTGGCGCGGCTGCGGCGCGCGATGCAGGCGACGACCGTACTGATCGAGGGCGGCGCGACCAACAAGAGCTTCATCCTCGAACTGCTCGACCAGCCCGAGGTGATCGACGGCAGCGCCGACACCGGCTGGATCGACCGGGTCCGCGGCGAGGGCCGGCTGATCTCGCACCGGCACTCCGGGATCGCGCTGGTCGCGGCCGCGATCGAGGGGTACGAGGACGCCGAGCAGGTCGAGCGGCTCCGGCTGTTCGAGACCGCGCACGGCGGACGTCCGCAGGTGCAGCACGAGGTCGGCCGCGCGATCGACCTGAAGCTGCGTGGCGCGAGCTACCGGGTGACGGTGGCGCGGATCGGCCCGGAGCGGTTCCGGGTCGGCGTCGGGAACGGCAACGACCACCTGAAGGTCGTGGACGCCGAGCTGGAGCGCCTGGACGAGTACACGAGCCGCCTGGTCGTCGGCGGGCAGCGGTTCCGGCTGGTGACCGCGACGCACGGCCCGGTGCATCTGATCGAGGTCGACGGCGTCACCCATCGCGTGAGTCGCGACGAGGGCGGCGTACTGCGTTCGCCCGCGCCGGCCCTCGTCGTGGCGACGCCGGTGCAGGCAGGCGCCGAGGTCGAGGCCGGTCAGCCGGTGCTGGTGCTGGAGTCGATGAAGATGGAGACGGTGCTGTACGCGCCGTTCAAGGCGACCGTGAAGGAGCTGCAGGTCTCCACCGGCAGCCAGGTCGAGACCGGTGCCCCGCTGCTGCGGCTCGAGCCGGTCGCGGACGAGAGCGCGGCGGTCGAGGCCGCTCCGGTGCACAACGGCGTCGAGCTGGACCTGCCGAACGGGACCGGCGAGAAGTCCGCGGCCGAGCGGGTGGAGCGCGGGCTGGACGACCTGCGGAGCATGCTGCTCGGGTTCGACATCGACCCGCAGGACGAGGGCGGCATGCTCGCGGACTACCTGACGGCACGGGCGGAGCTCGCGCATCAGCAGTCCGGTCCGCCGGTCGGCTCCGAGATCGACCTGCTGACCGTGTTCGCGGACTTCGCCGAGCTGAGTCGGAACCGGCCGGCCGGGGCGGACACCTCGATCGAGAACCGGGTCCACAGCCCGCGCGAGTACTTCTACACGTACCTGCAGAGCCTCGACCCGGACCGCGGCGGGCTGCCGTCCGAGTTCCAGGCGCGGCTGACCCGGGTGCTGAGCCACTACGGCGTGACCGGGCTGGAGCGGAGCCCGGAGCTGGAGGAGGCGGTCTTCCGGATCTTCCTGGCGCAGCAGCGGTCGACTCCCGACGTACTGATCGTCACGTCTGTGCTGCAGCGGTGGATCGCAGAGCCGCTGCCGCTGGACGAATCCGTGCACGACCTGCTCGACCGGCTCGTGCTGGCCACCCAGTTGCGGTTCCCGGTGGTCGGGGACCTTGCCCGGAGCGTGCGGTTCCGGTGGTTCGACCAGCCGCAGGTGGACGCCGAGCGGGCGTCGATCATCGCGGGCGTCGGCGACGAGGTCGCCGACCTGGCCGCGCACCCGGACGCGCCGGACCGGCAGCAGCGGATCGACGCGCTGGCGGCGATCCCGGAGCCGATCGTCCGGTTCCTGGCCCAGCGGCTCGAGGGTGGCTGGGGCGAGCAGGAGCCGATGCTCGAGGTGCTCGTCCGCCGTCACTACCGCGAGTACGAGCTGCACGACCTGCGCGCGTTCGCCGTCGACGGGCGGCCGTTCGCGACCGCCGACTACACGATCGACGACAAGCCGAGCCACCTGGTCACCACGGTCGGTACGGTCGCCGAGCTGGCCGATCCCGACAGCGCGCTGTCGCGGGCGCTGACCGAGCGGATCGAGGCTCGGACCGCCGGCCACGAGGCCGTCGTCGAGCTGTACCTGTACGGCCCGGACCAGCCGGACTCGCAGCAGGAAGCGTCCGAGACGTACCGGCGGATGGTCGCCGACCTGCCGATCGCCCAACGGGTACGGCGGATCTCGGTCGCGGTCGCCCCGGGCCAGGGCGATCCGGTCTCGTACTTCACCTACCGCCCGGCCGGCGGGTCGATGACCGAGGACGACAACGTCCGCGGCGTGCACCCGATGGTCGGCCGCCGGCTGAACCTGTGGCGGCTGCGCGACTTCCGGATCACCCGCCTGGACGCGCCGGAGGACGTACTGCTCTACTACTGCGTCGCACGCGAGAACGAGGCCGACCGGCGGCTGGTCGCGCTGGCCCAGGTCCGCCAGTTTGCGGTCGCCCGCGACGAGGACGGCCAGGTCACGTCGCTGCCGCACGCCGAGCGGGCGATCTCGAACTGCCTGGAGGCGATCCGGCGAGCCCGGACCGCGCGCGGCGCGGCCGGCGCGAAGCTCGACATGAACCACGTCTGGGTGCAGATCTGGCCGGTGGTCGACGTCCAGGTCGACGAGGTGGCCGCGCTGCAGCGCAACATCGCCCCGATGACCGCGGGCGCCGGGATCGAGGAGGTCCTGGTCCAGGGCGACGTGGCCGCGCCGGACGGCACGGTCAACCCGGTCGCCGCCCGGTTCTACTACCAGCACGGCGCGGGCGTCGTGACCTCGATCGAGCAGCCGCCGACCGGGCGGTTGCTGCCGCTGGACGACTACGCGCAGAAGGTGCAGCGGTCCCGGCGGCGGAACACCATCTACCCGTACGAGGTCAGCGGCATGGTCGCCGGCCGCGGCGGTTCGTTCGTCGAGCACGACCTGGACGACGCCGGCAACCTGGTCCCGGTGGACCGGCCGAAGGGCCTGAACAAGGCCGGCATCATCGTCGGCATCGTCACCACGCCGACCGAGCGGTACCCGGAGGGCGTCACCCGGGTCGCGATGAGCGGCGACCCGACCATGGCCCTCGGCGCGGTCGCCGAGGCCGAGTGCTCGCGGATCATCGCGGCGCTCGACCTGGCCGAACGGCTGCGGATCCCGGTCGAGTGGTACTCGCTGTCGGCCGGTGCCCGGATCTCGATGGACTCCGGTACCGAGAACATGGACTGGGTCGCGAAGGCGCTGAAGCGGATCGTCGAGTTCACCCAGGCCGGCGGCGAGATCAACGTCGTGGTCGCGGGCATCAACGTCGGCGCGCAGCCGTACTGGAACGCCGAGGCGACGATGCTGATGCACACCAAGGGCATCCTGGTGATGACGCCGGACAGCGCGATGGTGCTGACCGGCAAGCAGACGCTGGACTTCTCCGGCAGCGTGTCGGCCGAGGACAACTTCGGCATCGGCGGGTACGACCGGGTGATGGGCCCGAACGGCCAGGCGCAGTACTGGGCCGCGGACCTGAAGGGCGCGCGGGACGTCCTGATGACGTACTACGACCACACGTACGTCCTCCCGGGCGAGCACGGACCGCGGCGGGCGCCGACGTCCGACCCGCTGGACCGCGACGTCACGCCGTACCCGCACGAGGTGGCCGGCAGCGACTTCAAGACGATCGGCGAGATCTTCTCGTCCGCGACCAACCCGGACCGGAAGAAGGCGTTCGACATCCGTACGCTGATGCGGGCGGTCACCGACCAGGACCACCCGGTGCTGGAACGCTGGGCCGGGATGGCCGACGCCGACACCGCGGTCGTGGCGGACGCGCGGCTCGGCGGGTTCCCGGTCTGCCTCGTCGGGATCGAGTCCCGGTCGGTGCCGCGCCGGGGCTTCCCGCCCACCGACGGCCCGGACACGTACACCGCGGGCACGCTGTTCCCGCGGTCGTCGAAGAAGGTCGCGCGGGCGATCAACTCGGCCAGCGGGAACCGGCCGCTGGTGGTGCTGGCGAACCTGTCCGGGTTCGACGGCTCGCCGGACTCGATGCGGAACCTGCAGCTGGAGTACGGCGCCGAGATCGGCCGCGCGATGGTGAACTTCCAGGGCCCGATCGTGTTCTGCGTCGTCTCCCGGTACCACGGTGGTGCGTTCGTGGTGTTCTCGAAGTCGCTGAACCCGTCGATGACCGTGCTCGCGGTGGAAGGATCGTTCGCCTCGGTGCTCGGCGGCGCGCCGGCCGCGGCGGTGGTGTTCGCGGGTGAGGTCGACGCGCGAACGGCCGCGGATCCGCGGGTCGCGTCGCTGGCCGAACGGGTCGGCTCGGCGTCCGGCGCGGAGCGGGCGGCCCTCGCGACGGAGCTCGCCGACGTACGAACCGTCGTACGGGCAGAGAAACTGGGCGAGGTCGCGACCGAGTTCGACCGGGTACACAGCATCCAGAGAGCCCGCGACGTCGGGTCGGTCGACGAGGTGATCAAGGCGAGTGAACTGCGACCAAAGTTGATCGAGGCAATCAATTCAGGGGTACCCGGACAGTGACCGGAGCGTGATCGGTGGTCTAGCCTGGAGTAATGCGTACCGGCAGGGGCGGTCGCAACTGGGCTCGCTCGTTGATCATGTTCATCGGCGTGAGCGCGCTGTCCGGTGCGCTCGCGGCCGGACTGGCGATCCCGTTCGCGGGCTTCATCGGGCAGGGATCGGCGCAGGTCGCGGCGACCGTTGAGAGTCTGCCCAAGGAGTTCGAGAGCGATCCACTGGCCGTCCGCACCCGCATCCTCGCCGCCGACGGCTCGCTGCTCGCCACGCTCTACGAGCAGAACCGGGTGCCGGTACCGCTGAGTTCGGTCGCGCCGATCATGCGCAAGGCGATCGTCGCGATCGAGGACTCCCGCTTCTACGAGCACGGCGCCCTCGACCTGAAGGGCACGCTGCGCGCGATGGTGCGTAACCAGACCGGCGGCGAGGTGCAGCAGGGCGGGTCCAGCATCACCCAGCAGCTCGTCAAGATGAGCCTGGTCGAGAAGGCGAAGACGGCGGCCGAACGGGCCAAGGCGACCGAGGTCTCGTACGAACGCAAGCTGACCGAGCTGCGGTACGCGATCGCGGTCGAGAGCGAGTTCTCCAAGGACGAGATCCTCGAGCGGTACCTGAACCTGGCGAACTTCGGCGCCGGGACGTACGGCGTGCAGGCCGCCGCGCAGCACTACTTCCGGACCACGGCCGCCAAGCTGACGCTGCCGCAGGCGGCGCTGCTCGCCGGCATTGTGAAGAACCCGAGCGGCTACAACCCGGCCAACGACGCCGCCCGCGCCCGGGCCCGCCGCGACACCGTGATCAAACGAATGCTCGAGCTCGGCGTGATCACCGTCGGCCAGGCGAACCAGGCGCTGCGGACACCGGTGATCGACGAGTCGCGGATCGAACCGGTACCGAACGGCTGCGCGAACTCGCGGTACCCGTTCTACTGCGACTACGTTGTGTCGAAGCTGCTGCAGAACCCGGCGCTCGGCGCGACCGTGAAGGACCGCGACCACTACCTGAAGACCGGCGGGCTGCAGATCCGGACCTCGATCGACCCGAGGATCCAGGCCGCCGCGCAGGCCTCGATCGACAAGCACAGCAAGCGCACCGACAGCACCATCGCCGCGATCACGATCGTCGAGCCGGGCACCGGCCTGGTCAAGGCGATGGTGCAGAGCAAGCCGTACGGCAACGGGCGCCATCAGACCAACTACAACTACAACGTCGAGAAGTCGTACGCCGGCGGGTACGGCGGGTTCCAGAACGGCTCGACGATGAAGGCGTTCACGATCGCGGCCGCACTGGCCAAGGGCATCCCGATGGACTACCGGATCAACTCGCCGGAACAGATCGACCTGTCCAAGGCGAAGTTCCAGACGTGTCACGGGTGGACGCGCGATCCGACGTACCGGCCGAAGAACTCCACCAAGAGCGGCGACCTGACGATGGTCCAGGCGGCGCGGTTCTCGACGAACACCTACTTCCTGCAGCTGTCGGAGCGTACCGGGCTGTGTTCGATCGCGAAGATCGCGGCCAAGCTCGGGATGTACAACGCGCAGACCGGCGGGCCGCTCGACCAGGTGATCTCGATGACGCTCGGCGTCGGGTACGTGACGCCGCTGATGCTGTCGAACGCGTACGCGACGTTCGCGGCGCGCGGGAAGTACTGCAGGCCGCTCGTCGTCACGTCGGTGCGGGACAAGTCCGGACGGCCGGTGCCCGGGCCCGGGATCGACTGCCGGCAGGCCATTCCACGGCAGGTCGCCGACGGGGTGAACCGGGTGCTGAGCCAGGTGATGATGCCGGGCGGGACGGGTGGCCACCTGCGGTTCGGGACCCGCGACATGGCCGGCAAGACCGGAACGATCCAGCAGAACCTGGCCGTCTGGTTCTCCGGCTACACCCCGAACCTGGCCGCCGCCGCGGTCGTCGCGGACGCGAGCCTGCCGTACAAGAATCTGATGCGGCAGACGTTGAACGGGGAGCGCATCGCCGACCCGACCGGCTCCGGTACCGCAGGCCCGCTCTGGGAGTCCGCCATGCAAGCCGCCCTGCACGGCCTTCCGGTCGAGCGGTTCGTCGCCCCGCCGAAGAAGATGATCGGCGACCCGAATCCGAAGCCGCCCCCGCCGGACAAGAAGACCCCCAAACCGAAGCCGCACGGCTGAACCGGGTCAGAGGGGTCTCAGGTCGGCTCCTCGGACCCAGGTGAGCTCGCCGTCCTTGGTCCGGAACCGGCCGAGCCATTCGCCGTTGTGCCGGATCCAGACGTCGAGCTCGCCGGTGGTCCAGGTCGCCCGCTGCACCTGCTGAGCAGGATCGACGTGCCGTACGGCGTCCGCGGCGCGGGGGCCGTGGGCGTCGTACTGCACGTCCAGATCGGAGGCGAGTTCGCGGGCCCGCGCCTCGTCGTCGATACCTGTTGCACGCCACCCGTTGACCGCACCGTCCCAGACGCCGAATCTGTTGGATCCGTCGTCGGACGGGCGAACCGTGAACCGACCAAGCATGTTTTCAGATTAACGCCTCATCGAACACATGTTCTAGTCTTGATCGGAACGGGAGGTGTGTGTGATGGGCGACAGCGCCCCGTCGCGATCGGCTGCGGGCCGTTCGGCCGGGAGGCCAGGGACCTTCGACTCACGTCGCACGCCGATCGGCGAGCAACGCTGGAGGAGTGGCTGCTCCGGCCGCTCGAGCTGAGGAAGTGCGCACCATGACGCTGTTCCTGATCATTCTCGCCATCTTGATCCTGCTCGGACTGACGTTGTCCGTACGGGTCGTCACGCAGTACGAGCTGGGAGTGCTCTTCCGGTTGGGCAAGGTCAAGGTGGTGAAGAACCCGGGGCTGACGCTGATCGTGCCGGTCGTGGACATCCTGCGGAAGGTGTCGCTACGGATCGTCACGATGCCGATCCAGTCCCAGGGCATCATCACCCGGGACAACGTGAGTGTGGACGTGTCGGCGGTCGCGTACTACCGGGTCGTCGATGCGGTGAAGTCCGTGGTGGCGATCGAGAACGTCGAGGCCGCCATCAACCAGATCGCGCAGACGACACTGCGTAAGGTGGTTGGGCGGCATACTCTCGACGAGACGTTGTCGGAGACCGATGTCATCAACGCCAACATCCGCGAGATCCTCGATGTGGCCACCGTCGAATGGGGCGTGGTGGTGACGCTGGTCGAGTTGAAGGACATCCAGCTGCCCGACAGCATGAAACGGGCGATGGCCCGTCAGGCCGAGGCCGAGCGGGAGAAGCGCGCCAAGATCATCGCGGCCGAAGGCGAGGCTCTCGCGGCCGCGGCACTCGGGGACGCCTCCGACACCATGATGGCGCACCCGCTCGCATTACAGCTGCGCAACCTGCAGAGCCTCGTCGAGATCGGTGTGGACAAGAACACCACGGTGGTGTTCCCGGCTCCGCTGATGAGCACGATTGGCGAGCTTGGCAGCTTCCTGAGCCGGGAAGCAGCAGCCGCTGTGCCGGTCCCGAAACCGGCTTCTGCCGTCGAGCCGGTCCCGGAAGTCATCACCAACGGGTCGCCCGTCGTCGCTGGACAGTAGCCGTCCGGTGGCCCGTCAGGGCGAGCCGGACGGGAAACACTAGTGTTCCCCGGTGGGTTGGCCGGTGGCCGGTGGCGAAGCGGTACTGAAGTAGCCTGCCCGTCGGCGGAGATGGCGACGGTGGTCGTGGACCCTGGGCGGGGCCGTTACCTGGACCGCGCCGTAGAAGAACCGCTTGCCGGCCTCGATCAGGACCAGGTAGCCGATCACCATCGCGATCAGTGCGGCGAAGAATGCGCCGGGGAGCGGCTGGAAACCCAACGCGTGTGCGATCGGCGTCGCCGGAAGAACCGCGCCGATCGTGACGATCCCTACCGCGGCCAGGGTGAGCGGCAGGCTGGGATGACTGCGGAAGAACGGGATCCGCCGGGTCCGAATCGCGAAGATGACCAGGGTCTGAGTGGCCAGCGATTCGACGAACCAGCCCGAGCGGAACTGAGCCGGCCCCGAGTGGAAGACCCAGAGCATCACCCCGAAGGTGAGGAAGTCGAACACCGAGCTGAGCGGACCGAAGAAGATCATGAACCGCCGGATGAACCCGATGTCCCAGTGCGATGGCCGCCGCAGCTGGTCCTTGTCGACGTTGTCGGTCGGGATGGCGAGCTGGCTGCTGTCGTAGAGGAGATTGTTGAGCAGGATCTGCGACGGAAGCATCGGCAGGAAGGACAAGAACAGCGACGCACCCGCGGCCGAGAACATGTTGCCGAAGTTGCTCGAGGTCCCCATCAGGACGTACTTGATCGTGTTGGCGAAGATCCGCCGACCCTCGGCGACACCGTCGGCCAGGACGTCGAGGTCCTTGTCGAGCAGGATCACATCCGCGGCATCCTTGGCCACGTCGACGGCGGAGTCCACCGAGATCCCCACGTCAGCGGCGTGCAGGGCGAGCGCGTCGTTGACGCCGTCGCCGAGGAACGCCACCCCGCCGCCACTGCGCCGGTGGGTCCTGACGATCCTCGCCTTGTGTTCGGGGCTGACCCGGGCGAAGACAGTCGTTGTCTTCAGCGCCGCGGCGAGCTGGTCGTCGTCGAGTGCGTCGATCTCGGTGCCGGTGAGTGCCTTGCGTGATTCCAGACCGAGGTCCTGGCACACCTTCTGCGCGACGGCGGCGTTGTCGCCGGTGACGATCTTGACGGCGATGCCGAGGCCGGCCAGCCGGCGGAGTGCCTCGGCGGCGTCGAGCTTCGGCGGATCGAGGAACACCAGCAGGCCGACGAGCCGCAGTCCGGACTCGTCGGCGGCCGTCACGGCCTCGCGCGGATACGGGAACTGCCGGATCGCGACCGCGACCACTCGGTTCCCGTCGGCGAACTCGGACCGCAGCGACGCCTCGGCCGAAGCCGGTACCTCGAGGCAGCGAGCCAGGACGGACTCGGGTGCGCCCTTGGTGATCAGCTGCAGCCGGCCGGTGGTGTCCTTGACGAGCACGGAGACCATTTGCCGTTCGTGATCGAACGGCAGGACGGCGACCTGGGTGAAGCCGGCGAGTACGGTGTGCTGCGCACCGGCGGCCGGTGAGTTCCACAGCGCCTGGTCGAGCGGATTTCCGCCCACCCCTGGTCCCGTGGACGAAGCGTTCTCGGTGCAGAGCAAACCCCAGCGCAGGACGGCGTCCGGGTGCTCGGCGCCTGCGGGTACGGCGCGCATGAAGCCGATGCGGCCCTGGGTGAGGGTTCCGGTCTTGTCCGTGAACAACGTGTCGACGTCTCCGAGATCCTCGATGCACACCAGCCGCTTCACCAGCACCTTCAGCCGGCTCATCCGCCGCGACCCCGCCGCCAAGCTGGTGGACACGACGGCGGGGAGCAGTTGCGGAGTGATCCCGACCGCGATCGCCAGGGAGAACAGCAAGGCGTCGAGGATCGGCTTGTGCAGCGCGATGTTGAGGCCGAAGATCACCGTCGTCAGTGCCGCGCCCACGTACACCAGCAGCATCGAGAACTTCGCGAGTCCGACCTGGAACTCGGTGTCCAGCGGATGAGTGTTCAGGCCGGCCGCGATGGTGCCGAACTCGGTCCGCGGACCGGTACTGACCACGACGCCGACCCCGCTGCCGGAATGTACGACAGTGCCCATCAACGCGCAGCAGGTCAGCTCGGCCAGCGCCGTACCGATGTCGACGCGGTCGGTCGATTTGCTCACCGGCAGGGATTCGCCGGTGAGGACGGACTCGTCGCACTGCAGTCCGTGGACCGACAGCAGCCGGATGTCGGCAGGTACCACCTCGCCGAGCCGCATCTGCACCAGGTCACCGGGGACCAGAGTTGTCACGTCCACAGAGACCTGCTGCCCGTCCCGTACGACGACCGTCTGGTGACGGATCTGTGAATGCAGGGCCTCGGCGGCCTGCTCGGCGCGGAACTCGTTGACGAAGCCGAGTCCGACGGACACTCCGACGATGACGCAGATGATGATCGCGCTGCCGCGCTCGCCGACCACGTACGACGCGATCGCGGCCGCGACCAGGAGACCGAGCAGGGGTGAGCGCAGTTGATGCCACAGCACCGGAAGCCAGCGAGCGCGATGCGAACTGACCGCGTTGGGGCCGAAGGTCGCCGTACGCTGCTCGACCTGACCGCTGCTCAGCCCCGATTCGGGCCGCACCTCCAGGTCAGCGAGCAGATCGGCGACGGATCGAGCCGCAGCCGCGGCCAGTTCGCCGGTGGCGCCGGTAGGCCCGGGGCGCGCCGCTGCGGACAGCGTCATCGCCGGACCTGGCCGGTGATCGATGCACCGCCCGCCTCGGACGGGACCATGACGCATCGACGAACCTCGTTCCACGATTTCACGGGCTGATTCTGCGGGTCGCCGACGATTCGGCGGCAGGGCCAGAGGACCCCTGCTGGTCGGCAATCGACCTGCTGCCGCAGAACCGGCGGCTGGACAAGCGTTTCGCCTCGAGCCGGACTCCGCGGCGACCGGACGATCCCCGTCTCCGAGCAGTGACGGGTTCACGGCATACCGCGCTCGGCAGTGGGGCGCTGCCGAGCGCGGTGACTGTGAGGTCAGTTCCGGTAGCGGAAGATGATCCGGCCCCGGTCCAGGTCGTACGGGCTGAGCTCCACCAGGACGCGGTCCTCGGGGAGGATCTTGATGTAGTTCTTCCGGATCTTCCCGCTGATGTGCGCGAGCACCTTGTGACCGTTACTGAGCTCGACCCGGAAGGTGGCGTTCCGGAGGCACTCCACGACCGTGCCCTCCAGCTCGAGACCGCCTGGTTTTCTGGGCATGGTCAGGCCCTCCCGGTGGTGAGTTCGAGACTGCGGCCGGTGCGTTCGGCGCCGATGCCTTCGAGCAGGGCCAGTGCGGCCGTGTTGGTCTCGTCCACCTCCGCGGTGGCTGCTGCCGTGTTGCTCAGGGCATGGCTCAGGAGGGCCCGGGCGATGCCGCGTCGTCGCTCGGTGGCCAGGACGGCGACCAGGCCGATCCGTGGGCGCCGGGTGTGCGTGGCCAGGCGCAGCAGGCCGACGTACCGGCCGTCCCGGATCGCCACGGTGTACTTCGTCGGGTCGAGCGGCCTCGTCCCGCCCTGCCAGGGCAGCACTTCCGCCGGCATCGTGTGCCAGCCGGGGCCGGCCTCGACCTCGGCGCGGATCGCCCGGTCGAGTTCACGCAGCGGAGCCTCGTCGGCGGTGCTGATCGTGATGCCGGGCGGTGCCGGCGCCGGTTCCTGGTTGCCTGGTACGAGGAATTCCGACTCGCGGCGCCAGATCGTGAGTCCGGCGCGTTCCCAGTTCGCGATGAGGTTGTGGTCGGTCTCGTCGACCACGGTGTACAGCGGGTCCGGCTGATCGGCCAGCATCACCGCAGCGAGCTGGTCGAAGACGGCGTCCTGCCAGGTGTCGATGCTGAGGAAGGTCCGGCCGTCGAGCCGTCGCGACGCATAGCCGCGGCCGACGGTCAGATCGTTCCGGATCGCGTGCCACTGGTGGCCGGCGACCTGCGAGATCGTCACCCCGGTCCGGTGGCGCGGCCGGATAGGCAAAGGGTTCATAGGTGTTTCCTTTCGGGAGTCGCGGCGCTCCCGACGACACCTACGTCAATCGCCCGCCCGTGACCACGAGAGGGGGAGCACCCACAGCGCTGCACTGTTCATGGGGGCATCACCTCCAACTGCTCTGTCACGGACAACGAAACGCTAGCAGCACGCTCGCTGCACCGGCCAGCCATTTACAGTGCTAGATTCAGGCGAAAGCGCGGGGTCAGTCTCTGGTCCGGGGCGCAACGGCGAAGGCGCCGAAAGGGCAAGGCCCACCTACTCCAGCTCAACCTGGGAGGCGCGCCAATGCCCACACTCGAAACGTACAAGAAGCAAGCCAAGCAACTCCTGCGGTGGCACCGCGACGGCAACCACTCGGTCGGTGGCCGCATCCGGCAGCTACCGCGATACCGCGATGTGACGGATCACGAATCGCTCGCGCTGAACTTCAAGCTTGCGGAGGCGCAGGAGGTCATTGCGCTCGAGGCGGGCTACGACAGTTGGGCCGCGCTGAGGGCGGCCGTCGAGGACGCCTCGCCGCGACCACCCGAAGCATCGAAGCCCGCCCAGCTCGACGCCGCGCGGCCGGTCCTGTTCGTTCGCGATGTACGGGCGGCCGCCGAGTTCTATCGCGATCGCCTCGGGTTCCGTGTCGACTTTCTGCACGGGCGCCCGCCGTTCTACGGCTCGGTGTCGCGCGACGGCGCTACCTTGCACTTGAGGTTCGTGCATGAGCCGGTGCTCGTTGCGGACCCCGCGCGCGAGGAAGGACTCATCATGGCCTTCATCGAAGCCCGAAACGTCAAGGAGCTGTACGCGGAGTATCTCGCGGCCGGCGTGGAGCCGGCCCAGAAGCTCACCAAGCAGGCCTGGGGCGGCACGGACTTCATCGTCCGCGACCCGGACGGCAACACCCTCGCCTTCGTCGGCTGAACAAAGCCGGGGACCACCTGAATTTCGGTTCTTCGAACAAGTGTTCTATTCTTGGTGGGGACGGGAGGTGAGTGGGATGGGGTACAACAACCCTCCGATCAAGTGGTCGGAGTTGGAGCGGAAGTTGTCGGATCGGTCGCGGCCGGGCAGTCACGGTGGGCGGCCGGTGACGGCTGATGGTGGGGACAGTCCGGCGTGGTCGCAGCACCGGGGGCCGTACGTTCCGGAGCCGGTGCACCGGCCCGCGCACGCGGTGCCGTATGCGGAGCTCCACGTCCACTCGAACTTCTCCTTCCTGGACGGTGCCTCCCAGCCGGAGGACCTGGTCGCGGCCGCCGTCCGGCAGGGGTTGCACGCGCTGGCGCTGACCGACCACGACGGGTTCTACGGCGCGGCACGCTTCGCCGAGGCCGCCGCGGCGTACTCGCTGCCCACTGTGTTCGGGGCGGAGCTGTCGCTGGGGCTGACCGGTCCGCAGAACGGGGTGGCCGATCCGGAGGGCAGTCACCTGCTGGTGCTGGCCGAGGGGCAGGAGGGGTATCACAAGCTCGCCGGTGAGATCACCGAGGCGCAGTTGAAGGGCGGGGAGAAGGGCAAGCCGGTCTATTCGCTGGAGCGGCTTGCTGACAAGGGTCGTGATCGCTGGGTGATCCTGACCGGCTGCCGTAAGGGGCTGGTCCGGCAGGCGCTGGAGCTCGGCGGGCACGCCGACGGTCCGGCCGCGGCCGGCCGGGAGCTGGACCGGTTGACCGCGCTGTTCGGCCGGGACCGGGTGGTCGTCGAGCTGATCGACCACCATCTCCCCGCCGACACCACCCGGAACCGGATCCTGGCCGGCCTGGCGGCAGCTCGCGGCCTTCCGGTAGTTGCCACGAACAACGTTCACTACGCGACCCCCGCGCAGTACAAGCTGGCCGCGGCGCTGGCCGCCGTCCGGGCCCGTCGCGACCTGGACTCGATGGACGGCTGGCTGCCGTCCAACGGGATGGCGTTCCTGCGCTCCGGCGCGGAGCTGACCGCCCGCTTCCAGCGGTACGACGGAGCCGTGGCGCGCTCGGTGACGCTCGCGGACCAGCTCGCGTTCGACCTGGCGCGGGCGAAGCCGAAGCTGCCGCTGCGCGACGTACCGGACGGGCACACCCCGATGTCGTGGCTGCGGCACCTGACGTTCGAGGGCGCGGCCCGGCGGTACGGGACCCGCGAGGAGCGCCCGGATGCGTACCAGCGGCTCGAGCGGGAGCTGGCCGTCATCGACGAGAAGGAGTTCCCGGGGTACTTCCTGATCGTCGAGGACATCGTCCGGTTCGCCCACGACAACGGGATCCTCTGCCAGGGCAGGGGATCCGCGGCGAACTCCGCGGTCTGCTACGCGCTCGGGATCACCGCGGTGGACAGCATCCTCTACAACCTGCCGTTCGAACGGTTCCTGGCCACGACCCGGGCCGAGGAGCCGGACATCGACGTCGACTTCGACTCGGGCCGGCGGGAGGAGGTGATCCAGCACGTCTACTCCAAGTACGGGCGGCACAACGCGGCCCAGGTGGCGAACGTGATCTCCTACCGCCCGAAGTCCGCCGTCCGCGACATGGCGAAGGCCCTGGGGTACTCCGTCGGTCAGCAGGACGCCTGGTCGAAACAGGTGGACGGCTGGAGCCCCGAGATCACCTCGACCGAGCACGACATCCCGCCGCAGGTGGTGGCGATGGCGAGCGAGCTGCTGAAGTTCCCCCGGCACCTGGGGATCCACTCCGGCGGGATGGTGCTGACCGAACGCCCGGTCGGCGAGGTGGTGCCGATCGAGCACGCCCGGATGGAGAACCGTACGGTCCTGCAGTGGGACAAGGACGACTGCGCGTGGATGGGGCTGGTGAAGTTCGACCTGCTCGGGCTCGGCATGCTCGCCGCCCTGCAGTACTGCCTGGACATGGTCCGCGAGCAGCTCGGGGAGCACTGGGAGCTGCACACGATCCCACGCGAGGAGGCCGGGGTCTACGACCAGCTCTGCCGGGCCGACTCGGTGGGTGTCTTCCAGGTCGAGTCCCGGGCCCAGATGGCGACCCTGCCCCGGCTGAAACCGCGCCGGTTCTACGACCTGGTCACCGAGATCGCGCTGATCCGCCCCGGCCCGATCCAGGGCGGCGCCGTGCACCCGTACATCCGCCGCCGGACCGGGGAGGAGCCGATCACCTACCTGCACCCGAAGCTGCAGCCGGTGCTGGAGCGGACGATGGGCGTGCCGCTGTTCCAGGAACAGCTGATGCAGATGGCGATGGCGGTCGGCGAGATCGACGGCGACGAGGCCGACCTGCTCCGCCGCGCGATGGGTTCGAAACGCGGCATCGAACGGATCTCCTCGCTGAAGGAGAAGCTGTACGCCGGGATGGCCGGCAACGGGATCACCGGCGAGCTCGCCGACGACATCTACGCCAAGATCGAGGCGTTCGCGAACTTCGGGTTCGCCGAGTCGCACTCGATCAGCTTCGCGCTGCTCGTCTACTCCAGCACCTGGCTGCGTCTGCACTACCCGGCCGCGTTCCTCGCCGCACTGCTCCGGGCGCAGCCGATGGGGTTCTACTCGCCGCAGTCACTGGTCGCGGACGCCCGCCGCCACGGGGTCGAAGTACGGCGCCCGCACCTGCACCTGTCAGGTGTCGACGCCGGGCTCGAGTACCTGGTCGACGGGCAGGAACTCACCGGGCCGACCGGGTCCCCGGACTGCCTCGCGGACCCGCAGCCGCCGGTGGGGCCGTTCGACCCGAAGGCGCCGTTCGACACCACCGCGCACCGGCGCGACGGCGCGTTCGCGGTCCGGCTCGGGCTGGCCGAAGTACGTACCGTGGGGGAGAAGGGGGCGGAGCTGATCGTCGCGGAACGCGACCGCGGCGGGCCGTTCACCGAGATGGCCGATCTGGTCCGCCGTACCGGCATCACCGCGGCACAAGTGGAGGCGCTGGCGACGGCCGGAGCATTCGACTGCTTCGGTCTCGACCGGCGGCAGGCACTGTGGGAGGCGGGCCGCGCGGCCGAGGAACGCCCAGGTCAGCTGGCCGGGATCACCGCGGCCGGCCCACCGCCGACCCTGCCCGGGATGAGCGACATCGAAGCCGACATGGCCGACCTGTGGTCCACCGCGATCACCACCACCAGCCACCCGATGCAACGCGTCCGCGAACAACTCCGCGCCGAAGGCATCCTGTCCGCCGCCGAGCTCCGCGAAGCCCCCGACGGCGCCCGGGTCCGGGTCGCCGGTGTCGTCACCCACCGCCAACGCCCCGCGACCGCCTCCGGCGTCACCTTCATGAACCTCGAGGACGAGACCGGCATGGCCAACATCGTCATCACCGTCGGCTGCTGGCACCACCACGCCGCCGTAGCCCGCAACGCCGCCGCCCTCATCATCCGCGGCCGGGTAGAACGCTCCGGCGAAGTAACCAACCTCTCCGCCGAACACCTCCAACGCCTCCCCCTAGCCGCCAAAACCAAATCCCGCGACTTCAGATGACCGACACCGCTCCGCGTCGCCCGCCTTGTTGGCCGCCTCCGGCGGTGGGTGTTGTGGTGGGTGGGGCGTCGTCTCTTCGGAACTATTTCGCCGCCTGGTGCCGATTTAGTTCCGGAAAGGCCTGATCGCTCGTCCGGAGACGTCGAGATGCCTGCATCAGCTCGACGACGACCTGATTCGGTTGAGGATGTCGGCGGCTAGAGCAGCGCGTGGGGTGTTGGTGCCCAGTGATCTGCGAACATCGTCGGACTCGAGGGCGCGCTGCAGCTGTGTCTTGTTCTCAGGGCTCAACACAGGCACCATCAGACTCGCGACAGTCAGTGCGTGGTACTGCTCGAAGTCCGAGCGCGGCGTCTCGATCGCGTTCAGTACCAGGGTCAACTCGGCCAGGGTGGTGTCGCCCTCCATCAGAGCGAGCGCCACGATCCGGCTGCCCTCGGAGCCCTGGTTGAACAGGTGCGTGACGTCGAGTGTCGTGAACCGCTCGGTCAGCCGGAGCGCTTTGGCCTGGCGGACGATCTCAGACATTGCCGTCTCATGGGCGGTACCGGCGGGCGTTTTGGTGAGCCGCTCGTACTGCAGGATCAGGTCCGTCACGGCAGATTGAGGTGCGCCCGCGGTACCTGTACCGGCGGTGGCCGAGGCGATCTGGTTGTTCGCCTGTTCGCGGGCGGTCTGTGCGGTTTCGGTGTCGCCTGCCCGATCTGCGCGGCGGGCGAGTTCGAGGAGTGCGTCGGTGGCGCTCATCAGCAGGCCGAGGCGCAAGCGCGCGTACAGCCAGCCGGTCAGGAAGCCGACCACGAAGAAGTAGATGACCACGCTGCCCGCAAACGAGGTTCGACCGTTGCCTTCGCCCAGTGCCGGGGCGAGCGAGTGGAAGAGTTGCCCGCCCTCGCGCTTGATGGCGGCGAACTGGGTGAGACCGACGCCGACGATGATCTTGGTCAGCCAGTCCGAGATCTGCTCGAGGTTGGTGTTCGCGCCGACCGTGCCGATCGCGCGAGTGGCGTCCGCGCCGGCTTGGCGGTCGTTGCTGACGGCGGTCCGCGGTACGCCGAAGAGGATGCCGGTCAAGACACCGCTGCCCAGCGCGGCCGCCGCGATCATCACCGACGCTGATACGACCGACCAGCTCGCATTCGGGCCGAGCGCCGCGTACAGGATCGTCGCGGCTAGCCCACCGGCGACCGCCGTGGTCTCCACGACGTACACGCTGGAGAACCTCGTGGGCGGCGTGCTGTCGTCCGTTGCTGCCTGGCGTCGCCAGAATTGCCACCAACGCCGCTGAGTCTTTCCGGATTGCTCGGCCACAATCCCACCCCCTACCCCTGGGACTGAGAATGGCGTGGTTGGTGCACCGTGTAAATAGCTCGCGTGCGTCAATGCAACGGTTAGGAGAATGCACTACTACCGCGACGGTGGTGTCGGCGGCTTTCGGGTGAAGCAGCCGCTTGTTCTCGGGCGTGAAGTGAGTCAGCGAGGGAGAAGTGACCGTTAGTACGGCCGGTTGCGATCCATCCCGCCACGCCGTGCGGTGAATGTATGGAGTGCTTGAACGACAGCCGAACATCTGTGCCTACAGCAACTATCTCGGCGGTGCCGCCCGGGATCCGCATATCCAGGGTGGTCTCGTCCAGACCTGATTGTCCGCGATCAGATCCGGATACTGCCCGGCAATCTCGGGCTGCGAAAGGCCGTACTCGCGCAGCCCTTGTCCGTCGCGATTCACGCCGTACAGCAAGAAGGCGCACGCGAGGTCGTCTCAAGAGACCTCCATTTAACCCCTCTGGCATTGGCCTAAACAGGTCGGTGCGACAGATACCGTCAATGCGCAAGCGACCGACTGACCCGACGAGGCCGGTCCGTTGCCGTCGCCCAGCGCGGGGGCGAGTGAGTGGAAAGTTGCGTGCCCTCGCGCTTGATGGCAGCGAACTGCGTGAGGCCGACGGCCACGATGATCTTGGTCAGCCAGTCGGAGATCTCTTCCAGGTTGGTGTTCGCGCCGACGGAGCCGATCGCGGGAACTGTCCACGGCGTAGACCGCAGAGACCTTGCCGCCCGACGATGTGCTGCCGCCTGCTGTCGAACGGCTCTGCCGGAGCGCCACCAGCGCCGCCCGCTGGTCTGTTCTTCGTGCTGCGCCGTCACAACCAACCCCCACAACCCACAACCCTCACCCCTGTCCTGAGAATGGCGAATCGATCACACTCGGTAAAGATCTTGTGCTCAGAGGAGGAGACATGGCTGTCGACGTGCTCACCGAGATCGTGATTGGTCGGCCGGTTGAGGTGGTGTCCGGGTACGTCGGGGATCCGTCCAATGCGCCGGAGTGGTACGCGAACATCGAGTCGGTGGTGTGGCAGACCGAGCCGCCTGTCGTGGTGGGATCGCGGATGGAGTTCGTTGCGCATTTTCTCGGGCGGCGGCTTGCGTACACGTACGAGGTCGTCGAGCTGGTGCCCGGGCGGCGGATGGTGATGCGGACGGCGCAGGGGCCGTTTCCGATGGAGACCAGCTACGAGTGGGTCCCGGCTGATGAGGGAGCTACTCGGATGACGTTGCGGAATCGGGGTGAGCCGAGTGGGTTCGCCGGGGTCGCCGCTCCGCTGATGGCGGCGGCGATGCGGCGCGCGAACACGAAGGACCTCGCCAGGCTGAAGCAGCGGTTGGAGCAGGTCAGCGGCGGTACACCGCGCTGAGGTTGCCGTCGGGGTCGACGGATTCGAGGATCGCGCTGGTGATCGCGGCCAGTTGGGTGATCTGGTCGGGGGTCAGTACGTCGATGACGTGCCGGCGGACTGTTTCGACGTGGCCGGGGGCGGTTGCCTTGATCTTCTTCCAGCCGGTGGGGGTGAGCCTGGCGTTGGTGGCGCGGGCGTCCTCGGGGCAGGGGAAGCGTTCGATCAGGCCGCGGTCCTCGAGGCGCTTCACGACGTGGGACAAGCGGGGGAGCGTGGCGTTGGTGTGCTGCGCGAGCGCGGTCATCCGCAGCGTCCGCTTCGGGGCCTCGGACAGCATCGCCATCACGTAGTACTCGTAGTGGGTCAGGTCGGCGTCCCGGCGTAGCTGCGAGTCGAGGACGCCGGGCAGCAGCTCGAGTACGGCGGCCAGCCGCACCCAGGCGGTCATCTCGGCGTCGTCCAGCCATCGTGTGTCCACGACAACATTCTAATGGTTGTAGCTACAACTAAAGAGCGCTATCGTGATGGTTGAAGGTACAACCAAAAGGAGCGAGAGCATGACGCACGTCAGCATCATCGGTAGCGGCAACATGGGCCAGGCGATCTCCGCGGTCGTCGCGAAGGGCGGCAACACCGTCGAGCTGTTCAACTCCACCGACAAGGACAAGGCGGTCACCGGCGAGGTCGTCATCCTCGCGACGCCGTACCCGGCCTACGAGCAGGTGCTCGCGGACCGCGCCGACCAGCTGGCCGGCAAGGTCGTGGTCGACATCAGCAACCCGCTGAACTTCGAGACCTTCGACTCGCTCACCGTGCCGGCGGACGGTTCCGCGGCCGCCGAGCTGTCCGCGAAGCTCCCGGACTCCAAGGTGCTGAAGGCGTTCAACACGACCTTCGCCGCCACGGTTGCCACCGGCAAGGTCGGCGAGGTCCCGACGACGGTCCTGATTGCCGGTGACGACGCGGACGCCAAGGCCCTGCTGGCGGGGGTTGTCTCGGCCGGCGGCCTGCGCGCCGTCGACGCCGGCTCCCTGAAGCGTGCCCGCGAGCTGGAGTCGCTCGGCTTCCTGCAGCTCACCCTCGCGGTCGGCGAGAAGACCCCGTGGACCGGAGGTTTCGGCCTGGCCTGAGAAGGCCGCTAACGCAACAGCGCCAGGCGTACGCCGAGCCCGATGAAGATCCCGCCCGTGGCCGTGTCGATCCGGCGACGGGCGGTACGCCTGGTACGCAGCCAGTCCCCGATCCGTCCGGAGAGCAGTCCGACCGTGCCGTCGACGAGGAACTCGAGCACGATCAGGATCGCGCCGAGGACGGCGAACTGCAGCCACACGTGACCGCGCGCCGGTGACACGAACTGGGGCAGGAACGCGATCGTGAACGTGACCATCTTCGGGTTCAGCAGGTTCGTGGTCAGGCCGGTGAGGTACACCTTCCGTCCGGACATCGTGCCCTCGCCGGCCGGCGTGTCCTCAACGGGATCGTTCCGGTGCCGGATCAGCTGGACGCCGAGATAGACGAGGTACGCCGCGCCGGCAATCCGCACCGCGGCGAACGCGACCGGCACCGCCGCGAACAATGCCGCGAGCCCGGCCGCCGCCACCGCGACGTGCACCAGTTCGCTCGTCGCCACGCCCGCAGTCGCGAGCAGACCCGCCCGCGGCCCGTTCCGCATGCCACAGCCCAGGATGAACAGCATGTCCGGGCCGGGCGTGATCATCGCGATCGCAGTGGTCAGCAGGAACGCGAGCAGCAGATGCGGGTCGACGGGCATGTTTCCGATCCTCGCACGAGTCTCTGACCAAATGATGGCAAGCGCTTACCCACGGACGGCGAAGTCTGCGAGCATGGGTGCCCATGGCGCGAGTGATCAATGACAACGGTGCTTGGTGCTGGTTTCAGGACGAGCGGGCGATGGTCGATCCGGACAGCGGTGTGCTCGTTGTCGGGTCGATCGCGGCGCCCGAAGGGCCAGGTGGTGACGCCCGGGCCGGCAACGTCGAGCTGACGGTCGTCGATCTGCGAACCGGTACGGCGGACATCGTGGTACTGCATGAGAACTTCGAGGCGGACGATCACGATGTGCCGGCGTTGTGGCGGCGTACGGATGGCCGCTGGCTGGCGGTCTACACCAAGCACAAGACCGACGACCTGACGCGCTGGCGGGTAAGTGAGCCGGGTGATCCGCGGACGTGGGGTCCGGAGCGGACGTTCGACTGGAGCGGGTTCACCGGCGGGCGCGGCGTCACGTACTCGAACCTGCACGAGCTCGACGGCCGGCTGTACTGCTTCGCGCGGGCGGTGAACGACGACCCGTGCGCGCTGGTGTCCGACGACGAGGGCGACACCTGGACGTACGCGGGCAAGCTCTTCACCCGCCCGAAGGTCGGCTACGTCAACGGCTACACGCGCTACACGTCAACTCCGAAGCGGGTCGACCTGATCACGACCGACCACCATCCGCGCGACTACAACAACTCGGTCTACCACGGCTATCTCGAAGCCGGCGCGCTGCACCGCACCGATGGCACCACCATCGACGAGAAGGCGCTGGACGCCGACGCCCCGTCGCAGGTCGAACTGACGACGATCCTCCAGGCGGACTCGGTCTGGGACGGCGAGCCGATGACGCACTGCTGGACCGTCGACATCCGCCACGTCGGCGACGAGCTCGCGGCGATACTGCTGGCCCGTCACAACACTCCGGAGAACCCCGAGGACGCGTTCGCACGCGAGCATCCGGTGCCGGACCACCGCTTCTTCTACGCACGCCTCGCGCCCGGAGACACCTGGCAGGTCAACCAGTTGGCCAAGGCGGGTCACGGTCTCCTCAAGCACGAGAACGACTACACCGGCCTGGTCGCGATCGACCCGTACGACCTCGACTCGCTGTACGTCTCCACGCCGATCGACCCGCGCGACGGCACCGCGTGCGAGCACCACGAGATCTTCCATGCCCGTACGGCGGACGGCGGCGCAACGTGGACGTGGACGCCGGTGACCGAGAACTCGACCGTCGACAACCTCCGCCCGATCGTCGCGCCGGGCGACCCGAGCCGGATCCCGCTGCTCTGGTTCCGCGGCGAGATGACCGCGTCCCAGCACTACAACTGCGAGGTCGTGTTGCGCGACGAGCTCAGGTGACGATCGCGTAGTCGCGGATCTTCCGGTAGATGGTGGCCCGTGACATCCCGAGGGCCAAAGCCGCGGCCGCCTTGTCGCCCTGGTGCGCGGCCAGCGCGTCGACGATCGCGTCCCGCTCCAGAGCCTCCAGCCGGGTCAGGTGCCGGCGCGTCGTCGCCCGGCATTCCGCGGGCAGCTCGTCGAGCTCGACCACTCCCGACCGGCGCCGCCGCGCGACCTCGCCGAGAACGCTTCGCAGATGCGTCACGTTGCCCGGCCAGGGCAGCCGCATCAGCTGGCTGATCGCCGCCTGCGACAACGTCACCCCGGCAACTCCGGTCCGCGCGAGCAGATGCGGCACGAGCGCCTGTACGTCGTCCAGGTGATGCCGCAACGGCGGTACGGCGACCGTTCGCGGGAAGAACCGCAGCAGCTGGGTGTCGAGTTCGTCGCGGGTATCGGACTGGCCCGTGATGACGGTCAGCGCGATCCATGGGTCGTCGGACAGGCTGTCGCGGACGGTCTGCAGGACGTCGACGAGCGCGCGGATGTCTTCGGTGGAGAGCAGGTGGGCGTGCCGCAGTACGAGATCCGAACCTGACCCGAGCTCGGCGGTCGCGGCGCTGACCAGCTCCGGGTCGGCCGCGTCGAGGATCACCAGCCGGTTGCCCGGACGGGAGTAGTTGTGCACCGCCCGCAGCAGCGTCAGTTTGCCGGTCCCCGGCTCGCCCTCGGCGACGATCCACTCGGCGCGGCCCGCCGATTCGAGGACCTCCTGCGTCGTGTGCCGCCACAACGCGCTGGTACCGATCACGCCGGGCAGGGTTGGCACCCGCGCCGCGGCGCTCCGCAGGCTGGAGCGGTGCTCGCGGACCTGGACGATGCCGCCCGCGAGCCGGTCGCCGAGGAAGGTCGGCTGGTACGCGAGCCGCGCGGTGAATCCGCTGGGCAGGTCGGCGATGAAGGTGGCCGGCCGGGTGCCGCCGCGGGCGTCCCGGGTCCGGTCGATCAGTGCGGCCTGGTCGGTCGAGTCGAAGTGCGCCTGGGCGTGCGCGTTGATCATGAACACCTCCTCGCCGAGCGCGATCACCGAGCCGCCGGTGTGCCGGCAGGCCGCGTAGTAGTCGCTCAGCAAGGCCTGGTCGAGCGCGTTCGCCTCCTCGACGATCCGCTCCTGGATCCGCCGGGCGGCGAGTTTCGCGAACGACAGCAGGACCGCGTTCGAGTTCCGCGCCTGTGTGGTGATGTCCAGTACGCCGAGCTGCCCGCCGGTGACCGGATGCGTGATCGGTGCGCCGGCGCACGCGAAGCCTCGGAGTACGCCGGTGTAGTGCTCGGGTCCGCGGACCAGGATCGGGCCGCCGACCTCGAGCGCCGTACCGATCCCGTTGGTGCCGACCTCGGACTCGGAGTACGTGAAACCGGGGGACAGGTCGACCGCGTCCAGGCGGCGGATCAGCGCCGGGTCGCCGCCGCGGCGGTCGAGCACGATGCCCTTGGCGTCGGTCAGGATGATGCAGACCGGCTCGTTGGTGAGTTCCGAGGCCAGCGCGTCGATGACCGGGCGGGCCGCCCGGGTGAGCGTGGTGTCGACGTCGAGCCCCGGGATGTACGCCGGGGAGGGCTGGTCGACGTCCACCAGCGACGCCTCCGACCGCTGCCAGGACAGCAGGATCGACTCGCGAAGCGACATCGTGCACCTCCTCGATCGACGGGATCTCCCCAGCGAACACCGACCAAGGTAGTCCGGCAACGGTGTGACCGGTATCTCACATTGAGACAGCAGCCCCCTGAAGGTCCGGCTTTCATCACTGCAATCAGCCCGACCCCTGGAGGCAGGCACATGAGCAGGCAAAGTCTCACCAAGGCCCACGCGAAGATCACCGAGCTCTCGTGGGAGCCGACCTTCGCCACCCCGGCGACCCGGTTCGGTACGGACTACACGTTCGAGAAGGCGCCGAAGAAGGACCCGCTGAAGCAGATCATGCGGTCGTACTTCCCGATGGAGGAGGAGAAGGACAACCGGGTGTACGGCGCGATGGACGGCGCCATCCGCGGCAACATGTTCCGTCAGGTCCAGCAGCGCTGGCTGGAGTGGCAGAAGTTGTTCCTCAGCATCATCCCGTTCCCGGAGATCTCGGCGGCCCGGGCGATGCCGATGGCGATCGACGCCGTACCGAACCCGGAGATCCACAACGGGCTCGCGGTCCAGATGATCGACGAGGTACGGCACTCGACGATCCAGATGAACCTCAAGCGGCTGTACATGAACAACTACATCGACCCGGCCGGCTTCGACATGACCGAGAAGGCGTTCGCGAACAACTACGCGGGCACCATCGGCCGGCAGTTCGGCGAGGGGTTCATCACCGGCGACGCCATCACCGCCGCGAACATCTACCTGACCGTGGTCGCCGAGACCGCGTTCACCAACACGCTGTTCGTCGCGATGCCCGACGAGGCGGCCGCGAACGGCGACTACCTGCTGCCGACGGTGTTCCACTCGGTGCAGTCCGACGAGTCGCGGCACATCAGCAACGGGTACTCGATCCTGCTGATGGCGCTCGCCGACGAGCGCAACCGGCCGCTGCTCGAGCGCGACCTGCGGTACGCGTGGTGGAACAACCACTGCGTCGTGGACGCCGCGATCGGCACGTTCATCGAGTACGGCACGAAGGACCGCCGTAAGGATCGTGAGAGCTATGCGGAGATGTGGCGGCGGTGGATCTACGACGACTACTACCGCAGCTACCTGCTGCCGCTGGAGAAGTACGGCCTCACGATTCCGCACGACCTGGTCGAGGAGGCGTGGAACCGGATCACCAACAAGGGCTACGTGCACGAGGTGGCGCGGTTCTTCGCGACCGGATGGCCGGTGAACTACTGGCGGATCGACACGATGACCGACAAGGACTTCGAGTGGTTCGAGGACAAGTACCCCGGCTGGTACTCGAAGTACGGCAAGTGGTGGGAGAACTACAACCGGCTGGCGTACCCGGGCCGGAACAAGCCGATCGCGTTCGAGGACGTCGGCTACCAGTACCCGCACCGCTGCTGGACCTGTATGGTGCCGGCGCTGATCCACGAGGACATCGTGGTCGAGAAGGTCGACGACCAGTGGCGGACGTACTGCTCGGAGACCTGCTACTGGACCGACGCGGTCGCGTTCCGGAGCGAGTACGACGGCCGTCCGACGCCGAACATGGGCCGGCTGACCGGGTTCCGCGAGTGGGAGACGCTGCACCACGGCAAGGATCTGGCCGACATCGTGTCCGACCTCGGGTACGTCCGCGACGACGGCAAGACACTGATCGGGCAGCCGCACCTCGACCTGGACCCGAAGAAGATGTGGACCCTCGACGACGTCCGCGGCAACACCTTCAACAGCCCGAACGTGCTGCTGAACGAGATGACCGACGCGGAGCGCCAGGCCCACATCGCGGAATACCGCGCCAACGGCACGAAGGTCGCCTGAGGACAAACCATGGCCGACAAACACCGTATCCAGTTCGAACCGGTCGGCATCGAGATGGAGGTCGGCGAGGACGACAAGATCCTGGACGCGGCGTTCCGGCAGGGCATTCACCTGATGCACGGCTGCAAGGAGGGGCAGTGCTCCGCCTGCAAGTCGTACGTCCTCGAGGGTGACCTGCAGATGGAGCGCTACTCCACCTTCGCCTGCAACGATGCCGAGGTCGCCGAGGGCTACGTGCTGCTGTGCCGCGCGCACGCGTTCAGCGACTGCACGATCGAGCTGCTCAACTTCGACGAGGACGAGCTGCTCGGCGGCATCCCGATCCGGACCGTCTCTACGACGGTCGCCGCGATCGAACCGGTCACCCGGGACATCGTGTCGCTGCGACTGAAGCCGGCCGAGGCGTTCGACTTCAAGCCGGGGCAGTACGTCGACCTGACGATCCCGGGCACCGACGAGCACAGGTCGTTCTCGATGGCGACGACACCGTCGGGTGAGATCGAGTTCCTGATCAAGAAGTACCCGGGCGGCCGGTTCTCCGGCCTGCTCGACGACGGTCTGCGGGTCGGCGACGAGTTGATGATAACCGGGCCGTACGGCTCGTCCACCCTGAAGGACGGGCACGTGCTGCCGGTGATCTGTGTCGCCGGCGGGGCCGGGATGGCCCCGATCCTGTCGATCCTGCGGCACCTGCGCGAGACCGGCAGCACCCGGCCGGTGCGGTTCTACTACGGCGCCCGGACGGCGGACGACCTGTTCTACCTGGATGCGATCCGCGAGCTCGGGGCAGGGCTCGCCGACTTCGAGTTCGTGGCCTGCCTGTCCGAGTCCGCGGACCCGGCGTACGAGGTCGGCAACGTCACCGAGGTGGTCGAGCGCCGGGAGCCGCAGCTCGGCAGGTGCGAGACGTACCTGTGCGGACCGCCGCCGATGGTGGACGCGGCGCTCGGCCTGCTCGAGGCGCACGGCGTACCGAAGGACCAGATCTTCTACGACAAGTTCACCAGCCCAGCCAGCGATGGAGCCTGAGATGACACAGACGAAGCAACGCAGTTTCCCGAGGATCGAGTTCACCGACTCCGAGGCCGGTGCGCTGGAGTTTCCCAGCTCGACGAGCCGGACGTACAACTACTACAAGCCGGCCAAGTTGCGCGCGACGATGTACGAGGACGTCACGGTCGACGTACAGCCGGACCCCGACCGGCACCTCAGCCAGGGCTGGATCTACGGCTTCGGCAACGGCCCGGGCGGCTACCCGAAGGAGTGGACGGCGGCGAAGTCGTCCAACTGGCACGCGTTCCTCGACCCGAACGAGGAGTGGGACCAGAGCATCTACCGGAACAACTCCGCGGTCGTGCGGCAGGTCGACCTGTGCCTGCAGAACGCCAAGCGGGCCAGGGCGTACGACGGCTGGAGCCCCGCCTGGCTGAAGTTCATCGAACGCAACCTCGGCGCCTGGATGCACGCCGAGAACGGGCTCGGCCTGCACGTCTTCACCGCCGTGCAGCGGTCCGGCCCGACGAACATGATCAACACCGCGGTCGCGGTGAACGCGGCGCACAAGCTGCGGTTCGCGCAGGACCTCGCGCTGTTCAACCTGGATCTGAGCGAGGCCGACGTACCGTTCGACGGCTCGGCGCACCAGGAGGTGTGGAAGTCCGCGGCGGAATGGCAGCCGACGCGCGAGGTGGTCGAACGGCTGACCGCGGTCGGCGACTGGTGCGAGTTGCTGTTCGCAACGAACATCGTGTTCGAGCAGCTCGTCGGCTCGCTGTTCCGCAGTGAGCTGGTGATGCAGATCTCGGCCCGCAACGGCGACTACATCACGCCGACGATCGTCGGCACCGGCGAGTACGACTACGACCGCGACCTGGGCTACTCGCGGAACCTGTTCCGGCTGCTGACCCGCGACGACGCGTACGGCGAGACCAACAAGGTGCTGTTCGGCGAATGGCTGCAGACCTGGGTACCGCGGTGCATCGATGCGGCGCATGCGCTGCAGCCGATCTGGTCGCAGCCGGCCGACAAGGCCGTCACGTTCGCGTCGAGCTTCGACGCGGCCAAGCAGAAGTTCCGCTCGTTGCTCACCGAGCTCGGGCTCGACACCCCGAAGGAGCTGGACCAGTGACCGCGATGCAGTTCGGATCCCAGACCGAGTTCTCCAACAAGTGCGGCGTGACCCTGATGAACACGCCGGTCGGACGCGTGGTCGCGGACGTGATGGGCGCCAAGGACGGTGTCGAGCTGACCGAGTACCCGTCGATGATCCGAGTCGACGGTACCGGCGTACTGGACTTCGACTACGCCGAGCTGACCGACGCGCTCGGGTCGGACTTCGACGGGTCGGTGTTCGAGGAGATCAGCTCGACGCACTACGGCCGGATGGTCCACCTCGACGAGCGGACCCTGTTGTTCGCCAGCCCCGAGGACGCCGCCGAGTACATCGGCTTCGACCTCACCGCCCACTAGGAGGGCAGTCATGTACGAGAAGGACGGCGAGAAGTACTACGTGGTCGACGCGCACGTCCACATCTGGGACGGCCGCGAGTCGAACCAGAAGAACGTGCACGGCAAGCAGTTCATCGACTGCTTCTACGACTACCACCGCAACCTGAGCCCGGAAGAGGTCGTGTGGGACTACGACACCTACACGTACTACGGCGGCCAGCGGTTGATGAAGGACGTGTTCGAGGACGGGTACGCCGACCACGCGATCTTCCAGGCCACGCTGCTGAGCGACTTCTACAAGAACGGGTTCGGCCAGACCGAGGAGGCGTTCGGGCTGACTCAGGCGCATCCGGGCAAGCTCACGTACAACCACGCGTACGACCCGCGCAACGGTGAAGCGGGCCTCGAGCAACTACGCCGGGACGCCGAGCGGATGAACCTGAAGGGCGTGAAGCTCTACACCGCGGAGTGGCACGGGGACTCGCGCGGGTACAAGCTCGACGAGCCGTGGTCGCGCCGGTACCTGGAGGAGTGCCTGAAGCTCGGGATCAAGAACATCCACGTACACAAGGGCCCGACGATCCGGCCGCTGGACCGGGACGCGTTCGACGTCGCCGACATCGACAAGGTCGCGACGGACTACCTCGACCTGAACTTCATCGTCGAGCACGTCGGCCTCCCGCGGCTGGAGGACTTCTGCTGGATCGCCACCCAGGAGTCCAACGTGTACGGCGGACTCGCGGTCGCGATGCCGTTCGTGCACGCGCGGCCGAAGTACTTCGCGCAGATCATCGGCGAGCTGCTGTACTGGCTCGGCGAGGACAAGATCCTCTTCGCCAGCGACTACGCGTTGTGGACGCCGAAGTGGCTGGTGGAGAAGTTCGTCGACTTCCAGATCCCCGGCGACCTGCCGGAGTACGCGCCGATCACGACCGCGCAGAAGAAGAAGATCCTCGGCCTGAACGCGGCCGCGCTGTACGACCTCGACGTGCCGGAGGAACTGCGGTTGCCGACGGACGCCGGCGACGCGGCTGCCGAGGTCGCAGTAGGCGCACGGTCATGATCGCCGTCGCAGCGTCACTGTCCGACAAGGTCCTTGCGGCCTTGTCGACGGTGGTGGATCCCGAGCTGGACGAGCCGATCACCGACCTCGGCTTCGTCCGCTCGGTGCGGATCCAGGACGGCGGCGTGACCGTGCACCTGCGGTTGCCGACGTCGTTCTGCTCGCCGAACTTCGCGTACCTGATGGCGTCCGACGCGGTTGACGCGCTGCGCCGGGTGGACGGTCTGCGTGGCGTCGTCGTACAGCTGGACGACCACCACGACTCGGACAAGATCAACGCCGGTCTTGCCGCGGACGCGGGGTACGTCGGCACGTTCGGCGCCGAGGCGGAGGAGAGCCTGGACGACCTCCGGCGGATCTTCCGGGAGAAGGCGCACCTGGCGGCGATGGAGCGCTGCGCCGCGGCGCTCCTGCGGGACACCGATCTGATTGTTGACAATCTGCAGCTGGTCACGATCGCCGATCTGCCGGAAGGGCCGCACAAGGAGGCCTTGCTCCGGCGGCGGGTGGCGATCGGCCTCGGCGTTCGTTCGGACGATCCGGTGGTTGTCGACGAGAACGGCGGACCGCTCGCGGCGGACGACGTACCGCTGCGGTTGCGGTTCGCGAAGTCGGTGCGGATCTCGATGGAAGGCAACGCGCACTTCTGTCGAGGACTGCTGGCCACGAGGTATGGGAGTACGACATGAGAGCGGTCCAGGTTGTCGGGTATCACACCGACCTGAAGTTGGCCGACGTACCGGAGCCGAAGGTCGAGGGCCCGCTCGACGTGATCGTTCGCGTGGGCGGCGCCGGGGTGTGCCGGACCGACCTGCACATCCTCGAAGGGCAGTGGGCCGAGAAGTCCGGCGTGACGCTGCCGTACACGATCGGCCACGAGAACGCCGGCTGGGTGCAGGCGATCGGAGACGCGGTCACGAACGTGAAGCCAGGCGACAAGGTGATCCTGCATCCGTTGATCACCTGCGGGCTGTGCCGCGCGTGCCGGTTCGGCGAGGACGTGCACTGCGAGAACAGCCAGTTCCCGGGGATCGACACCGACGGCGGGTACGCCGAGTACCTGCGGACCATGGCCCGCAGCGTCGTACGGATCGACGACAGCCTGGAGCCGGCCGACGTCGCGGCGCTCGCGGACGCGGGACTCACGGCGTACCACGCGGTCCGGAAAGCGGCGGCTTCGCTGCGGCCCGGCGACGTGTGCGTGATGATCGGCGCCGGCGGGCTCGGGCACATCGGCATCCAGGTCCTGAAGGCGATCTCGGCCGCCACGCTGGTCGTGGTCGACCGCAACCCGGCCGCCGTCGAGCTCGCGGTGTCGATCGGCGCCGACCACGGAATCGTTGCCGACGGCACCCAGGTGCAGCAGGTCCTGGACCTCACCGGCGGCGCCCAGGCGGTGGTCGACTTCGTCGGGGAGGGCGGGGCGACCGCCGAGGGTGTGGCGATGCTGCGGCGAGCCGGCAGCTACTCCGTGGTCGGGTACGGCGAGAACCTCGACGTACCGACGATCGACATCATCTCGACCGAGATCAACTTCGTCGGGAACCTGGTCGGCTCCTACACCGACCTGCAGGAGCTGATGGTGCTCGCCGCCCAGGGCAAGGTCACCCTGCACACCAGCAAGTACCCGCTCGCCGATTACCAGCAGGCGATCGACGACCTCGGCCGCGGGCTGGTCCGCGGCCGGGCGATCCTGATCCCGTGAGAGGGGCCTGAACATGGCCAAGGAACTGCGGTTCAACGAAGACGCGCGCCGGTTGCTCGAGTCCGGGGTGAACGCCTTGGCCGACGCGGTCAAGGTGACGCTGGGCCCGAAGGGCCGCAACGCCGTCCTGGAGAAACTGACCGGCCCGCCGACCATCACCAACGACGGCGTGACGATCGCCCGCGAGATCCAGCTGCGGGAGCCGTTCGCGAACATGGGCGCCCAGCTGGTCAAGGAAGTCGCGATGAAGACCAACGGCGTGGTCGGCGACGGTACGACGACCGCGACCGTCCTCGCCCAGGCGATGGTCCGCGAGGGCCTGCGCGCGGTCGACGAAGGCGCCAACCCGATGCGGGTACGCCGCGGCATCGAGCAGACCGTACCGGTGGTGGTGGCGACGCTGCGGTCCTGGGCCGCGGACGTCGGCGGCGGACAGGACCTGCGGAACATCGCGACGATGGCGGCCGGTGACGACGAGTCGATCGGCGAGGTGATCGCCGAGGCGGTCGAGCGGGTCGGGCGGAACGGTGTCGTCAGCACCGAGGAGTCCGACGGGCTCGGGCTGAGCGTCGAGGTGGTCGACGGGATCGAGTTCGACCACGGCTACACGTCGGCGTACATGGTCACCGACAAGGAGCGGATGGAGGCGGTGTACGAGCGCCCGGTCATCCTGCTCACCAATCGCAAGATCAGCCAGGTGCAGGACATCATGCCGACCGTCGAGGTCGCCAAGCGCGCGGACCGGCCGCTGGTGGTGCTGGCCGAGGACGTGACCGGGCCGGCGCTGCAGTTCCTGGTCGGCGGCAACATGCACGGCACGATGCAGTCGGTCGTCGTCCGGGCACCTGGCTTCGGGCACCGGCGGATCGCGGAGCTGGAGGATCTCGCGGTAGCACTCGGCGGGCGCGTGATCGCGCAGGACACCGGGCTCGAGCTGGCCGAGGTTTCGCTGGAGCACCTCGGTACGTGTGACCGGATCACGATCAGCGAGAACGGTACGACGATCGTCGGCGGGCACGGTGATCCCCGGCTGGTCGAGGCGCGGCTGGCCCAGCTCGAGACGCAGTTCGAGCGCGCGCGGATCGACGCGGACCGGGACAGCCTGCAGTTGCGGATGGCGCGGTTGTCCGGGCGGGTCGCGGTGATTCGGGTCGGAGGCGCGACCAGCGTCGAGTTGAAGGAGCGGATGCTCCGCGTCGAGGACTCGCTCGCCGCTACGCGGGCTGCTGTCGAGGAGGGTGTTGTTGCCGGCGGTGGTACGGCACTGGTCCAGGCGCGGGAGGCGGTGTCTCGCGTCGAGTTGACTGGTGACGACGCGGTCGGCCGCGAGGTCGTACGGCGCGCGCTGCCGGAACCGCTGCGGTGGATCGCGATCAACGCCGGGTACGACGGCGACGAGGTCGTGAAGAAGGTGGCCGACCTGCCGCTGGGACACGGGTTCAACGCACTGACCGGGCAGTACGGCGACCTGTTCGACGAGGGCGTGATGGATCCACTCAAGGTGACCCGCGCGGCCCTCGAAAGCGCCGCGTCGATCGCGGCGCTGCTCATCACCACCGAAACCGCAGTAGTCGAGGAGGTCCTGGGCAACCCCGGCGCCATCATGGCCCCCGGCTTCGGCGACCTGGCCGAGGGCATGGTCCGCCCGTCCAACATCTACTGAAATGGCCACGTCCGAGCCGCGCCGGCTTGCCGCCGCGGCTCGGACGTTCGGTCTGCTGGAGGCGCTCAGCCGAGGTAGTCGCGCCAGGGGCCGGTGACCGCCAGCGTGATGCCCGGGGTCTGGATGTTGACGAACAGCACCTTGCCGTCGGCGGAGAACGACGGGCCGGTGAACTCGGAGTCGTTCAGCATGTTCCGGGCGATGGCGTACGCCGGGCCGCCCGGGGTCGCGCTCAGCACGTGGCTGCTGGCGTTGCCGTCCTCGGCGAGGACCAGCGAGCCCCACGGGGTGACGGTGACGTTGTCCGGGCTGTCGAAGTTGTAGTCGTCGTACTTCGCGTCCGGGCCGAGGTCGGCGGCGGCGTTGTCCGGGAAGTACGTGACCAGCTGGATGGTCTCCGTCTTGTAGTTGTAGAACCAGACCATGCCGTCGTGCGGGACCGCGTCCTTGGGCAGGTCCGCCGTACCGGACTCGGCGTACGAGTTCACGACGTACACACCCTGCGCGGTGCCGAAGACGCCCTCGAACTTCTTGCCGCGGGTGATCTGGCCGTCGGTGAACTGCTTGCGGACCGACGTGGTGGTGCCGTCGCGGTCCGGCACCGCGACCCACTTGACCCGGAACGGGCGGAGCAGTTGCGCGGAGGTCAGGTACGCGACGTCCGGGATCGGCTGCCCGTCGTCACCGAGGATGGCCAGCGCCTCCAGGGTGCCGAAGTCCTTGTTCTGCAGGTCCTTCCAGCTGTTCGGGCCGAGCTTGTAGCCGAGCGGTGCCGTCCAGCGGTAGAAGCTGCCGTTCGGGCCGGAGGCGTCCTCGGACAGGTAGACGTGGGTGCGGTCCGCGTCGATCGCGAGCGCCTCGTGGGCGTACCGGCCGAGGGCCTTCAGCGGGACCGGGTGCGCGGTCTTGCCGTCGCCCCAGACCTCGAACACGTACCCGTGGTCCTTCAGCCGGGTGGTGCCGTTGGCCTTGTTCTCGGTCTCCTCGCACGTCATCCAGGTGCCCCACGGGGTCGGGCCGCCGGCGCAGTTCGTCAGCGTGCCGGAGATGCCGACCCACTCGCCGAGGTTGCGGCCGTCCTTGTCGACGTCGATGACCGTGCAGCCGCCGGCCGCGCCGACCCCGCTGTCGTAGACGGTGCCCTCGATCTGCGGTACGCCGAGCTCGTTGGCGCTGCCGATCTCGTGGTTCTGGATCAGCTGGTACCGGCCCGCGCCGGCGTTGAAGACCGCAGTGCCGTCGTGCAGCGAAGGCGTCGGGTGGCCGCTCTTCAGCTTGGTCTCGCCGGCCTTCGTGACGATCTTGTACTTGAACCCGGCCGGCAGCGCGAGGATGCCGTTCGGGTCGTCGAGCAGCGGCGGGAAGGGCCGGTGCTGCGGGAACGGCGCGCCGCTTCCGCCGTTGCTGCCGTGCGACGCCGGCGCGGCCTCGGCAAGCGTCGGTACGGCACCGACGGTGCTGAACCCGACTCCGGCGGCACCGGCGGCGGCTCCACGGAGGACGGAACGACGATCGACAGACATGTGCAACTCCTTGGCAAGTGGCGGTTCCCGAGGTATCGGATCCTTCAGCCCGTTGGCTGACGGATGGCAAACTCCAGGTGAACTGCTCTCAGCCAATACTCAGTAAGTGCATCTGCAACGAATGCTTGCCGCCCGGCGTCTACTGTGGGAGGTGATCTTGATGCGCAGGGTGATGATCGCGGTGCTGCTCACCGCACTTCTGGTTGCGTGCGGCAACGAACCGACGAGTGGAGGACAACCGTCCATGACGCCGAGCACGAGTAGCAGTTCCGAACCCGCCACCCCGGCCGGAGGTCTGGTCGAGCAGGCCAAGGCCGACCTGGTGCGACGGCTCGGCGTGGACGCCGCCAAGGTGTTGGTGATCAGCTCGACCGAGGTGACCTGGCCGGACGGCAGCCTCGGCTGCCCGGAGCCGGGGATGCGCTACACGCAGATGCTGGTGAACGGGAACCGGACCGTCCTCGAGGTCGACGGGAAGCAGTACGCGTACCACTCCAGCGCGCACCGGGCGCCGTTCCTCTGTGAGCATCCGGCGCCGACCGTGCGTTGAAAACTTTCCTGATTACCGGGTGTATCAACCCGCGCCGGGCCGACTCCGCAGAAATGTGGGGGAAGCCTTCGGGCCGTTGCAGGGGGGAGGGCGGCGCGGGGCTGCATAGAGGGGGAGGCTGACGCGGTGCGGAGGGTCCGATTGGTCAGGCCGCACCGCGTCGGCGCTTGCTAGGCGCTTTCTACGGCAGCGACGCCAGTGCGTCGCCGGCCCGCAGGACCGGGCCGGTGCCCGGCTCGGGCTGGGTGAGTGCGAACGCCAGCAGCGCATCGGCCGCCTGCTTGGCGCTTTCACCGGTGACGGACATCCGGCCCGCGATCAGGCCGGCCACCAGCGGCGTCGCGAACGACGTACCGCTCCAGCGGGCCATGCCCTGGAACGAACGCATCTGGCCGGTGTACGGCGGTTCGGTGCACCGGTAGTCGCCGGTGAGGAACGCGTTCACCAGATCCGTGCCCGGTGCGTACACGTCGACCCACCCGCCGAAGTTGCTGAACGACGCTCGGTCCCGCCCATTGTCCGCGAGCGCGCCGACGCCGACCGTCTCCGGGAACGCGGCCGGCCAGAAGAAGTTCCTGCTCGACTCGTTGCCCGCCGCGGCGACCAGTGCCAGGCCGTTGATCCGGTCCAGCCGGGTCTCGATGAACACGTCCAGCCCGAGCGGCGCCAGGTTGAAGCGGGTCCGCGTCCCGGCCGACAGGCTGATGATGTCCGGCGCCAGGTCGAGTACCTCGTCCAGCGCCGCCGCGAGGTCGAACTCCCAGATCGCCCCGGCCCTGGTGAAGTAGCTCTTCACCACGATCTCCACGTTCCGCGCGATCGCCCGCATCACGCCGGCGATGAACGTACCGTGCCCGGCGTACGGCCGGATCAGCCCGGAGTCGAACGCGTTCTCCGGGTCACCGGTGACGCCGTTCAGCCAGTACGCCGCGGGCGCGTCCGACCAGCCGACGTCGAGTACGACGACCTTCACCCCACGACCGTCCGCCGCGCCGGCGGACAGGAACGGTGTCGGCAGCACCGGGTCCGGCGGGATCCCGGGCGGTACCTCCTCCGGCTCCGTCGCGGGACACGGGCTGACGCTGGGGCAGACGTAGAACAGGTGTTCCGGGGTGACCACGCCGCGGCCGAGGCGCAGGTCTGCGTACCGCAGGAACCGTTGGGTCGGCGAACGATCTTCCGGCGCGCCGTCCGGGACGCGATCGGGGAGGATCAGCCGGGTGACGCCGCCGATCCCGCCCTCGGCCGGTTGGCCTCCTTCGAACAGCTCGATCACCCGGGTCAGGTCCTCGTCGCGGATCAGCACGACACCGGTGCGGTACAGGTACTCCGCGCCCTCCGGCTCCTTCTCCCAGTCCGGCGGGAAGATCTCCACCTCTTTGCCGAACGCCTCCAGAATCAGCTCGATCTGAGCGACGTACTTTCGTCCGTTTGATTGATTTTCCATCTCCTGGTTCCCCCCTAGAGCTACGAAATGCTCGTTATCATTACAGAGTGCCACCGGCCGGGGGGAGTGCCGAGGCAGTAGAAAATCTGCTGCCGCTCGCGTTGTCGCGCCCGCACGACGCGATCGCTTCCGCACGTACGTTGCTGGCCGCGGACCCCGCCACGGTCGAGGCGTCGATCGCGCATCAGGCGTGGGGGATCGGGCTGCGTCAGCTCGGCGACGTGCCGACGGCGGTTCGCGAGCTGCGGACAGCGCTGCGGCTGGCGGAGCAGTCCGGGCGTTCGGAACGCGAGGCGGACGTCCTTGCCACGCTGGGTGCAACGCTCGGCCGGGCAGGGCGGAGCCGCGAGGGACTGGCACGGCTCGATCGGGCGGTGGACCTCAGCCGGGGTGCGTTGACGGGGCGGGTGCTGTTGCGGCGGGCCGACGTACTGCTCGTCCTCGGCCGGCACCGCGAGGCGCTCGACGATCTGCGGTCGGCGATCTCGCGGTTGCGGCGGTCGGGCGATCAGGTCTGGGAGGCGCGGTCGCGGAACTACCGCGGCTTCATCCAGCTCGCGCTCGGCGGGACGCAGCGGGCGGACGCGGACTTCGCGGTGGCGGAGAAGTTGTACGCCGCGACCGGGCAGGAGTTCGAGTACGCCGAGGCGCGGCAGAACCGCGGGCTGGTCGCGTACTCGCGGGGCGATCTGCCGGCCGCGCTGCGGTACTTCGACGAGGCGGGCCGGCGGTTCGCCGCGGTCGGGGTGGTGTGGCCGGACCTGGCGATCGATCGATGCGGGGTGTTGCTCGCCGCGGGGCTCGGGGCTGAGGCGGTCGCGGAGATGGATCAGGCGCTCGGAGCCTCCGGAGGTACGGCGACGAAGCGCGGGGAGCTGTGGTTCGCGGCGGCGACTGCTGCGCTGGCGGCTGGGGACGCGGCTGGGGCGCGGGAGCGGGCGGAGAGGGCGCGGCGGTTGTTCTCGGCGCAGCGGCGTGAGTGGTGGGCGGTGCGGTCGTCGATGGTTGTGCTGGAGGCGCGTTACCAGTCGGGAGAGCGTGGTGATGCGCTGCTCCGGCGGGTGAGTTCGGTGGCGCGGCGGTTGGATGCGTTGGGGGCTTCGGAGGCGTCGGCGGCGCACTTGCTGGCTGGGCGGTTGGCGTTGGACGTGGGGCGGGTTCGGGCTGCTGATCGGCAGTTGGAGTTGGCGGGGCGGCACAGCAAGGATGCGCCGCCGATCGCCCGGAGTGCGGTGTGGTTGGGGAAGGCGTTGCGGGCCGAGGCTCGGGGCGAGGTGCGGCCGATGTTGTCGGCGTGCGCTCGTGGGCTGGATGCGTTGGACGAGCATCGGCTGACGATGGGGGCCACCGAGCTGCGGGCGCTGGCGACTGGGCAGGGCGCGGAGTTGGCTGGGCTGGCGCTGCGGGACGCGTTGCGGCGGGACGATCCGCGACGGTTGCTGCTGTGGGGCGAGCGGTGGCGCGCGACGGCGCTCGGCGTACCGCCTGTTCGCCCGCCGGACGGCCAGCAGTTGGTGAGCGAGCTCGCTGCTTTGCGGGACGTCGTACGGCGGTTGGACGCGGCGCCGGATCCGTTACTGGAGAAGGAACGCCGGAGGTTGGAGAAGGCCGTACGAGACCGAGCTCTCCGTGCTGCTGGTGAATCGTTGGGCGGCCGGGCAACCCGGTTCGACATCGACGAGCTGATCGAGGCTCTGGGCCGAACGGTCCTCGTCGAGCTCATCGAGATCGCCGGCATCCTGCACGCAGTAGTGGTAAAGGACGGCCGGATAACCCGCCACGAGGTGGGGCCGTTGGCAACAGCAGCCCTCGAGGTAGAACGCTCGAGATTCCGCCTTCGCCGCCTGGCCCACGCCCGCGCCGGCACCTCGCGTATCTCCTCTCCAGGGCCTTCGCTTGAGGTGCTGGGGGAGCGGTTGGGTGCGGCGATCCTTGGGACGGTGCGGGAGTTGCTTGAGGATCGGGCTGTGGTGGTTGTCCCGCCGGGCCGGTTGCAGGCTTTGCCTTGGGGGTTGGTGCTGGGGGATCGGGCGGTGAACGTGGTGCCCTCGGCGGCGGCGTGGTTGCGGGCGCGGAGGTTGCGGCCGCCGGTGGATCGGCGGGTCGTGCTGGTGCTGGGGCCGGGGTTGTCGGCCGGACGGACGGAAGTGATGCGGCTGGCGGAGCAGTACCCGGACGCGACCGTACTCGCCAACGGCGACGCGACCGCGGAGAAGGTACTGCGGGCCCTCGACGGCGCGTGGATCGCGCACATCGCCGCGCACGGGACGTTCCGTTCGGACAGCCCGTTGTTCTCGTCGTTGCGGCTCGACGACGGACCTCTCACCGTCTACGACTTCGAGCGGCTGCGCAAGGCGCCGTACCGGATGGTCCTCTCGAGCTGCGACTCCGGACTCGCCAAACCGGTCGGCGCGGACGAGCTGCTCGGCCTGAGCAGCAGCCTGATCCCGCTCGGCGCGGCCGGCATCCTCGCGAGCGTCGTACCGGTCAACGACCCGGCGACCGCCCCGCTGATGCTCGCCGTACACGAGAACCTGCGGGCCGGGCAGTCGCTCGCGGAAGCGTTCGCGACCGCCCGCCAGGTTGCGCGCGGCGACCCGGTCGCGGACGCCGCGGGCCGGTCGTTCGTCGCCCTCGGGGCCTGATGTATCACCAATCGTCCCGGAGCGCTCTGTACCTGTAAGAGAGCGGTCCGGTGGAAGGGGGACGGCATGCGGGACGACCCGACGGTCGTCGACCTGGTCACCAGGGCCAGGGACGGCGAGAAGAGCGCGTGGGACGAGCTGGTCGAGCGGTACGCGCCGCTGGTCTACTCGATCTGCCGGCGGTACCGGTTGGCGCAGTCCGACATCGACGACGTCGGGCAGAGCGTGTGGCTGCGGCTGGTCGAGCACCTGCCCGGCCTGCGCGAGCCGGCCGCGTTACCGGGCTGGATCGCGACCACGACCCAGCGCGAGTGCTTTCGGCTGATCCGCGCGACCAGCCGCGTCGAGCCGGTCGACCTGGACGGTACGCCCGACGTACCCGAGCAGGCGATCGCCGAGGAAGAGGTACTGCGGCACGAACGCGGCACGATCCTGCGGACCGCGTTCGGCGAGCTGTCGCGGCGCTGCCAGCAGCTGCTGTCGTTGCTCATGCAGGATCCGCCGGCGCCGTACGACGAGATCAGCCGGCGACTGGAACTACCGATCGGCAGCATCGGCCCGAACCGCGCGCGGTGCCTGGGCCGGCTCCGGCAGACCCCGGCACTGATGCGGTTGGCAACGAACGGACCCGACGAGGGATGAGGAGGTGAGACCCGTGATGGACCCGGACTGGAACGACGACGAGAAGTTGATCGAGGCCCTACGAGAGGCGTTGGCCTCGGCGGACGACGTACCGGCTGCGTTCGTCGAAGCCGGCAAGTCGGCGTTCGCGTGGCGGACGATCGACGCGGAGCTGGCGGCGCTCACCTACGACTCGGCGCAGCAACCACTGGACGCGCTGGCGATCCGTTCCGAGAGCGCGATCCTGCGGTCGCTGACGTTCGCCTCGGACGGCTGGACCGTCGAGCTGGAACTCACCCCGAACGCCGTCCTCGGGCAACTCGACCCACCCGAGGTCGGCACCGTCACCGCCCGCGGCGACGGCGGCAAGCTGGTCACCGCGGACATCGACGAGCTCGGCTTCTTCGTCCTCGGCCCACCGCCGACCACACCGTACCGTTTGGTCTGCACGATGCGATCCGGCACGACAATCCTCACCGGCTGGATCACGCCCTAGGCGGCAAATACCTGCGAGTCGTCCGCGAACGCCTTGAATTCCAGGGCGTTTCCGGCCGGGTCGAGGAAGAACATCGTCCACTGCTCACCGGTCTGCCCCTGGAAGCGGACGTACGGCTCGATCACGAACTCCGTACCGGCCGCCTTCAGCCGCTCTGCGAACTTCTGGAATTCCTCGACAGTGAGGATCAGCCCGAAGTGCGGCACTGGTACGTCGTGCCCGTCGACCGGGTTGTGGATCCGCTGCGGCCGAGCCGGCGCGAGGTGCGTGACGAACTGGTGACCGTGCAGATTCCAGTCGATCCACGTCTCGGAACTACGACCTTGCTCGAGGCCGAGAACGTCACCGTAGAACTTCCGCGCAGCGTCCAGATCGTCGACGGGCATCGCGAGGTGGAACCGGGGGATGGGGGAGTCGAGAATTGTCATGCGGACAATTCAAGCAGTGGTCCGGTCCCGTTGTTCGAGTTCGACGTGGGGGCGCGACTGCCACAGCGCCCACTCGGCGCTCACGTCTCCGGCGGTGCGGAGCAGCAGCGGCAGGTGATCGTGGAGCAGGGTGTCGACCGTGGTTTCCGCGGCGTGCACCGTGACGTTCATCGCGGCCCGGACGGTCCCGTTGCCGTCGCGTACCGGCGCTGCGACCGAGCGGACCCCGGGCGCGAGCTCCTCGTCCGCGAGTGCCCAGCCGCGCGCGCGGATCTCGGTGAGCTCGTCGCGCAGTTGCTCCGCGGTACGGCCGATGTACGGCGGGAGCCCGGCGCGGCTCGGTTGCGCGAGTACGTCGGCCAGCTCGTCGGGCTGTAACGCGGCGAGGAGCACCTTGCCCTGCGACGTCTGCACCGCCGGGAACCGCGTCCCGATGTCGACGCGGAGCGCGATCAGCTTCGGCACCGACACGCGGGCGACGTACACGATGTCCGAGCCGTCGAGTTGCGCCATCGACGACGACTCGCCGGTCCGCGCGACCAGCGCCTCGAGGTGCGGTTTCGCGATGTCCCACAGGCCGAGCGAACCGACGTACGCCATCCCGAGCGTGAGCACCTTCGGCGTCAGCTGGAACGAACCGCCGGTGGTGCGGACGAAGCCGAGCTCCGCCAGCGTCAGCAGCAGCCGGCGCGCGGTCGGCCGGGCCAGACCGGCCGCGGCCGCGACCTCGGACAGCGACATCGTGCGGTGGCCGGCGTCGAAGCAGGCGAGCACGTCCAGCCCACGCGCCAGCGCCTCGACGAAGTCCGGACCTGTGCCGCGTCCTGCCATCTGTCCTCCTGCTCTCTGCTCTACGCTGCTTACTCCGCACCGAAGATGGTGCCACGTGCCTCGCGGGTGGAGTCGGACTTGTAGGCCGTGTACTGGTACGGGTTGTCCAGCACCTCGCCCTTCGGCAGCTCCGGGTTCATCCCGCTCTTCCAAGCGTCCTCGCCGAGCGCCGACCGCAGGTACTCGACGGTTGCCTCGACATCCCGTCGTACGGCGGCCAGGTCGCAACCGACCAGGTGGTGATCCTGCTTCACGATGCGACCGTCGACGATCACCGTGTGGACGTCGCCGCGCTGGGCCTGGAACGCGACCTGCCCGTACGGGTTGATCAGCGGGAACGACACGGGTGACGCGTCGTTCTTGATCAGGATCACGTCGGCGGTCTTGCCTGGTTGGAGGCTGCCGAGGTCGTCGCGGCCGAGCGCCTTCGCGCCGCCGCGGGTGGCCCAGTCGACGACATGCTCGGCGCGCAGATGGCTGTGTGTCACGGTGGCGCCCTTCATGTGCGCCTCCAGGTGTTCACGGGCCCGGTCGGCGCCGAGCGTCGTACGCATCGCGCTGAACAGGTCGCCGCTCCACCACACGCTGGTGTCCATCGAGAGCGACACCGGGATGTTGTGACGGCGGACCTGCCAGGTGGGCGGGTAGCCCTGGCCGGCGCTCTGCTCGGACTCGGTGGAGACCGAGATCGAGCCGCCGGTCGCGGCGATCCGCTGGTACGAGTCGGTGGTCAGCGTGGCGGCGTGGACGTAGATGTTCTTCGGCGTCATGAAGCCGTTCTCGTGCATCAGCTTGATGCCGTTGTCGTTGGTCGCGCCCCAGACGCCGGCGTGCGTGGTGACGGCGACGTCGAGGTCACGCGCGACCTCGAACGCGGCCCGCTCCGGGAACGAGGGGTCGCCGGTGACGTCGAACGCCAACTGCAAACCGAGCTGGTCGTCTTCCCGCAGCTGCTCCAGGAACGCCCGTACGGACGGGTCCGCGGTCCACTCCCAGGGGCCGGCCTGAATGTTGCCGTAGGCAAGGACGAACCGGCCGGGTACAGCCCGCAGCGCGTCCACGGCTGCCTCGGCGTGCTCGACGCTCTGCAGGCCGTGCGACCAGTCGACCGTGGTGGTGACCCCGGCCTCGAGCGACTCCCACGCCGACGTCAGGTTGCCGGCCCGGATGTCCTCGGGGCGGAAGGTCTTGCCGTGCTCGAGGTAGTACCAGACGAAGTACTGCGTGAGCGTCCAGTCGGCGCCGTACGCCCGCATCGCGGTCTGCCACATGTGCCGGTGGGTGTCGATCATCCCGGGCATCACGATCCCACCGGTCGCGTCGATGGTCTGCGTGCCCTCGGGGACGTCGAGTCCCACGCCGACGTCTGCAATCCGATTGTCGACAATCAGAACGTCGGCATCCTGCAGGATCGTGTGCCGGTCGTCCATCGTGAGCACGGTCCCGCCTTGCAACAGCAACGGCCGCCCGGCCGCCGGCGCGGGACCGCCGCCCGCCTGGCCCGGCGTTTGGTTCGTCGTCATGATCCCCTCCAGAACTCTCCGGACATACGTCCGTATCACGGTCAACGGGGCGATGAGGCTCACTCTGTGCTGGCCGCCCAGCGCTGTCAAGAGCTCGCAGCGTGCAGTTGACACGCGTCCACGGCGGGCTGAGACTGAAGCGATTGAAGTGTGCGGACAGCTGTCCGCAAATGCTCGCCGGGAGGCTGGAGTGACTGGTCCGTTGTCGGGGCTGCTGGTGGCCGACTTCTCGCGGATCCTCGCCGGCCCGTACGCGACCATGCTGCTCGCGGACCTCGGCGCGGACGTGATCAAGGTCGAGGCGCCGGCCGGTGACGACACCCGGTCCTGGCAACCACCGGTCCGCGACGGCATCTCGACGTACTACCTCGCGGTGAACCGGAACAAGCGGTCGATTGCACTCGATCTGAAGGATCCCGTGGACGTGGCGGCGGCGCGGGAGCTCGCGCGGCGGGCCGACGTACTGGTGGAGAACTTCCGGCCGGGTGGGCTGGCGCGGTTCGGGCTCGACTACGAGACCGTTGCCGAGGGCAACCCTGGCGTGATCTACGCGTCGATCAGCGGGTTCGGGTCGGGGCCGCGGGGTGCGGCGCTGCCCGGGTACGACCTGATCGTGCAGGCGATCTCCGGGTTGATGAGCCTGACCGGCGATCCGGACGGGGAGCCGTTCCGGGCCGGGATCTCGGTGTTCGACGTGATGGCGGGCCTGCACGCGACGATCGGCGTACTCTCCGCGCTGCACGTACGCGCGGAGAGCGGGCGCGGGCAGCACGTCGAGGTGAACCTGTTGTCGTCGGCGTTGTCCGGGCTGGTGAACCAGTCGAGCGCGTACGTCGCGGGTGGCGTCGTACCGCAGCGGATGGGGAACAGCCATCCGAGCCTGTTCCCGTACGAGCCGCTGCCGTGCGCGGACGGGGAGCTGATCATCACGGCCGGGAACAACGGGCAGTTCCGCAAACTGGTCGAGGTGCTCGGGGTGCCACAGCTGGCCGACGATCCACGGTTCGACCGGAACGAGAAACGTACGGCGAACCGGGACGAGCTGCGCCCCCTGCTGGTCGAACGGCTGCGGACGCGTACCCGGATGGAGTGGTTCACCGACATCATTGCGGCCGGCGTCCCGTGCGGTCCGATCAACACGGTCGACGGCGGCGTCGCGTTCGCGGAAGACATCGGGCTGGACCCGGTCGTCACGATCGGCGGGATCCCTGGGGTTCGCAATCCGATCACGTTCTCCGACACCACCGCGTCGTACCGCCTACCCCCGCCGGACCTCGACGAGCACGGCACCGAGCTGAGGAAGTGGCTGACGAATGAGTGACGAGCCGATGGCCCCGCCGACGTTTCCGACCTCGCTCGGTACGTCGACGGCGGACGAGATCCGGCTGCTCGGGCAGGACCTGACGGCCGACCTGATGGGCAAGGTCGGCTTCGGTGAGCTGGCGTTCTGGCTGGTGGCCATGCGCCGCCCGACACCCTCCGAAACCCGAGTCTTTGAAGCCGTACTGGTCGCACTGGCCGACCACGGCTTCACCCCGACAGCAATCGCCGCCCGCCTCACCTATCTGTCAGCTCCCGACTCGCTCCAGGGAGCCCTGGCCGCCGGCCTCCTGGGCGGCGGCAGCCGCTTCCTGGGCGTCACCGAAGACTGCGGCCAGTTCCTGCATGCGGCACTGCGTGAAGAGCTGCCAACCGATGATGCGGGCTGGGACGACCTGGCGCTTGAGCTCGTCCGCCAGTCCAGGACCAGCGGCACGTACATCCCCGGGCTTGGGCATCCTGTGCACAAGGTGCAGGATCCTCGGACGCCTGTGTTGATCGGCATCGCTCGTGAAGAAGGGCTGGAAGGGCCGCATCTGAAGCTGTTCCAGGCAATCGGGCGGGTACACGAGCAGGTGCTCGGCAGAAGGCTTCCGTTGAACGGCGCAGGGGTTTGTGGGGCCGCGCTCGCCGACCTGGGACTGCCGGTGGAACTGCTGCGCGGGTTCGCGCTGCTTGCCCGCGCCGCGGGACTGCTCGGGCAGCTCGCCGAGGAGCGACGGCGGCCGATCGGCATGGACGCCTACCTGACCATCGACCGCAACGCCGAGTACGTCGAACCCTAAGGAGCGCCAGATGGCCACAGTCGCCGCGGTGATCGCCTCCACCCATCATCCGTTCTACTACCGCGCGAGCACCGCGACCGGTGCGGACCGTCCGCCGTTCGCCGACGAGTGGGTCGCGAAGATCACCGCGTTCCGCGAGACGCTGACGAAGGCGCGCCCGGACGTCCTGGTGATGGTCGGCAGCGACCACTTCCACCAGCTGTGGCTGGACAACATGCCCCAGTTCCTGGTCGGCAAAGCGCCGTACTTCGACGCCAACTGGTACAACGAGGAACGCGAGTTCGGCCTGCCCCGGATGCGCCTGGCCGGTGACGAGCAGCTCGCGTCGCACATCCTCCGCAACGGCCTGGACGCCGGCTTCGATCTTGCCTTCAGCAACGAACTGCGGATCGACCACAGCATCACCTGCCCGATCATCACGCTCCGCCCGGACGCGGACCTGCCGATCGTGCCGATCTACACGAACATCTTCGCGCCGCCGCTGCCGCGACCGGGCCGGTTCGTCGAGCTCGGCCGGACGATCCGGCAGCTGGTCGAGTCCTGGCCGATCGACAAGCGCGTCGCGATCATCGGTACCGGGCACCTGTCGCTCGAGCTCGGCGGCCCGCGGCAGTTCGGCGAGCACGGGCCGGACCCGGAGTTCGACCGCAAGGCCGTCGACTGGATCGCGAGCGGCGACCTCGAGGGCTGCCTGTCCGAGGTGACCCTCGACAGCCTGCACCTGCCCGGCAACGCGACGCACGGGTTCATGGACTTCATGCTGATGATGGGCGTCGCGGGCGCCGGCGCGAAAGCCGATCACGTCGACTCACTGGACCTGTTCCACACCATGGAGGCGTACTTCACCTGGTACCCGAACGGAGCGCCGGCATGAGTAAGTACTTGCTGAACAAGTTCCTGTACACGGTCGACCGCGACCCGGAGCTGGTCGAGCGGTACCGGGACGACCCGGCCGGGACCGTGACGTGGTGGGAGGCCGAGGTCGCGAACCAGCTCCTGAACTGCGCGGTCCCGGAGAAGTCGACGTGGCAGTCGTTCACCGACGCGGAGCGCAAGGCGTTGCGGGAACAGGACCACGTAGCGCTGTTCGAGCTGGGTGCTCATCCGTTCCTGACCCTGACGTTGTTCATCGCGATGTTCGAACGGGACCACGGGCCGCTCGAGTACCAGAAGGCGTACGGCCGCGCGCTGCAGACGCACTCGTTACCGTATCCGGACATCGCCACCTGAGGAGACCGACGTGCGAGCCGCAGTACTGCACACCCATGGTGAACCGCCGACGCATCGCGAACACCCCGATCCGGTTGCAGGCGAGGGCAGGTCGATCGTTCGCGTGACGGCCGCGCCGATCGTCCCGCTGGACCTCCTCTGCGCCTCCGGTACGTCGTACTTCGGCGCTCCGGCGCTGCCGTACGTCCCCGGCGTCCAGGGCGTCGGCGTGGTGGAGGAGTCGGCGACGGTCGCACCCGGTACGAGGGTGTTCTTCGCGACGTCCGCGGGGATGGCGCCGGGCGACGGCAGCCTGGCCGAGCGGGCCGCCGTACCGGACGAGGACTTGGTCGTACTGCCCGCGCCGGATGACGGGCCGGCGGACGGTGCCGAGGTGGCGGATGCGGCCGTGGCGGCGATCGGGTTGTCGGGCGTTGCAGGGTGGATGACGTTGACGTGGCGGGCGCGGATGCAGCCGGGCGAGCGGGTGCTGGTGCTCGGCGGGGGCGGTGCGGTCGGGCAGGTCGCGATCGGGGCCGCCCGGGTACTCGGCGCGTCGCGGGTGGTGGCCGTCGTACGGTCGGATGCTTCGCGGGAGCGCGCGCTCGCGGCCGGCGCCGACGAGGTAGTTGCCTTGAGCGACGATGTGGACGAGTTGACGGCACGGCTGGGGGAGCCGGTGTACGACGTGGTGATCGACCCGGTGTTCGGGGTGGCGGCGACGGCTGCGGCGCGGGTGCTCGCGCCGGGTGGGCGGCTGGTGAATCTCGGCGGGTCGTCGGGCGACGAGGCGGTGTTCTCGTCGGCGGTGCTGCGGAGCAAGTCGGCGAGCGTACTCGGCTACACGAACAACGCACTGACCGCGGCGCAGCGGCACGACGCGCTCACTGCCGTACTACGGCACGCAGCAGCCGGCGCCATCACCGTCGCCCACGAAACCGTCACGCTCGCCGACATCACCTCCTCCTGGCAACGCCAGTCCACCGGCGCGACCACCGGCCGCCTGGTCCTCACGTTCCCCTGACCCCGCACCCGCTCAAGGCCCAGCCTCCGGGGCCGCGGAACAAGCTATTGCCTGTTCCGCGACCCCGGGAGGTGTTGTCAGAGCAGGCGAGTGACGAGGCCGTACGTTTCGGCTTCCGAGGCCGAGAGGACGCGGCCGGTCTCCAGGTCGGACGCGATCTCGTCGGCCGGGCGGCCGGTCGCGCCGGCGATCAGGTCGCGCAGCCGCGCGGTCCGGCTCTCGTGTTCGGCGGCGAGGATGGCCAGCTCGTCCGCGGTGCCGTTGGCGGTGAACTGCGGAGCCGTGAGGACGAACGTCGTGTGGCGATGGGCCTCGCGCTGTGCGCCGGCTGCGAGAACGGCGATCGCCGCTCCCCGGACGGTGCCTCGGGCAACGATGTGTACCGGCGAACCGATCAGCTCGATCGCCGCCGCGACGGAGAGTGCCGCCTCCAGTTCGGAGTCGGTGGACGACAGGTGGAGCGTGACCGGGTCGTTGCTGCCGGCATCGAGGAGCAGCAGTTGCGAGGCGACATGACCGGCCAGCTGGTCGTCGAGTCGTCCGCCCACCAGGATCACCCGCTGGGCCAGCAACCGATCGGCCAGCTCCCGCTCGACCGTGACCGAGGTCGGCTCGTACCAGGCGGGCAGGATCGGCCGCGGTGGTTCCGCAGGTTCCGGCTTCGAGGGCTGCCCGGGCCACGGGCCGGGCACCTCCGGACCGTGGGGTGGCCAGGTGGCAGTCGATTGTTCGACGTACATGGGTGTCCTCCTTCGACACCTCCACCTTGCGGCAGCGGAGGCCCGCGGAGAAAGGGTGTTCCGCTGTCAGCAGACGAGTCTCAGCCGAGTGCGGCGACCGCCGCGATCAGCTTGTCCCAGAACGCTTCCCGATCCAGCTGTACCGCGATCCGCGCGTTGGCCGGGCGGCCCGTGTAGCCGTCCAGGTCGACGACGGTCGCTCCGGCCGTCCACTCACCAGCGGTCTCGACGACGAGGTTCGCCTCCACGCAGCCCACGATCGCTGGGTCGATGACGCGCGCGACCGCGACCGGATCGTGCAACGGCGGGAACTCGAAGCCGAAGAGCTCGGAATACGTCGACGCGAAGAACGTCATCCACTCACCGCAGACCCGCGCGAGCGGCGTGCCGAGCTGGGCGAGCCGCGCGAGCACGTCGTCGGTGACCAGCGCCTGGTGCGTGACGTTCAGGCCGCACATCGTGAACGGGACCCCGGAGCGCACCACCACGTCGGCCGCCTCGGGATCGACGTACGCGTTGGCCTCGGCGAGCGGGGCGATGTTGCCGCGGCCGGTGGATCCGCCCATCCAGACGATCTCGGTGATGTTCGCGGAGCAGTCCGGCGACTCGATGAGCAGGCGCGCGATGTTCGTCAGCGCACCGGTCGCCACGATGGTCGCGGTTCGTTCCCGCAGTACGCCGGTCAAGAGCTCCTGCGCGGTCGCTGCGGACTCCGGAACGGAGGGCTCGCCGGTGAACGTCGGTCCGTCGAGGCCGGTGCGGCCGTGGACGTCGTCGGCGATCCGCAACGGCCGTACCAGCGGCCGGTCGGCGCCGCGCGCGACGGGGACGGTGGAGACGCCGGCCAGTGACAAGACGCGGCGGGCGTTCAGCGTGCACTTGTCGACGGTCTGGTTGCCGGCGACGGTCGTCACCGCGAGCAGTTCGACGGCGGGGTCGGCGACGGCGAGCAGGATCGCGAGCGCGTCGTCGTGGCCGGGATCGCAGTCGAGGATCAAGGGCGTGACCATGCATCAGCGTACTGTGCGCCCGTCGTGTGCCCTGGTCGAGTGCTCTGGTCATGTCCCGGAATTGCTGGGTCCCGGCGGGTTGAGGTCCTATGTTTGCTGCATGAGCGAGAAGGAACCGCCGGCCAAGGACCAGGCCTCCGACCCGAGCGGTGCGGACCAGAACAGCGACCGGAAGAGCAACGGGTCGCAGCGACCGCCGCACAAGCCATGGCGGACAGAGGGCCTGCCGGCCGGGCACGGGGACGACGACAAGCCGCCGCGGCCGCGCTGGTGGAAGTGGGCGGCGTGGATCATCGGCGGCTACCTCGTGCTGTTCCTGCTCACCACGGCACAGGACCAGATGTCCGGTGCCGAGCAGACGATCGCGTACACGGACTTCACCACGCAGGTGCAGAAGCAGAACGTCGCCGAGATCTTCTCCCGCGGCGACACGATCGAGGGGCGCCTGAAGCAGGCGGCGGACATCCCGGGCAAGAGCGGGTCGACGTACACGAAGTTCACCACCGAGCGGCCGACGTTCGCGAACGACAACCTGTACGGCGACCTGCAGAAGGGCGGCGCCACCGTTCGGGCCACGCCGGTGGTTGCGCAGCGCGGGGTGCTGTGGAACCTGCTGATCTCGCTCGGCCCGTTCATCCTGATCGCGGCCTTCTACTTCTGGCTGTTCCGGCGCAGCCGGGCCGGTGGCGGCATCGGTGGTATCGGCGGGCTGCTCGGCGGCGGTGGGCAGCAGAAGAAGCCGGTCGACCCGAGTACGGTCCGGGTCACATTCGCGGACGTGGCCGGGATCGACGAGGTCGAGGCGGAGATCGAGGAGGTCGTCGACTACCTGAAGGATCCGGACAAGTACCGGCGGCTCGGCGCGCGGGCGCCGAAGGGCGTACTACTGGCCGGCGCACCTGGTACGGGTAAGACGCTGCTGGCGCGGGCGACCGCGGGTGAGGCCGGAGTACCGTTCTTCTCCGCCAGCGCCTCGGAGTTCATCGAGATGATCGTGGGGGTCGGCGCGAGCCGGGTGCGGGAGCTGTTCGGCGAGGCGCGGAAGGTGGCGCCGGCGATCATCTTCATCGACGAGATCGACACCATCGGCCGGCCCGCGGCGGTGCGCGTTCGGTGAGCGGGCACGACGAGGGTGAGCAGACGCTGAACCAGATCCTCACCGAGATGGACGGCTTCTCCGGCACCGAAGGCGTCGTGGTGCTGGCCGCCACGAACCGTGCCGACGTCCTCGATCCGGCCCTGCTCCGCCCGGGACGCTTCGACCGGACGATCACGGTGCACGCGCCCGACCAGCCGGGTCGCGAGGCGATCCTGAAGGTGCACGCCCGTGGAAAGCCGCTGGCACCGGACGCCGACCTGGCCGCGATGTCGCGGTCCACGCCGGGCATGACCGGCGCGGACCTCGCCAACCTGCTGAACGAGGCGGCCCTCGCGGCGGCCCGGCAGGGCGAGTCGCAGATCACCATGCGGGACCTGACCGACGCGCTCGAGAAGGTCCAGCTCGGTACGGCGCGCAACGTCGTGATGCCGCAGGAGGAGCGCCGGCGGACGGCGTACCACGAGGGCGGGCACGCCCTGCTCGGCATGATCCAGAAGGGCGCCGACCCGGTCCGGAAGGTGTCGATCATCCCGCGCGGCCGGGCGCTCGGCGTGACGCTGTCGACACCGGAGACGGACCGGTACGGGTACGACGTGGACTACCTCCGCGGCCGGATCATCGGCGCGCTCGGCGGGATGGCGGCCGAGCAGGAGATCCTCGGCGTCGTCACCACCGGGGCGGAGAGCGACCTGGAGACCGCGACCCGGATCGCCCGCTCGATGGTCGGCCGCTGGGGCATGTCCGAGGCGATCGGCCCGGTGTCGGTCCTTCCCGCCGAGGGCGACGCCCGGATGGCGGGCGTGTCGGACGAGCTGCTGAACACGGTCGACGAGGAGGTACGGCGGCTCATCGAGCAGTGCTACGCCGACGCCCGCCGCCTGCTCCGCGAGAACCGCCCGAAACTCGACTCGATCGCCGAACAACTCCTCGAACACGAAACCCTCGACGAGGCCGACGCCTACTCCGCCGCCGGCATCACCCGCGACGTGGTCAGGTGACCGGGCTCACGCTCGTCCACTGCAGGAGGAACTGGAGGCCGTCGTACGACGGGGTGCCGGGTTCGGCTGTGTAGGCGACCAGCAGTTGTTCCGGGTGGGTGTCAACGGTGAACTGCTGTACGTCGAGGGTCAGCCGGCCGGCGGCCGGGTGGTTGTAGGTCTTCGTCAGTTGCCGTGGGCCACGGACTTGATGGGTGGCCCACCAGTTCCGGAAGTCCGGGTCCTGGACGCTCAGTTCGCCGACCAGCGAGTTGATCCCGGGGTCGTTCGGGGTGCGGCCGGCCTCCATCCGGAGTACGGCGACGCATTCGCGGGCGGCCCGGGCCCAGTCGTCGTACAGCGCCCGTACGTGCTCGTCGAGGAACGTCAGCCGGATCAGGTTGCGGTGTTCGGGAGGTAGCGCGCCGAAGTCCGTGAGGAGGGCGGCGGCGCCGGGGTTCCACGCGAGGACGGCCATGCCGCGGTGCAGGACCATGGCCGGTACGTCGTGCATCCGGTCGAGGAGTTGCTGCAGCTGCGGGGCGACCTCGGGCTGGACCGGACGGCGCGTGGAGGCCGGGGCGACATCGGCGACGGTGAACAGGTACGAGCGTTCGTCGGGCGCGAGCTGCAGCGCGTCCGCCAGGGCGTCGAGGACCGGGCGCGAGACGCGGCGGGTGCGGCCCTGTTCGAGGCGGACGATGTAGTCCACGCTGACGTGTGCGAGCTGCGCGAGCTCCTCCCGGCGCAGCCCCGGCACCCGCCGCATCCGCCCGTCGTCCGGCAGTCCCGCCTGGGCGGGCTCGAGAGCCGCGCGCCGGGACCGGAGGAATTCGCCGAGCTCGTTGTTCATGGTTCCAGTGTGCTGGGTTGGCGCCGGCTGTGCCTGGTACTGGCTTGCATACGCAGGACTCTCCCTGGAACACAGCCTGCCCGGAGGCGAGCTTGGAGACATGCAAACCAACGTGAACTTCGTCAGCGGCGGTCTGAAGATCGCCGGACAGCTCTACCTTCCAGAAGCCGACGGCCCGCGGCCGGGGATCGTGGTCGGTCACCCGGGAACCGGTGTGAAGGAGCAGGCCGCGGGGCTGTATGCGCGGCTCCTGGCCGAGCAGGGATTCGTGGCGCTGGCGTTCGACGCGGCGTACCAGGGGGAGAGTGACGGGCTGCCGCGTGGGCTGGAGGATCCGGCGCAGCGGGTCGAGGACCTGAAGGCGGCGGTCTCCTACCTGACCACCCGTACCGAGATCGTCGACCCGGACCGGATCGGTGCCCTGGGCATCTGTGCGTCCGGCGGGTACGGGCTGGTCGCCACGGCCACCGATCCGCGGATCAAGGCGCTCGCGACGGTCAGCGCGGTCGACATCGCGCGCCAGTTCCGTCTCGGTGCCGATGGGACGCAGGACCCGTCCGTCTTCGCGGGTCTGCTCGCGGCCGCGGCGGCTGCTCGTACGGCGGAGGCGCGCGGGGCCGGCGTACAGGCGTTCGACCTGTTCCCCGCGACCGAGGAAGCGGCGCGGGCCGGTGGGCAGCACGTGTACGAGGGCTGGGAGTACTACTGCACGCCCCGCGGGCAGCACGAGCGCTCGACCAAGTGCCTGCCGTGGGTCAGCGTCGATCGCATCGCCGCCTTCGACGCCTTCCAGGTGGTCGACCGCCCGCTGTTGATGATCGCGGGCCGGGACGCGGTCACCTCCTGGATGAGCGTCGAGGCGTTCCAGCGGGCGAGTGGACCGAAGGAGTTCACCTGGATCGACGGCGCCAGCCACGTCGATCTCTACGACCGGAAGGAATACGTGACGCCTGCGGTCGCCAAGATCAGTGCCTTCTACACCGAATCGCTATCTGATGGTCACGGTTTGCTGTAGATCGTTGTAGCCGGTGGTCGGCTGCCAGGTTCCGTTGTTGGCCAACCTCAGTGCATAAACGGCGTTGTAGGTCTCGGCGGAGCCTGGCAGTTTTGCCTGCGACTGCAGCTTCGGATCGGCGATGTTGAGCAGCACCTTGTAGGTTCCCGGTACTGGGGGAGCTTGCACTGCCCAGTTCAAGGTTGTCAGGGCACCGGCGCTCCAGCGGCGGGGATCGGCGGGGACGTCGTACTTGAAGGTGTGCCTGCTGTTCTGGAAGATCAGCTGCACCTGCCGAGGGTTGTAAGGCGCTGCCCACCCGTCGTTCCGGAGCTGCACGTTGACCTTCACCGTGTCACGTTGTGTCGACACAGTGGATTGTGTGAGCGCGAACCGGTAGCCGAGCTTCTGCTTGGCGATCTCGATGTTCGAACCCCAACTGGCCAGCACATCCGGGTGGTACTCGATGTTCAGGAACGAGAAGTGCAGCCGCGCCATCTCGGCCGATGCCGACGGCCACTCCGACCGCGGCGGGTTCACGCCACACGTCTCGCCACCCTCCGGCACGTAATTGGTGTCCTGGGCAACGAAATCCTTGTCCAGCTCGATCGGGTCGCTCAGGTACGTCCCGTAGTCGTCCGGGCTGGCCAGGAAGCAGTCGTTGTGTTGCCCGATCCGCGCGACGGCCGACCCGTCGTACGCCTGCTCCGCGGTGAGACCACCCGCGGTCCCGGTCGGTACGCCGTACATCCGTTGCTTCATGTACGGCGTCCGTACCTGGACCATCTTGTCCTTCGGCAGCGCCTGGAGCAGCGCGTCGATCACGGCCTTGCGGTCGGCCCAGTTCTGGTCGGAGACCTGGCTCGGGTCGGCCGGGTTCGAGAAGTAGTCGGTGTAGTAGCCCTCACCCCAGAGGCCGACGAACCCGGACTGGACGACCGCGATCATGTCGGCGTTCGCTCGCAGGATCGGCGTGAGCTGCTTGATCTGCTTGACCACCCGGGAGACCGGCGCGTCCCCGTACGGCGTCGGGGGCGGCCAGCCGTCGCCGGGGAGCGCGTAGGCGAACCGGACGATCATCTTCACGCCCGCGGCGCGGGCCGTGTTGAAGTCGGCCTGCATCAGGTCGAGGTAGTGCTTGTCGATCACGTCCTGCTTGGCGAACTTCTCCAGGTAGAACAGCCGGAGGATCTGGGTGATGTGCTCCTGGGTACGGAAGTTCCGCAGGGTGGTGACGTTCAGCGGGACGTAGCCGGAGTTGTCGGCGTAGTAGTGCGTCTCGGCGTGGTGGTAGAAGCCGCGCTCCTGGTTGGCGATCACCTCGTCGTTCGTCGTGTAGGTGACGGTTGTGCCGGGTGCTGCGTCGTGGGCCATGGCTGCTTGAGCCGGTAGCAGCAGAGCGATGGCTGTGAGGGCTGTGACGAGCCGTCTCATGAGGATCTCCTAGCTGACAGCGAGCGGGTGCAGGAGCGATGAGATAATCATGGAGTCCAGGGAAATTATGTCAAGGTCTGAGCCCGTTGGTGATGGTCGCCTGCACCTCGTCCAGCGCCAACCGGACAGCGCCCAGCGCCACTCCTTCGTCCGCCAACGCCGACACCCGGATCTCCGGCGTCCGGAGGCACCACCGATCCAGCTCCCGCCGCAACGGCTCCACCAGCACGTCCGCCGACCGCGAGAACCCACCCCCGATCACCACCAACTGCGGGTCCAGCGTCAGCACCAACGCAGACGTGCCGATCGCAAGGTCCTTCACATACCGCTCCACAGCCGCCGCCGCACTCTCATCACCCGCCCGAGCAGCAACAAACACCTGCTCAAACCCACTGGCTGCCGGTGTGGGTGGGTTGTTGGTCAGCCAGGTGTGGAGGTGGGTGGGGGCATCCTGCCAGCCAACTGCCGGGAGGGCGCCGATTTCGCCGGACCAATTGGCGAAGCCGCGGTGGAGTTTGCCGTCGATGATCAAACCGGCGCCGGTGCGCAGTCCGGCGAGCAGGAAGACGACATCCTTCGCGTAGCGCGCAACTCCGCGCCACGTTTCTGCGAGCGCTGCGAGCTTGCAGTCGTTCTCGACGCGCACCGGCCCCGGCACCAGCCGTCGTACGTGAGCCGTCAGGTCCACCCCGGTCCACTCCGGCACCGAATCCGACAACATCACCTTCCCGGCCCCGTCCACGAGCCCGGTGGTAGCAACCCCCGTCGCCCAGATCTGAGCAGCCCCACCACCCGCCCCCACGGCGGCCCTACCGGTGGTTGCGCGTGGCTGGATGCCGGTGGCGGTGAGGGCTGTGATGACGCACTGGTCGAGGGCTGCCAGGCGTTCGCGGCGGCCGGCGTTGGCGGGTACGTCGACTCGAGCCTGGTGGAGGACCTCGCCGTCCAGGTCGGTGACCAGCGCGAGGATCTTGTGGCCGCCTACGTCGACGCCGAGGAGGCGGCCGGCGCCGGCGTTGAAGCGGTAGCGGCGGGCGGGCCGGCCCACCGAGCCCGACGCCGGTGCCACCTCAGCCAGCCACCCGCGGCCGAGGAGGTCGCGGGCGACGTCTTCGGTGGAAGCGCGCGACAGACCTGTGCGTTTCGACAGCTCCGTCAGCGTCAGTGGCTGATCTCCGCGCAGTTCCCGCAGTACGGAGACCGCGTTCAGCTGGCGCAGCCGCGACAGATCCCCGCCGACCGGCTGTTCGGACATCGCGGCACTCCTCTCCGTAATCCAGGACTCCTGGATAACTATAAGCACTCGGATTGCGCACGGGTCTCAGCGTGTGAACGGCCCGGGAACACCTCTGTTGCGGACTCCTGACAACGTTGTACCGTGATCTGCCGACGGTCGATCAGAAACGTTTCCGCAGGCTCCACTGAGGAGGACCAGCGTGTCCAATCCACTGAAGATCGCGACGCTCAGCTTCTGGCACGTCCATGCCGGCGACTACTCGAAACAGGCCCAGGCACACCCCGGAACGGAGTTGGTGGCCGTCTGGGACGACGACGCCGAGCGCGGCCGCGAAGGCGCCGAACGGTTCGGCGTGGAGTACGTCGACGACCTGGACGCCCTACTGGCGCGCGACGAGCTCGACGGCGTGGTGATCACGACGCCGACCGACGTACATCGTGACGTGATGGTGCAGGCGGCCCGGGCAGGCAAGCACATCTTCACCGAGAAGGTGCTCGCGCCGACGGTCGCCGAGGCCGAGGAGATCGTCGCCGCCACCGACGCGGCCGGGGTGAAGCTGATCGTCTCGCTGCCGCGGCTGTACCACGGTTACACGACCGCGATCCGCGAAGTACTCGACAAAGGCACGCTCGGCACGCTGACCTACGGCCGGGTCCGCCTCTCGCACGACGGCGCGATCGGGCGCGACGGCAAGGAGGGCTGGCTACCGCAGCGGTTCTTCGAGCCGAAGGCCGCGATCGGCGGCGCGCTCACCGACCTCGGCTGCCACCCGGTGTACCTGACCCAGCTCTTCCTCGGCGCACAACCGGAGACCGTGAGTGCGACGTACCGCTCGGTCGCCGGGCGCGGTCTGGAAGACAACGCTGTCGTGGTGGCCGGGTACGGCGACCAGCGAATCGGGGTGATCGAGGCAGGGTTCGCGAGCAACAACCCGTTCACGATCGAGCTGTTCGGGACCGACGGGACGCTGACGTACACGGATGCGGGGAACGTGCTCCTGGTGAACGGCGAGCAGGTCGACGTACCTGAAGACTCGCCGGACGCGTTCGCGCAGTGGGTCGATCACATCAACGACAACACGCGGGCCGACGACAACATCGCGCGTGCAGTCGAGTTGACCCGCCTGGTGGTGGCGGCGAATACGGCGGCCGAATCCAACCGAGTGATTTCCTACAGCTGATCGGGGAGAAGCAGATGATCAAGGTTGGGTTGATCGGGGCGGGTGGGATCGCGTCCGCGCACATCGAGGGCTACAAACAGCATGCCGACCGGATCGGTGTCACCGCGGTCGCGGATGCGGTCGAGGAGACTGCGAAGAAGCGCGGCGAGGAACTGGACGCGGCGGCGTACACCGACTACAACGAGATGCTCGCGAACGAGGAACTGGACGCGGTCGACATCTGTCTGCCGCACTACCTGCACCGCGACGCGATCGTCGCCGCAGCCGAGGCGGGCAAGCACATCCTCTGCGAGAAGCCGCTGTGCCTGTCCGCGGAGGAGGCAGCGGACGTCCGCAAGGCGGTGACCGAGAACGGCGTGACGCTGTTGTGTGCGCACAACCAGCTGTTCATGCCGGCGGTCGCCAAGGCCCGGGAGCTGTTGCAGGCCGGCACGATCGGCACCGTCTACGAAGTACGGACGACCGACAGCTTCTACAACGACTTCGACCCGGGCTCGATGGGCTGGCGGGCGAGCAGCAAGACGAGTGGTGGCGGCGAGCTCATTGACACCGGGTACCACCCCACCTATCTGATGCTGCACCTGGCCGGCGGCATGCCGGTCGAGGCGACCGCGATGCTCTCCACGCACCGGTTGAAGTTCATGGAGGGCGAGGACTCCGCGCAGGTCCTGATCAGGTTCGACAACGGAGTCGTCGGACAGCTTATGACCAGCTGGGCGTACGAGCCGGCCGCGTCCACCGAGCGGTTCTCCGCCGTCGGCGAGCTGGGCTCACTGACCAGCGACGGTACGACGCTCTCGTACCACCTGCGCTCCGGCGAGACCGAGACCTTCGAGTTCGAGCCGGTCGACACGTTCGTCGCCGAGATCGGGCACTTCGCCGACTCGCTCGACGGTCAGCAGCGGCCGCTGCACACCGAGGAGGAGGGGATCGCCGTTCTCGGCATCCTGCTCGCGGCGTACGAGGGCTCGAGGTCGAAGACGATCGCGCCGGTCCTGAAGGTCTAGACCTCCTTGAAGTAAAAGCCTTCCGCGAGGTCGGCGAGCAGGTCCGGGTGGGTGGGCTGCCAGTCGAGCAGCTCACTCGTCCGGACCGCGGACGTCGGGATGTCCATCGTCACGAACCGGCTGAGGAATCCGAGGTACTGCGGTGCCTCCTCCGCACTGACCGAACGGACCGGCAGGCCGGTGCCGCGACCGATCGCCTCGGCGATGACGCGGAGCTCGATACCCACGTCCTGAATGGCGTGCAGCCGGCTCCCCGCGGGCGCGGACTCCAACGCGAGCCGGTAGAGCCGGGCCGCGTCGAGCGTGTGCACCGCCGACCAGCGGTTCGTCCCGCCGTCGACGTACGCCGAGAAGCCGTTCGTACGGGCGAACGAGATCAGCGCGGGCGCGAAGCCGTGATGGTCGAGACGGCTGTGGGTGATCGGCGGCAGCCGGAGTACCGACGAGCGGACGCCCTTGCCGGCCAGGTCGACGACGAAGTTCTCGGCGTCGATGCGGTAGCCGCCGTTCGGGTCGAAGTCTTCCTCGGTCGCGACCCGGTCGTGGACGACGCCGGCGAGCATGCCGGTGCCCGACGTACTGACCAGAGGCTTGTCGGTGCCGGCCAGTACGTCGCCGATCGCCTGCAGGGCGGCGAGGTCCGACTCCGCGGCGGCGGCCATGTCACCGGCCATCATCGCGTCGTGCCGGAACGCGAGGTGGACGACGCCGTCCGCGGCGCCGGCCGCCGCGCGCAGCCGGTCGAGGTCGTGCAGGTCGCCGCGAACGACTTCGGCGCCCCAGTCGGTGAGCCGCCGCGCCGACTCGTCGGAGCGGGCCAGGCCGAGCACCTGGTGACCGTTGTGCAGGAGCTCCGGGACCAGCGCCGAGCCGACGTGTCCGGATGCTCCGGTGATGAAGATGCGCATCAGAGATTCCTTCCGAATGATGTCATTGACTGACATCAGCGATGCTACACCCTGATGTCACTTGATGACATCGGCTAGGATCGACCCCATGGGACGGTGGGAACCGGACGCGGCCGGACGGCTGCGGGAGGCCGCGATGGCGCTGTACGCCGAGCGCGGGTACGACGGCACGACCGTCGCCGAGATCGCCGACCGGGCCGGAGTCACCGCGCGGACGTTCTTCCGGCACTTCGCGGACAAGCGTGAAGTACTGTTCGCGGGCTCCGAGGTGCTCCAGCAGACGATGGTTGCCGCGCTCGCGGCCGCGCCGGCGGACGCGACGCCGATGGAGGCGATCACGATCGCGGTGCTCGCGTCGGCCGATTTCTTCGGCGACATCCGCCGCGACTACTCCCGCCGGCGCGCCGCGGTGATCACCTCGACCCCGGAGCTGCTGGAGCGCGAGCTGATCAAGATGGCCAAGCTGACCAGGGCACTCGGTCAGGGCCTGCTCGAGCGTGGTGTCGCGCCGGACGTCGCCGCACTGGCGGCCGAGACCGGGGTCGCGGTGTTCCGGGTCTCGTTCGAGCGCTGGATCACCGCGCCGGACGACGTACCGATCGTGGACGTCATCCGGGCGACGTTGAAGAATCTCGCCGCGCTCACCGCCTAGCCTCCCAGGCCGCGAAGCGCCGACCTCGTCACAACTTGCCGGGCTGCCCTGTCTTACCTGTGACAGCGCACATCGAGCGAAGGAGAGCTGTGATGAGGATCGTCGTGATCGGCGGCACCGGTCTGATCGGTACGAAGCTGGTGGCGAAGCTCACCGAGCACGGGCACGAGGCGGTGCCGGCGGCGCCGAGCACCGGCGTCGACACGATCACCGGCGAGGGGCTGGCGGACGTGCTGAAGGGCGCCGACGTGGTGGTCGACGTGGCCAACTCGCCGTCGTTCGAGGCCGGGCCGGTGATGGAGTTCTTCAAGACCTCGACCGCGAACGTGTTGCAGGCCGAGGACGCGGCCGGGGTGCGGCACCACGTCGGCATCTCGATCGTCGGCACCGAGCGGCTCGCCGACAACCACTACTTCGCGGCGAAGATCGCGCAGGAGGAGCTGATCAAGGCGTCCGGGATCCCGTACTCGTTGGTGCACGCGACGCAGTTCATGGAGTTCGTCGCGGCGATCGCCGACGAGGGCACCTGGGACGACGGCAAGGTGCACATCGCGCCGGTCGCGTGGGCGCCGATCGCGGCCGAGGACGTCGCGAAGAACCTTGGCCGGGTTGCCGTCGGCGAGCCGCTGAACGCGCGGATCGACATCGCCGGGCCGGACGAGTACCGGATGGACGAGTTCTTCCGGAAGGCGCTCGCGCAGCGCGGCGACACCCGCGAGGTGGTGACCGACGTACACGCGAAGTACTTCGGCTCCGAGCTCACCGAGCGCAGCCTGGTCCCGATCGGCGAGGCCACGCTGGGCGAGCTGCACTACGACGACTGGTACGCGGCGCAATGACGAACGAATCCGAGTTCCTGCGCGCGCTGGACGTCGAGGTCCAGGCCGACCTCCAGCTGGACGCCTCGGCCACCTCGCCCGAGGAGGAGTCGCCGGCCGAATGGCTCCTCGACCCGTACGAGGCCGAGGCCGAGTCTGCGGACCTGAACAGTCTGCACGGCGCGGTCGAGGCGCTGGAGTCGTATCGTCCCAGTGATGACTGACAACCTCGATGACGCGGTGGCGATCTTCCACCAGGTGCGGCCGCGCCTGATGGGGATCGCGTACCGGATGCTGGGCAGCCACGCCGAGGCCGAGGACCTGGTCCAGGAGGTGTGGCTGCGCTGGCAGGCCACCGACCGCAGTACGGTCCAGAGCCCGGTGGCGTACCTGTCGACGGCGGTGACCAGGCTCGCGATCAACGCGAGCCAGTCCGCGCGCGCTCGCCGGGAGACGTACATCGGTCCGTGGCTGCCGGAGCCGGTCGACACCAGCGCCGACCCGTACCTCGGTGCCGAGCACGGGGAGGCGCTGAGTTTCGCGGTGCTGCTCGTGCTCGAGCGGCTCACGCCGACCGAGCGAGCGGCGTACATCCTGCGCGAGGCGTTCGACTACCCGTACGGCGAGCTGGCGACCGTGCTGCAGTCGACCGAGCCCGCCGTACGGCAGCTGGTCAGCCGGGCACGGAAGCGGATCCGCGCGGAACGCCGTACCGAGGTGACCGGATCGCAGCAGCAGAAGTTGCTGACGGCATTCATCGCGGCTGCCAGGGCGGGTGACGTCGGCGCGCTCCAGGAGCTGCTGGCGACGGACGCGATCAGCTACTCCGACGGCAACGGGGCGCGGCAGGTGTCGAAGTTCCCGGTGGTCGGGTACGAGCGCGTGGCGAAGTTCTACCGGGCCTTCCACCAGCACTTCTGGGTCGGCGTCGAGGTCGAGTTCGGTACGGCGAACGGCCGCGCCGTGGCGATGCTCCGGCGCGACGGCGGCGACGTGTTCGCGGTCTGTACCGTCACCGCGTCGGCCGATGGGATCGACGAGGTGCTGTGGCAGATGAACCCGGCCAAGCTCACCGCGATCGCCTGAGCGGGGAGGTGCCTGTGTTCAGGGGTGATCATGCCGTCGTCCACCGGTTCGCCACCGCGTGCCGGGCCGGCAGCAGTGGGGCGATCCGGAGCTTGCTCGCGGCAGAGGTGACAGCGGTCAGCGACGGCGGCGGGCAGGTGGCGGCGGAGTTGGAGCCGGTCCACGGTCCGGCGCAGGTCGCCCGGTGCCTGACCGACCTGTTGCGCCCCGAGATGGCGTTGACGGTCGAGGCCGTCAACGGCCGGCCGGGCGTCGTACTGCGTTCCGTCGATCGCGTGGTCGCGGTGATGAGTCTGAAGGTCACCGGCCCGAAGGTCTCCACGGTCTGGATCGTGCTGAACCCGGACAAGCTGCGGCACTGGGAATGAACCCCGGCGGGTCTGGTGTTGACATGTCAACCTAGACTTTCGCTGTGGTGAGTGAACAGGAGCGTGCAGAGATGGCCGACGTGGCCTTTGGGCTGGATACCTTCGGCGATATTCCGGTCGACGACAGCGGTGCGCCGGTGACCGCGGCCGCGGCGATCCGGCAGGTGGTGGACGAGGCGGTGCTGGCCGACCAGATCGGTGTCGACGCGATCGCGCTCGGGGAGCACCACCGGGCCGAGTTCTCGATCTCGACGCCGGAGACGGTGCTGGCCGGGATCGCGACCAGGACGTCGAACATCAAGCTCGGCTCCGGCGTGACGGTGCTGAGCTCGGACGACCCGGTGCGGGTGTTCCAGCGGTTCTCGACCGTGGACGCGCTGTCGAACGGCCGCGCCGAGGTGATCCTCGGGCGCGGCTCGTTCACCGAGTCGTTCCCGCTGTTCGGGTACGACCTGGCCGACTACGACAAGCTGTTCGAGGAGAAGCTGCAGCTGTTCGTGCAGCTGCTCGACGAGAAGCCGGTGACCTGGGAAGGCACGGTGCGGGCCGCGCTCGACAACGCCGACGTCTACCCGAAGACCGAGTCCGGCCGGCTGACCACGTGGGTCGGCGTCGGCGGGTCGCCGCAGTCGGTCGTCCGTACGGCGTACTACGGGCTGCCGTTGATGCTCGCGATCATCGGCGGCTCGCCGGAGCGGTTCGCGCCGTACGTCGACCTGTACCAGCGGGCGGCGCAGGAGTTCGGTACGGTCGCGCACCCGGTCGGGATGCACTCGCCGGGGTTCGTCGCGGAGACCGACGAGCAGGCGAAGGAGATCTACTACGCGCCGTACAAGGTGATGCGCGACCGGATCGGCGCACTCCGCGGCTGGCCGCCGCTGAAGCGCGAGGAGTTCGAGTCCGAGGTGCTGCACGGGTCGATGTACGTCGGGTCGCCGGAGACGGTGGCGAAGCGAATCGCCGGCGCGGTGCAGGCGCTCGGCGTGAAGCGGTTCGACCTGATCTACTCCGGCGGCCCGCTGCCGGTGAGCGCCCGGATGAAGGCGGTCGAGCTGTACGGGACCAAGGTCGTCCCGCTGGTCCGCGAGATCCTGGCGGAGTCGAAGTGACGACTGTCGGGATTCTGGGGGCCGGGAAAGTCGGGACGGTACTTGCCCGGCTCGCGGTCGCGGCCGGGTACGAGGTACTGATCGCCGGGTCCGGTGACGTCTCGAAGATCGCGTTGATCGTGGAGGTCGTGACGCCCGGCGCGGTGGCGGTGACCGCGGAGGAGGCTGCTGGGGCCGACGTGGTGATCCTGGCGCTGCCGCTCGGGAAGTACCGGACGATCCCGGTGGACGCGCTGCGCGGGAAGCTGGTCGTGGACGCGATGAACTACTGGTGGGAGATCGACGGGATCCGCGACGACCTCACCGACCCGCGGACGTCGTCGTCGGAGATCGTGCAGGAGTACCTCCCGGAGTCGCGGGTCGTGAAGGCCTTCAATCACATGGGCTACCACGACCTGGACGAAGGACCCCGCCCGGCCGGCGCACCGGACCGCAAGGCGATCGCTCTCGCCGGTGCGCCTGCCGATGCGGAGCAGGTCGCGGCGTTGGTCGATGCCCTGGGGTTCGATCCGGTCGTCGCCGGTCTGCTTGCCGAGGGCAAGCGTCTCGAGCCCGGCACCGAACCGTTCGGCGCCAACGTCGACGCCTCGGAACTGCGCGCCATGCTCGCCCGCTACCCGGAGACGCTCCGCGGTCAGGAGGTCGCGCAAGCCCGGGCGTCCGTCGCTTGAGCCGGCGCCACGGGACGTACGGCCGCGCGTTCGGCGCCGGTGCCTGCGGCGACCACGCAGCCGATGCCGGCGAGCTGGAGGAGGCCGGGGGACTGGCTGAGCAGTAGCCAGCCGATCAGCAGGGCCAGCGCGGGCTCGAGGCTCATCAGCGTGCCGAAGACGCCCGCGTCCAGGCGGCGTAGCGCGAGGTACTCGAGGCTGAACGGGATCACCGGAAGCAACAGCGCGAGCCCGAACCCGATCGCGACCAGCTGCCAGGTCATGACCGGGATCGTCGCCGGTCCGGCGACGGCCGTGGCCACGACGGCGGCGACCGGGAGCGAGACACCCATACCCTGCAGACCGGTGACGCTGCTGCCCACGTGCTGAGTCAGGACGATGTACGCCGCCCAGCACGCGGCTGCACCGAGCGCGAACAACACGCCCACGCCGTTCACCGTGCCGTGCCACGGCTGCGTCAGGAGCAGTACGCCGGCGAACGCCAGCGCCGGCCAGATCAGCCGACCGCGACTCCGCAGTACGGCGACCGTCAGCGGACCGAGGAACTCCAGCGCGCTCGCTGTACCGAGCGGCAACCGCGCTGCGGCGGCCATGAACAGCAACGTGACGCCCGCGGTCGCGATGCCGAGGCCCACCGCGGCCAGGAACGAGCTCCGGTCGAACGAGCTCGGCCGCGGACGGAAGAGTACGAGCACGATCAGCCCCGCACACGCCAGTCGCAGCCAGGCGGCGCCCTCCGGCCCGATCCGATCGAACAGCCCGACCGAAGCCGCCAGCCCCAGCTGGACCATCGTCATCGACAGAACCGCGAAGGCGATCCCGGTGTCCCGTGTGCGCATGTCCTCCAGTGAAGCTCGCTCATTCGTTTGCGTCCACGTGAGAATCCTGGACGAATCGTTCATGATTGCTGAATGGACGTACGACGCCTCGAACTCCTGCTCGCGCTCTCGCGGCTCGGCTCGATGCGTGCGGTCTCGGAAACGTTCGGCGTCACCACGTCGACGGTCTCGCAACAGATCGCCGCGCTCGCCAAGGAGGCAGGCCTGCCGCTGATCGAGCCCGACGGCCGGCGCGTCCGCCTCACGCCGGCGGGCCGCCGGCTGGCCGGTCACGCCGTCCACATCCTGGCTGCGCACGAAGCGGCCCGCGCCGACCTCGACCCGTCCGCGGAGCCCGCCGGTACGGTCCGGATCGCCGCCTTCCACACGGCGATCCGCGACACGTTGCTGCCCCTCGTACCGCGATTGCCGCCGGCGGTCCGGGTGGAGATCCAGGAACAGGAACCGCCCGACGCGCTGGCGATGCTCGAGCGCGACCAGGTCGACCTCGCGCTGACGTACGACTACAACCTCGCGCCCGCCGTACTCGACCCGGCGCTCGAGTCGCGACCGTTGTGGGAGTCGACCTGGGCCCTGGCGGTGCCGTCCCATTCCCGCCGTACCCGCGGTTCGGCGGTCGACGTCGTCTCCGCGTTCGCCGACGGCGACTGGATCGTCAACTCCCGCAACGACGCCGACGAGCGGGTGCTCCGGACCATCGCCGGGCTGGCCGGGTTCGAACCCCGGGTCACGCACCGCGCGGACAGCCTGGCCCTCGTTCAGGACATGATCATCGCCGGCCTCGGCGTCGCCCTGATGCTCGCGTCCTACCCGAAGACGACCGGCGTCTCGCTGCGTGCCCTCCACGACCCGGAACCCCGCCTGAGAGCCCGCGCTGTGACCCGCCGGGCACACACCACCTGGTCACCGTTGGCGCTTGTGATCGGAATGCTCTAGGAATGTCACAGGGAGCCGCAGTCAGTTGTCTACCTCACTGAGGACGACGGACGGAGAGTCTGGTGTGCAGGATCTTGGTGGTGGGTGGCGGGTACGCAGGGTTCTACACGGCGTGGCGGCTGGAGAAGAAGTTGCGGCGCGGTGAGGCCGAGGTGGTCGTGGTCGACCCGCGGCCCTACATGACGTACCAGCCGTTCCTGCCCGAGGTGGTCGCCGGTTCGGTCGAGGCGCGGCACGCGGCCGTCTCGCTGCGGCGGAACCTGCGGCACACGAAGCTCGTGGCCGGGCGGGTGACCGGGATCTCGCACGCGGACCGGACCGTCACGATCCGTGCGTCGTCGGGCGACGAGTACCCGATGACGTACGACGTGATCGCGGTGACCGCGGGCGCGGTGACGCGGACCTTCGACGTACCGGGGGTTGCGGAGCGCGCGATCGGGATGAAGCACGTCGAGGAGGCCGTCGCGATCCGGGACCGGCTGTTCACCGCGTTCGACGAGGCGGCCGGGCTGGAGCCGGGGACGCAGCGGCGGAAGCTGCTCACGGTCACGTTCGTCGGCGGCGGGTTCTCCGGCGTGGAAGGGTTCGCGGAGCTGTTGTCGCTGGCGCGGGCGCTGCTGAAGAAGTACCCGGAGCTGTCCGAGAGCGACCTCTCGTTCCACCTGGTCGAGGCGTCCGGGCGGATCCTGCCCGAGGTGAGCGACAAACCGGGCGACTGGGTCGTGAAGCTGCTGGAGAAGCGCGGCGCGGTCGTACACCTGAACACCACGATGGAGTCCGCCGACGACGGTCACGTCGTACTGTCCGACGGGTCCGAGTACGACTCGGAGCTGATCGTCTGGACCGCCGGCAACGCGGCCACCCGGCTGCTGCGCAACCACACCGACCTCCCGCACAACGAACGTGGGATGGTCCAGGTGCGGGCCGACCTGCGGATCGGTACGGACACCGAGGTGATCCCGGACGCCTGGGCGGCCGGTGACGACGCGGCGGTGCCGGACCTCGCGACCGGTACCGGGTACACCGTGCCGAACGCGCAGAACGCCGTACGGCAGGGGAAGGTGCTGGCGAAGAACCTGCTCCGGTCGCTGCGCGGGAAGGAACCGAAGAACTACGTGCACCACAGCCTGGGTGTGATTGCGACGCTCGGCCTCGGGTCCGGGATCTTCCAGTACAAGCGCATCGTGATCAAGGGTCTGCTCGCGTGGCTGATGCACCGCGGGTACCACGTGCTCGCGGTGCCGACGTGGGACCGGAAGATGCGCGTGCTGGCGATCTGGGTCGTGTCCTTCTTCTACGGCCGCGACATCGTGTCGCTCGCTTCCGTCCAGAGCCCCCGTGAGGCGTTCCAGACCGAGGCCAAGGCCCGCACGCTCAGCGCGACCCGCCCGGAATGAGCAGGTCGGTCAGGCCGAACGCCGCACCGTCGAAGGGCAGGGTCGGCTGCCAGTCCGGCTCGAGGCTGAGCTGACTGGCCGGATCCGCCCGGAGCAGGCCGATGAGCACTTCGGCCACGATCCGCCCGCCGACCGGGCCGAGGCGGTCGCCGTCGGACTCCTTCAGAACGTAGAACCACAACGGCGTACCGCCCGGCCAGTTGCCGTCGGCAAGCGGCGGTACGCCGAGCAGCGCCGCGACCTGCTCACCACTCGGCAGCCCGGTCGTGTCGCCGCGCAGCAGATCCCGGACGGCCAGTGACTTGTACGCCGCCTCGTCGACCGCGCCGGTGACCTGCTCGGGCAGCCCGATCAGGCTCGCGGGCAGCCGCCCGTCCAGCCGCTTCGCACGTTGGGCCGGCGGATGCCCGGGTACGTCGAAGATCTGCGTCAGCTCGAGCCGCTTCCGCATCGGCCCGAAGCCGGCCAGGTCCGGGAACAGCGGGTACTCCGGTCCGCCCGCGACCAGCCGGTACGTGTGCCGGATCTGTCCGTGCCCGTACCGGTACGCCGCGTCCGCGAACTCCAGCGGGATGAACGCCCGCAACGGCTCCGGCGCGAACCACTTCCCGCCGTCCTTCAGCACCTCGTCCACCAGCGTCCGCCCGACCAGCCGAGGCAGGAAGTCGTGGACGACGACCCATTGGTAGTGCCAGGTCAGCGTGATCCGCGCCCGCTCGAACACCTCGTCCTCGGGGATACCGCTCGCGCGCAGCCAGTCGACAATCCGATTGTGTGCTGTCAACAATCCGACATGCAGCGTCAGCGAGAACAGGTGCACGTCGTTTCGCGGATCGCCGATCAGCGCGACGCCTTGCGGATTGCGCGGTACGTCGTCACCGTTCAGGAGGAACTTCGCCGGATCGTCCACGTCGTACAGGTACGGCGTACCGATCGGACCGTCGGCGTACAGCATCTCCAGGTTGAGCCGCGGCGATCTGGCGTTCCGCAGTTCGGCGGTGTGCACTCCGATCGGCGACCGGTCCGCCGTGGTGTCATGCGCGAGCAACTGCCCGAAGAACGGCCAGCCGGCGGCCTCGGTCGCGTCGCCGCTCGGCACCTCCCCGTCACAGATCCCACCGGCTGCCCCGGCCTGCATCAACACGTGCGGGTCCACGGCGAGCGGCTCGAGCCTGGAAACATCCGCCCGTACCGCGCATCGCCGATCGGATGGTCCGCGCTTCGCACCAAACTCAAACAATGATCCCGCGCCGCAGGATGCGTACTCATTGATGTCCTTCCGAAGATTCGAGTCCACAGTGAAGACAGGACAGCCCCTCAGCCTGTGACACCCGCGGCCGGCAAGGGGGGTGCGGTCGGCCGCCCCGCGGATCATCCCGCTGGTGTCGAGTATGGTCCGATCAGAGCGAAACGAGTAGAACGGTCGCGGCGGCACAGACCAGACCGACTGCCTGGCGGGCGGTCAGACGCTCGCGCAGGACCGTGAGGCCGAGCAGCACGGTGACGGCGGGGTAGAGCGAGGTCAGTACGACCGCGACCGAGAGCGCTTGGGCCCGGCTGGCGAGCATGAACGCGGCGATCGCGGACGTGCTGAGGACCCCGGATCCGATCGCGAGCAGCGCCGTACGGCCGCTCATCCGCAGCCGTTCCCGACGGACGGCGACAGGTGCGACCGTGAGCACGGCGACGAGACAGTTCATTGCCAGCGGCCACAATCCGGCGGCCGCGTCGGCGCGGGACAGAGCGACGTACTGCAAGGCGAAAGCGGCGCCGGACAGCAAGGCCCAGCCGGCGCCCGCGGTCGGCGCGGTCCGGGAGCCGCGCCCGCTGGTGATCAGCCAGATCGCGGGTACGGCGATCACGAAACCCGCCCAGGCCCACCAGCCGAGCCGGTCGTGCAGGAACGCCACGCCGATCACCACGGGGATCGCGACACCAGCGACATCACTCAGCGGTACGACGAGGCTGAACCGGCCGACCTTCATCGCCTGGATCAGGAATGCGGCGCCGAGCCCGGTACCGATCCCGGAGAGGGCGCCCCACCCGAGCGCCGCGCTGGTGAGGCCTGGAGCGGCGACGAACAGCGCGAGCACGGTGCCGAGGAGAACGCCACACAGCTGCCCGACCAGCACGACCACTACGCTGTGCAACCGACGGGCGGCGAGGCCGGCCGTGAAGTCCGACAGACCGAAACACAGCGCGGAAGCCAGCGCGAGCGCAATACCCACGCGTGCCTGGTAACCGGTCTGCGTCGACCCAAACTCAGCTGATGCGGGTGAGGCGGCCGTCTTGGGTGATGCGGATCGTGGTTTTGCGGGCGCCTACGGTCAGGTCGACGAAGTACATGCCGGCGACTGTCCGGGTCTTGTAGGTGACTGCTTCGGTGGGGGCGGTCGGGACGATGGCGGACAGGATGGTCGCGTCGGTTGCGTTGCGGTTGAACTTGACGACCGGGGCCGGCTCGCGGTGGAAGATGTCGGGGTAGTACCAGCCCTGTACCGGGTCCTGCCGGCCCTCGACGACGGTGATGCCGTCCTTGGCCGGTTGCTGTTGGTACGGGAGCTGGAGCAGGTACGTCTTCGCGCCGCGGCTCGTCGCGATCGCCGAGGTCGGTGACTGGACGGCCACTTTCTGGCCGGGTGCGAGGTGCCAGAGGGTCTCGTAGCGTTGGGTACTCGTCGCCTGTCCGCGGTCGAGCGTGACGATCAGGTCCGGGTCCTTCAGGACGAGTACGTCGCGCTTGCGGGTGATACCGGGCGCGGGGGAGTCGGCCAGCGAGTACGACTCCCAGGTCGGGGTGATCGATGCGCGGGTCAGCCGGGTCTCGACGGACGCGGTGTCTGCGGACGGGATCGTCATCACGTTGTGCGCGGCGGCGCTCTTCGACCACGCCTGCCACTTGTCGAGTTGGTAGCCGGAGTGGCCCGGGTCGATCAGGATGTCGTGGCCGTGGGACGAGTACGTGATCGACGTGTGGTCGTCATGGCCGTGCAGCGTGCGCGCGGCGCCGTACCGGATGCTGTACGTCGACTCCTGCGCGAACGGCCGCGTCTCACCCCAGCCGGTGCGGCCGAAGATGTAGCCGGCGTCGAACACCGCGACGCGCTTCCCCGGTTCCGTACCGTGCTTGCCGAGCGAGGCGACGTAGTCCAGCGCTGTCCCGGCCGCACCGGTCGGCTTCTGGCGTACGGCGTCGCCGACCTGCTGGAGCTCGCCGGTGGACTTGGTGGCGAGCGCGAGCCATTCGGACAGAGCCGCTCGTCGCTGGGCGATCACCGTGCCGGGGCTGGAGCCGCAGCGCTGCAGAGCGGTCGTCGCGCGGCCCCACAGGAGGTAGTTGAACATCGCGTACCCGACCGACTGCTCGTTGGTCGACCCCTGCGGATCGATCGCGGTCGTGATCGCCTCGGTGAGACGGTTGACGGCGAGCGTCTTCAGCTCGGGGCGCTTGAGGGTGCAGCCGACACCGAACAGCGCGATGCTCTCGTCGGTGCCGTGGTTCGATTCGCCGCTCCAGTTCACGATCATGAACTGCGCATGGTCGACGAGTGCCTTGTCGAGCCAGGCGTACTGCGTGGGCAGCTTGGTGACCTGCAGGCCGGTGAGGACGGCCTGGCGGGCGCAGAGCAGCACGTTGGTGCGGTGCATCGTCGCCTCCCACGCGCCGACGTCACCCTTCCAGCTGTACGGGTTGTCCTGGACCCAGTCGTGGATGATCGCCATCACGTGCGTGAGCGCCTTACGGTCGCCGCGTGCGCCGGCCTCGATGCCTGTACCGAGCCACCGGAGCGAGTGCAGCCACATGTACCAGCTGGGCTTCTCGTACGGGTTCGAGCGCCAGTTGACGTCGCCGTGGCCGTTGCCGACCTTGTACGGCGGGTCGTCGCCCCAGGCGAAGGTGTCGCTCATCAGCATCGGCAGCGGTACCTGGATGCCGCTGTAGCCGGGGCACTCGTAGGTACCGGTGTTGGCGACCGGAGTCGACGGCGGGGGAGTCGCCGGCGTGTCGACTCCAGGGAGCGGCTCGTCGGTGGACTCCGGGACGGTCGGGGTCGGCGTTGGTGCTTTGGGCGTCACGCTCGGCGTGGGGGAGCCGGTGGCGGCGACCGTCGTACTGCGGTCCCGGGGACCTGGCATCAGTACGCGGACCGCGCCGGCGAACGCGACGGCGCAGACGAGCACGCAGGCAAGCGTCAGCGCGACGGTCACACCCAACCGCCTCTTCCGCTGCGCCACTCGCCCCCCTCTCCACCAACAAGCCGCCGCGACCCGCCCGCCGGGTTGCGAGCGATTTCTTCAAGCCACGCCACCGGCCTGCGAGGAAAGCTACCTGCATGCCTGAAAACGCGTTCACTCCGGCCCTGGGCCGCTTCCTCCCCGCGCGCTTGTTCGACCTGGCCGCCACGATCCTCCGCGAACACCTCTGGCGCACCCAGGTAGTCCGCTTGGCCGGCGTGCGTGCGGGCGAAACCGCCGTCGACGTCGGCTGCGGCACCGGCACCCTTGCTCTCCTCCTCCATGCTTCGGCACCCGCCGCCCGAGTCATCGGCGTAGATCCCGACCCCCAGATCCTGGCACGAGCCCGGCACAAAGCTGCGGCGAGTGGAGTCGAGTGGCGGGAGGGGTTCGGGGATGAGTTGGTGACGGTGGTCGGGGCGGGGGTGGCCGATGTGGTGGTGTCGACTCTGGTGTTGCACCAGTGCCCGGTGGCGGTGAAGCGAGGGATTCTGGCGGCCATGTACGACGTACTGCGGCCTGGTGGGCGGCTGGTGATCGCGGACTACGGGTTGCAGCGGACGTGGGCGATGCGGACGGCGTTCCGGATCGTGCAGTTGGTGGACGGGCGCGAGGACACCCAGCCGAACGCGGACGGGATCCTGCCGGAGTTGATCGCGGCCGCCGGGTTCTCGGAGGTTCGCGAGGTGCACGTGGTCCCGACGGTCACCGGGTCGATCTCGGTTCTGACGGCGTACCGCGGAGAGCCGGGAGAACCTCCCGTGGGGTGAGGCCCATCATCTCGCGCATCCAGCGACTCAGGTGAGCCTGATCGGCAAACCCGGCCACCACCGCGGCCTCCGCCAACGGACACCCCGTAGCCAGTTCCTCCGCCGCCCGCCGCAGCCGCGCCCAGACCCGCCATCGGGCCAGCGGCATCCCCAACCCCTCCCGAGCCACCGCCCGCAAGCGCTGCCCCGACAACCCGACCCGAGCCGCCACCTCACCCATCGCCAATCCCGGCTCCACCACCACCAGTTCCATGGCTGTCACCAACCGGGCATCCACCACCCGCGACCCGGAGGCCTCATCCGCCGCCTCGATCTCGGGCGGTGCGTCCACGGCCGTGATGCCGGTGTAGCCCCGGAACCGGTCAGCGAACGCCGACTGGGGTTCGATGAAGTAGGTGAGTAGGTCGTCGCACGGGAGGAGGCGGTGCCGCGTCATGGCGGTACGACGAGTGCCGGACCGCGGTGTTCGACCCCGGCGTCGTCGAGCATCGTGACGCCGGCACCGATCGCGAGCTGGTACGCCGCGTGCCGGTGACGACTCGCGCCGGCGACCGGACCCCGGTAGTACGCGTAACCGTCGCGGATCAGGAAACGTGTGCGGCCGGGCGTACTCGTCATGCGGTCGAGCGTACGGGTTCCGCGCGGCGGCCGAGTGCTGTCACGGCCAAGCCGACGAGGCTCGCGGCGGCTGCGACGATCGCACACGTCACGAAGCCGGCGGCAAGGTCGTGGGCCGTGCCGAGCAGCGGACCGAAGGTGGCGACCCCGATCGCTCCGCCGATCTGGCGGGAGGTGTTGAAGGCAGCCGAGGCGGCACCGTGCAGCGCCGGCTCGACGGCGGAGATCGACTGAGCGGTCATCGTCGGTACCAGTAGGCCGGAGCTGAAGCCGATCGGGATCAGCGCCAGCACCATCGGCCACACGGCCGACGACGTGCTCGCCCACGCCAGCCCGAGCATGGCGACGGTGATCACCGCCTGACCGATGGCGAGTAGGGCGGGACGTCCCAGCCGGCGGGCGAGTGGGGCAGAGCCGATGTTGGCGATCGAGATCAGCCCGGTCAACGGCAGGAACAGCAACCCGGTCGTCAGTGCAGTCAGGTGACGGCCCTGCTGCAGCAGGAGACTCATCGAGAAAAGTACGCCGTAGAAGGCGAAATTGAGCAACGACCCCTGGATCGCCGCGGCCGCGAACCCGCGATCGGCGTACAGGCCCGGAGGCAGCAACGGCGACCGTACCGAGCGCTCCACCCAGACGAAACTCACCAGCCCGACGGCAGCCAGCGCCGCCGCCCCGAGGATCGCCGGATCGAGCCCGCCGCGTACCGGCGCCTCGATCAACGCGAACACCAGCCCACCGATGAACGCCGTCGCCGTACCCATCCCGGCAACGTCCAGCCGTCGCGAACCCCTCGAGACGGCCGGCATCGTCCGCCACGCCCAGATCGCGGCCGGGACGCCGATCACCACGTTGACCGCGAACACGGCACGCCAGTTCGCCAGCGCGACCAGCCCGCCGCCGAGCAACGGACCGGCTGCCATCCCGGCCCCACCGGCGGCGGCCCACCAGCTGACCAGGCGGTGCCGCGCGTGCTCGTCGGTCGCGGACGCCGTCGCGAGGACGAGCGCGCTCGGCAGCAGCAGCGCGGATCCCGCGCCCTGGACGAGCCGCGCGAGGTTCAGCATCAGCATCGAGGTGGCCGCCGCACACACCGCCGACGACAGTGTGAACACCAGCAACCCGGTCAGGAACGCGCGCTTCGCGCCGAGGGTGTCGGCGATCGCGCCGGCGCCGAGCATCAGCGCGGCGAACGACAGCGTGTACGCGTTCAGCGACCACTCGAGCTCGGCACGGGACGCGTTCAGATGGGTGGCGAGCTGGGCGAGCGTGACGTTCACGATCGTGCCGTCGACGAAGACCATGAACGAGGCGATCAACGCGAGTGCGACGACCGACCGGCGGGGTGACGACATGCCGTCCACCCTACGCCACTGTTTGATATCCGTCGAACAATATCTCCGGAGCCGGACCCGTTGACCTCCGTCCATGGGCTGGTTACGGTGTTCGAATCGTACCTCGGAAATCGATTTCTCCCGCGTCCACCCGCCCACTCAAGGAGAATCCGAATGACCGTTCCCGAGCTTCCGGCCGGCTGCGCGAACCGTTCCTGCGCCGGCGACTGCGCCCGCGCGCACCTGAGCCGCCGTACGTTCATCGCGCTCAGCACCGCCGCGGTCGGCGTCCTCGCCGCGCCCGCACAAGCACTCGCCCTGGCGGCTCCACCGAAGACCGATCCCAAGGTGCTGTACGACCGCGGCACGCCGACGTCGTACACGGGTGCTGCCCTGCAGAACATCGGCATGCCCGTCGGCGGCGGTACGACCGGGCAGGTGTATCTCGCCGGCGACGGGCGACTGTGGGCGTGGGACATCTTCAACCCGACATCGTTCCCGCTCGGCGGCGCGGACTTCTCCGGGCACCACTACGCGTTCCCGCTGTCCGCCGACGAACCCGGCGCATCGCATTTCGCACAGGGCTTCGCGCTACGTACGACGACCCGCGGCCGCACCACGACCCGGAGTCTCGACGCCGGCGGGTTCGAGGACGTGCGCTTCACCGGCTCGTACCCGATCGGCCGGGTCAGCTACGCGGGAGATCCGGTGACGGTCGAGCTCGAGGCGTACTCGCCGTTCGTCCCGCTCGCCACCCTCGACTCGACGTTGCCCACGACAATCATGTCGTTCACGCTGCGGAACATGTCCTCGGCCGCGGTCCGCGCGACGCTGCTCGGGTACGCCGAGAACCCGGTCTGCATCGACAGCCGCAAACATCAGCCGACCAGGTTGCAGGCGCGCGCGTTCGAGGGCGGCGTGCAGTTCGGTGCCGTCGACGATCTGGGTGCGGATCAGGGCGACATCCTGTTCGAGGACTGGGAGAAGGACACGTACGACGGGTGGACCGTGACCGGTGACGCGTTCGGGGCAGGACCGGTGCGGCCGCTCGACGTGCCGAATCTGATGAAGCGCTTCGGCGACCTGAACGTGTCCGGCACGCGGTTCGTCACGTCGTACGACTTCCGCGGTGGCAGGTACGACGGCGCCGTCGGATTGTTGACAAGCCGAGAGTTCACAATCTCGCGCCGGTACGTCGCGGTCGGAGCGAGCGGCGGCCGGCAAGCCGGGGTTGCCTGTGTGAACGTGGTCGTCGACGGGCAGGTCGTGGCGACCGCGACGGGTGACGAGAGCGAGCCGCTGGTCCCGCAGATGCTCGACGTGGGTGCGTATGTCGGCCGGATTGCACACATTGAGATTGTTGACAATAGTGCGGGTGCGTGGGGGCACATCAGCTGCGACGCGATCGTGTTCACGGATCGGGCGGACATCCTGTTCGAGAGCTGGGACAAGCCGACGTACGACGGGTGGGCCGTTACGGGTGAAGCGTTCGGCGCGGGGCCGGTCACCGCGGCGGAGACACCTGACGGGTTCCGGCGGGCGTTCGGGCTACGGACCGAGCTGAATGTGAGCGGGCGGTTCGTGACGTCGTACAACTTCCGTGGCACGGGGGATCCGGACCGGTTCACTGGGTCGTTGACGAGCCGGGAGTTCGTGATCGAGCGGCGGTTCGTGACGGCGTGGGCCGGTGGTGGCAGTCACCCGGGCGAGACGTGCCTGGACGTTGTGGTCGACGGTGAGGTGGTGGCGTCGGTCACGGGGACCGACATCGAGCCGTTGACCGCGGTGTCGATGGATGTCGGGAAGTTTGCCGGTCGGCGTGCCTACATTCGGATTGTCGACAACAACACCGGCGGCTGGGGTCACGTCAACGTCGACCGGATCCTGTTCAGCGACCGCCCGATCCGCCGCCAACCGGTGCCGGAGCGCCCCGACGGCGGCACCTTCGCCCTCGCCGCGCTACCCCCAGTCGGAGACACCGCGTCGGCTCAGGGTGGAGGCGCCGCGCTGGCCCCGGGCGGGGATGGCGCCTACGCCGCCGAGGCGAGCGGTGCGGATGCGCGGGTTGTTGTGCGGCCGTCGATTGTTGACTGGGGGACGGTTGACGCGTTGTTCGACTCGGGTGCTGGGCCGGCGGAGTCGGACGGTCCGCAGGCGGGGACTGTCGCGGTGACGGTGACGTTGCCGCCGGGGGAGTCCCGGACGATCCGGTTCGCGTACGGCTGGTTCTTCCCGAACCCGGAGCGGGAGCTGTTCGCGGAACTCGTCGGCGCGTCCACCTTCCGCCGGCACTACGCAACCCGGTTCGGCTCGGCCCGCGACGTCGTCCAGTACGTCGCCAAGAACCTGCAACGCCTCGAACGCGACACCAAGCTCTGGGTGAAGACCTGGTACGACGACTCGTCGCTACCGCACTGGTTCCTCGAGCGAACGCTGGCGACCGCGTCCACGATCGCGACCAGCACCTGCTACCGCTGGGACGACGGCCGCTTCTACGCCTGGGAAGGCACCTACTGCTGCGCCGGCACCTGCGAACACGTCTGGAACTACGCGCAGGCGATCGCCCGCCTGTTCCCCGACCTCGAACGCGACACCCGCGAGCGCGTCGACCTCGGGATCGCGTTCCGCCCGACCGGCGAGATCGGCAACCGAGGTGAGGCCGGTGACGCGTCGAGCTCGTTCGCGGACGGTCAGACCGGCACGATCCTGCGCATCTACCGCGAACACCAGATGAGCAAGGACAGTACCTTCCTGCGCCGCGTCTGGCCGCGCGTCCGGACCGCGGTCGAGTTCCTGGTCACGCACCGGGACGGCCCCGACGAGGACGGCATCTTCCGCGGCAGCCAGTGGAACACTCTCGACACCGAATGGTTCGGCGAGGTCCCGTGGATCAGCGGCCTGTACGTCGCCGCGCTCCGGGCCGCCGCCGCGATGGCGACCGACGTCGGCGACACCGCCGCCGCCACCCGCTACACGACGATCGCCGGCCGCGGGTCGGCGTACCTGGCCGGCACCCTGTGGAACGACGAGTACGGCTACTACGTCCAGAAGGTCGACCCGGCCCACCCGACGGCGGAGAACAGCAACCGCGGGTTGTTCATCGACCAGATGTACGGCCAGACGTACGCCGCGCAGCTCGGTCTCCCGCGGGTCTTTCCCAAGGACCAGGCGCGGACCGCGCTGACAAACCTGTACGAGACCAACTTCCGCAAAGCTCCGGGGACCTACCGGCCGCCGGGGATCGCGCCCGGGCGGGTCTACACGACCGACGGTGAGAGCGGCGTACTGATGGCGACCTGGCCGCACGGCGGCTCGACCGAGACGCGCGGGCTGATGTACTTCAACGAGGTGTGGACCGGGCAGGAGTATCAGTTCGCCGCGCAGCTCTTCGCCGAGGGCATGACCGACGAGGCGCTGGCGGTGACGCGGGCCATGTACGACCGGTACTCGGCCGGAAAACGCAACCCGTACAACGAGATCGAGGCCAGCGACCACTACGCCCGCGCGATGATGGGCTACGGCGTCTACCTCGCCGCGTGTGGCTACGAGTACCACGGTCCGAAAGGCCACCTCGGCTTCGCGCCACGGATCCATGCGGAGGACTTCCGCAGTGCCTTCACCGCGGCCGAGAGCTGGGGTCTCTACACCCAACGGCGCACGCAGAAGTCCCTCACCGCCACGATCGACGTACGCTACGGCCGCCTGAACGTGACGACGCTGTCCTTCGAGACGACGGCCCCGGCGCGCCAGGTCCGGGTCCACGCCGGGGCCACCCCCCTCGGCGCGACAGTAGTTGCCACCGGCAACCGAGCCGTCCTCACATTGGCCGAGCCTACCGCCATCACCGCTGGCCGCCGACTGGACGTGGTGCTGAGTTGACCCCCGCCCGCCGCCGATACGGGGGAGTCGGCGGCGGACAGGGGCCGGTCTGGGGCCGGTCAGGTGCCGATGTCGGGCTCGGCTACGTGGCAGGCGGCTTCGTGGTTCTTGCCCAGCGTGCGGAGGACGGGCGTCACCTCGTGGCACTTGTCGATGGCGAGCGGGCAGCGCCAGCGGAACCGGCAGCCCGGTGTGGGGTCGATGACCTTCGGCGGCTCGCCGGTGTCGCCCTCGATGCCCGTGTTGAGCGGCGCGCGCGGGTCGGGGACGGCACCGAGGAGGAGGTCGGTGTACGGGTGCTTGGGATTCTGCAGCACCGACTCCGACGGGCCGGTCTCGACCACGTGGCCGGCGTACATGATCATCAGCCGGTCGGCGACGTACCGGGCGCTGGCGATGTCGTGGGTGATGTAGAGGAACGAGACGCCCTGCGACTCGCGCAGTTCGGCCATCAGGTTCAGCAGGCCGATCCGGATCGACACGTCGAGCATCGACACCGGCTCGTCGGCGAGGATCAGTTTCGGCTTGTGCGCCAGCGCCTGCGCGAACCCGATCCGTTGCCGCTGGCCACCACTCAGCTCGTACGGGAACCGGTTCATGATGTCGGACGCCGGCGTCAACCCGACCGCCTCGACCACCCGTTCCGCCTCGGCGTACCGCTGCTGCCGGTCCAGTTCGGGCCGGTGCAGCTTCAACGACCGCAGCACGCCGTGCGACACCCGGAACGCCGGGTTCAGCGAGCTGAACGGATCCTGGAACACCATCGGTACGTCGCCCCGGTAGGACAACTGGTCCTTCCGGGAGCGGAACGTCGACAACGCCCGGCCCTGGTAGAAGATCTCGCCGCTCGTCGGCTTGTGCACCCCCGCGAGCAGCCGCGCGATCGTACTCTTCCCACTCCCGCTCTCGCCCGCGAGCGCGACGATCTCCTGGCGCCCGATCGTGAAGCTCACCTCGTCGACCGCGTGCAGCAGCTGCCGCGAGAACCCACGCCCGACGCGGAAGTGCCGCGTCAGATCCCTTGCCTCGAGCAACGGTGCGGCGGCCGACTCCGTTGCGGCCTGCGACGAGACGTCGACGGTAGTCATGAAACCTCCCGAGCGGGCGCGATCGACGGCGCGTGCAACAGGCACCGTGCCTCCACGCCGCCAACCTGGTACAGCTCCGGCGCGATCTTCGGGCAGTCCTCGAACGCCTTCGGGCAGCGCGGCTGGAACCGGCACCCAGGCGGCGGCGAGGCAAGGTTCGGCGGCGCCCCCGGAATCCCCGTCAACGGGACCTTCGGCCCGCGGATCGACGGGAACGCGTCCAGAAGCCCAGCGCTGTAAGGATGTTCCGGATGGTCGAACACCGCGCGCGTGTCGCCGAACTCGACCACCTGGCCCGCGTACATCACCACCAGCTTGTCCGAGAAGTGACTCACCAGCGACATGTCGTGCGTGACGAAGATGACCGCGAAGCCGAGCTTGCGCTGCAGCTCCTTGATCTGCACCATCAGCGACCGCTGCGCGACCACGTCGAGTGCGGACGTCGGCTCGTCCATGATGATCAGGTCCGGCGTGAACAGCAGCGCCATCGCGATCATCGCCCGCTGCCGCATGCCACCGCTCAGCTGGTGCGGGTAGCTCTTCAAGTGGATCGGGTCGATCCCGACCAGCCGCAGGACCTCGGCGGGCCGGCCTTCGTCGACCACCTCGTCGTGCGCCATGATCGTGTCCCGGAACTGCGCGCCGATGCTCTTCACCGGGTTCAGTGCGTTCATCGCGCTCTGCATCACGACCGAGAAGTCCCGCCAGCGCATCTCGGCCAGGTTCTTCTCGTTCATCCCGACGAGCTCGCGGCCCTGGAAGCGCACGCTGCCGCCGGTGATCGCGGCCGGCGACGACAGCAGCTGCGCGATCGCGAACAGCAGCGTCGACTTGCCGCAGCCGGACTCGCCGACCACCCCGACGAACTCACCGGCGTGTACGTCGAGATCCACGTGGTCGACCGCGACGACCGGGCGGGAGCCGGTGTCGTACTCGACAGTGAGATCACGGACCTCAAGAAGCTGATCTGGCACGTCGCCTCCGAACCGGCCGCAGCGCGGGATTGCTGATCTCGTCGAACGCATAGTTGAGCAGGGCGAACGAAACGCCGAGCAGCGCCACCGCCAGACCCGGCGACAGCGCCCACGCGGGCAGCCCGTTCACCAGGGCGCCCTGGTTCTGCGCCCAGTAGAGCATCGTGCCCCAGCTCAGCGAGTTGGGGTCGCCGAGCCCGAGGAACTGCAGGCCGGCGGCGGTGAGCACGGAGTACAGCGCGGCGCCGAGGAAGTTCGCGACGATCAGCGAGATCATCGTCGGCAGTACCTCGACCACGATGATGTACGACGACCGCTCGCCGCGGACCCGCGCCGACTCCAGGAAGTCCCGGTTCCGCAGCGACAGCGCCTGCGCCCGCATCTGCCGGGCGCCGTACGACCAGCCGGTGAGGACCAGCACGATGATGATCACCGTCAGGTTGCCCTTACCGGCGTACGTCGCCAGCACGATGATCAGCGGGAACGTCGGGAGGACGAGAAAGATGTCGGTCAGCATCGACAGACCGTCGTCGGCGAACCCGCCCAGATACGCCGCTGACACGCCGATGATGACCGACAAGACGGTGGCACCCAGCCCGGCGACCACGGCGATCACCAGGGACTCACGGGTGCTGTAGATGAGTTGCGCGTAGACGTCCTGCCCGAGGCCCGTCGTACCGAGCCAGTGGCTGCCGGACGGGTGCTGCAGCGGCAGGTCGCCGATCGCCTGTGGATCGTGATGCGCGCCAGGGACGAAGACCCCTGGGAACGCGGCGAGCAGGATGAAGAGGATCAGCAACGCGGCCCCGACGACAGCCTTCCGGTTGCCCAGGATGGCGCGGAACAGCCCACCGCGAGGACGGCGAGTGGGAGCTGCAACAGGTGCAGATGCACCAGCAACGACAGCGCTCATGAGCTATCCCTTCGTCCGGGCTCGGGGGTCGAGCAGGAAGACTGCGAAGTCGCAGAGCAGGACACAGATCAGCACCGCCAGCGTCACCAGCAGGAACAGTGCCTGCAGCAACGGATAGTCGGTGCTCACCGTGGCGTTGTAGAACATGTATCCCAGGCCCGGGTAGTTGAACACGTACTCGACCAGGATCGTCCCGGAGATCACGAAGCCGAGCGACATCGCGAACCCGGACAGGTTGGGCAGGAACGCGTTCCGCCCGGCGTACCCGAACATGATCTTGCGGCCCGGGATGCCCTTCGCCCGGGCCATCCGGACGTAGTCCTCGGCGAGCGTGGTGACCATGTTGTTCCGCATGGTCAGGATCCACCCGCCGACCGCGGTGACCAGGATCGTCGAGGCCGGCAGGATGCCATGCTTGATCACGCTCCAGATGAACTCACCGCTGAAGCCCGGCGTCAGGCCCTGGTCGTAGTTGAAGTCGTTCGGCAGGATCGGGTTGTTGCCGATCGCAAACAACGAGATCAGCAGCAGCGCCACCCAGAAGTACGGCAACGCGGAGGTGACGATGAACACCGGCGGCACGATGCCGTCGATCAACCCGCCGCGCCGCCAGCCGGCCACCGTACCGATCAAGGTGCCGATCGCGAACGCCAGTACGGTCGCGATACCGACCAGGCCGAGGGTCCACGGCAGCGCGCTGCCGATCAGCGACGTGACCGGTACGCCGAGGCTGCTGCCGATCGAGACACCCCAGTGCCCGGTGACCATCGACCTCAGGTACTCGACGTACTGCAACATGATGTTCTTGTCCGGGTCGAAGCCGAACTCGGCCAGCACCGTGCGCAACTGCTCCGGCGTCACCACCGAGCCGCCCTTGCTCAGTCGTTGCCGCAGTGCGTCCTCGGGACTGCCCGGCATCAGCCGCGGGATGGCGAAGTTCAGCGTCATCGCCGCCCACAGCGTGAGCACGAAGAACCCGAGGCGTCTGATCAGGTACCGCACAACCACCAGCTCCTCGTGCTCACGCTTCTCACGACCTCACTTCTGGGCGGACTTGGAGTACAGGTTGGTCAGCACCTGACCGACGTCGGGGATGTTGTACGGCGCCGGCTGCGCGTACGGGTTGTCCTGCGTCGGCCAGCCGTCCAGGTCCTTGGTGTTGTACTGGTACCAGTCGACCGACTCGGTGGTCGGGATCACCGGGACGTCCTTGATCATGTACGACGAGATCTGCTTGATCAGCTTGACCTGGGTGTCCGGGTCGGCGGCGGCGTACTGGTCGAACAGCTTGTCCACCTCGGGCTTCATGTACCGCGAGTAGTTGCTGTTGGCCTGCTTGCCGATCGGCGCGGAGTTCTTCGAGTACAGCAGCTGCCGCAGTTCGTAGTACGGCGTCGGGCCGCCGGACTGGCTCGCATACGCCAGGTCGTAGTCGCCGGTGTAGAGCTTCTGGTTGTACGACTGCTGCTGCAGGTCCTGGATCGTCAGCTCGATGCCGGCCTTCGCGAGCTGCTGCTTCACGACCGCCAGCGACGCGTCCCAGTCGGTGTAGCCGGTGACCGTGATGATGTTCAGCTTCAGCTTGTTCGAGTCGGAGTACCCGGCGCTCTGGAGCAGTTGCTTGGCCTTGTCCAGGTCCTGCTTGTCGTACCCGGCGGCTGCCACCGCGTCCTTGTCGTAGTACTTGTCGAACGTCGGCGAGACGACACCGGACTGGTTCGCGGCCGGCTGGTACCCGCTCTCACCGATCTTCGAGATCTGCTCGCGGTCGAGGGCGTACGCGATCGCCTGCCGGACCGCCAGCTTGCTGGTCGCCGGGCGGGACGGGTCGTTGTTCGGGACGATCGCGACGTTCGCGGTCGGCGGGAACCAGTAGTTGTTCTCCGGCGACTTCGCCTTGTAGAAGTTGTCGATGTTCGGGATGTACTGACCGCCCCACTGCGCCTTGCCGCTGGCCAGGTCGAGGTTGGCGGGGTTGTTGTCCAGGTACGCCGGGTACTGCACCTTCTGCACGTACGGCTTGCCCGGCTGCCAGTACGACGGGTTCGCGACGTACGAGATGTTGTTGCTGGTGCACGACTCGACCGTGAACGGCCCGGTGCCGACCGGCTTCGGGTCCGTCCAGGTGGCGGGCTTCGACGCGGCCTCGCCGGTGGACCAGATGTGCTTGGGCACGATGCCGATCTGGCCGGCGAAGTTGAAGAAGTACGGCTCGGCGGCGGCCTTGAACTTCAGCGTGACCTTGTTGCCCGCGGCGGTGACGCTGGTCAGGCCGGCGCCGGTCCACAGCGAGTACAGGTCGAGGGCCGGCTGCTCCTTCATCCGGGTGAAGGTGTAGACGACGTCGTCGGCGCTGAACGGCTGACCGTCGCTCCACTTCACCCCGTCGCGGATGGTGAAGACGATCGAGTCCTTCTTCGGCGACCAGGTGAAGTCGGTGGCCAGCATCGGCGTGGTGGCGCCGGCCTTCAGGACGTTCACGAACGTCAGCGGCTCGTAGACGAAGCCGTTGGCCTCCTGGTTGACCGCCGGGTTGAACGGGTTGAACTGGCACGGCCAGGTCTGCCCGCCGACGTTGGCGATGGTGACGGTGCCACCCTGCTTGTGCTCCCCGGTGCCCCCGCCTCCGCTGCTCGTCGACGAGGACGGGTTGGCCGAGCTCGCGCTCCCGATCGGCTTGTCGCCACCGCCACATCCGGCGGCCGCAAGTACGCCGACCGCCACCGCGGCGCCGGCGATGCGTTTGATGCCCCTCATCGTCTCTGCCTTTCGCTACTGGAATTCCGGGTCATGCGAATGCTTCTGCCCCGAGGACGACTCCGGCCGCCTCGACGCCAAGGGCGAGCGCTCCGATCAGCGGTGCGTCCGAAGGAAACCGGGCCACCGACAGCTCCGGTGGAAACGGGACGGCTGCGTCGAGGGCGCGGCGCAGACCGGGTTCGAGCTGGTCCCAGGAGCGGACCAGACCGCCGCCGACCACGATCCGGTCCGGATCGAGGGCGATGGCCAGGTTGGCGAGGTGCGTCGCCAGCTCCCGGACGAACTCGTCGGTGAGGACGGCGGCGTCCGGCTGGGTGCGCGCCATCGTGAAGACGTCCGCGGCTGTGACCGGCCGCCCGAGCCGGGTGGACCCGGTGGTCTCGAGCGCCTGACCGCTGACGACGTGTTCCAGGATCGTGCGCTCGTCGGCGCCGACGTACACGTCGGCGGGGGAGCGCAGGTTGTAGCCGATCTCGCCGGAGGCGCCGTGCGCCCCGGTGATCACGGTGCCTGCGGCAACGATCGCGATCGCGAGACCGGTGCCGAGATTGAGGTAGAGCCCGGGGTCGGAGCCGGCCAGCGCGCCCCAGCGCAGTTCGGCCTCGGCCGCCGCCTTGACGTCGGTCGCGAGCCTGACCGGTACGCCGGGGAACCCCTCGCGGATCAGCCGCCCGAAGGGGAGTTCACCCCAGCCCGGGAACGTCGGCGCGAGCTCGACGCGGTCGTCGTACGGGATGCCGAGGGTGGCTGCGCCGACACCGGCCAGCTCGTTGTCCGGCGCGACCTCGGCGAGCAGTTCGTGCGCCGCGGCGAGGCCGCGGGCCATGGCTTCGGCGGCACCGCCGGACTCGACCTGGCTGTCGACGGTCGTCGCGCCGAGGCGGCGACCGGACAGGTCGCCGACCGCGACGGCGATCTTCGTCCCGCCGAAATCCAGCCCGAGGACGACCGGTGTCGAAACCACGGGGTGGCACCTCCTCGCGCCGACCAATAGAATCGATAGGAAACTAACTTAACTATCACCGGCACCACAAGGGATCGGTAGAACTTGTTGGCCGAGTTGTTAGCGAACGAGGGGGACGACAGTGACGGTTACGGCCGGAGGGGCACGTCCGCAGCTGATCCGGGAGATCAACGAACAGGTACTGCTCGATCACATCCGGCGATCCGGCCCGATCTCGAGGACCGAGCTCGCCGGGCTGACCGGCTTGTCGAAGCCGACAGTCTCCGCGGCACTGGGCTCGCTGGAGCGGACTGGTCTGGTACACCTGACCGGTCAGCGCACCGGCGTACCGGGGCCGGCGGCGAACCTGTACGAAGTACGGCCGGAGGCTGGGTTCGTCCTCGGGCTGGACGTCGGGCGGGAGTATCTGCGCGGAGCGATCGCTGATCTCGCGGGGACCGTACGGTCCCGGTTGAGTGTGCGGACGAAGGCCGGCGACGCGATGGCGCGGATCCAGGAGCTCGTCGATCTGGCCAAGACGCTCGCCGACGAGGCCGGGATCGCCGCTGAGCAGCTCACCCAGACCGTACTCGGCAGTCCCGGTGTGTACGACCCTCGGCTCGACGCCCTGACGTTGACGGGGCGGCTGACCGGATGGGACTCGCCGGCGACGCTCGCCGCGTTGCGCGATCGGTTCGGGCTGACGCTGATGATCGAGAACGACATCGACGCGGCCGCGATCGCCGAACGGGTCCACGGGCACGGCCGTGACGTCGACAGCTTCGCGTTCGTCAGCGTGGGCACGGGTATCGGCATGGGGCTGGTACTGGACGGCAAGCTGCGGCACGGGTCGCACGGCGTCGCGGGCGAGATCGGGTACCTGCCGTTCACCGAGGGCAGTGGTAGTGATCCGCGGGACGCGCGCAAGCGAGGAGGTTTCGACGCGTCCGCGTCGGCGGCAGCCGTCGTCCGGGCGGCTCGCCGGGCCGGGGTCCGCGGCGCAACGACGGCGGAGAAGGTGTTCGCGGCCGCCGCTCGTGGCGATGCTCTCGCGGCGGCGGTCGTTGCCGAGGAGGCGTTGCTGGTCGCGAAGGCGGTCTGCACGGTGATCACCGTCGTCGATCCGGATCTGGTCGTGCTCGGTGGTGGTATCGGTCAGGCGCCGGGGTTCCTGGAGGCGGTCAGCAAACAGTTACGCGCGCTCGCGCCGGTGATGCCGGAGGTGAAGGCGAGCGTGCTCGGCACCGAGACCGTCGTGGCCGGCTGTATCGCGGCCGGTCTCGATCGGGCCTGGCAGACGCTCGTCGGAAATTCGGCGTAAGGATCCGGACGCAGACCGTCCGCAACCGGCACTAGGGTGCGATTCATGACTATCGCTATGTACCCCAGTTTCGTCATGGACTGTCCGGACGCCGCTCAGCTGGCGCAGTTCTACGGTGAGCTGCTCGGCTGGAAGGTCGAGACCCGTGAAGGCTGGGCGGAGATCCGCCCGGAGGACGGCAGCAACTGCATCGACTTCCAGCAGGTGGAGAACTACAAGGCGCCGACCTGGCCGACCCAGGAGACGCCGCAGCAGATGCACCTCGACGTGATGGTGCCGAACCTCGACGAGGCGGAGCAGGAGGTGCTTGCCATCGGCGCGACGAAGGCCGAGCATCAGCCCGGTACGACGTTCCGGGTCTTCCTCGACCCCGCTGGACACCCGTTCTGCCTCTGCGTCTCCTCGTCATAAAGTGAGGGAGTGACGAGCTGGCGCGAGGAACGACGGCAGGCGGCGGTCGAGCATGCCGCCGCCCTGGAACGGAAGAAGGCGGCCGAGACCGCACAGGCGCGGGCGCTGCTCACCGACTTCATCGCGACGCTGCGGGAACGCGGTGTCGAGCCGGAGCCGTTGCGTGCGCAGGTCATCGGGTCGAACGCCAGCTACCGTACGAACCTGACCGGGTGGTACCTGCGCCGCAACCGCTCGCTGGCGGTGGATGTCGACGGCAACTTCTACATCCTCGGCGTACCGGCCAGCCTCAAGGCCCGGGTCGCAGGCGTACACGTGGAGCCGTCCGACCCGCCGCTCGTGGTCGGCCAGGGCGCCCGCGACGGCGAGTCGATGCCGCTCGCCGACCTCCTACGCCTCCGGCTCGAGTCCTAGGACGCTCGCGATCAACGCCGTACCGGGAGCGGTCCTGCCACCGGGGCCGGGCGACGGTACGACGTCCTGCAGGTTGAGCGTCTCGCCGCACTCCGAGCAGCAGACCGTCGGCGTGGTGATCTTGCCGCAGGTGCTGTGCGTGAAGCGGATCGGCTGGCCGGCCGGGGGAGTGGCCCAGCGGTCGCCCCACGCCGTCAGCGCCATCAGGATCGGTACGAGTTCCCGTCCGCCCTCGGTCAGCTCGTAGCTGTAGCGGACCGGGTTCTGCTGGTACGGCGTACGTCGGACCAGGTCGCCTTCGATCAGCGTGGCGAGGCGATCGGTGAGCAGGTTGCGGGAGATGCCGAGGTCCTTCACGAACTGGTCGAAGCGGTCCATGCCCAGGTACAGGTCACGCAGGATCAGGGGCGTCCACCAGTCGCCGATCAGCTCCAGGGACTGGGCGAGCGAGCAGTGCATCGAGGCGAAGCTGGTGTTACGCATAGCCGCAGTCTACTAAGTTGCATCATTCAACTCACTAGTCCTACGGTGGGTTCATGAGCATTTACCACCGGATCGTGGCGCGGCAGGTGCGGAACGCGTTCGCACAGATCAGTGCGGGGAACTGGGAGGCGATGGTGGCCGGGATGGCGCCTTCGTTCACCTACCGCTTCTACGGAGATCACGCGCTCAGTGGCGAACGCCGTACGCACGAGGCATTGCGGCGCTGGTGGGAGCGCTGCTTCCGGCTGTTGCCCGGGACACGGTTCGAGGTGAACGACGTGATCGTGAGCGGCTGGCCGTGGGACACACACGTCGCGACGGCGGTGACCGTTCACGTGAACGTGGTGGACGGATCGACGTACGAGAACGTCGTGCACCAGTTCCTGCGGATCCGGTGGGGGAAGATCACCGAGGTCCGCACGCTGGAGGACACGGCCGTACTGGAGAGGACCCTCGACCGGTTGGCCGCCGCGGGTTACGCGGAGGCCCACGCGGCGCCGATCACCGGTTGAGTTCGGGCTTGAAGCCCCTGAAGGTCATGTAGATGCCGATCGACAGCTCCCAGAGGGCGACCGGAGCGGTGGCAATCGCCGACCATGCGGACAGCTGGGTGTTGTGGCCGAGGACGGTCAGGATGTTGGCGGTGAACAGGAGCGGCGCGCCGACGAGGCCCATGACCGGCATGAACCGCGGAACCCGGCGGGACCGGTACAGCAGGGTGCCGAGCAGGACGGCGCTGATCGCGGGCATGGTGCCGGCGCCGAAGAGGAACGTCCAGTTGCGGACCTCGACCAGTGCGCGGCCGACAGTGGCGAGCGCGGCGGAGTCCGTGCCCTGAGCGCCGGCGAGATCCTGTCGCAGGGTGACGACCGCGACGAGGCTGACGACGCCGATCATGATCACGGCGGCCTCGATCGTGCGTGAGGTGACGAAGCCCAGGGCGAGGGACTCCTTGTACCGCTTCATCACCGGGAAGAGGGCGACGGCGCTGCCGATGCCGGCCAGGGCGTTGACGAAGTCGAGCAGGCAGCCCCACAGCACCCGGGTGTCCTGCCCGGCGCCGAGGATGTAGTTGTGGTCGTGCAGTACCGGCCCGATCAGGAACAGTGCGGGGAACGAGGCGGCGAAGGTGAGCAGGTAGAAGATGCCGGAGGCGCGGATGTGGCCGCGGTCCGGATCGGTGGAGCCGGCGGTGGTGCCCGGTGCGGTTGCGGTGATGGTCATGACTGTTTCCTTTGCGGTTCGTCGGTGTTGACCCGGTCGACCGAGAGCAGTGGCAGACCGAGGTCGCGGAGTCGTTGCAGCAGTCCGTGCAGGGCTGCCTGATCGGCCACGTGGCCGTGGATGACGGTGGTGCCGTCGGCGTGGGTGCGCAGCGTCATGCCGTCGAACCACGCGGCCCAGCGGGGATCGAGACGCCCCTCGAGGCGGATTTCGTACCAGGCTGATTCGTGGTCCATGTCCGCACGTTAGGAGCGGGCGTGGTGACCGCGCATCACATCATCTGGTGATCTTCAGCCGGCGAGCAGGCCGAGCTGATGAGCCCGGCGGATCGCCGCGCGCCGGTTGTTCACGCCGAGCTTGGTGTAGATGCGCTTGGTGTGCGTGCGCACGGTGTTCAGCGACACCACGAGTTCCCGTGCGATCGAAGGACCGTCGAGTTCGCTGGTGAGCAGCCGCAGTACGTCCAGCTCGCGATCGCTGAGCGGATCCGCGAGGCGCTCCGGGGTGGCCGGCCGGTTCACGTGCGCGGGCCGGCGGGCCGCGTCCAGGAGCGTTCGCAGGTACGCCGATCCGGGCCGGCGCCGCTGCAGGGTCGCCAGCAACGACAGTATCGGTGCGCCTTCGGCGATGAAGACCCGGACGTACCCCTCGGGTTCGGCGAGCGTCAGCGCTCGTTCCAGCGGAGCCGGATCACGGGTGGCCACGGCCAGCAGGACGAGGATCTCGATCAGGCTGCCGGTCCGGCCACCCGCCTCCGCGGCGGCCCGCAGCGTCTCGAGGAGCGGCACGGCGTCGTTGCGCTGAGCAATCATGAGCCGGGCCAAGGTGACCTGCTCGTACTCGTGTAGATAGGACAGGTCTGCGGACAGGGTGCCGGCCCAGTCCTGCGCCGCGGGCAACTCTCCGCGGGCGATCAGCAGGCGCGCCCGGACGGCGGCCAGCGGACGGACATTCGGTGAGAAGTCGGCGACGTACACCTTGATGGCCGCGTCCAGCAGCTCCAGCGCACCATCGAGATCACCCTGAGCCTCGCGGACCTGGGCCATCGCAAGCCGCCGGCGGTACGGGTTCTGTGGGAGATCGGCCGCTACCCCCAGGTCCTCGGCGCGGCGCAGGTAGTCGGCGGCCGCATCGAGGTCGTTCCGTTCCCAGGCGATTCGGCTCAGTCCGACGTACATGTCGGACGTTCCGCGGATGCCGTGGTCGGCGAGGCCGAGGGCTCGTTCGAGGGTTGCCTGCGCCTCCCGGAGCCGACCTTGGGTGATGGCGAGGTCGGCCAGCGTGACCGTACAACCCAGGACGTCGGAGATGTGCCCGATCCGTTCCAGGCCTGCCGCGGCCGCGGCGTACCCGCCGTGCGCGGACTCGAGATCTCCACCGGCCCAGGAGGCAAGACCGGACAGTGCCGATGCGGCCGAGTAGGTGAGGTCGTCCCCGGGCACGGCGAGCCGGAGGGCGAGCGCGGCGTGCTGGATCGTGCCGCCCGGGTTGCCGGCCACCAGGTCGAGCGCGGCCCGGTAGGTCTCGATCGCGCTCGGCAGGCGCTCGAGCTCCTTGCGATCCACGGCGACGAGCGCGTCGACGGGGCCGGCCAGCTGCCGTTCGACGTCCTGGAGCCGTTGCTCGACCCCCGGGAACTCGTTGCTGGACATCAGCGCCCCGACGAATCCGATCGCCAGGACCGGCCGGCGCCTGACGACCTCGTCGGGGATGTCGTCCAGCCAGCGCCGGACCGTGGCCTCCTGCCGATCCCGTTGCAGGGCAGGTACGGCCGCCTCGATCAGGTCGGCGGCATGCTCGAAGTCTCCGGCCGCGACCGCGTGATGAACCGCTGCGACGGTGTCGCCCACGTCCTCGTACCACTGCCCGGCGCGGCGGTGCAGCTCCGCGACGTCGCCGCGCTCGGCGAGCAGACGCGCCCGCAGTACGTCGGCGAAGAGGTGGTGGTAGCGGTACCACTGCCGACGATCGTCCAGCGGTACGACGAACAGGTTCTTGCGTTCGAGCGACTCGAGCATCGCCGTACTGCCGGGCTGTCCGGTGACGGCGTCGCAGAGCGGTCCGGTCAACCGATCGACCACGCTGGTCTCGAGCAGGAACCGGCGTACCTCGTCCGGTTGGCGGTCGAGGACTTCGTCGACCAGGTAGTCGACGACGTACCGGTCGTCGCCGGCGAAGTCGTCGATGAAGCCGGTCGCGTCGCTGCGGCCTCTGAGCGACAGCGCCGCGAGTCCGAGAGCGGCGATCCAGCCTTCGGTGCGTTCCTCGAGCGTCGCGATCGCCTCGGCGTCGAGCCCGAGCCCCGTGAGGTAGCTGCGGGTCTCGTCGAGCGTGAAGCGCAGGTCGGCGGCGCGTACTTCGACGAGCTCGCCGCGGGTGCGCAGGCGCGACAGTGGGAGCGCCGGGTCGGCGCGGGTGCTGATCAGGATGTGCAGCTGAGGCGGAAGATGGTCGAGCAGATAGGTCATGCCCCGGCTGATTTCGAGGCCGTCGGCCAGGTGGTAGTCGTCGAGGACAAGGTCGATCTCGTCGGGCAGCACGCTCAGCTCGTTGAGAACGCCGGCGAGGGCCGTCTCGATCGGCGCGGGCCCGGACTGCAGCACCGCCAGGGCGCCTTCGGCGATGCCTGGTGCCGTGCGGTCCAGGGCGGTCAGGACGTACGTCCAGAAGGTGATCGGGTCCTGATCGCTCTCCTCCAACGAGACCCAGGCCGCGTTCTCGGACGCCCACGCCGAAACCAGCGTCGTCTTGCCGAAGCCCGCGGGAGCGGATACCAGCGTGAGCCTGGTGCCGTCCTTCCGCACCAGCCGCTCATCGAGCCGCGGCCGCTGCACCAGCCCCGCGCGGCTCCGCGGCCGGTAGAGCTTCGTCTCGACAAGAGTCCCCGCCATCACACCCCCTCCGGCACGACGTCGCTGGAACGAGGGTAATCCCCCGTCCTCCGGCGAAATCTTCCCCGGGCCGCGACCGCGGTCTACCGTGTGGGAGCTACTTTCCCTGCCAGTCTCTGGAGCGCCGATGTCGTCGAAAACCTGGACTACGAGTGTTGCCCTGACCTCGGCGGCGGTGCTGGCCCTGGCTGCCGGGGTGGCCGCCCCGGCGCAGGCGAAGCCGCCGACCGGCGCGACGACCGCGAAGGCATGGGTGTTCATCCCGAACCCGGTGCAGTCCAGCGGCGACGAGAATCTCACCGACCAGAAGGACTCGGCGGCTGCCGTGCCGCAGGGGGACTACTACGAGGTGACGCTGACCGACCTGGACGGCTCCGGCTACCTGAACGGCACGTGGGCCAACGTCCGCAGTACGACCGGTACTCCGGCGTACACCACGAACGGGACGTACTTCTACAACCGGCACGACGACCAGTTCGAGCAGGTGATGACGTACTTCTGGGGCACGCAGTCGCAGAAGTACCTGCAGTCGCTGGGCTTCGGGCGCGACCTGCCGCCGGTGAACGCGGAGAGCCAGGACTACAGGGTCGACCAGTACGGTCAGGACAACTCCTTCGAGCGGGACAACCCCGACATCATCACCCTGGGCAAGGGCGGCGTGGACGACGCGGAGGACGGCGAGGTGATCGTGCACGAGACCGGTCACGCCGTCCATGCCGCACAGGTGCCCGGGTTCGGGTCGTCGGAGGAGGCCGGTTCGATCGGCGAGGCGTTCGGCGACTACTTCGCGGTGACGGTCGGCGACTGGGTGGCCAAGCAGTACGGCGTACCCGAACGGGTGGACCTGGCCTGCGTGGCGGACTGGGACTCGACGTCGTACACCTCGACGTCACCGCACTGCCTGCGGCGGCTGGACATGAACAAGCACTACCCGCAGGACGTGGTCGGTGAGGTGCACGCGGACGGCGAGATCTGGTCGCGGGCGCTGTACCAGATCCGTACCGCGCTCGGTCCGGCAGTGGCCGACCGGCTCATCATCGACGCGCAGTTCGGCTTCGCGCCGGACACCAGCTTCGCGGCGGCGGCGCAACAGACGGTCGCGACCGCGCGGTCGCTGTACGGTCCGAGCCAGGCGGCGGTCGTGCAGAAGGCGTTCGCGGATCGCGGCATCCTCTGACCTGATTGCGGTCCTGTCCGGAAACTCGGATGCATTTTGTCGGTGGTCGGCACTACGGTCTTTGAGGTGCTGACTCTCCTGCGGTACGGCGTTCGAGTTGCACCTGGAAGCACCCTGCTGACGATGGGTCTGGCTGTCCTCGGCTCACTGCTGGGGCTGGCGGTCACGTTGCTGACCGGCCGGGTCGTCGGGGCGGTTCCAGGTGTGGTCAATGGCGGCCCGGGCGCGATGCCGTTCGGTGAGTTCAGCTGGTTGCTCGGCGCGCTGCTGGTGGTGTTCGTGGTCGACAGCCTGAAGCCGGCCGCGCAGCAGGTCGCGTCGATGGTGATGGACGCCGGCCTGGTCCGCGCGATCGGCACCGGCATCACCGAGCCGCTGCTGAAGCCACGGCGGATCGAGCACCTCGAGGACGCCGAGGTGCTGGACGTGCAGGAGCGCGCGAAGGGCAAAGGTGGATTCCATCTCGCGCAGGGTCTCAGTCAGCTGCCGTGGTTGCTCGCGAGCCGGGTCACGCTGGTCGGGTCGTCGGTGATCGTCGGCGCGATGTTCGCGTGGTGGGTGGCTGCGATGCTGCTCGCGATGACGATCCTCTCGGAGTGGTACTACGGCCGGCTGATCGAGCGTGAGATCGACACCTGGTGGGGCAACACCGAGGAGCAGCGCCGGGCGAGCTACGCGTTCGACCTGGGCATGCGCGACGCGCCGAAGGAGCTGCGGGTCTTCGGCCTGCACAACTGGATCGTCCAGCGGTACGTGCGCGAGTGGACCGACGGGTACCGTCCGGTCTGGGACCGGCGCCGGCGGAACACCAAGTGGACGCTGGTGCTCGGCGCGGTGCACCTGACGGTGAACGGCATCGCGATCCTCGCGGTCGGCAGGGCCGCGCTGCACGGCTCGCTGCCGTTGACGCAGGTCGCGACGACGCTGCCCGCGATCCTCGCGATCGGTCAGTCGGCCAACGGGTTCGCCGTGGTGCAGGTCCGTCGCGGGCTCTCGGCGTACCGCGCGATGCGGGACCTGCCAGAGGTGATCGCCTCCCGGCACCCCGAGCGGGAGCTCGCCACCGGGCACCGGATCGCGACGATGCCGGCGCGGGAGATCCGTTTCGAGAAGGTGAGCTTCCACTACCCGGGTTCGGACACCGCTGTCCTGCGGGATCTCGACCTCACGATCCACGCCCATGAGGCGCTCGCGTTGGTCGGCATCAACGGCGCCGGGAAGTCCACCCTGGTGAAGCTGCTCGGTGGGGCGTACAAGCCGACCAGCGGCCGGATCCTCGTCGACGGCGTGGACCTGGCCGAGCTCGACCTGGCCGCGTGGCAGCGGCGGGTGGCGGCGATCGTCCAGGACTTCGTCCGGTTCCCCCTGTCCGTCACGGACAACGTCGTGTTCGGCGCGGTCGAACGTGAAGGTGACGAGCTGACGTTGGCCCGGGTGGCGCGCGAGTCCGGGATCGACGCCGTCGTTCGCGGGCTGCCGAAGGGCTGGGACACCGTGCTGGACAAGACGTTCGACAGTGGGGTGGACCTGTCCGGAGGCGAGTGGCAGCGGGTCGCGCTGGCCCGGGCCTTGTTCGCCGTACATGCCGGCGCGGGTGTTCTGGTGCTGGACGAGCCGGCGGCCGCTCTCGACGTACGGGCCGAGGCGGAGCTCGTGGAGCGGTACCTCGAGCTGACCTCGGGGGTCGCGTCGTTGATCATCTCGCACCGGTTCTCCGTGGTGCGGAACGCGGACCGGATCTGCGTGCTGTCCGACGGCCGGATCGTCGAGGACGGCACGCACGAGGCACTGCTCGCGCAGGACGGTGCCTACGCCGGGATGTTCCGGCTGCAGGCCGAGCGGTACGTGACCGGGCCGGAGGCAGTCGATGCCTAGGCTGACGCAGAGCCTGCGGATCTTCCGGCTGTGGATCACCACGTCGTTCCGGGCGGCGCCCTTGCTGATGACGGCCTCTACCGTGCTCGTTGCGCTCCGGGCGATCACGGCACCGGCCCAGACGTACGGCGTGAGCCGGCTCGTCGACGGGATCGCGTCGGACCGGTCGAGCACGATCGCGCTCAGTATCGCGATCATCGTCGGCGGCCTCGCGGTGTCGTTCGTCGCGGACACCCTCGGCTGGCCGCTGCAGGACACGGCACAGGAGCGGATGGCGGGTCGCGTGCACGCGGACCTGCTGGACGTCACGACCGGGATCCCGGGGCTGTCGCACCACGAGCGGCCCGAGGTCGCCGACAAGCTCGAACTGGTTCGCGAACGGGCGTGGCGGATGGGCGTCGGCGCCGAGGTCCTGCTGTGGGCGTTCGCCACTGTGACCAACACAGTGACCGTGCTGACGCTGCTCGGGTCGGTGCACCCGGTGCTGCTCGTGCTTCCCCTGCTCGGTGGCGCGCGGATCTGGTCGGCGTACCTGAGCAGCACGCGCCAGCAGAAGGCATGGGAGGACTCGATGCCGCAGGAGCGACTGGTCGACCGGCTGATCGACGTCGCGAAGGACCCGCGGATGGGTCTCGAGGTACGCGTGTTCGGCCTCGGGAAGGTCTTGCTGGACAGGATCTTCGCGTTGCAGACCGAGCGGTTCGACCGGCGGGTGGCCGCGGCGCGGTGGGGCGGGAAGGTCGACGGCGCCGTCCGGCTGGTGTTCGGCCTCGCGTACGCGGTCGCGATCGTCTGGGTCGTCGCCCGCGCGCGGAACGGGCAGGCGACCGCGGGTGACGTCGTCCTCGTGCTGTTGCTCGCGCCGCAGGTGGACCAGATGACCGGCGGTATCGCGCAGAACGTGTACTGGGTCGGCGAGGTGATCCGGAGCTTCAGCCGCTACGACTGGCTGCGGGAGTACGCCAAGCAGAACTCGTGGCGTTCCAGCCGGACCCCGGCGCCGAGGCGGATCACCGAAGGCATCGAGCTGCGCGACGTCGGATTCTCCTATCCGGGTTCGGAATCAGCGGTGCTGAGCGGGATCAACCTGACCGTGCCGGCCGGGGCGGCGGTGGCGCTGGTGGGGGAGAACGGCGCCGGCAAGACGACGCTGGTCAAGCTGCTCGCCCGGATGTACGACCCGACCACCGGCCGGATCCTGGTCGACGGCGTGGACCTGGCGACGATCCAGCCGGATGCGTGGCGGTCGCAGCTGTCAGCAGGGTTCCAGGACTTCGTGAAGTTCGAGTTCACCGCCCGCGAGGTGGTCGCGATCGGCGACCTCACGCGCGCCGGCGACGAGGACGCCGTACTGACCGCGATCGGTCGGGGCGACGCTGAGTCGGTCGTCGCCGGGCTTCCGCACGGGCTGGACTCCCAGCTGGGCAAGAAGTTCGCCGACGGCGTCGAGCTGTCCGGCGGTCAGTGGCAGCGGCTCGCGCTGGCGCGGGCGTTCATGCGCGAACGCCCACTGCTCCTCCTCCTCGACGAGCCGACCGCCGCGCTCGACCCGGAGGCCGAACACCGCCTCTACGAGCAGTACGCCGACGCCGCCAAGATCGCCGCCACCGAGACCGGCGGCATCACCGTCCTGGTCTCGCACCGCTTCTCCACCGTCCGGATGGCCGACCTGATCGTCGTCATGCACCGAGGCCGGATCGAAGAGTTCGGCACCCACGAGGACCTCCTCGCCGCCGGCGGCCGCTACGCCGAACTCTTCGAACTCCAGGCCCGCGCCTACCGCTGAAGCCGCGCCAGCTCGTCCTCGGGCACCAGCGTGAACATCTCCTGACCGGGAGCACACAGCATCGTCACGACGAACTTCAGCGGTACGTCGGAACGGTTGTTGCCGTCCTGGAAGTGGATGAGGTCGCCACCCGGCTCCCAGAACGCCTCGCCCGCCTTGATCACCCGCGGCGCCTCGCCCTGCAACTCGAACAGCATCTCGCCCTCGACGACATACCCGAACGCCGGGCCCGAGTGCCGATGCGGCGGCGCCCCGGGATCGCCGGCCGGGTAGTCGATCGTCACGGTCATCGCGTGGAATCCCTCGGGGACGAACGGCGGTTCGATCTCCAGCAGCATCGTCAGCGCGGTCTGCCAGGCGGTCGACCGCCGGCTGGTGTCACTCATCAGCTTTCACCTTCCGTAGCTTGCGTCTGCTGGTGAAGACAAAGCAGGCCGACGTTCTGTGACGGTCACAAACGCTCGGCCTGCGCTGTCTCAACAGGTATGAATCAGCGGATCGACACCGTCGACAGTCTTCGTCAGCATCTGCAGTGGGCGATCGAGCTCGAGCACTCGACGCTTCCGCCGTACCTTTGCGCGTTGTACTCGCTCGACCCGGCGCGGAACCCGGACGCCGTCGAGCTGGTGAGCAGCGTCTTCGTCGAGGAGATGATCCATCTCTCGCTGGCGTGCAACCTGCTGAACGCCGTCGGTGGCGAGCCGCGGCTGGACACGCCGGACAACCTGCCGGGGTACCCTCGGCAGCTACCGCACGGCGACATCAAGCTGTCGCTGCTGCCGTTCGGGCCGGACGCGCTGGAGATGTTCCTGCGGCTCGAGAAGCCCGAGGCGCCCGGTGCGCCGGGGGAGAGCGACCACTACGAGACGATCGGTCAGTTCTACGACGCGATCGAAGACGGCCTGCGGAACCTGTGCGAGACGCTCGGTGAGGACAAAGTCTTCTCCGGCGACCCGGCTCGCCAGGTGACTGCCGGCCCGTTCCACCACACCGACGGCGTGGTGCGGCCCGTCACCGGCTTCGACTCGGCGCTGGCCGCGCTCGAGGAGATCGTCGAGCAGGGCGAAGGTACGGCGCGCGGCGAGGTCTGGGACGGCGACCACGACATCTTCCACCCGGACCGCGACGAGGTCGCGCACTACTACCGCTTCCAGGAACTGAAGCTCGGCCGCCGCTACCAGCGCGGCGACACCCCGCAGTCCGGCCCGACCGGCGAACCCGTGACGGTCGACCTCGCGGGCGTCTCCCCGATGCAGCCGAACCCGCACCGCTCCGGCAACCCGCAGATCCGCGCCGCCCAGGAAGAGTTCGACAACACCTACTGCACGCTGCTGTTCCTGCTCGAACGGACCTTCACCGGCGAGCCGGAGATCATCCGCGACGCCACCCGCGCCATGTTCGGCTTGAAGGCCGAGGTGCTCAAGCTCATGCAGCTCAGCGAGGACGAGCAGACCACCGCCGGACCCACCTTCTTGTATGTTGCCCCCGACGACCGGACCTGAGCAGCGACGAGAATTGAGACACAACTGAGAAGTCGCTGAGACATCAACTGCAATCAGTTGCTGCTCGTTCGCCAATAGTTAACCTTCGGTCTTCACGTGACCGTACATCCCTTTCTAATGTATTCACCATGGACACACCGCCCGCTGTCCGTGCCCGCGGCATCACGAAGTACTTCGGTGAGGTCGTAGCGCTCGATGGCGTCGACCTCGACGTCGCACCGGGTCAGCTCCACGGCCTGGTGGGACCGAACGGAGCCGGCAAGACCACGTTGCTCGGTCTGTTGCTCGGACTCGCTGTTGCCGACAAGGGCACGCTGGAGGTCCTCGGTACGCCGGTCGGCCGCGCTCTGGCCGTACCCGAAGGGGTGGCCGGTTTCGTCGACGGCCCCGGCCTGTACCCGTCGATGACCGCCCGCCAGAACCTGTCCGCGCTCGCCGCCCTGCGCGGCGACGGCACGATGAAGATCGACGAGGCGATCGAGCAGGTCGGCCTCACCGACGTCGCCGACGACCGGGTCCGCGGGTTCTCGCTCGGCATGCGCCAGCGCCTCGGTCTCGCGGCCGCGCTGCTCACCAGGCCGCGGCTGCTGATCCTGGACGAGCCGTCGAACGGCCTCGACCCGGCGGGCAAGAAGCACGTGTACGGCGTACTGACCAAGCTGGCCGCCGACGGTACCGCCGTAATGCTGTCGAGCCACCGGATGGACGACGTCGAGGCGCTCTGCTCCGAGGTGACGATCCTGGCCACCGGGCGGGTCGCGTTCACCGGCCCGATCAGCAAGCTGGCGTCCGAGGACAGCGAGCTCGACTACCGCGTCCTCACCTCGAACCCGGTGATCGCCCGGCGGCTGGCCCGCGAGACGCCGGGCGTCCGCCTGCACGTGACCGACGACGACGCGGATCTGCTGGTCGTCTCGGCGCCGGTGCCCTCGCTGGACGAGTACGTGAAGCGGCTCGTCCAGGACAACGTCGCCGTCCGCGAACTCGCGCCGGTCGTGTCGCCGCTCGAAGCTGCCTTCCTCGCCCTGACCGAACAGGCCGCCCTCACCGAGCAGCAGGAGACGAACTGATGACAGCCGCCACGGCTGCCCCCGACACCCCTGTCGTACGGCGAGTCCCGATCACCCGCGGGTACCGTTTCGAGCTCGTCAAACTGCTCTCGCAGTGGCGCGTCCGCGTCCTGCTCGTCGCGTGCTGGCTGGCGCCGGCCGCGTTCGTCACCGTGGTCAGCCAGCAGGCGTCGCTCCCGGTCGACACGTTGTTCGGCCGGATGATGCACGCGACCGGCTGGGCCGGACCCCTTGTACTACTGGGCTTTTCCGGATCCTGGGCGCTGCCGCTGCTGACCTCGCTGGTCGCCGGCGACGTGTTCGCGTCCGAGGACCGGCTCGGTACCTGGCGGCATCTGCTGGTCGCGGTCCGCTCGCCGCGCCGGATCTTCGTCTCGAAGGCGCTGTCCAGTCTGACCGTGATCGTCGTACTGGTGATCGGCCTGGTCGTGTCGAGCACGGTCAGCGGATTGCTTGTCGTCGGCAACCGTCAGCTGATCGGCCTCGACGGGCACCTGCTCTCGCCGGGCAACGCGTTCGGCACGGTCATGCTCGCCTGGCTGTGCGCGCTCGCGCCGACGCTCGCGCTGGCCGCGATCGGTCTGCTCGGTTCGGTCGCAATGGGCCGTTCGCCGATGGGCCTGCTGCTTCCCGCGGTGGTCGCGCTTGCGATGCAGATCGTGCAACAGCTCCCTGTACCGGTTGCCGTACGGCTGGCGTTGCCGGGCTACGCGTTCATCAGCTGGAACGGGCTGTTCACCAGCCCCGCACAGCGCGGCCCGCTGCTGATCGGCGTCATCGTCAGTCTGGTCTGGGCGATCGTCGCGACCGGCCTTGCGTACTTCTTGTTCGTACGCCGTGACTTCACCAATCCGACGCATGACGGCTCCGGCCACCGGGCGTTGACGGCCGGCCTGGTGCCGCTCGTCGTACTGCTCGGTCTCAGCACCGCCGCGCTCGCTCCGGTGGCCGGCTTCGGCTCGGGCATCGACCAGAACAAGGTGCAGCGCTCGGTCGCGATCGAGTTCGCGCATCTCTACCGCCTGCAGACCAAGCAGCTGAACCGGGCCGATGTCACCGAGTCCCAGCTGCAGACCGCTGCCGAGTGCACGAAGGGCGGCGACCAGGTCGCCGCGCGCGGGCCCGGCAACGACTGGCGATGCGTGGTCAGCTGGCACATCCCGGGCGTGGAAGTCGCCGGTTCGGCGATCTACCAGCTCGACATCAACCCACTCGGTCGGTACGTCGCCGACGGGGACGGACCGAAAGAAGTGAACGGCTTCTTCCTGGTCCGCACCCCGTCCGGGGACGAACCGAACCCACTGTGGCAGTTCGACGGCAACATCGAACTGCTACCCGTCAAGTAGTGCCAACCCGAAGGGATTACCCCCATGCAGGTAACACGCCGACGCAGGCGTGACGAAGCGGGCCCGTCCAGCCCCCTCCGGCGCAGGGTACCACTGGTCACGGCGGGTACCACGGCTGTCGCCGTGGCCCTCGCCGGCACCGCCGTCGCCTCGACGACGGGCTTCGGACAGGACCAGGTCGGGCAGGTCACCGACAAGGGCCAGGTCATCTCGTCCGACCAGTACATCAAGCCGATCGGCGACCGTCTCGTCCTCCAGAAGGGCAAGATCATGTCGTCAACGGTCAGCCCGGACGGCAGCCACCTGGCCGCCGCGGTGGCCGACGGCGGGATGGCGCTGGCCGTCGTCGACCTGAAGAACTGGAAGGTCCAGCAGTACATCGGCAACAACGCCGCAGCGGATCTGAAGATCCCGGGCAACGACGTCGGACAGGAAGGCCCGGCGTACTCGCCGGACGGCAAGCAGGTCTGGCTGGGGCAGACCGACGGCTACCGGAAGTTCGACGTGAACGCGGACGGAACGTTGGCGAACCCGACGTTCGTCCCGATCGCGGCCGATGGCACCAAGCACTCGCTGGCCGCCGCCGCGGTCTTCTCCGCGGACAGCTCGACCGTGTACTCCGCGGTGAACGGGCAGAACCGGGTGGTCGCCATCGACACCGCGACCGGCGCCATCAAGCAGAGCTGGGCGACCGGCAACGCCCCGCGTGACCTGGTCATGGTCGACGGCAAGCTGTACGTGAGCAACGAGGGTGGCCGCACCGCGAAGGACGGCGACACCACGATCAACTCGTACGGCACGAACGTCGTCGCGAACCAGAACGCGATCACCACGACCGGTACGGTCAGCGTGATCGACACGACGAACCCGTCCGCCGCGGTGGCGAGCATCCCGGTCGGCCTGCACCCGACCGCGATCTACGCCAAGAACGGCGCCGTGTTCGTCGCGAACACCTCCAGCAACACGATCTCGGTGATCAACACCAAGTGGGGCAAGGTCACCCAGACGATCGCCACCCAGCCGTGGGCCGAGGCCTCGGTCGGGTACGAGCCCGACGGCATCACGCTCACCGACGACGGTCACCTGCTGGTGTCGCTCGGACGGGCGAACGCGGTCGCGGTCTACAAGTACAACAACCCGCTGGAGCCGGTCAGCTACGTGGGTCTGCTGCCGACCGACTACTTCCCGGCCGAGCTCGCCCAGATCGGCAAGGACATCGTCGTCTCGAACACCCGCGGCATCGACGCCCGCCGCGACACCACGGCCGCCGGTCACGGCACGCACGACACCACGTCGAGCCTGACCAAGTTCCAGCTGCCGGACGACCAGACGATCAAGCAGTACACCAAGACCGTCTTCGACCAGAACGGCTGGACGAACGGCTCGGCGCAGGTCGCCACGGACCAGGGTCACCGCTACCCGGTGCCGGTCCCGGCGAAGCTCGGTGACCCGTCGACGATCAAGCACGTGTTCCTGCTCGTCAAGGAGAACCGCACCTACGACCAGGTGTACGGCGACATCCCGGCGGGCAACGGCAACCCGGCGCTGACGCAGTACGGCGAGAACGTGACGCCGAACCAGCACGCGCTGGCCAAGCAGTTCGGGCTGTACGACAACACCTACGACATCGGCACGAACTCCGCCGAGGGTCACAACTGGCTGATGCAGGCCGACAACCCGGAGTACACCGAGTCCTCGGCCGGTGAGTACCTGCGCAGCTACGACACCGAGGACGACGCCCTCGGCCACCAGAAGAGCGGCTTCATCTGGACCGGTGCGCAGGCGGCCGGTAAGTCCGTCAAGGACTACGGCGAGTTCCTCTCGATCGAGAAGAAGCCGGCCGGTGCCACCTGGCAGAACCTGTACTGCGACACCAAGCAGATGCAGGCCGGCGCCGACACCCAGTACCCGATCCAGGTCGGCTCGGCGATCCCGTCGCTGAACAAGATCGCCGTGCAGGGCTTCCCGCAGTTCGACACCACGGTGCCGGACATCTACAAGGAACAGGTCTGGGAGAAGGACTTCAAGAAGAACGGTCCGGCGAACCTGAACATGTTCTGGTACTCCAACGACCACACCGGCGGGACCGCGAACGGCCCGGCGCAGGTGGCCGACAACGACCTGGCCGTCGGCCGGACCGTGGACGCGATCACGCACAGCAAGTACTGGAAGGACTCGGCGATCTTCGTCGTCGAGGACGATTCGCAGGCCGGGCTCGACCACGTCGACGGGCACCGCGCGCCGATCCAGATCATCAGCCCGTACGCGCAGCACGGCGTGACGGACAGCCACTACTACACGCAGATCACGATGATCCGGACGATCGAGCAGATCCTCGGGATGAAGCCGATGAACCAGAAGGACACCGCGGCCACCCCGATGTTCGGTGCCTTCACCAGCAAGCCGGACTTCACCCCGTTCACGGCGCTCGCCAACCGGACCTCGCTGACCGGCGGCGTGAACCCGCTGCCGACCTGTGGCGCGGACACCCCCGCGGCGCAGAACCCGAACGTCGCAGCGGCTCCGACGGCGGCCGTCCCGGCCGGCATGGAGTCGACGGCGGCGCAGTGGTCGGCGTGGAAGGACCAGCAGCACACCACCGGCCCGAACGCCAAGGCCGACTTCGCGAACCCGGCCCAGATGAACCACTACGACTGGTACGAGGCGCACAACTGGTCGACGCCGTACCCCGGTGAGAGCCAGATCTTCGCGCCGCAGAACGTTCCGGGCGCGGTCATCCCGGGTGCGGAGAACGACGGCTGATCGCTACCACTTGTTAAGACAGGGCCTGTATAAAACACTGCATGCCTGAACAACCGGCGCGGGCGTCGGACCGGATCGAGAAACCTGCTGATCCGGCCGACGTCCGCGTTGTCGGTTACGGGCCGGACGACGTACCTGTCGTACCGGACAGGTACGCCGAACTCCCGGTGCACAAGGAGAAGTCCGGTCGGGTCGACCACTGGAACCCGCGGCTGATGGCCCCGGAACCGTCGGCGGTGTACCTCGTCGACGACCGCTACCTGTACGTCACCGACGACCGCGCCCGGGTGACGCATGCCGAGGGCTGGCTCGGGTGGGTACCGGTGGCCAAGGACGAGGACCGGCGCAACGCCGAGGCGCAGCTCGAGGCCGGCGAGCCGGACCGGCAGCCGAACGACGACGGCGGGCACCTGTTCGCGACCAAGTTCGAAGGGCCGGGGGAGTCGCTCAACCTGACCGCCCAGTCCCGGGAACAGAACCGGATGATCAAGGGCGTGCCCGACAACTGGCGGCGGCTCGAGGACGCCTGGCAGGCGATGCGTGCCTCCGGCATCCAGGTGCACGCCGCGATCGACGTCAAACATCCGAACCGCAACAGCCGGCGCCCGTCCAGCCGGACCGTGACGGACCACCATGAAGGTGTCCGTTCGCCGCGGCGTATCTTCAGGGAGACCAAACCCCTCGGCAAGGGAGCCGGATGAGCGAGCGAAGCGAGCGAACAATAAGCAGAGCCGAGATTCTCGCTCAGGCCGGAGCCGAGCGGAGCGAGGTGGAGGCTTGAGCGAGATCGGTGTCATCGACACGATCGCCCGTGCGCTGGTCGCGGAGTTGCCGGCCGGCTGGCGTTCGGTGACCGCGGTCTACCGGGCCACCTCGTCGTACGCCGAACTCGACGCGACCGTCGACGGGGCGCAGGTCGACCCGTTGCCGGAAGGCCTCGAGGACCACTTCGAGGAACTCCGCCGCGAGATGTACCAGCCGTCCAAAGGCACCTGGCTGACAGCTCAGCTGACCATCACGTCCGACGGCCACTTCAGCACCGACTTCGACTACGACAACAAGCCGGCGTGGTCGATCCAGGTCGACGAACGCATCTACCAGGACGACCTCGCCGTCTTTCCTCGGGACCCACAGCATGTCCCGGAGTGGATGCGTTAAATAGGTCGCGTGCGGCGGGCGGGCGCTGGTAACGTCGCCGGTCTGTCTTTTCGGGATCGAATCGAACCGGATGGATCTGCTCCGGGGCGGGACCCAGCTTACGATTCGAGGCTCTTCTCCGATGGTCGAACCTGAGTTGGCGGCCGAACGCGCCTACCTTTCCACCGCTCGCACCGCGCTCCGCTCCATGTACGCCGAGGTCGTCGACCGTGACGTCCAGATCATCGGCGGCGAGGACAACGACGAACGCTTCACCAACGAGGCCAACCAGCGGGCCAAGGAGATGCGCACGCACGCGCTCCTCGACCTGCCCGACGTACCGCTGTTCTTCGGCCGGCTCGACTACGAGCCCGGCACGATCGAGGGACACGACCAGATCTACATCGGCCGCCGGCACGTCCACGACGGCACCGGCGTACCGCTGGTGATCGACTGGCGCGCACCGGTGTCCGTACCGTTCTACCGCGCCACCCAGACCGACCGGCAGCGCGTGCTGATGCGCCGCCGGTACGGGTTCTCTGATCACGCCGACCTGACCGGTTTCGAGGACGAGTCGCTGACCGCCGTCGTCGAGACCGACCAGGCGGACGCCTTCCTCCGCGCCGAGATCGAACGCCCGCGGACCGGTCCGATGCGCGACATCGTCGCCACGATCCAGCCCGAGCAGGACGACCTCGTCCGTGCCGCGCTGCATCCGAGCGTCTGCGTGCAGGGCGCGCCCGGCACCGGGAAGACCGCGGTCGGCCTGCACCGCGTCGCGTATCTGCTGTACACCGAGCGCGAACGCCTCGGCCGCAGCGGCGTCGTGATCGTCGGGCCGAACAAGTCGTTCCTGTCCTACATCCGCAAGGTCCTCCCCGCGCTGGGCGAGGTCGACGTACGCCAGATCACCATCGACGAGCTGTTGATGCGCCCGGCCACGACGACCGACGAGCCGGCGGCCGAGGCCCTCAAGGGCGACGCGCGGATGGCCGGCGTACTGCGCCGCGCACTCTGGTCGTACGTCGGTACGCCGACCGCGGGAGTCCTGTACAGCAAGGGATCCCGGCGTTACCGGGTGCACGACTACGAGGTCGTGGACATCGTGTCGGACCTGCGTGAGTCGACCCGGTACGCCCCCGGCCGCAACGCGCTCGCGCAACGGATCGCGCACGTCGTGCTGGTCCGGATGGAGGAGCGCGCCGAGTCTCCGGACGACCGTGTCCAGAACGCCGTCGCCCGCTCGAAGCCGGTGAAGGAGGTCCTCGACGCGGTCTGGCCGCGCGTCGTACCCGAGCAGATCCTGCACCGCCTCTTCTCCGACGCCGAGTTCCTCGCCGCGGCCGCCGCGGACCTGACGGACGAGGAACGTGCGGCGCTGTTGTGGACCAAGCCGGCTCGCTCGTGGAAGTCCGCGAAGTGGTCGTTCGCGGACACGGTCCTGCTCGACGAACTCGAGGACCTGATCGAACGCCGGACCGGTTCGCTCGGCCACCTCGTGCTGGACGAGGCGCAGGACCTGTCCGCGATGCAGCTGCGGGCGCTCGGCCGGCGCTGCCGGAGCGGGTCCGCGACCGTGCTCGGCGACCTCGCGCAGGCGACCACCGCGTGGGCGGCCGGCCCGTGGGACCAGGTGCTCGGCCATCTCGGCAAGAGCGACGGCGTGATCGCCGAGCTCGACCGCGGGTTCCGCGTGCCGGAGCAGATCATCAACTTCGCGGCGAAGCTGCTGCCCGTCATCGCGCCGACGCTCAGCACCCCGACCGGCGTCCGGACGGTCGCGAACGCGTTGAGCATCGTGGCCACCGACGGTGCGTCGTACACGGACCGGATCGTTGCCGAGTGCCGTACGGCGCTGGCCGGCGAAGGCTCGGTGGCGCTGATCGCCGCGGACGACCAGGTCGGCGAGCTGCGGGACGCTCTGGTCGCCGACGGCCTCGAGGTTGCGCTGCTGGGGGAGACCGAGGACGAGGTCGACACCGTCCGGCTCGTCTGCGTACCGGCCACGCTGGCGAAGGGCCTCGAGTTCGACGCGGTCGTGGTCGCCGAGCCAGCGCACATCGTCGCCGCCGAGCCCCGCGGCCTGCACCGCCTGTACGTCGTCCTCACCCGCGCGGTCAGCCGCCTGCAGATCGTCCACGCCGAGCCGCTCCCGGTTGCACTCTCCTAAAGCTAAGGTCCTGGGGGTGAGCTTCCTGGTCGTCCTCCTGGTGATCGCGATCGTTCTCGTTGTCTGCGGGATCACGTGGGGGATCATCGCGCTGGTCCGGCGGCAGGCGTACATCAGCTCGATCCGGCAACGCGGCTGGACGTTCGTGAACAGCCCGACCTGGGAGTCCGTCGCACGGTTGGGCAACCCGCCGTTCGGCCTCGGCTTCGCGCGCCATCCGGACGACCAGATCACCGGTACGACGAGTGCCGGCCGGGCGTTCCAGGTGATCGAGTACAAGTCGTCGTACTGGTCGGGCTGGGTCGGCATGGTCACGCTGTCCCGCCGCCTGCCCGAGCTGTGGATCACCGGCGGCGACACGAAGCCGCGGTACGGCGTACTCGCACACGCCGTGGCCGCTCCGCCGCAGCTCGGCCCGGGCTGGCAGGTCGGTGCGCTGGATCCGGCGTACGCACAGGACGTCCTGACGTCCGGGTTGTGTCAGCAGCTGACCGCGCTCGCGTCGGCGCAGCCGGGCGTCAACCTCAGCGTCGACGGGGATCAGCTCGTCGTACTCGATCCGCCGCGGAAGGACCTCGATCGGCTCGGTCCCTGGCTGGAGCAGCTCGGCGCGATCGCGTCGGCGATCGACGCGACGCCGCTGGACCGGTGGATCCAGCCGGAGCCGCCGCGGCGGCTGACGTTCTACCATCACCCGGACTGGTACTGGGTGGGCGTCGACGACAGTCTGCTGGAGTTCACGCCGATCAGCCGCAGCGGGTCGCACCACCGCACCGAGGACGTGGTCCGCGGCCGGGACGGCGACGGGCCGTCGTTCGTCGCGTTCAGGCACCACTGGCAGACGACGCGCACCGAGTCGTACACCGACGCCAACGGCAACACCCAGACGAGGACCGTCACCGATCACCACGTCGAGCCGGTCCTGGGGTTCCAACTGCCGGTCCAGATGCCGCCGCTGACGGTCGGGCGCAAGGGGCTGGGCAAGGGCATCGAGTTCGAGAGCGCGGCGTTCAACAAGCAGTTCGCGGTGCACGCGCAGGACGCCAAGTACGCGTACGACGTGATCCATCCGCGGCAGATGGAGTACCTGATGGCGGCGCAGGGAGTGCCGTTCCAGATCGAGCGGGACTGGGTGTGGTTCTCGCCGGGGGAGCACAGCCAGCCGGCGATCGCGCACTGCTCGGCGTACCTGCGCGGTTTCCTCGGGCGGGTGCCGCGGTTCGTGTGGCGGAACCTCGGGCTGCCGGACACCCCGTATCCCGCCTTGGATGCGTAGGGAATGCGGTTCCCGTCGGCATGGTTGGATCTCATCGTGTCGAATCAACGAACCGTCGTCATCTTCGGTGCCAGTGGTGACCTCAGCGCGCGGCTGTTGCTGCCCGGCCTGGGCAGCCTGCTCGCCGGGCCGCGCGCCACGAGCGTCCGGATCATCGGCACCGGCCGGTCGCCGCTCGCCCCGGACGAGTGGACCGCGCGGGTCCGCTCCGCGTTCACCGTCGAGCCGGGCGCCGAGCTGAGCCCTGCTGCGACCGAGACTCTGGCGACCACGCAGTACGTCGCGGGTAACCCGACGGACGCCACCCATCTCCGTGCGCTGCTCACCCTGGCCGGTCCCGCGCCGGTGCTGTACTTCTCGCTGCCGCCTGCTGTCACGACCGCGATCGTGGAGACGTTGCAGGGCGTACGCCTGCCGGCGGGCACCGAGTTGGCGTTCGAGAAGCCGTTCGGTACGGATGCCGCGTCGGCGGGCGCACTGAACAAGCTGGTCGGGACGCTCGTGCCGGAGGAGAACGTGCACCGCGTCGACCACTTCCTCGGCCGGACCGCGGTGCTGAACCTGATCGGCCTGCGGTTCGCGAACCGGCTGTTCGAGCCGGTGTGGAACGCGGAGCACATCGAGAGCATCGAGATCGTGTACGACGAGACGCTCGGGCTGGAGGGCCGCGCGCAGTACTACGACAACGCCGGTGCGCTCGTGGACATGATCCAGAGTCATCTGCTGCTGGTGCTCGCGCTGCTCGCGATGGACGCTCCCGCGACGATGGACGCGGTCGAGGTGCGGAGCGAGATGGCTCGGGCGCTGCGGAGTACGCACCTGTACGGGTCGCCGCTGGAGGCGAGCCGGCGGGCGCGGTACACGGCCGGCGGCGGCGTTCCGTCGTACGCCGAGGAAGCCGGCGTGAACCCGGCGCGGGAGACCGAGACCCTCGCGGAGCTGACCGTCGAGGTGGACACGAACCGTTGGGCGGGCGTGCCGATCACGCTGCGCTCCGGGAAGGCGCTCGGGGTGGCGCGCAGGGAGATCGTCGTCAAGTTCAAGCCACTGCGGCACCTGCCGTCCGGGTTGCACGGCGGTCGCGACGGCGAGACGCTGCGGATCGGTCTGAAGCCGGGAGAGTTGTCGCTGTCCGTGCCCGCACTCGGCGTCGACGGGCCGTACACGATGGGTCAGGTCTTCCTCGACGCGACGCTGCCGAGCTCCCCGGTCCTCCCGTACGGCGAGGTCCTGAACGGCATCCTCCGCGGCGACCCGCTGCTCTCCGTACGCGGCGACGTCGCCGAACGCTGCTGGGAGATCGTGGAACCGGCCGTGGACGCGTGGCGCACCGGCGAGGTCCCACTGGAGGAGTACGAGGCCGGCTCCAACGGCCCGACCCACTGGCACGTCCCCGCGTAACACCAGGCATTTACCCTGGGGCGACAGGAGGGTCACCCGCTGAAGAGTAGGCGCTGACAAAGGCAACCACTCTCCAGCACGAGGTAGACAAATGAAATCCGTCCTGTCCCGACGCACCCGCGTCACCCTGACCGCGACTGCCGCGGCCTTGGCGGCCGCGGCAGTCGGGTTGAGCATCACGGCTGCTGCAGCTGCCGGACCGGCAACACAAGCCGCGTCCGGCGCGACCACGGCGCAAGCTGCGTCCACCTCCGCTGCTGAGGTGAGTCCGGTGGTTGTCACGGGCAATGGTGTTGTGCGGGGGCTCTCCGTTGACGGCACTTCTGCGTTCCGCGGGATTCCGTATGCGGCGGCGCCTACTGGCGAGCTGCGGTGGCGGGCTCCGCAGGCCGCGCCGTCCTGGCGGGGTGTCCGGGATGCGACCGCGTACGGGCCCGGGTGTCCGCAGGCGCCGGGTATCGCGCCGCCGGGGGCGCTGAGTGAGGATTGCCTGTACCTGAACGTGTCGACGGCAAACCCGTACTCCGTCACCAAGCGCCCGGTACTGGTGTGGATCCACGGCGGCGGCCTGACCGCGGACAGCGGCGCGAGCTACGACGGCACCAAGCTCGCCAAGGCCGGCGCGGTAGTCGTCACGATCAACTACCGGCTGGGAGCGCTCGGCTTCCTCGCCCACCCGGCGCTGGCGTCGCGTGGGGGAGCGGCCGGCAACTACGGCCTCATGGACCAGCAGGCCGCCCTGCGCTGGGTGCAGCGCAACATCGGCCAGTTCGGCGGCGACCCGCACAACGTCACGATCGCCGGTGAGTCGGCAGGCGGCCTGTCGGTCCTCGCCCACGTCACCTCACGCAGCTCGAAGGGCCTGTTCCAGAAGGCGATCGTCGAGAGCGGCGCGTTCGCACTCCAGCAGAAATCGCTGGCCGAAGCAGAAGCCTTCGGCAAGGACTTCGCCACCAAGGTCGGCTGTGCGGACCAATCAGCCGCGTGTCTGCGCAAGGTCCCGGTCCAAACGCTCGTCGACAATCTCGACAACCTGATCCCAGGCGCGATCGACGGCGCGGTCCTGAAGGAATCGATCGGCACCGCCCTGGCCGCCGGCCGCTTCAACCACGTCCCGGTCCTCAACGGCAGCAACCACGACGAGGAAGCCCTCTTCACCCTGGGCGGCCACGTAGTGAGCCGCGGCTACAACATCCCCTACACCACCCCGGTCACCGCGGAGAACTACGAACAGAACATCGGCACCGCCCTCCGCATCGCCCCCACCCAGGCCGCAGCCATCGCCAAGACCTATCCGCTGTCAGCCTTCTCATCACCCGACAAGGCCTTCGGCACGCTGATCGGCGACGCCACCTTCGCCTGCTCGGCGCAGCAGGTCGACAACTGGACCGACGCCCACGCCTACGAGTTCAACGACGACACCGCCCCGTTCCTGTTCACCCCGCCCGGCACCCTCTCGGTGGCCACCCACGGCTCCGAGCTGTGGTACCTGTTCGACCTCCCGAACGCCCCCTTCCCGCAGCCCCTCAACCCCGCCCAGACCAAGCTCGCCGACACGATGCGCGCCGCGTGGGTCAGCTTCGCCGCCACCGGTAACCCGGCGACCCACGACGTACCGTGGCCGTCGTCCGGGCGTACGGGCAAGGTCCTGTCCTTCCAGCTGCCGAGTCCGACGATCTCGACGGACTTCGCGGAGCGGCACCACTGCGCCACTTTCGCCCAGAATCTTGACACGGTTAAGTAATAGTTCCAATATCCTATCCGATTCGGTTTTCCTTTGAGGTCTCTGGGAAGAGGTCACCGCCATGACCAGATCCGTTCGGAGCAGGGTGTTACGCGCCGCGCTTGCCGCGGTCGTCGTCGCCGGGCTGCTGCCGGCAGGTTTGAGTACGTCGTCAGCAGCACCGGCCACGCCGGCCGTCAGCACCCAAGTGCTGTCCGGCCCGGCCGGGGACAAGGCCGCCAAGCCCTACATGGGCTGGAGCAGCTACAGCATGCAGGTCTTCAACCCGAACGGCGGTAGCTGGATCACCGCCGACCAGCTGATCAAGCAGTCCGACGCGATGCACGCGAAGCTGCAGCCGTACGGGTACGACTACCTCAACATCGACGCGGGCTGGAACGACGGTATCGACGCGTACGGCCGCCCGACCCCGAGCAAGAAGCTCTACCCGGACGGCCTGCAGGCAGTGATCGACCACATCCACGCCAACGGCCAGAAGGTCGGCCTGTACACGATCCCGGGGATCAGCAAGGCCGTGATAGACGCCAAGCTCCCGATCTACGGCGCCCCGGAATGTACGACCGGTGATCTTCCGGTGCTGCCGCTGCAGAAGGCCGACTACTGGGGGATCGGGTACCGCATCGACTTCTCCAAACCGTGTGCGCAGAAGTACGTCGACTCGATCGCGGACCTGTTCGGCTCCTGGGGCCTGGACTTCCTCAAGTTCGACAGTGTCACGCCGGGCTCGGGGATCAGCGACCTGTCGGTCGATGCCCGCGACGACGTGAAGGCGTGGTCGCAGGCGCTGGCGAAGTACAAGATCTGGCTCGAGATCTCCTGGGCACTCGACATCAACTACGCCGACTACTGGAAGCAGTACGCGAACGGCTGGCGGATCGAGTGGGACGTCGAGTGCTACTGCACGGGTACGGCGCTGACCGCCTGGCCGAACATCAACCGGTTGTTCCCGAAGCTTGCCGACTGGTGGCGGCACGCGGGTCCGGGCGGCTGGAACGACCTCGACTCGCTCGACGTCGGCAACGGCTCGATGGACGGGCTGACCAAGGACGAACGCCGTACGGCAGCCACCTTGTGGGCGGTGTCCGCGGCGCCGATGTACATCGGCAACGACATGACGAACCTGGACTCGTACGGCCTCAGCCTGCTGACCAACCCAGAGGTGATCGCGGTCGACCAGGCCGGCCGTCCGGCGCACCCGGTGTCGACGAAGACCAACCGGCAGGTGTGGTACGCGCTGAACGCGGACAGCTCGTACACCGTTGCCCTGTTCAACCTTGGTCAGACCGACGCCGACATGACGATCGACTTCGCCGACCTCGGCCTGAACGGTTCCGCGAAGGTGCGGGACCTGTGGGACCGCAAGGATCTCGGGACGTTCGCGTCGGGCTACACCGCCAAGAGCGTGCCGATCCACGGCGTCCGGCTGTTCAAGGTGACGCCGCAGAAGGGCGCCACGATCAGCGTGAACGACGACGACTTGCGGGTGTCGTACGACGGCGCCTGGGAGCGGAACGACAACTACGAGGTGCCCGCGGTCTCGCAGGCGCTGACCGTCGGCGTGACGGACTCCTCGCAGGCCATGGCGAAGGCCGCCGACCTGCCGAGCCGGACCATCGAGGTGAACAACAACAACTCCGGCATCGTCTACACCGGCAACTGGAACTACAGCTCCGGGCGCGGTCTCGGTGACTACCAGGACGACGTGCAGTGGACGGAGACCAACGGCGACTCGTTCTCGTACCAGTTCGTCGGGACCGGGGTGGACTACGTGACCGAGACCGATCCGGGGCAGGGTGACGTCGACATCTACATCGACGGCGAGCTCAAGCAGACCGTGAGTACGTACCTGGATCCGTCGCTGGGGCACAACAAACCCCAGCAGGTGGTGTACAGCATCTCGGACCTGCCGAACGGTACGCACACCATTCGTGGCGTGAAGAAGTCGGGCCAGTTCATGCTGCTGGACAAGCTGAACATTCGCCAGGAGAGTCTGCTCAACCCGGACACGGCGGCCTTCGACAAGAACGCCCCGGCCGACGTCAGCGTCACGCTGGGACGGGACCCGGGCGAGCTCGACGGCATCGCGTACGGCGGCAAGGATCTGGTCGAGGGCACCGACTACACGGTGAACGGGAACGTCGTCACGATCAGCAAGGCGTACCTCGCGACGCTGCCGGTCGGGAACGCGTCGCTCGACGTACGGTTCCGCGGCGACTACCGCGACGACATCCACGCCACCAAGGCCGACGGTGCCGCGGTCGGCTTCACCTTCACCGGCACGGGGGTCGACTGGAGTACGGCCCTCGCACCGGACCAGGGTGACGCCGACGTGTACCTAGACGGCAAGCCCGTACAGCGGGTCAACCTGCACGGTGACGTACGGGTGACGAACCGGACCGTGTTCAGCGCCACCGGGCTGAAGAACGGTCAGCACGTGCTGAAGCTCGTCAAGGTGAACGGAGACGTCCTCCGCAACGACACAATTCGCTACACCATCGCCAAGTAGGCACAACTGTCCTCAGGGAACAACCGGAGCCGGCACCCTGGTTGTTCCCTGAGTCACAGTCTTCTGACTGACTGATCAGTCAGCTAGTTGTTAGCCTTGCCAGGGGGGATCGAGCGCGCATCCCTGACGACCGAGCGAGGTGCCGCCTATGTCTTTGAGCGATCTGACCATCCCGCGCCGGCGAGGCCGCCGGCGGGAAGACTCCCGGATGGCCGACCACGTCGACCGGCTCGGCGAGGAACATCCGCCGATCCCGCTCGGCGGCGTCGACTACACGATGAAGAAGCCCGGCCTGCTGGCCGAGCGGTTCGGCCCGGTGCTGGCCTACATGACCCGGGTCGAGCTCGAGGTCGAGCGGAACGTGCTCGAGCTGAACATCCTGCTGCCCGACCCGCCCGAGGTCGACCGGCACTTCTACGCCGACGTCTGGATGCCGCAGGAGACCCGGCACGGGCAGATCCTCGACAAGTTGCAGGACCTGCTCGGCGTCGAGCCGCACGAGGCGAACCTCGACCAGGTGTCGTTCAGCCTCAAGTTCCTCGGTGCACTCGGGAAGGTGCCGGGTGTGCAGGACGTCAGCCGGATGCTCTACTACCTGACTGGGCTGGCCACCGAGCGTTCCGCCGTGCTCGCGTACAACAGGCTCCACGCCGGGCTGGTCGAGCTCGGGGAGCGGGCCATCGCAGCCACGGTGGTCTCGCCGATCCGCCGCCAGGAGCCCGGCCACTTCGCGTACTACCAGATGGCTGCCCAGCAGCTGTGGGATCAGCTGTCGGGGTGGCAGAAGTGGCTGACGCGCGGGCTCCGGAGGCGTACGTTCGAAGTAACTGGTGCCTACAACAAGCTGCAGGTGACGCAGTTCGGGGAAGTGATGGACAAGCTCAGGTTGAGCAACGGCGGCGAGGCGGAGCTGCGGAAGTACGCACAGCAGGTCGGGCGGGCCGAACACGAGCTGCTGTGGGCACATCGCCGGGGCCTCCGCGTACCCGACTACGTGTTCAAGTCCCTGAAGCGGGCCGCCGTGCTCGCTGCCGAGCGGAAAGGTGAAGTCTGGCCGGCCCCCCAGCCATCATGACCGCATCGGAGCACCAGCACAGTGCCCGTCAGCAGGCACGAGCCACCAAACGGCAGGTCATCGTCGAGACCGCCGAGCGGCTGTTCGCGGAGCACGGGTACGACGCGACGTCGACGGCCCGGATCGCCGCCGAGGCCGGCGTCCCGTCGGGGCTGGTGTTCTACCACTTCGCGACCAAGCTCGACCTGCTGCTCGCGGTGGTGCAGGAACGCCCGGCGCCCAGCGAGGTACTGCGCTCCGCGGCCCGCGGCCGGACCGTACGGCAGCGGTTGCGTGCGATCGTGGCGACCATGGCCGAGGAACTGGAGAACGACCGCGCCGTCCGGATCATCGTGTTCCGCGAGGCGCAAGGCCGGCCGGAGATCGCGTCCCGGGCGGCGGAGATGTTCGCGGACGCGACCGCGACGGTGGCCGACGTACTGGCCGGCGCCGATGACGTGATGGCCGATCGGGTCCGGGTGCAGGCGGCGGCCGAGTTGGTGGTGAGCCGGGTGTTCCTGGACACGGTCGCGCTCGGCCAGGTCGAGCCGGCGACCAAGCGGCACGCGGCGATGATCGACCTGATCGTGGAATCGCTGACGGCGTGCGCGCCCACCGTCGAACGCGCACGCCGCGGTTGATCAGGCCCGGATCGATCAGGCCCGTATCGATCAGGCCCGTATCGATCAGGCCCAGGGGTCGAACGGGATCCCGGACGGCTTGGACGCGTTCAGCAGGTTGCGGAACCGGTCGTCCTTGTCGGTGATCTTGATCGTGGCGGCCCCGAATTCCGCGGTCATCAAGATGTCGCGCAACGACGTACTCGGATAGCCGTTCCAGCCGACCAGCGGCGGGTAGCGCCAGTCGTGGTAGTAGTTCTCCGGCGGCTCGTCGTTGCTGTTGGCGAGCCGGAAGAAGTGCGTACTCGCGCCGTCCTTGTGGTACACGACCTTCGGGTGCGTACCGTCGAAGCGGACCTGCGAGCGCGGGTACGTGACCTGGCTCGAGTGCTGCGTGGTGGTCACGTACTCGACCTGGTTGGTGGACTGGTCGACCCAGGAGATCACGTGCTCCCAGTCGTGCCGGTGGCCGCCGAGGCTGCTGCCGGGCAGGGCCTGGTCCTTCTCGAAGTAGCTGGCGTAGACGATCGCACACCAGCCGTTGTTGCACTTCTCGCGGGAATAGGTCTGGGAGTTGTCGAGGTCGGACTGGTCGTGGCAGTTGCCGTTCAGCGCGCCGGTCGGGTTGAGGCCCGGGTTCAGCGTGCCGTCCGGTCCGATGGCGGGCGTGGCGTAGCAGCCGTCGGTGTCGTAGTCGTACGCGGGCGAGAACGACTGCTCGTAGCCGTCCGCGTTCTGCGGGAGGTTGTGCGGCGGTTCGGCGTACGCGATCGCCGCCGAGGTGACCGTCAGGGCGACGGTTCCGAGCACGACACCCAGCGCTCGGCGGAGCCGGCGTGGTGGTGGGGCGGAGTCCTGCATCGGTTGCTCCTCACTTATTTCAGGGCGGAAAGGAACGACACGACAATGTCAGGACCGGGCCACCTGCGCCTATACGTCACGTGGCTACACGTTGACCGTCGGGTACCGGGGGAGAAACATGAGCTGGAGGGGTCAACGTGCCGGACGTCAGTGAGCGGGAAGCGCGGTCGGTTGCCGAAGCGGCGCGGGAGAGCGACTGGACCCGGCCGAGCTTCGCCAAGAAGTTGTACCTGGGCGACTTCGACCTGTCGCTCATCCATCCACAGCCGCAGTCCGGGACCGCGGAGGACACGGCGCGCGGTGCCGAGTTCGTCGCCAAGCTCCGCGCGTACTGCGAGACGCTCGACGGTCTGTTGATCGAGCGCGAGGCGAAGATCCCCGACGAGTACCTGAAGGGTCTCGCCGAGTTGGGTGTCTTCGGCATCAAGATTCCGCGGGAGTACGGCGGTCTGGGCCTGTCGATGTCGCACTACGGCGAGGCGCTGATGCTGGTCGCCTCGGTGCACCCGAGTCTGAGCGCGTTGGTCTCGGCGCACCAGTCGATCGGCGTACCCGAGCCGGTCAAGCAGTTCGGCACCGACGAACAGAAGCAGGCGTTCCTGCCCCGCTGCGCGGCCGGCGCGGTCACGGCGTTCCTGCTCACCGAACCCGACGTCGGTTCGGACCCGGCCCGGCTGGCTTGCAGTGCCACGCCGACCGAGGACGGTACGGAGTACCTGCTCGACGGCGTGAAGCTGTGGACGACGAACGGGGTGATCGCCGAACTGGTCGTGGTGATGGCGCGGGTGCCGGAACACCCCGGTGGGCGCGGCGGGATCACCGCGTTCGTAGTCGAGGCGGATTCGCCGGGCATCACGGTGGAGAACCGCAACGCGTTCATGGGCCTGCGCGGGATCGAGAACGGCGTGACGCGGTTCCACCAGGTCCGGGTGCCGACCGGGAACCGTCTCGGGCGCGAAGGCGACGGCCTGCGGATCGCCCTGACCACCTTGAACACCGGCCGGCTCTCGATCCCCGCGACCTGCACCGCCGCCGGCAAATGGTGCCTGAAGATCGCCCGCGAATGGTCCACGGAACGCGTCCAGTGGGGCCGGCCGGTCGGTCAGCACGCCGCGGTGGCGGAGAAGATCTCGTTCATCGCCGCGACCACCTTCGGGCTCGAGTCGGTGCTGGAGCTGTCAGCGCGGCTGGCCGATGCGGGCAGCAAGGACATCCGGATCGAGGCCGCGCTAGCGAAGTTGTGGGCCAGCGAGATGGCCTGGAAGATCGCCGACGAGCTGGTCCAGATCCGTGGCGGACGCGGCTACGAGACGGCCGACTCGCTGGCGGCCCGCGGCGAACGGGCCGTACCGGCCGAGCAGGTGCTGCGCGATCTGCGGATCAACCGGATCTTCGAAGGGTCGACCGAGATCATGCACCTGCTGATCGCCCGCGAGGCGGTCGACGCGCACCTGGCTGCGGCGGGTGACCTCGCCTCGGCCGAGGCCGGTCTGCAGGACAAGGCGCGGGCCGCGGTCGGCGCGAGCGGGTTCTACGCGCGATGGTTGCCCCAGCTCGCCGTCGGCAAGGGATCGGTGCCGCGCTCGTACGGCGAGTTCGGTCCGCTGTCCGGTCACCTGAGGTACGTCGAGCGGTCGGCCCGCAAGCTGGCCCGGCAGACGTTCTACGGAATGGCGCGCTGGCAGGCGAAGCTCGAGTACCGGCAGAGCTTCCTGGGCCGGATCGTGGACATCGGCGCGGAGCTCTTCGCGATGGCCGCCGCGTGTTCCCACGCGGAGACGCTGCGGGCCGCGAATCCCGTTCAGGGCAAGGCCGCCTACCAGTTGGCGGGTGTGTTCTGCGAGCAGGCGCGGCTGCGGGTGGAGCGGCTGTTCGACGCGTTGTGGTCGAACACCGACGACAGCGACCACCGCCTCGCCTCGAGAGTTCTCGACGGCGCCTACACCTGGCTCGAGGAGGGCGTCGTCGACCCGTCCGAGGGCACCGGACCGTGGATCGCCGACTGGGCCCCGGGCGCTTCCACGACCGACAACGTCCATCGTCGCTACCGATAGGACCCCCGTGTAGGGACCGGAGCGCGGGGTACCGGCCGGGCATGCGCCTGACCAAGACCGCGGACGTCTGGTGGAAGAACGCGGTGATCTACTGCCTGGACGTCGAGACGTTCTTCGACACCGACGGTGACGGGCGGGGTGACCTGCGCGGCGTGTGTCAACGGATCGATCATCTGGCCGAGCTGGGTGTGACCTGCCTGTGGTTGATGCCGTTCTATCCGACACCGGACCGCGACGACGGCTACGACATCACCGACTTCTACGGCGTCGACCGCCGGGTCGGAACGCACGGCGACCTGGTCGAGCTGATCACCCTGGCCAAGGACCGCGGCATCCGGGTGATCGCCGATCTCGTCGTCAACCACACCTCCGACCAGCACCCGTGGTTCCGGAGCGCGCGGGCGTCGCGCGAATCGCCGTACCGGGGCTGGTACGTCTGGCGCGACGAGCCGCCGCCGGACGCGGACAAGGGCGTCGTCTTCCCGGACCAGGAGACGAGTCTGTGGCAGTACGACAAGGAGGCAGGGCAGTACTACCTGCACCGGTTCTACAAGTACCAGCCCGACCTGGACATCGCGAACTCCGAGGTCCGCGAGGAGATCGAGCGGGTGATCGGGTTCTGGTCCGAGCTGGGGCTGTCCGGGTTCCGGGTGGACGCGGTGCCGTTCCTGATCGACACCGCAGGCGCGGAGGACGCGGCGAACCTGCCGGACCCGCACGACTACCTGCGCGAGTTGCGGTCGTTCCTGGACCGGCGGCAGGGGCAGTCGATGCTGCTCGGCGAGGTCAACCTGCCGTACCCCGACGTCCAGCGCTTCTACGGTCCGGACGGCGACGAGCTGACGATGTGCTTCGACTTCATCGTCATGCAGCGGCTGTACCTGTCCCTGGCGCGCAACGATCCGGCCGAGCTGGTGAAGGCGTTGCGGCAGCGGCCGGATCCGCCGGGGGACGGGCAATGGGCGATGTTCGTCCGGAACCACGACGAGCTGACGCTGGACAAGCTGTCGGAGGCGGAACGGCAGGAAGTGTTCGACGCGTTCGGGCCGGAGAAGAGCATGCAGCTCTACGGCCGTGGTCTGCGCCGGCGGCTGCCGCCGATGCTGGGTAACGACCCGGACCGGATCCGGATGGTCTACAGCCTGCTGTTCTCGCTGCCGGGGACGCCCGTGCTGTTCTACGGCGAGGAGATCGGCATGGGGGAGAACCTCGCGGCGCCGGACCGGCACGCGGTACGGACGCCGATGCAATGGACCACCGGCCTCAACGGCGGTTTCTCGACGGCCGATCCGGACGACCTGCCGGCGCCGATGGCCGAGGGCGAGTTCGGACCGGAGCACGTGAACGTCGCCGCGCAGCGCCGTGACCGGGACTCGTTGTTCAACTGGATGAAGCTGCTGATCCGCCGGTACCGCGAGTGTCCGGAGCTGTCCTGGGGGACCTGCACGATCCTCGAGACCGAGGCCCCGTCGGTGTTCGCGCACCGCTCGGATCACGAGGGCGGCACGATCGTTGCCGTGCACAACTTCGCGCCCGCGGACGCACAGGTCACGCTGGCCGTCGCCGGGGCCGGAACCGGGGTCCGCGCGGTCGACCTGTTCGCCGACCGTACGGCGACCGTCCGGGATGACGGGACGATGCCGGTCGACCTTCCGCCGTACGGCTGCCGCTGGTTCCGCATCGTCCGTCCGGGCGACCGTTACCTCGTCTGACACCCGGCCCTAGAGTGCTGGCACGATGAACCTGACGGCGCTGCCGCCCGCGGCTTCGTGGGCACACAGCGGCCTGCGCTCCGGGTTCGAGGTGCTGTTCGCGGACGCCGGCCGATTGCGTGGCCGTACGTCGGCTCGCGAGGGCGACGTGCTGTGGTACGTCGGCTACGACATCACCGTCGACCCGGGCTGGACGACGCGGTCGGTGCATGCCGTTGGTTCGACGGCGGGTGGTGATCATGAGGTCGTGCTCGAACGGGATGTCGACGGCTGGACCGTGAACGGGACGGCACGCCCCGACCTCGACGGTTGCCTGGACGTCGACTTCGAGTCGTCGGCGGTCACCAACACGCTTCCGATCCACCGCCTGCCGTTCGCGGCCGGGGCGTCGTACGAGGTGCCGGCGGCGTTCGTACGTGCGGAGGACCTGACTGTCATCCGCCTCGAACAGCGCTACACGCTGACGAGTTCCGACGGGCAGCGGCACGTGTTCCACTACGAGTCGGCGACCTTCGACTTCGAATGCGAGCTGACGTACGACGCCGCCGGTCTGGTGCTGGACTATCCGGGGATCGCGATTCGTGACCGCTAGCTCCAGACGGCCTGGCTGACGGCGACGCCGAGGAAGACGCTGCCGAGGCCGGCGACGACGCTCGCGATCACGTTGGCGGCGGCGAGGAACCGGGCGCGGTCCTCGAACAGCCGGATCGTCTCGTAGGAGAACGTCGAGTACGTCGTCAGAGCGCCGCAGAAGCCGGTGCCGACGAGGAGTTGGACGCTGTGCGGCAGCGCGGTCGACGCCCCGGCGAGGAACCCGAGGACCAGCGAGCCGAGCACGTTGACGCTGAACGTGCCCCACGGGAACAGCGAGTCGTGCCGGGCCTGGACGGCGCGGTCGGCGACATACCGCAACGGCGCTCCGACCAGGCCGCCGGCGATCACCAGCAGAAGCCGTGTCATCGGCTCCTCCACGTGATCAGGGCCCGCGTCGAGGTGACGGTGGTACGCACCGCGACCAGTGCGCCGACGACGGTCGTCGCCAGGTACAACAGCCCGATCCCGGCGTGCCCTCCGGAGATGAGGCGCTCGATGTCGACGGCGTACGTCGAGAACGTCGTGAACCCACCGAGCACACCGGTGCCCAGGAAGGGTCGGACCAGCCGCTGCTGGGTGAGTACGTCGGTCACCAGCACCATCAGGATCCCGATCAGCCCACAGCCGACGATGTTGACGGCCAGCGTCGCGAACGGGAACCCGTCCGGCGGCGTCGGCCAGCCCAGGCCGATCAGGTACCGGGCGGCCGCGCCGATCGCGCCGCCGACGGCGATCACCCCGATGACGACCGGGTCGTGCGTCCGCCGGGGTCGGCCGTCGATCCGCAGGTCGACGTCCGAGTCGACCGCGCCCCTGGGCAAGGGGTTGACGGGGTCGTCCTGCACAGAGAGTCCTCCTACCTGAACCGACCTCCGGCGGGCCGCCGCGAGGTCACTAGGTAGGGACTGTTGGCCGCCGGTCGACGACAGTTCGATCCGGCGAGCCCCACCACCGGTCAAGCTCCGCCCATCATACGGGAGCGCCCGGCGGCGCCGCCCTCCGGTCGGAAAACCCAGAGGACGGCGCGCCGGCTGGTGCACTCTGAGTACTACCCGCCGTTCAGGACGTCGTACTTCGGGGCGATCCGGAAGTACTGCGGGTCCGAGAAGGTCAGCGGGACCTTGCCCAGGCTCTTGATCGCCGTGCTGGTGCCGTTTGCGTGGCTGACGGCGTACAGGTAACCGGACTTGGTGTCGCGGTCGATGCCGAGCAGCAGCGTGCCGTTGGTGCCGCACTTGGTCGCGATCAGCTGCTCGAAGCCCTGCCAGGTGCTGCTCCGGACGACCTTGCTGGTCGGTCCGGCGAGGTACTTCGTCGGCCAGGTGACCGTGACGAGCGAACCGGTCCGGGTGTTGGCCAGGAACGTCTCGGTGGTCGCCGTGCGCCCGATCAGCGCGATGCCCTTGACCGTGCTGAGCCCGCCGACCCCGGCGGTGATCCGCCAGCCGCCGCCGTCGGAGACCCAGCGCTGGGTGGCGCCGTCGGTCCGCTGCCCGTACAGCAGGACGCGTGCCGGGTTGCCGGCGTTGGCCGGCTGCAGCACCGACTGCTCGATCCAGCGGTAGTTCGACCAACCGCCACCGATGCGGAGGTTGTTGTGCGGGTAGTGCGGGTCGATCTGGCTCTCGCTGTCGACGACGAACGAGCTCGCGTACAGCGCGCCGCCCAGCACCGTGAGGCCGGACCGCGCCTCCCCGCCACTGGTCAGCGGCGTGCCGGTGAACGTGCTGATGTGCTGGACCTGGTTCGCGCCGAACACGCCGGCGGTGCCCCGGACCCCGCCGACGGTGATCGGTGCGGTGGCGTTGATCATCCGGCTGGTGAACGCGCCGGTCGACGTCACCGACCCGAGCCGGAGCGCGCACGCGGCCGCGGCCGCGGTTTGCCCGGTGGTCGTACTCGGCTGCGCCTGAGCTGTCGCGGCAGACCCGATCCCCACGGACAGCACAGCGGCGGCGGCCAGTCCTACGGTCTTGCGAATCATGGTGGTGTCCTCCCCTGACGCGGAGGCATCCCCGGCCTCCGTCGTACCGGATTGGAATCCGGACCGGCCCGAAAAGTTGCCGCCGGTCTCAGCTGAATTTCAGGGCTATCGTTGGGGCCTTGGGACGGGGGTCGAAAGGGGTGTCGATGGCGGCGAAGCCGAAGGTGCTGGCGGCCGGGCCGGCGTTGATCCGGGCGGCCACCGCGGTGACCGAGGAGTACGAGCGGATCAGCTCGGACCTCGGTCTGACCATGCAGCAGGCGCGGCTGCTGTTCATCCTGCACCGGCAGCCGACGAACATGCTCGGGCTCGGGTCGGCGCTGCGGCTGACCAAATCCACGATGACCGGCGTGGTCGCCCGGATGGAGGCGGCCGGGCTGGTCGTCCGGGTACCGGACGAGACCGACCGGCGGAACTTCGTGGTCACGCCGACCGAGCACGGCGCGCAGGTGGCCGAGGAGTTCGAACGCCTGCTGCGCACCGAGGTCCGGCGGATGCTCCAGGTCCTCGACCCGACCGAACGCGACACCCTCGCCGCCCTGCTCACCACGATCATCGCCGCCCACGAGGGCTAACAGTACGAGTTTCGGACTGATTTGGAGGATCCCCTGGCCATTGGCCGAGCGGTCGGCTACCGTCGAATTAGTACGAGATACGTACCGACTGCGGAGGTGGTCCCGATGGCTTCGATCGATGTCCAACAGCACCCGACAGCGCTCGGCCGCCGGACCGGGATCCGGTTCGCGGCCCTGCTCGGCGCCGCGGTGCTCGCGGCCGGCCTCAACTACTTGGTCGCACAGGGAGCTGTCGCGCTCGGTGCGGCCCCCGGCTTCGCACCACTGACGCCGCAGGTGTTCGTCCCGCTGACCCTGCTCGGAACGGCAGCCGGTTACGCGGGCTGGACGACAGTCGCACGCCGCTCCACCAACCCGGCTGCTGTGCTGCGCGTGCTGGTCCCCGCCGTGCTCGTCCTGTCCATGCTCCCGGACCTGTTGCTCATGGCCACCAAGTTCATTCCGTCCACCTCAGCAACCGGCGTGGCAGGCCTGATGTTGATGCACCTCGTCGTCACCGCCGTCGCCGTACCCGCGTATCAGTTCACGCGTCGGGTCTGAGGGACGCGAACAGGTCGTCGAGGGGGGCCCTGGGGGTGCGGCCGTGTTCGACGTACCACTCGGTGCCGAGCATTGGGCGGAACAGCCAGTGGGGGAGTTTCAGGAGGAGCGACAGCGTGCGGGCGCCTTCGTCGGAGCTTGCCTGGCTGGCGTGGGCCTCGAACGACGCACGCTTCTGCCGGGTGTAGCGCCGTACGTCGACCCGATGCGTGATCGCCTCGCTGGGGGAGTACGCGTGGTCGTACGACGCGGCGGTCACCGCGGGCAGTATGCCGGGGATGGCCTCCACGATCCGGACCAGCCGGCGGATCAGCCGCCGGTCGATCGTTGCCTCCAGCACCAACGGCGTACCGGCCTGCGCGCCGGCGTGCACGCCCGCGGTGTAGACCTGCCGGTGGTCCGGATGACCGTACCCACCGGCCGGGTCGTAGATCGTCAGCGCGTCCGCGTGCTCTTCGCGGAGCAGCTCGATCAAGGGTTGCGCGGCCTCCTCGACCGGGAGCGTACTGAACCCGCCGTCCGTTGGCGGTCCGGACGACCCGGAGTCCTTGAACCCGAACCGCACCACCCGCGCGCAGCCGAGCGCGGCCGCGGACTGCTCGAGTTCGTCCCGCCGGACCGCGGCCAGACCGGGGCCCGACCGGAACGGCGAAGCGGCCGCCCCCGCCTCGCCGTCCGTGGCGACGGCGAGCACGACGCGATGTCCCTCCGCGGCGAGCCGCGCCAGAGTGCCGCCCATCAGCAGCGCCTCGTCGTCCGGGTGCGCGTGGAACGCCACCAGGGTGAAGGGCCCGGCCATCCTCCGAGGATCGCATGCCGCTCGGGACCGGGCTAGTTGCTCTCAGCACCCTCTCAGCATCGGAGCGCCAGTCTGGGGTCGATGAACGAGCGAGAACGGCGTGCGGGTTGGCAACGGCGGCTGCTGACGTCTGTCCTGAGCGCGTTGGTGACGGGGGCCTTGGTGGTGTTCCTGCCCCGAGCGGTCGGGTCGACCTGGCGCGAGGTCGGCAACGTACTCGAACGGGTGTCGGTCGGCTCGCTGGTGCTGCTCGCGGTTGTCTGGATCGCCGGGTTGTGGGCACATTCGTTCGTGCTCGCCGCGTCCCTGCCCGGGCTGTCCAAGCGCCGTGGGCTGACGCTGAGCCTGACCGGCAGCGCGGTAGCAAACGTTCTCCCGCTCGGCGGCGCCGTCGGTACGGCGCTCAACTTCACGATGGTCCGCCGCTGGGGATTCACCCGGCGCGCGTTCGGGGGATTCCTTGCCGTGACGACGCTGCTGAACGTCGCGTCGAAGCTCGGCGTGATCGCGGTCGCGCTCGGCCTGACGCCGATCCTGCACAGCGCCGCCGCGTTCGGCAAGGGGAGTCTGCTGTTCCTCCCGGTGCCGGTCGCCGTCCTGCTCGGGGTGTGGATCCTCGCCGACGAGCGGGTCGCCGAGACCATCGGCCGCCTGCTGGACCAGGTGTTGCGGCGTTCGCGCCTGCAGGAACGCCTTCCCCGGTTCCGGCGTACGGCACTGCACCTGATGCGCACCGGCTGGCGGCCGATGACCGGCGGGATGGTCGCGTACCTCGCGTTGCAGCTCGCGCTGCTGTGGCTGTGCTTCCACGTACTGCACGTCCCGCTCGGCCTGGCGGTGCTGTTCACGGCGCTCGCGGTCGAGAGGTTGCTGACGCTGGTACCGATCACGCCGGGCAGTGCAGGTGTCGTCGAGATCGGTACGTCGGCGGCGCTGGTCGCGCTCGGCGGTGACCCGGCCGGCGTTGCGGCCGGGTTGCTGCTGTTCCGCGGGTTCACGTTCCTGATGGAGATCCCGGTCGGGGGTGTCATGCTGGCGATCTGGACGTCGCTGCAGCGTCGTTCGTCGGGTGGTGCGCAGGCGGTGGCGGCGTGAGGGTCGCGCTTGTCAGTGACGTCTACCTGCCGCGGCTCGGTGGGATCGAGCTGCAGGTCCACGATCTCGCCGTACAACTGATCCGCGCGGGGCACGACGTCACGGTGTACACGCTGATCGAAGGGCCGTCGGCCGAAGTACCGGTGGTACGGTTGCCGGCGGTGGCCGGCGTACCGGTGCGTGCCGCCATGGAGCGGTTGCGGGGTGAGTTGCCGTCGTACGACATCGTGCACGCGCACTCGTCGATCGTGTCGCCGCTGGCGTGGCGGGCGGCGCGGCTGGCCCGGGCGGCGATCGTCACCGTACATTCGTTGCCTGGGCCAACGATGCCGTGGCCGTTGGGCCAGCTCGACCGGTACGTCGGTGACGTCGGGTGGACCGCGGTGAGCGAGGCGGTCGCCGCGGCGATGCGGCGGTCGCTCCCGGGGCGAGCGGTCGACGTACTGCACAACGGCGTCGACCCCGCTGCCTGGCGGCCGGCTGCGCGGGAGCGGCATCCGTTGACGATCGTGAGCACGATGCGGCTGGCCCGGCGGAAGCGGCCGCTCGCGTTGCTGGACACGCTCGCGGCGATCCGGTCCCTGGTCCCGCCGGGGATCCAGCTGCGTGGGGTGATCGCAGGATCGGGGCCGCGGGAACGGGCGCTCGATGCGCGGCGGCGGGACCTCGCGCCGTGGGTGGAGTTGCCCGGCCGGCTGACCCGCTTCGAGTTGCGGGAGTTGTACGCGTCCGCTGACGTATATCTGGCGCCGGCCGAGCTGGAGTCGTTCGGCGTCGCGGCACTCGAAGCGCGGTGCGCGGGGCTGCCGGTGGTGGCGATGTCGACGGGCGGCGTCGGCGAGTTCATCCGGAACGGTGTCGAGGGCTTCCTCGTCGACACCGACGCGGAGATGGCGCGGACCACGGCCGCGCTGCTCACGCATCCCGCCGTACTCGATCGGCTGCAGGCTCACAATCGGCACACAGCTCCCCGGATGACTTGGGAGCGGGTGATTGCGCAGCACCTCGCCGCGTACACGGCTCAGCTTGTTCACAGGGATCGGGCTCTAGCGTCGGCGTCATGAAACGGAGCTGGGTCGAGCAGGTGATGGGGATGCCCATCAGCGTGCTCGCCCGGGGCCCGTCTGCGGGATCGGAGGCGGCGGACGCCGCCGTGCGGGAGCTGTACGCGTCCTTGCACGAGGTCGATCGCGTCTTCTCGCCGTACCAGCCGGACAGCGACGTGAGCCGCTTGGGGCGCGGCGAGGTGGACTGGGACGACGTCGCCCCGGACGTGCGGGAGGTGGCCGAGCGGTGTGCGGCGGCGCGGGAGCTGACCGGCGGGCTGTTCTCCGCCGACCTGCCGGACGGCGGGTGGGATCCGTCCGGACTGGTCAAAGGTTGGGCGGTCGAGCGCGCGGGAGAGCGGTTGCGTTCCGTCGGTGGGCTCGACTGGTGTCTGAACGCGGGTGGCGACGTACTCGTCAGCTGTCCGAGCGCGGAGCCGTTCACGATCGGGATCCAGGATCCGCACGATCCGGGGCGGGTGGTCGCCAGTCTGGCGCGGACCTCCGGAGCGGTGGCGACGAGCGGTACGGCTGCCCGGGGCGCGCACCTCTACGATCCGCGGACCGGGCGGGCGGTGGAGAGCCGGTGGCTGTCGGTGTCGGTGAGTGGGGCGTCGCTCGAGTACGCCGACGTTCTTGCGACGGCCGCGTTCGTCGCGGGGGACGACTGGCCCGGGGTCCTGCTGCCCGGGTACGAAGGGCTCGGTGTGCTTGCCGACGGCAACCTTCACGCGACGGCCGGCTGGGGCGTGGGATGAGCCCGCGGATCCTGCTGATCGAGGACGACACCGACCTGGCCGGGATGCTCGGCCGGGTGCTCGGCGACGAAGGGTACGCCGTACAGCGGGCGGCCGACGGCCATACCGGGCTGCATCTCGCGCTGACCCGTCCGTTCGACGCGATGATCGTGGATCGTGGACTTCCCGCCGTCGAAGGGCTGGACCTGATCGCGGGGGGGGGGGGGGGGGGGGGGGGGGGGGGGGGGCGGGAGGGGGGGGGGGGGGGGAAAAGCAAGAAACGAATAGAAGAGCAAGACACAGGAGCGAGAGAAA